>NZ_JBVYWO010000004.1:0-369860 GCF_056032725.1 Methylocystis sp. sgz306128
CGATCCCATCCCGAACTCGGCCGTCAAACGCTTCCGCGCCAATGGTACTCTGTCTCAAGACATGGGAGAGTAGGTCGCTGCCAGGCCTGCAAATCACAATAAGTGCCCCAATTCACAAATTAAAGCAGCACGCCTCAAAACTGGCCGGTCTGCGAAACAAAAATATGTCAATAAACATACACGGTGGAGCAGCCGGACGTGTCTCCTCACAGGCGCCGTCCTCGCTCCCGGGCTTTAAGTCCGATATAATTTAACGCGGGGTGGCGCAGCCCGTTCAGATAAAAAAGACTTCATCTTTTTTATCTTCACCTCATCAGGCCACGCCTGAAGAGCTACTGCAAAGAGTGGTTTTTAACGCGGGGTGGAGCAGCCCGGTAGCTCGTCAGGCTCATAACCTGAAGGCCGCAGGTTCAAATCCTGCCCCCGCAACCAAGTTTTGAAACGCTGCGCCTTTGCTGGTGCAGCGTTTTTTGCATGAGGCCGCCCGTTTTCCTGCTGCAAGCCGCGCTGCCCGCTCGAAGCTCACCGCGTCAGACCGGAGCATGCGCCCCTGTCCAAAGGCCTCCGTCAGATTGGGTCGCTGTCGTCAGCTCGAACGGGGTTTGCGCCCGAGTTCCTGTTCAAGATCAAGGATTCTCATGGTTGTTGTGAGAACGGAATCTGCATTCAGGCTGATGGAGTCAATGCCCAGACGCACAAGATATTCCGCCATATCGGGGTAGTCAGATGGGGCCTGTCCGCAGAGCCCGCAGTGTCTGTGATTGCGCTTGGCGCCTTGCACGGCCAGACGGATCATTTCCTTTACGCCGGCGTCTCTTTCATCGTAGTCAAAAGAGACGATATCCGAGTCGCGGTCGACGCCAAGGGTCAACTGAGTCAGATCGTTCGATCCTATCGAAAATCCGTCGAAATGACGGGCAAAAGCATCGATAAGGATAACATTATTGGGTATTTCGCACATAACGTAGATTTCAAGTCCGTTCTGGCCGCGTATGAGCCCCAGTTCAGCCATGCGCGCAATGACCTGTTCGGCTTCTTCGACGCGGCGGCAGAACGGGATCATCAGCCGGACATTGGACAGGCCCATTTCCTCCCTTACCCTGCGCATTGCCGCACATTCGAGGGCAAAGCCCTCGGCGTAAGCCGGATGCGAATAGCGGGATGCGCCGCGAAAGCCAATCATCGGATTAGCTTCCAGCGGCTCGAAAGTCTCGCCGCCGATCAGGGCCGCATATTCGTTGGTCTTAAAGTCCGACATGCGAACGATCACCGGCTTCGGATAGAAGGCGGCTGCGATGGTGCCGACGCCTTCAGAAAGCCGCTGCACAAAAAAATCGGATGGTTTCGGATAATTTGCGGTCAGCTTCCTGATTGTCTCCCGATCACCCTCAGATACGCGCTCGGGATGCGCGAGTGCCATCGGATGAACTTTGATATATTCGCTGATGATGAATTCCATGCGCGCCAGTCCGACGCCGTCGTTGGGCAGGGCCGCCAATGAGAAAGCAGCTTCGGGATTGCCGATATTGATCATAACGTGGGTCGCGGGGCGTGCAATGTTGGCAAGGTCGGTCGATTCAATATCGAACCCCAATGCGCCTTCGTAAATGAAGCCTGTTTCGCCCGCTGCGCAATCTATAGTGACCATGTCTCCGGTTCTGATGACGCGGGTGGCGTCTCCGGTTCCGACTACGGCCGGAATTCCAAGCTCGCGCGCGACAATAGCCGCGTGACAAGTGCGGCCGCCGTGGTTGGTGACAATAGCCGCTGCAGATTTCATGACAGTGCCCCAGTCCGGCGACGTTGCTTCAGCCACAAGCACTTCGCCGGGTCTGAACAATTCGAGGTCAGAAATTCCTGAGAGGACGCGGGCAGGGCCTTGTGAGATTTTCGTACCTATCGCCCGGCCCGTGGCTTTGACGTTTCCTTTTGCCTTGAGCCTGTAAACTTCAAGTACATTCATCGCCTTTTGGGAGGCGACGGTTTCCGGTCGCGCCTGAACGATGTAAATCTGGCCGTCGATGCCGTCTTTCGCCCATTCTATATCCATCGGGCGGGCTGTGCCGGCGCGGGCGCTGTAATGTTCCTCGATCGTCATTGCCTGCGCCGCCAGCGTGAGAACCTCGGCATCTGTTATGCAATATTGCTCCTGTTCCGCAGAGCTGGTGCTGACATTCCGGGTTTTTTGCGGGCCATCGCCTGCATAGACCATTTTGACTAGCTTCGAACCCAGATTGCGTTTCAGAATTGTCCTGTATCCGGCACGGAAGGCTGGCTTGAATACAAAGAATTCGTCGGGATTGACTGTGCCTTGCACGATATTCTCGCCGAGTCCGTATGCGGCGGTCGTAAACACGACGTCGCGGAAGCCTGTCTCGGTATCCAGCGTGAACGTCACGCCGGACACGCCGAGATCGGAGCGGACCATTTTCATGACGCCGACAGAATTATAGACCTTAAAGTGATCAAAGCCATTGTTGACGCGGTAGCGGATTGCCCGGTCAGTAAACAGACTGGCAAAACAGTTCTGAACGGCATTCAGCAGATTTTCCGGTCCTGCGATATTCAGGTAGCTTTCGTGCTGGCCTGCAAAACTCGCGTTGGGCAGATCTTCAGCGGTGGCCGAGGATCTGACGGCCAAAGACAGTCCGGGGCCATATTCTGCAACCAGATCGCTGTAGCCGCCTAGAATTTCATGGATAAGGTTATCCGGCAGCGGCGCGTTGCGCACAATTTCGCGGGCCTGCTCGGCCCGTCTTGCAAGCTCTTCGACATTGCCGATATCCAGCCCTTCCAGCGTCTTTCTGAGTTGCGGCCATGCTCCCGCGCTTTCCAGCGTATAGCGATACGCCTCAGCCGTTATGGCAAAGCCGTTGGGGACGCGCACGCCGATCTCGGACACGAATTTATACATCTCACCCAAGGACGAGTTTTTTCCGCCGACGAGGGCAACGTCATCGCTGCCGATAGCTGCAAATTTTCGCAGAAAACGCGCGTTCTTCTGTGCAAGATTATGCTGCATGTCCGTCTGTCCGGAGGTCGATAAATAGCTGGGCGCCGCTCCTGCTTTGGTGGGCCGCGGTTCGGTATGGACTTGTTGGAGCCGCAGTTTCCTGCGTTTAACCGTTATGCTGCCGCAATTAATGTGTCCATGACGCAGGTCAAGCGCAGGTCGTCACGCAAATATTGCAGATAAAGTCATGAACCATGCAGCTTCGTGCAATGCTGTATCGAATTGTCTGAACCTGCTTAAGAGAAACTTTTCTAGTGGGATGGATATTTTATTTTATCGGACGCGAATGTTAAACAAATGCCGCTCCTGGCTTTTGAATTCTTGATTTTGACATTTTGTCCTTTCATGCTGATCCTGCAACGCAGCTATTGATTCTTTTATGACTTGGGGACGTGATTTTTGTCCGCACCTGCAGAAAATGCATTGATGAACTTCAAGGCTTTGATGGCACGCTGGACGGCCGCCAAAAATGCCTTTGACGAAGCCAATTCTATAAGCGCCAGTTCTGAGGACGAGTTTGCAAGGATTGCAGCGCTGAAGGCGGCGGCTTTGGAGGATATGAATGAAATTAAGAAGCGCATCAGCGAACTAGTGAGCTCTTCCTCGAAGCAACGTCAGCCTATCGAAGATTTTATCAAAGTGGCAAGAATAGAAACGGGCGAATCCGGGCCGCTGAGCCTGATCCCGCTGCCCGAGGATGCCGAGTCTGCTCGGTCAGGTGTTAAACGCAAATCTAGTTGACCTGCATTGGTTTCGTCACGAAATCAGCGTTACTTCAAGCATTCCGGCCAGTCGGATGACTGCGATCACGGCAGAGCCGCCAACCAGAACCAATAATACCAGATCCATTTTTCTCACGAAGCCCAATGGGCCGAATCCGGCAATAAGCATCTGGCGCAATGCAATAAAAATCAGCACCAAGCCCATGACAAGTGATCCGTAAGGGGCTGCATGCGCCAATCTTGCCGCATCAAATGGCTTTTCGTTGAGCGTGACATTTATGGGTATGCGTCCTAGCGGATCGAGTTCCCCGGCAGGCTCCACCTGTACAAGGCTGAATAGCCCCAGAGATTGAAGCCTCTGTGCAAAGGCGGTCAGCTTTTCCCTGCTGAACCTGTCGCCCTCCGAGAACGGCTCAAATTTGCTCAGGGCCTTGCGGCTTATGGCGCTCGCTCCAAAAAATGAAACGGGACCAAATTGTGTCGGCTGGCTGACGCCGAGCGAGATCTGCAGATGTGCTGTGGTCAGTTCGCGATCGACGATAACCGTCCGGCTGGAAATATGCGCGGTCGGGTCTGCTGCCAGACGCACGCGCCATAATATTTCGCTTTCAATCCGGGAAATGGTTTTCTCGCTGGCTACAGACCCCGTCAGCCCGTCCAGATATTCCTGAAGCTGGGTCTTCGTCTTAGCCGACAGTGTGTCTTTGCCGATTCCCGCGAGTTCGATGATTGCCAGCCGATATAGCGGGCCGGGCTCCGGCACCAGCAATGCCCCGGGTTCGGCGGGATCATTGGCATTTTCAATGCCTATCCGGGCATCCAGATAGCCGAATGACTTCATTATGTCGGCCAGCCGCTGCGTCTGGCTTCTGATAAGTTCGGCGCGATCGTTGTCCGTGGCCAGACGCGTGTCTGAGCTTGCCGCCAGCAGCGCCGGGAGATTGTTTCCGCGCCTGAGAGCATCAACGATGACTGGATCGGATATGCCATCCAGTTTCAGCTCCGCCGCATGTAGGGGATTAACTGACGCCAGTGCGAGAGACAAGGCAACAACTGCCAGCAGACAGAGCGCCCGAGAATTCCCGGACTGACGAAACAATTGAACCATCGAAATCCCGACGCGTAGTATGGTGGCTCTCAACATTCTGGTTGTCACCCGGGTGCACGGCGAATAACTGGCTTTGTGGACGTCGTTCGCGGCGCCCGCTTAAAAGCCAATGCAAAATCAGAAAACATTGTAATTATAGGTGTTGTTTGTTTAGCATATCATCCAGAAGATGCTGTTTTCCTTGATATTCGACAAGGCTGCATGGATGTAGGCCGGCATTTTTATTAGATCTTAAATTAACGACATCGTTCGCTGGACGGCTTGCAAACGGAATTGCTCGGGCTGCTTTCGGACACAAGCATTCAGTTGTTTTGCACGCAGGAGATTGCGATTCATCAATAAAATATGGCCAGATTTGAGCTAGAAATTGAGTTAATTGCCTGATCTTCCAGCGCAGCTGCGAAATAATGAAAAATAAAGGGCTAATTCCGTGGCTCATTTGCAATATTGTGAATCAAACATTTTGCAGTCGTGGTCTCGGCTGGGCAACCGCTTGTTTCAACGTGTGAGTCTTATTTTTGCCGTCGCTGCTTACGCCAGCCTTTGCTTGTCTGGAATGGTATTGGCCGACGAATCCGGCCCGCGTCGATTTGTACCGAAGCCATTAATCGGCGGAAAAGATTGGAAATTTATTCTCAATGAGGAGTTTGACGGCACCAGACTGGACGATAATCTCTGGACGTCATGTTATTGGTGGAATGATAACGGCTGTACAAACTTAAGCAATCACGAGCTCCAGTGGTATAAGCCTGAAAATGTTGAGGTTTCGGACGGATATCTGCGGCTCGTCGCTCGTCCCGAGAAGGTTACGGGCATAGAAAACAAGGCTTTTGCCTATACGTCCGGCATGGTGACCAGCGACATTTTTTATAGTGAACTGCCGAGGCAGCCGCGTTTCGCATTCACTTATGGTCTGGTGGAGGTGCGCGCCAAACTGCCCGGCGGCAAGGGCCTCTGGCCCGCTATATGGTTGCTGCCCGCCACCCGGGAATCGAGGCCGGAAATTGATATCATGGAAGTTCTCGGCGATTCCACGGACACGCTCCGGGTTCACTTGCACTATAGCGATGAGAAGAAGCAGCATCAGGAAGTTGGAGAAATAATCAAAACCAAGAATCTTCTGGAAGGCTGGCATGTTTATGGGGTGAAATGGGATCCTAAGGAAATAATCTGGTATCTGGATGGCGTGCAGGTTTGGAAATATGCGGTCGCAGCGCATATTCCGCGTGAGCCGATGTATATTCTTCTCAATCTGGCCGTCGGCGGGGATTATCCCGGTTCACCCAATGCTTCAACCAAATTTCCCGCAGATTTTCTGATCGATTACATCCGCATCTGGCAGCGTGGTCGGCGATGATTACACGTGAAAAATCTGTCGCCGCTGCGCGCGCGCCGCAATCAACATGGCCAACACGGGCGCTGCGCGAATTTTCTTCGGTGATCTGGCGTAATCCTCTGACCCGCAACGGCTATTCGCTTGCAGCCAGCATTGGCATCTCCTCAGGGCTTGGCTTGCTTTTCTGGGTGATGGCGGCGCGGCTCTATCCGGCTGAAGAGGTCGGTCTGGCAACGGCTTTTCTTGCCGTTCTGCTCACGCTGGGCAATATTTCCCAACTGGCGTTTGGCAATATGCTGAATCGCTTCCTGCCAGTGGCAGGCAGACATACCTTCAAAATAATAACATATTCATATCTGGCAGCGGCCAGCCTGTCGATGGTGCTCGCCGCGTCGTTTATCGCGGTTGCGAGCAAAATTGCCCATCCGTTGTCCGTGCTGCTGGATAATCCTTTTGCAATTATTTGGCTTGTTGTCTCTACCGCATTGTGGACAATTTTTGCCCTGCAGGACAGCGTGCTTGCAGGATTGCGGAAGTCGTCCTGGGTGGTTGTTAAAAATACGGTCTATGCCAGCGTCAAACTGATGCTGCTGATCCCCTTTGCATGGTCGCTGATTTTTCGTTCTGGAATATTCGCAGCCTGGACGCTTCCCGTGCCGTTTATTGTCCTGGGGGTGAATTGGCTCATTTTTCGTCGGATCATTCCTCATGCAGGTTTAAGCCAGAAAGCGGCGCCTGAAATAAGCTTTCCTGTAATTGCCCGGTTTTTCGGCTGGGATTATTTTGGCACTTTGACCTTGGCGTTGATTTCAAGCGCCGTTCCGCTTCTGATTTTGGATTTGGCCGGCCCGGTCGCTACGGCCGTCTATAATCTCTCCTACACGATTTCATTTTCGTTTTATCTTATCGGGCGGGCCATGAGTTCGTCGCTTCTGACCGAGTCGGCTGTCGATATGCAAAAGATCGAGGCGCTGGCGGCGGAAGCGCTCGTTCATATGCTGATTGTGCTGGTGCCAATCATTGCGGTGGTCGTTGGCGCTGCTCCGTTCATCATGTCCCTTTTCGGACCGGACTATGTGGACGGGGGGGCTGGCCTCCTGCGTCTTTTGGCACTGTCCTGCATTCCCTGGTCTCTGGTGACGATCTATTTGTCAGTCGCACGGTGCAGGGGGCACCTCATCCAGATTGCCGTGGTGCAGATTGCCACGGGTTTGCTTGCCGTGATTTTCGGCATTCCGCTCATACTTGCCGCGGGTGCGAATGGAATGGGGATAGCCTGGCTGCTCGCCCATTCCTTTGTTGTCATGGGATTGCTCGCTTTTGTTTGGATCCGGCACGGAGCTTCCGTGATCGTCGAGGGATTGCTCGGGCTTGCAAATGCTCTGGCCAGATTGCGGTTTTGGTCGGGAGGACTCCGACAGACCGGCATAAGCGATGAAGCCGACGAGAGATTGCTGCAATCCTTGCTGGATCAGGTGAGCGAACCCGGTACCGGTTCTCTGGCGCCTTTGCCGTCGCCGTCCTCGCTCAGCGGTGTCCGCACGATATTGCTCGGAGATCCGCCCGACAACGTTCGGCTCGTTTATAAGATCGCGACCACAGCACGCGCAATAGCATCCCTGCGCCTGTCGGTTGAGCAGGTGCAAAGGGTTCGGTCTTGCGCGGCTTTTGCGGAGCAGCGGTTTCGGATTCCTGAAATTTTGGCGTGTGGTGAGGTACAGGGCCAATTTTACGTGATCGAACGAGCATTGCCGGGCAGGGACGGTCGGGAAGTGTTTCTTGATCCCTTAACCCGGACGGCTGCTGTTCGGGAAAGCCTGCAGGCCATTGCAAGTCTGCACTCTCAGACCATAAAGCCAGCCGTCATTGAGCCTGATTGGTTTCGTATATGGATCGAAGAACCTGCAAGCTTGCTTGTGTCGCCGTCCGGATTGCTGATGCCGACAAATCGCCGTCAGGAGGCAATCGACAATTTTGTTATGCAGCAGAAATTGTTCTGGCTTGGCAAGCCTATGCAACTTGGTTTGGCGCATGGAGACTTCAGTCCCGGCAACATATTGTTTTCGACGGGGCCTGAGGATGATAAAATATCCTCGCACAGCCCCTCAAATTCGCAGGATGGTTCTGTTCACGTCTCTGCCATCATTGATTGGGAGACGGTCAGATGGGATGGACCATCGGCCTTTGACGCATATTATTTATTGCTCACAACGCGTGCGCTCGATCAGGGCCGGGAACTGGGGCAAGTTTTGTCCCGCATGCTGCTCAGGCCGGGGTGGACGGCGCAAGAGCAGAACTGGCTCGAAGAAGCGATAGGTGGTCAGGATGCCGGACGCTGGAGCACGGACCCGCATTCGATCCGGGCGCTGACCGGACTTGTCTGGCTGCGTCATGTGGCTGCCAATCTGAAGAAGTCCGAGCTTTATATGCATAACCGGCTTTGGACTGCCTGGAATGTCGAAAAGGTGCTTCAGGTATTTCTGAACACCTCGCCATTTCTCGCCCGATAGCGCGGTCTGCAGGCCGCTTCATGATCAGCGGATCAGTATGCCAAAGATGTCCGGGCTGCTCAGAACCGCGATTGCCTTGCGCAACGAGCTTTTGTCGGCTGCATCCATGGCTTGCGCCAACAGCTTGACGCCGGGCGGCAGATTGTCAGATAGCTCAGGCATTTTGACCGGCTCCGGCTGGCAGGATTTTATAATTTCGACGGCAATTTCGTAGAGCCCGCGCTGGAAGGGACGCGCCGCAATTTTGCACCCGAGTAATTTGGCCTGATTGCGGCATGAGATATGGCTGGGCGCAAAGCTGCGGCTTGCGCATGCAAACATGAATAGATCAGGCTTTTGATCTCCGACAGCTATGGTTTCAGCCTGCGTGTCGAGCGCCCAGTCCCGAATGGCAATAAGGCCCGTACCTTTGTTCACGCGCCGGGCGGTGATGGTCGTATCGATGGTTGTATGGTGGACGCTGAGCAAATTAAGCCCGAGTTCCGTCATCAGCGTATTTATCATGGCGGGGGGGATGGGGAGGACGGCCCCATCGCCCACCTCGGCCACCCTTAAAGACCGCAGGATCTGGCCCGAGATGTCCTTTGGCCAGCCGGTATAGGTGAAGGCCCGGATCGAACAGATATGCCGTTCATCAAGAAAAATGCCGGGAATGCCGCGTAGTCTCTCTCTCAGAATTTCGAGCTGCCGGCTCTCTTCGCTGTTGATCAAAACCTGATCGCGTCCCGAAATCGCGTCCCACATATAGCCGCCATGCTCGGCCACGGCGCCGGCAAGCCCATAGGCCCGGCAATATTCCCGCACTTCAGCGGCAGAACGCGCTGTATTGACGACAACCGACATTCGATTGGCGACGAGCAGCGCCAATGCTCTGGCTCCTGCCATCGTTGTTGCCGGAAAACCCATGTAGCGCAGGTCGATCACGCCGTCGATATCGAGAGCCACAATAGGTCCGCGCCATTCCTCTGGTTGCTGCGGATTAAAGAATTGCCTGCACGCCTGAGCGGTTTCGACCGTGAGAAAGTGCCAGGCGACCAGAAAGCGCCGATGTTGCGCCTGTGCGGCCTCCGGGCTTGACGCACTCGCCAGAATTCTGCTTTGCGCTTCGTTCATGGTCCAGAGGCCGGCCGCAAACTTGTTGATGAACATCCGTTCGGCCACATTGGTGTCGCGGCTTTTTTCGATGTAACGCGTCAGAAGAGCCTGCTGCTCCGATGGAGACAATTCAAAACTCAGCATGGCATCAGCCAGATCGTAGGCAGGATCGACCAGATTAACAGGACCCTTGCCAAGTCCGTGATGCTCAAAATCGGTTTTAAGTGCGCGGCCTTTATTGAATATCCATTCTGAACGTTGCATGGCGCCATCAATCAGGGTCGGCGCAGTTTCAAAAAGCGGCTGTAGTTTCCGGCCGATGCGCGCACGTATCAGAATGTCATTGGGAAACCGGCCATAGTTGCGGCTGATAGCCTTTTCAACGAGCCGCGACCCGCTGTTATGGCGATGCGGATCCGTCGCATGCGATGAAAATGTTTCGAGCGGCAGCGAGCGAACGCGGGCGGCGACATAATCACCGATCCTTTCAAGAAAGGCCTGCCGGCCTGACCCGGTCTCCTGGTCGGATTCCGACTGGGGAAAAAATTCGGTATAGAGAATCCCGTTGCGCAAGCTGATCACGGGCGGAACAAAGCCGGACAGATGCTGGCCGGATAAATAGGCATGATAACCGAGCCAGCCCCAGCCCACGCTTTTTCCAAGCACATACCGGACCGAGGTCTGCCCGTTCGCCCGTGTGATCCGGATGCGGAATATCCGCTTCAATCTTTGCATCCGTGCTTCGGCGGAGCTGCCTTTTAATTGCGCCTGCAGATCCGCAGCCGTGTTGCAGTCGCTCACAGATATTGAATCAGACGGGGCGAGTTTGAAATAGCGCCCGAGAACTTCCCGATCGGGACCCTGTCGCAGAAAGGTGTTTTTTTGCCATTCTTCGGGCGGCAGTGCGATGAATTTCTCCGCCGGCAGGGGCTTGTGCCAATTCGGTTTCGCGGGATGGCTTGGCACCAGAGCCTTGCACTCATCCGGCGGGAAGCCAAATTTTCTCAGCCTTTCGAATGTTGAAAAAACTGTATTTCCGGTGTGAGGCGGGTCGTCGACAATGATCGCAGCATAGCCAGCCCGGGCATATTTCTGCAGGGCAATCCGCTCCCATCGGCCTGGCCCCTTGCTGGGTTCAAATGTCAGAAAATCGACATGATGAAATCCCCGCTTGTGCAGAACCGCCCGGATCAAAGGCGCAAAATAGGAACCAGACGTTCTCAGCCCAACCAGCAGCAGTTTTTGTTCGCGATCCTTGGTGGCATCTGCGAGCAGATGGCCGAGCTTGATGACATCCTGATGAGTAAGGTCAAGGCGCCGGAACGGGGACGGTATAATTATATGCGACGATGAGAGTTCTTGCGGCCAGGAAGCATCCGCCAGACCGGCGAGTCCCTCGGTTGCACTTACGAAATCAGGCTGTTCACCTTCGGTTTCGCGAGCCAGTTCGCACAGAAAGTCATGAAGGGCCTTGTGCCAGCTTTCGCGCATGGTGAATGCGGCTTTGCGTCCGAGGGACAAGGAATTGTTGAACGCAAAATCATTGATCTGAGAAACCGATCGGGATAGTGGGTTTGAGCCGAATTTTCCGGGCATCCGGATAGTCTTGCCACGAATATATTCGTCTGTGCTGTGCAGAATCGCCGATGCCAGCAGATAGATATTGCTGGCAATTTCACTCGTCCGCCAGTCTTGCTGAAAGTGATCGAGCCTCGCAATTTCCGTATGCAGATGGACAAGAGTTTCGGCGAAGGTCGGAAAAGGGTAAAGTGCCCATCCGTATTCCTCGTAGAAAGACCGCTCTTCGGCGTTCCAAGGCTTTTGGGATTCATCCTGAAGATAAACCGTCTCCGGAGCGACGCTTTTGCAGGAATTGGGTGGCGTTTTCAAGCGCGTGCTCCCTTCGCGTTAATAAAGGTGCGATCCGGTCTTTGATTTCGTCGGCCAGAATGTCCGAAGCGATGTTTCAGGACAAATCCGTTGCCTATATCTTCGACAGGCGACAATTCTTGCTTGATCAACTGATCATGCGTGACCAAATAAATTTATCTGAAATGAGATTATCCATAGTTCTCAGCTTTATTCTTTGGCAAAAATCAATGATGCTCATTTTTTGTAGCCTTTATCGCAATCTCAACCGGTGCGTGTGCCTTGGCCGCGTTAAGGATGGTTTGCCCTCCACTCAATAGGGTGCGAGCGCAAAAATCTTGGCGTGGGGAGTTGCCTTGACCACAACAAATTTCGGTGAAGAGAGCAGGGCCCGCTCAATTTGCGCCAGAGCGCCAGAGCGCATCAGATGTTCGGAATCAATGGTGAGTTTCTGGCTGGTTGTGATGACGATATAGCCAGCTTTCCATTTTGGATCACCGAGCCATCCGGCCAGAATATTTGCCGGATCCTGAAGGATGCGCTCCTGTTGACGGGGTCCTTCATCGGCAATGGAAACGAAGGCAAAATTCTCATAGTTCAGAAAGGCGCCGGGATAATTGCCCGTTCCCTGAATAAGCAAGGTTTCAGGCGGCGCCCGTCTGAACAACCAATCGGCAGCTTCCACTTCATCTTTTGTGAATGTGTAGCGTTGGTCCTTGCCGTTGTTTCCGAAGATAAAGGCTATCGCGATCAGAAAGCCGAAGGTTGCCAGCGCCGTTGATGTTATCCGGCTCCTGCCTTTGTCGGCGCGGGGAAAAAACAGCGTTGCCGCAAAAAAGGCGAGGAAAGGCAGTGCAAACATATATACGCGAAACAGGATTTCTCCCTCGTATCGTGTCAGGAACAATATGGCGGCGGACAGAGTAAGTATGATCGCCAGGCCGTCGCGATAGCCAAGCGCAAGCCGACGCAATCCGCCGATTATCGCGGCAATTCCGATGCTTGCGGTCGCGGCGCGCCCGATGATCGTGACAAACCGCTGTCCGGGGTTAAGGTTGGACAGACTGACCATGCTTTGTGTTGCTGCCTCAAGACCCTCGCCGAACGTGTTGATTTGCTGGCGGATTTCCGCGGTCACAAATGGTGTTGCGAAATAGAGCAGCCAAATGATTTCGGCGATGATGGCAAAAAGAACGAAGCCAAAGCTGATCTGTCCGAGAAGGGCAAGTCCGCCAAGAGCAAATATGACCGCAAATGGCGTCAACTGGTGCGTCACGACGATTGCCAGAGTGAGTGCCAGCACCGCCAGAGTGGCGAGAACACGGGTAAGGCTGTGGGGTGGGGGCGATTTGATATGCTCGCCCCGGCAGAATATCCCGGCAAGGGCGGCGCGGACGCGCATCGTGACGGACAGGTTCGAACGCTGCACATCCATGCGCGTAAGCCCTGCTGGACCGAGGCAGAGTCCAATAATGATCAGATAGAGCAGGAAACTGAAACCCTGTGGCGAAAAATAGTCTTGCCCGACCCAGTTGCCAGCGATGAAGAGCCAGATTGCAGATGAAATGACGCGCGGATCAGCGGTCAGCCGACGATAGATCGGCACCAGCGCCAAGGCGTAGAGTGTTTCAAGAACAGGCGGCGTGAATTTGACGATATGCGAAAGCTGCAGCGGATTGAGATTGAGGTAGTCCGAAATGATTGCGGCTGCCGCAAACAGACCCGGCCAATTGTGGTAGGCAGCCATGTAGGGTGCAACTGGATCGGGAGCGTGGTGCCGTTGAATGTAGTCGACGATACCGAGATGTTTCCATGCCCACGAATAACGCAATTCGTCGTAAACGAGCGCGGGGGTGCCGTGCAGCAGAAGAATGAGTGCGCATACAAGCAGCAGAGGAACGAATGTTACATCTGGTCGCAGGTGGAGACTGAACGCAAGTCCGCAGGCCAGCAATGCAATGGCCAGCCAGAATGTTGATGGCAGGGCGGAGGCCAGACCGTAATCGTCGAGGTTTTCCTGATGGATCTGCGGCAAGACTGTCCACCACAACAGCAATGCCGCGCCCAGACAGATAAGCGGCGGGAGCAATGCCAGCCGGGAATTGCGGTGTTTGGCCCGTGTGTGCGTGATCTTTGCCGGAAACGTGGGTTCGGTGCCTTGCACGGCAATTGTTGTTCCCGGCTCGGTGTTCAGATCAAAATGCAGATCCGCATAGAGCGACGGTGGTGTCTTTGCGTTTGATTGCAGAGGCGGTGCGTTGGATATTGTGCTCACGGCAGGGGATCCGCTCGATATTGGAATTCAGAACACATAGGAGATCATTTCAGCCTGATTGTCGCTCATCGGGCCTGATTTGCAAAAATGAGTGACAGCCATTTTGAGACAAACGGCGCTGAACGCTCTCTTGGTTGCGGGATTGAGCCTGCCATCCGGTTCGCTCCTGAGGGCGCCAAGTTCTTTCAGGCGCAATTGGGCAAAATAAATATAGGCCGGTGCATTAACATGAAGCAGCTGACGGAAAGTTTCGGATTGTTGTGTCTTCGGCAGGGCGCGCAAACGCAGGTAAAGCTCATCGAGAAGATCGTCGCCGGCGTCAGAGGCGTCTAACAGCAGAATCTGCTCGCGGAGAGCCCCCGGGGGCATCAGATCACGATATTTTCGCAGCAACGTGCGCGCCAGATCAGGATCAGGCTGCACAAGCCGCTTTCGGTCATCCTTCCGACCGTCGCGATAGACTGAGATCAACGCAAGAGCGGCTTGTGTGTTGCCGCCTTCCGCTTCCTTTTTCAGCATGTCGAGAGCCTTGGGCACATTGCGCGGAACGCCAAGTCCGTAGAGATAGGTGCCTGAGATGCTGACTGCGGCTTCTTCCACGCCTTTGGCTTTGGCCTTGCGCAGCATATCCATGCTATTTGCACCCTGTATCCATCGATTGTGCCGGTATTCGGCAAGGAAGTTGCCCAGCGCGAGCAAGGCATAACGATCGCCGGTGGCGGCGGCCCGCGTGTAATATTCGCCGGCCTTGTGGAGGTTTTGAGGTTCGAAACGTCCGTTTCTATAGATATCACCAAGTTTCAACATGGCGGTCACGTTGCCGGAAGCGGCAGCTTTCTGATAATTTGCGAGCGCAAGTCGGGGCTCCATTGGCCCGGCATTTCCACGCGCATACATGTCGCCGAGGGCGATGAGCGCGCTGACATTGCCCTTTTCCGCAACGGTCGCAACAATCCGCCGCCCGCCCTCGGTGTCGGCATCTGCGCCAAGACCTATCGCCTTCATTTCGCCGGCCTTTATCGCTCCCGTATCGCTGCCGGCCAAAGCGGCCATGTTGTAAAATTCGAAGGCTTTGCTGTAATCAGGATCGACGCTCACGCCGGAAAAATAGAGATCGCCCAGTCTGAGCAAGGCATCAGGATCGAGAGACGTCGGAGCAGGGGACCCGGGTGCCGAAACGTTCGGATGGAGGTCTGGCAGCTGAGCCTGCACAGGATGTGTTGTCGAGCCTAAAACGATCACGATCAGAACGGACATGACGCCCAGAAACCGGGGTCCGCGTGTTTGCCGGAACATGGATGATCGCAGAACCATGATGATTATTGCCCGCTTTGCGTTGCGGCCGCAACAAGCCCTGAAGCTTGGAGATAGTATTTGGCCGCCTGTTCTCCGCTCATCGGGACACCCTTGCCGTCGCGATACATGTCTCCGATTTTGAGGAGGGCTTCCCGGCTTCCGGCTCCGGCGGCGCGCGTGTAAGCATCAAGCGCCAATTGGGCGTCGATTTTTCCTACCGATTCATCGGTATAAAGATCCCCGACAAGAATAAGCGCGGCCACATTGCCGTTTTCCGCCAATTTTTGAGCCTGAGAGCGTCCGTCAGCAGCATTCTTGACGGTCCCCTGACCGCGCGCTGTCATTTCCGCCACATGCAGCCGACCCGCCATGCTGCCCGATTTCGCAGCCGTGCCGAAATATTCGAAGGCCTTGGCATAATCCTTTTTAACGTATTTTCCTGAATAATACAGTGTTCCTAATCGGTTGAAGGCTTCGGGCACGCGCGCAGCCGCCGCCTGCCGATAATAGATCATTGCCGATTTGAGATCAGCGGAGCGTATATTGTCGCCCAGCGCAAAGTCGCCAAGCACCACCAGCGCATCGCTTATGCCTGCATCCGCAACCTGCCGCGCGGCAGCGACGGCCGCTGCCGGATCTTTGACTGTGCCCTCGCCGCGCATCTGGAGTTCGCTCATGCGGAGCTTGGCATAAAGGTTTCCTGCCTCTGCCGAGCGGCGGTACAAATCGAAAGCCTTGGGCAAATCAGCCTTTAGTCCGCTTGTGCCGTAATAACTGAGATCCGCGAGCCGCAGCAATGCATTCGAATTACCGCGTTCCGCCATTGCCTCGAACATCTTGACGGCTGATCCGATATCCACTGGCCCGGCATCGCCGCTGACAAGCATTTCCGCCAGAGTCATGGATGCGCTGGCGTTGCCATCGGCGATCAATTGCCGAACCATGTCCCGGCCCCGTGTCACGTCCTGTCCAACGCCTTGTCCACGGGCAATCATGCCTGCCATTGCAAGCGTGCCATAGGGGTTGGCGGCTTCGGAGGCTTGCTGGTAATATTGATAGGCCGTATTGAAATCCTGCGGCACCAGCCGCCCATCGTGATAAATATCGCCTAGTCGCATCATTGCATCGGACGATCCCTCGGCAACGGCCTTTCGATATAGCTCGATTGCGCGCTCCGGCTCTGGCGCGCCGAGAATATTGCCTGCCAGAATATCGGCCAGTGCAACCATTGCGGCCGGATCATCCGTGTCGGCGATTTGTTTGATCTGAGCCACGCCCGCGTCGATGTCCTGACGCGTGCCCTGCCCATACACCGTCATGAGCCCGACGTGCAGCTTTGCCGCAACGCTTCCGGCTCCGGCAGCTCTCTGATAATAATCAAAGGCTTTCGTCAGATCTTTCGGCAGATTCTGGCCGCTGGAATACAGATCGCCCAGACGAAGAAGCGCATCCGGGTTTTCTGTTTGTGCCGCCTGCGCATAGAGTGTTCTGGCTGTTTCTGCATCGGGAGCGCCGTGTCCGGCGCTGCCCAGCAGGCGCTCCGGCGAAATAATGGCGTAGGGCGCCGTTGTGTCGGCTGCCTTTGCGGCCTTCATGTAAAATGCAATTGCGCGATTTGCATCCGCGGCATCCACATGTCCGTCGCGGATCAGATCGCCGAGTTGAACGAGCGCGTTGCTGACGGCCTGGGAGTGAAAGGCAGTCTTGTCCCTGGCTTCAATCTGTTCGGATTTTGGGGTGGATTCCACGCTTTCAACTGCCTGGCTCTGCGCCGGAATTGCGGCCAGCATCCACAGAGCTGAGAGTGCGAGGCTTGCACCCTTGTACAAGACCTCAACACGGCGCAGATACTTTCGGGCACCGCTCAGCCAGGCGGACCGGGGTGACGTTTGCGAAGTCTTCTGAATTTTTGGCATGTGAGCGCCCTCCATCAGGGCCATATCGAACGCAGACGGCGGGCAATTCTCCATCCGTTCGCAGCGAGATATTCTGTCGGCGGCGAGATTGGCAGATCCGAGGCGCCCTGCAGGATGTTCCGCAGGGCGGCGGGCTGAATGTCGCGGGACATGATCACGCGCGAGAGGGCAAAGAGATTCTCGGTTTCGTCGCTCAAGGCGTGGCGTACCCGGCAAGCCGACGTAAATTGTGCTTCCCTGACAAGTTCGCGGGTGGCACGGCTGGAATATCCGTGAGGATAAGCGAAGGAATTCACGACCTTTCCCAGCCCGTCTTCGATCGCATCTTTGCTGCCGCGGATTTCCTGCCCGGCCTTCCGGCGCGAGAGTACGTCCAACTGGGGATGGCTTATCGTATGGGCGCCGATTTCGATTCCCGCGTCGGAAATTTCGCGTAATTCCTGCCACGAAACCAGAGGCCGGTTTCCTTCTCCCAGCCGTTCAAGCCAATTGCTGGTGGAGCCGATGCGTCCGGCGACGGCATATAGCGTCGCGGTAAAGCCATAGTGAAGCAGGATCGGCATTGCGCCGGTGAGAAAATCCCGCAGGCCGTCGTCGAATGTGATGGCGACGGTGCCCGGAGGAATATGGGAACCGCTGCGAAACAGTCCGGCAAGTGTGCTGATATCTATCGGGCGACATCCGCAATCGGCCAGCACCTTCATATGCGCGTCGAATTCTCGCCGCGTCATCGCATAGTCGCGATAGTCATCTGAGAAATGATCATCGACACTGTGATAGAGCAGGATAGGCACCGGATGCGTCATGGGCTCATTCTCTGTCAGCGGCTATATGTGCGGCGCTGCTATTGGTGGGTTCTGCTCCCGTCGCCCGGCTATCGGCCGCTTTGTGCCGCGTCTCTTGCATACGGCTGCGCAGATAAGCAATCACGCCGGCCGGAATGCCGGCCCGCTCGCGCCAGATCAGCGATTTCGGGTAATCCGCAGGCAGCCGGCGGTTTTTTGGCGAGGATTTGCCGAACATATGAAACAGCCCGGCCGGAAATGCCATTGCCAGATCCAGAACCGTGCGCGGCCTGTCAACGACGAGCTTGGCGAGATAGGCGCCAAGGCCCATGCCATAGCCGAACGCCTGATTGTGAATGCCGCTCTCATCGCGCCGATGGTGATGCCAGATTATTGCTTCCGGCTGATATGCCAGCTTGTAGCTGGTCTGAATGATTTCCACGAAGGCGGCCAGATCATCTCCGCCTCTCGTAGAAGTACCAGCCCCGAGCAGGGGATCGAACCCGCCAATTGCGCGCAGCACCTGCATA
Source organism: Methylocystis sp. sgz306128 (assembly GCF_056032725.1). Lineage (NCBI taxonomy): Bacteria > Pseudomonadati > Pseudomonadota > Alphaproteobacteria > Hyphomicrobiales > Methylocystaceae > Methylocystis > Methylocystis sp. sgz306128. The sequence goes on from NZ_JBVYWO010000004.1 coordinate 18,456, forward strand.
TTGAAAGCCATATTTGCGCCCGAACCGAATTGTCCCGCCGTGAAGGGGAAGAGGCGGCTATCCGGGCGATTTGCCTCCAGATCAAAAATCCTGCTCTTGAAACCCTTGCCAAATCCGCCGTGACGTTCAGTCCAATATTGTGGCCGCGTCTCGAGTTCTGCCGGGAGGATCAGACCTGTCACGCAGCCGATTTTCGCTCCGGATTGAAATGTCCGGACGATGGACGCAATCCACTGAGGATCGGCGATCACGTCGTCGTCTGTGAACGCGGCAATGGTTCCTGACGCTATTTCCAATCCCTTGTTATGGGCTATGCCAAGACCGGGTTTATCGTCCCGGATATATCTGATTTTGCCCGTTACGCTGTATCTGGAGCGGATCATGTCCGCGGTTTCGGACGATCCGGGTGCATTGTCGGAGACTATGATTTCGTAGTTCTGGTAATTTTGAGCCAATAGCGAATTCAGGCAGGTTGCGAGGCCGTCCGGGCGATTGTGGGTGGCAATTATCACAGAAACAAATGGTTCTGCTTCATTATGAACAGTGGCCGCGACAGGACCGGCGGCGAGGTCGTGCTGCGTCTGGCCGACGATGTCGGCGAGCAGGTCGCTGTCCAGTACAGCACCCTGAAACGGAAATTCCACCAGCTTGACCGGAATACCGGCTCGCCGTACCAGACAAAAGACGCCGCCATAGGTAATGCCGCGTCCGGAATCCGACATCGCTATCCGCGGCATGGGAGCACCGAGTTCCACGTCGATGATTTTTTTGGGCAGATAGATGGGATTTGCGCTGCCGGTCATTTGAGTGCCCGCCATTTTTGTGCGGACAAAGCTCCAGGTCGTGTAGCCCAGCCCCATGATGATACTGAATGCACGGGCCAGACCGGCGGGATCGAGCCTCAAAAACGCATCGCCAATGCCGCGCAGAATGCCAAGAGGCAATGTTTTGAATATATAACTGCGTTCGCTCGCAAGGCCGTCATGGGTGCCGACGCTCCGGACCATAAGGGCCTTGGAATGTCCTTCCGCAAGGCATCGTCTGCGAAAATAAGACCAGCGCACTCTTTCGTCGGAAATCTGATGCAAGACCCGGCAATCGGGATCGTAGAGAATAATGGCGTCTGGTCGTGCCTGTATGGCGCGGATGCAGAACTCGGTCTCCTCGCATCCTGCCGCATCGGCTCCGCGACGACCCATGGCCTCGCCAAATCCGCCGACCTGATCGAAAAGCGACCGGCGAAACGACATATTGCAACCGATGACGTTTCGCACCTGCGCCAGACTTTGGGGGAGCCCCTTGTAGGAACAGCCCACGACCCAGAGAAATTCATCCGGAAACCAGCTTGGGCCGGCATTGCCCGGCCATTTAGGCACGACGCCGCCACCTATGCCGATGACTGCGGCGTCGTCATAGTGCCGAAGCATCGTCTCCAGCCATTTTTTATCGGCAAGCGCATCGTCATCAAGAAAGGCGACGATATTGCCGCGAGAGGCCATGACCCCGGTGTTGCGCGCTCCCGACAGACCCTGCGCACCGGAATTGGCGAGCGCCTTGACTTCGGGAAGGGCCGCCTTCACGTGTTGCAGCAGGTCGGCATTATGATCGATAACAACAACAACCTCCAGCGGCGCCACTGATTGGTCGAGTGCGGAGCGGACAGCCTGCTGCAGTTGCTCAGTCCGTTCAGTGGAATAGGCGCAGATAACAACAGAAATTGTCTTTGACGCAGTCATGGTTGCTGGACCTGCTGTCTGACGGAAACAAACCGGCCGATCCGGTCAGTAGGGCGAAGCCGCCTGCGACTGCGAAAGACCAAGCTTCACGATTGTCTTCAGAACGCGCCAGCCATCGGGAACGGTGCGAAGATTGCTCGTGCCGTTGATGCGCAGATATTCCTTGCTGCCGACTTCCTCGACTTTAAGCCTGCTCATAAGAGCCTGAATATTCATCGCGGTTTCGATCTCAAACCCATCTGCGTCATCCAGATTGAGAAAAGGCAGCACATCTCGCCAGAAGGCATTATAGCCGTAGCAAAGGTCGGTATAATTGCCGCCAAAGCGCAGGCGGACAAGCTGGAGCAAACCCCAGTTCCCAAATTTGCGGTACCATTCCATGTCATATGTGTCGCCGCCCTTCGTAAAGCGCGTTCCTTTGGCAAAGTCCGCGCCTGAGAGAAGTGCGGCGACAAATGCCGGAATTTCGTTCGGATCGGCCGAGCCGTCCGCATCAAGCGTAATGATAATGTCGCCGGTTGCCGCCGCGAAGCCGCAACGCAAGGCGGCGCCTTTCCCGGCGCGGTCCTGCTTTACGACTTTGATATTGGGAATAAGCTGTCTTGCGACGGCGATTGTGTCATCGGTGGAATCTCCGTCGACGAGAATGATTTCATCGATCCACTCCGGTATGCGGGGCAAAACGTAGGGAAGATTCAGCGCTTCGTTTTTCGCCGGTACAACAACGCTTATCGACGATTTGTCGCGGCTTCCAACATATATGGGTTTGTTGGTTTCTGAAAAAATTTTATCGGTGTGGATTTCCGTCCTGAAATGATTCATGGAAACCTCCATATTTGAATTTTCTATTTAATTTGATCGGATAATTATTCATTTTATTTATGTAAAATTCCAAAAATAGAAAATTAATTTCTCTATACTTGAATCATAAAGAAAATATATTTGTCTCAAAAATTATTTACAAAATTAATGAAATTTTAAGAAATGTCTATATAATTTTCGCCTCCGCGATTCGGGTTTTGATATTTGTCAAATCGCTGGTTTTGTTAACCCTAAGCTCCGATTCTGGGGCGTTTTCCCTTTCGTGGCCGCTCCTGGCCTGATCCGTGGAACGGTGGTTTTTCGGCGCCGGATGCATCAATCCGTCCTTTGCGTTTGATATCGCATAGACTTCTTTCATTAAAGCATGGGTTCGCGAATTCCTGATCCGCGCGAATTCTTGATGAAAATCAAAGACAGCGGCTTATTTGCCTGCTTACTTAAAAATATCAAATCTGATTTTTGATTATTAAAATTGCTAGACATACAATTTCTTTGCTGCTGCATTTGTCGTCAGCTTGGCCGAGGGATTCGTGGTCGGCTTCGGACTACGTTTGTTTGGCGTGTCAGCGGAGCATCTGAATCGGCGCGGACTGAACCGAATTGAACCCTGTTGTTTGTAGCGAGAAGCTCTGCCGGAACGCCAGTTCAGATTTTTGCTTGAGTTCGACAGCCGCAAAGCGGGACTATGCAAGATTTCGTCGGGTTCATTCGTGGTTTGGAATGATGAGGTTTGGGGATGAAAATTTTGCCGGTGATCATGTGTGGAGGAACTGGCACGAGAGTCTGGCCGGAGTCCCGACAAAGTCTGCCGAAGCAGTTTATCCCCCTTATTGGCTCCCTCTCTACATTTCAATCGATCATCAGGACTGTCGGCGATCGGGAAGTGTTCGACGAGCCGGTCGTTATCACCAATTCGGCTTATGGCTTTCAGGTGGCTGAACAACTGGCGGAAATCAGCGCGACTGCACGCATAATTCTGGAGCCCTGTGCGCGCGACAGTGGCCCTGCCGTCGCCACGGCGGCCGTGCTTGCTGAGCAATATGGCGCTGATAAGATCGTCGCGGTGCTTGCGGCCGATCATGTTTTTCAAAAGCCTGCTTTTTTCGCGCAATTATGTCTGCAGGCAGCGTTGACTGCGCAAGATGGCTATATCGTCACTTTCGGCATTCGGCCTGATCATGCCGCCACCGGCTATGGATATATAAGAACCGGAGAGGCTTTGAACTTTACCGGCGATGTGCGAAAGATCGACGCCTTTGTCGAAAAGCCAGATTCAGCTACTGCACAAAAATTTGTAGATGACGGCTATTTATGGAATTCGGGCAATTTCGTCTTTCGGGCCGACGTCATGCTCCATGAAATGCATGAGTTTGAACCCGCAATGGCGGAAGCGGCGAGAGTTTCGGTCGCCAGAATGAAGCCGGATCTGGATTTTTTCCGCCTCGATGAGGAAGGCTTCAGCAAGGCGCCGCGCAAGTCGATTGACTACGCCATCATGGAGCGGACGTCCAAGGCCGCAGTCATCGAAGCCGATGTTGGCTGGTCCGACGTGGGCCTATGGGAGACGATCTGGCGCCTTTCAGGCAAGGACGCTGAAGGCAATTGTCTGCAGGGGCAGGCGGTTGCCGTGAATTCGCGAAATGTTCTGGTGCGTTCGCCTGAAAGGTTGACGGCGGTGGTCGGCGTGGAAGATCTGATCGTCATAACCACGTCCGATGCTGTTTTGGTTGTAGATGCGCATCAAACGGATCGCGTCAAAGAACTGGTTCAGATACTGAAGACGCAGAATTTTCAGCAGGCGACGGATCACGAGCGATCCTACCGTCCGTGGGGATATTACCGCAGTGTCGACAGGGGCTCTCGCTATCAGGTGAAGCGCATCGTTGTGCGGCCCGGGGGGCGTTTGTCGCTGCAGATGCACCATCACCGTTCGGAGCACTGGATTGTCGTGTGCGGCACAGCCGAAGTCACGCGCGATAATGAAATTGTCCTCATTCACGAAAATGAGTCCATCTATATCCCGATCGGCGCGCGGCATCGCCTCGCCAATCCCGGAAAGATCGATCTGGAACTCATCGAGGTACAGACCGGCTCCTATCTGGGCGAGGACGACATCATTCGCCTTGAGGATGTCTATAACCGGCACTGATTTTCCGTCAGCAACAGAGGTGTTCGTCATGCTGCCCAAACCTCTGTCCCGCATTGAACCCAACACGCTTTTGTACGAGACGCGGCCTCTCATCAAACCAACCGGATTTCGGGAATATGATGCGCGCTGGCTTTTCGGCTCCGAGCTTAATCTGTTGGGTGCACAGGCGCTGGGTCTGGGGCTGGGTACGCTTTTGCGCCAGATGGGCATCCGCCCCGAGATTGTCACAGGCCATGATTACCGGGCTTATTCGCTTTCGATCAAACAGGCCCTTGTCTGCGGCCTGATGGCTGCGGGATTCAAGGTGCATGATATTGGCCTGGCGCTCTCGCCGATGGCCTATTTCGCGCAGTTTGAACTCGATGTTCCGGCAGTGGCGATGGTGACGGCTTCGCATAATGACAATGGCTGGACCGGCATCAAGATGGGCGCAGAGCGTCCCGTGACATTCGGGCCGGAAGAGATGACCAGATTGAAGAATTTGGTGCTGAATGGCGATTATTTGGAAGCGCCCGGCGGCGCCTATCATTATGTCGGCGGCTTCGCAGAGCGCTATTTGCAGGACCTTGCGGACCGGCCCAGATTGAAACGTCGCCTCAAGGTGGTCGCGGCCTGCGGCAACGGAACAGCAGGCGCATTCGCACCACAGGTGCTTGAACGCATCGGTTGCGAGGTGGTGCCGCTTGATACTGAGCTTGACCATAGCTTTCCCCGTTACAACCCCAATCCCGAAGATCTTATGATGCTGCACGCCATGGCCGATAAAGTGCGGGAAGCGGGCGCGGATATTGGACTGGGCTTTGACGGTGACGGGGACCGCTGCGGTGTGGTGGACAATTTCGGCGCCGAGATATTTGCCGATAAGATCGGCGTTTTGCTGGCCCGCGATCTGGCCGCATTGCATCCCGGTGCGCGTTTTGTCGTCGACGTAAAGTCAACGGGGCTGTTTGCCGATGATCCGGCGCTGATGGCTCTTGGCGCGACAACCGATTATTGGAAAACCGGACATTCCTACATCAAGAGGCGCGTGACCGAGCTTGGCGCTTTGGCAGGTTTTGAAAAATCGGGACATTTCTTTTTTAACGCTCCGGTGGGGCGGGGCTATGATGACGCCTTGCTCACGGCGCTCCAGATCTGCGACATGCTGGATCGCAATCCGGACAAGACCATGTCAGATCTTTACAATGATCTGCCCACAACATGGAGTTCGCCAACCATGTCGCCTGCTTGTCCTGACGAGGTCAAATATGGCGTGGTGGATCGCGTGACGTCTGAGATCCGCCTGAAGGCGGCAAGGGGAGAGACAATGCTCGGGCAGAGGATTATCGCGCTGAACGAGGTGAACGGCGTCCGCGTCACGTGCGAGGACGGAACATGGGGCTTGGTGCGCGCGTCTTCCAACAAACCGGAATTGGTGGTTGTGGTGGAAAGCCCGGCTTCCGAGGTGCAAATGCGGGCGATGTTCAAGGAAATCGACGCAATATTGCGCAAAAATCCCGAAGTGGGTGCTTATAACCAATCGATGTAGCCGGCATTACTGGACCTTGGCCAGCATACTCCTGAACCGCATCACGGCGCTTGCGAGAAACAGCAGGCCGAGGCCGCTCATGATCAGCATGTCGCGCCAGACGATCGAAAGACCTGCGCCGCGATACAAAATGGCTTGGGCAAACCTGACAAAATAAATCGAGGGCGAGGCGTGCATGGCGGTTTGCAGCCAATGCGGCATGCTCTCGAGCGGGGTCATCGTGCCGGACAGCAGCATCATGGTGATAAAGACCGGAATGGCCAGCAAGGCAAATTGCGGCATCGACGATGCAATCGTTGCCAGCAATATGCCCAGCGATGTTGTGGCAAAGAGATAGATTGTCACGCCGAAGAGGAAGAGCGGTGTCGATCCTGCAACCGAGATGCCGAGAAAAAGCCGCAACACCAGTTCAAGCGAGGCGAAGACGGCAACGAGAATGACCAGCCCGTTCGCCCAGATCTTGCCCAGTGCAACCTCAGCCGGCGAAACCGGCATGACAAGCAGATGCTCCAGAGTGCCATGTTCGCGCTCGCGCATCACGGCTGCGCCAACCAGCAGAATAGACAGAATCGTGACTGAATTGATCAGTTGCATGACGCCGTTAAAGCGCACGCCATCCAGATTTGGGTTGAAATAGAAGCGCAGGGCGCTGCTGATGGGCAGGAAGTTGTCGGCCGTCGACCGTCCAAGAAATCTGGCGGTCTCATCAAGCAGAATTTGCTGGAGATAGGCCACGCCATTGCCGGCTTGCGCGATTGCGGTGGCATCTACCCTGATGGAAATGCCGGGTTGGCGGCCTGCAAGAACATCGGCTTCAAAATGCGGCGGAAATTCAATGACGAACGTATAATGGCCAGCATCGATTTCGCGGTCGATCTGGGTTGCGGCAATTTCGACGGGAGGCTGAAAATATTTGCGCGGAATGGCGTCGGATATGCGCTGGCTCAGCTGCGAATGATCCATATCGACAATGGCAAGCGTCGCGTTGGATACTTCGAGCTTGACGCCGCGCGCCACCATGACGACTGCGCCGGACAGCGCATAGACAATCAGCGCCAGCATCACATAGTCATAGCGTAGGCTGGCGAATTCCTTCAGCCCGAGAAAGAAGGTGTTTTTCAGGAACCGCATCATGGTCAGGCCTCCTGCTTGGACAGAAAGAGGCCGGCTGACGCCAGAAACAACAGGCCGAAACCCGCGAGCACCGCGTAGGTGGTCAGAAAATCGGAAAAGCCCAGACCTTTGGCAAACGAACCGAGAGAGATGGTCTGAAACCAGCTTGCCGGAAACCCATAGCCTACAATCTTGCCGGGTCCCTCGATCGAGGCAACCGGATACATCAGTCCCGAGAAATTGACGGAAGGGATGACGCTGATAATTGCGGTGGCGAAAGTCGCGGCAACCTGAGTCGAGACGATGGTCGAGACGAGCAGGCCGAATGCCGTGCAGGCAAAGACATAAATCATCGCGCCGAAGGCAAATGCGGCAACCGAGCCATTGAAACTCACATTGAAAATGAAGACAGCCGTTGCCGCAAGCATGGCAATATTGACGGCGCCGATGGCGATATAGGCGAGTTGCTTGCCGATAAGAAATTCCAGCACGCTGGCGGGCGAGGCCTGCCAGTTGGCGATAGAGCCGATTTCGCGCTCGCGCACGACGCCCAGCGCCGTCATCATCGCCGGGATGAGCAGCAGAACAAGCATGATGACGCCGGGGGTGATGGCGTTCACCGACCTGAAGGCCTGATTATAGAGATAGCGCGGACGGATATCTATCGGGAGCATAAGGCCAGATGCACCTGCGGAAGCTTCGCGTGCCATCTCATCGGCATAATTGGCCAGAAGACCAGAGACATAAGAGCGCACCGTTTCAGCTCTGAACGTGTTGGCTCCGTCGATCCAGATGCTGACCTCCGGCTTGCGGCCCTCGAGCAGATCGCGGCCAAAGCCGGGCGGAATGCCGATAACGAGACGCAGTTCGCCGCTGGCCAGCCTGCGGTCGACCTCGGCCTCGGATGACGCCGGCGGCCGCGCTTCAAAATATCGCGATCCCTCGAAGCTGCGCAGCAGCGCCTGACTTTCCGGGGAGCGATCCCGGTCAAAGACAGAATAGGTCAGCCCTTCAACATCGAATGAAATGCCGAACGAGAAGATGCAGAGCAGCAGAATTGGAATCGCGAGCGCAAAGACGATGCGAACGCGATCACGCAGCAATTCGAGCATTTCGCGGCGGGCGAAAGCCCACAGCCGTTTCAAGCGCAGTCGTTCCTGTGAAGGCCGGTTTATGGGCGGGTCGGCGCGCCTCTCGAACGCGCCTTCAGGCACGGACGCTGGCGCATCGGCTGCAGATTCTTCGGAGAGGTAAGCGATGAATGCGTCTTCCAGCGAAGCCGCCTGCCTGGCTGCGACCAGCTCGGCGGGCTTACCCATGGCCAGCACCCGGCCCTGATGCATGAGCGATATACGGTCGCAGCGCTCAGCCTCATTCATGAAATGCGTCGAGACGAATATGGTCACGCCCTGATCGCGGGATAATTCGACGAGATGGTGCCAGAACAGATCGCGCGCCGCCGGATCGACGCCGGATGTGGGCTCATCCAGAATGAGCATTTGCGGACGGTGCAGGCATGCAGCGGCAAGTTGCAGACGCTGGCGCATGCCGAGCGGGAGTCTGGCGGGCAGCTCGTCCGCAGCCTCGACCAGCCGGAATTGCGCCAGACTTTCGTTCACCCGCTGATCGGCTTCTGGCGCGGCTATCCGATAGAGCCGCGCATGGAATTCGAGATTGCCGCGCACAGTCAGCTCCTCGTATAGGGAGAAGCCCTGGCTCATGTAGCCGACGCGCATGCGCGATTCCAGCGTCGCGTCTTCCACCTGTTCGCCGAAAAGCTCGACACGTCCGGCTGTTTTTGTGAGCAGGCCGGTCAGCATTTTCATGGTCGTGGTTTTGCCGCAGCCGTTGGAGCCGAGAAAGCCGAAAATTTCGCCGCTTTCGATGCTCAGGCTGACATTATCTACCGCAGTGAAATCGCCAAACCGCCGGGTCAGGCCCTCGGCCATTATGGCCGGTGGTCCGTCATGGCTTGCGCGCGGCCTGATAGTGAAGACAGCGCCATTTTCGCGTGCGCCCTGCAGTTTTTGATAGGCGGCCTCAAGCGAAGGCGCACCGGCTTGTATGAGTATATCAGCAGTCAGGCCTGCCGCGATCACGCGGCCCTTGTCAATGGCAAGGACGCGGGTGAAGCGCTCCGCTTCTTCCATATAGGCGGTGGCCACGATCACGGTCATGCTGGGGTGGTCATTGCGTATGCGCTCGATCAGCGACCAGAATTGACGCCGGGACAGCGGGTCGACGCCGGTCGTGGGTTCATCGAGGATAAGCAGATCGGGATCGTGCACGAGCGCACAGCAAAGCGAGAGCTTTTGCTTCATTCCGCCCGACAATTTTCCCGCTGGCCGGCCGGGAAACGGGTCAAGACCAGTCGCGGCCAGCAGACGGGTAATGCGCTCCCCGCGCTCCTGCGCGCCAAGGCCGAACAGGCGGGCGTGAAAGTCGATGTTTTCGGCGACGCTGAGCGTTGGATAGAGATTGCGCCCCAGACCTTGCGGCATATAGGCGATGCGCGCTGCAACAAGGTTGCGATGCGCCGGATCGGCCATTGAACCGCCGAGCACCTCGATTTTCCCGTGCTGCAGGCGGCGGACACCGGCAATCAGCCCGAGAAGAACAGACTTGCCGACTCCGTCCGGTCCGATAATGGCGGTGTCGCTGCCCGCAGGGAAAAGTACAGAGACATGATCTGCCGCCAAAATCTTGCGGTAGCGGTGCGAAACCGCGTCAATGCGGACCGCGATCTCAGGATCGGGCATCGGGCAGTCTCGGCTTAAGCCAGTCTGGCCACGCGCCTGAAGGGCCGAGGCGCACATAGGCGTTGCCCGTCAGCCCGGCCTTCACATAATCGCGGTAATGCTGGAGCAGGTCGGCGGCAATGCTGACTTTGACGCGATACATCAGCTTCTGGCGCTCATCCGCTGTTTCGACGGTTTTTGGCGTGAATTGCGCCTCGGCCGCGACGAACGACACGCTCGCCGGGACAACATAATCAGGCGCGGCATCGAGAACCAGCCGTGCCTCACCGCCCAGCTTTACCTGTCCCACAGCGGATGTGGGCAGGAAGATGGTCATGTAGACATCGGTCAGATCGAGCAGGGTGACAACCTTACCGCCCGAGGCGATGACCTCGCCGGGCTCCACCAGCCGATATTCCACCCGCCCGGCGACGGGTGCCCTGAGGGTCATGTCCGCAAGCCGGGCCTCGATCTGCGCCGCATTGGCCTGCGCCATTTTCTGCGCGGCTTCAGAATCGCCGATGGCGGCTTTGGCGGCTTCGACCGCGGCTTCAGCGACATTGCGTGCAGCAAGCCTCTGATCGGCTTCGGCCTGCGACGCAATATCTCGCTGGCGCAGATCGGTTGAACGCTTCAGCTGGACTTCCGCCAGCACCAGTTCGGCCTGCCGGATGGCAGCCGCCGCGCGGGCCTGCGCCACGCCCTGAACCGAACGCTCGATCGCCGCCTTCGCGGATGCAAGTTCAGCGCGGATCTCGCTTTCGTCCATAGTTGCTATGATCTGTCCGGCCTCGACCATGTCGCCTTCGCGCACCGTTATTCCCGAAATGCGTCCCGGCGTTTTTGCAGATACGTCGACGCGCTGCACCTCGATGCGGCCATTGGCCTGAATGATATTCGTCGGCAGACGTCGCTGGCCTATAAGATTGACGTAAACGGCATAGCCCAGCCCGGTGACAGCGAGCAGAAGCGCCGCGGCGATAACGAGAGTAAAGACCTTCGATTTCATGGGTCGTCAAACTAGGGCTGAACGCGGCGGCGTGGTATGACCTGTATCAAGTGCGGCGAGCTGCTCAGACGCGCCCGGCACCATATTTGCCCGGAAGGTTGGCTGAAAATTCGATGCCGGTCAATTGGCGGCCCGCCGCCCGCATTATGAGATCCCGTTGACAGCGCAAAGCTGCTTCATGCGCGCACCCGCCATGTCCGGGTCTGCCAGCAGTTCTGCCTCATGGGCCAGACGAAAGACGTCGGCATAATGCAGGATCGCGCGTGCTGATTGCATACCGGCGACCATGGCAAAATGGTCCTGAAATCCGTTCAGCCAGGCCAGAAAGACGACTCCGGCCTTGTAATATTGGGTTGGCGCTTCAAAAATCTTGCGCGACAGCGGCACCGTGGGCGCGAGAATGGCCTCATAGCCCGCGCGGTCTCCCGCAGCCAGCCGGGCAAGGGCCGCTGCTGCAGCCGGGGCGATCGGGTCGAATATGCCCAGCAGCCCGTGCGAATGGCCCTGATCGTCTCCGGCAATCAGTTCGGCATAGTTGAAATCGTCCCCCGTATACATTTTTACCCCGGCGGGCAGACGGCGACGCATGTCGATTTCATAGCGCGCTTCCAGCAGCGAGATCTTGATGCCGTCGATTTTGTTCTGGTGCGCGTTGATGATGGCAAGGCAGCTTTTCATTGCGGCGGGCACATCCTGCGCACCCCAATATCCCCGGAGCGCAGGGTCGAACATATCGCCGAGCCAGTGCAGAATGACCTTGTTCCGGCAGCCGGACAAAACACGGTCATAGACCTTGAAATAATCGTCCGGGGATTTGGCGAGAGCTGCCAGCGCGCGGCTGGCCATGAGAATAATCCGTCCGCCCTGTGCCTCGATGAATTCCACCTGCGTTTCATATGCGCGCACGATGTCGTCAAGGGTTTTTGCTTCGCCGGGGGCGAGATGATCCGTACCTGCGCCGCTGGCCAGATCCGCACCCTTGACCATGCGTGCGTCAGCCAGTGTGCGGCGGATAAGCTCCTGTGCATTGCTCCAGTCGAAGCCCATGCCGCGCTGCGATGTGTCCATGGCCTCGGCAATTTTGAAACCAAGCCGCCAGAGATGATGGCGGAAGGCGAGAGTCCTGTCCCAGTCGACTTTGGGCTTGCCCCAAGGATCGGCATTGCGGGGATCGGCCACGACATGGGCTGCCGCATAGACCTCGCGGGTGAAGGCTCCGGTTGCGTTCAGAGGGTAGGGGGACGCGCGGTTGGCGATATAGCTTTCCAATGTTCCGTCAGCACGGGGAAGGGTGATCTGCGCCATGAATGCCTCTGTGCGGTTGCGGGTCTTCGATATCTTGTCAGGCATATTACTAGATCGATCTATCAAAGCTGGCAAGCGGGAATCTGCAGCGTATGGCTGCGGCATCATGTCCATTGAATTGAAAAATGCAGCGTATCAGATAAAGTTGTTTTTTATCAATTATTTAGTCTGAATTACCCGGTGCCGCAACTATTTTGCCTGCTCCGGACCGAATGAAATTAGCCGGGTTTGCGCTTGACGCTCGCTGATATCCGGTTTACTAGATCGATCAAGTTAATTCCATATCCTCGCTGGATCGCCATGCTGCAGGTCAAGGACAAGAAAAACGTCACCATCGTTGATATTGCTCAAGCGGCCGGCGTGTCGCGGGCTGCTGTGTCGCTGGTGTTGCGGGACAAGCCCGGCGTTGGGGTGCAGACCCGGGTGCGTATTCAGCAGGCCATGCGTGAGCTTGGTTATGTCTATAACCGTGGCGCTGCAAATCTGCGCCAGTCGCGGTCCAGCGTTGTGGGCATGATCATCAATGATCTGACCAACCCGTTTTTCGCCCAGCTTGCGGTCGGCATTGATCGCGCTCTGCAGATTTCGGGCTACATGCCGTTCATGGCCAATACAGCCGAGAATGTCGTGCGCCAGCGGGATCTGATCCGTTCCATGCGCGAACATGGCGCTGTCGGGTTGATTATCTGTCCGGCGCTCGACACTGACCCAGACGAATTGGCGGAACTGGCGCGCGATTTTCCGCTGGTGCTGGCGGTGCGCCGCATTGCCGGCTCACGGCTGGCGACAGCCGCTTCCGAGAATGAGCGCGGCGCGCATGCAGCGACGCGGCATCTTTTGTCGCTTGGCCACAGGCGCGTTGCCTTTCTTGGCGGGCGGCCAACGACCATCATCCGTCAGGAGCGCGTTGCCGGATATCGCGCGGCGCTGGACGCGCAGGGGATAGCCTATGATCCTGCTCTGGTGATTGAAAGCATGCCAACGCGCCTCGGCGGCGTCGATGCCATGACGTCGGCCCTTGCGATAGCCGACAGGCCGACTGCCGCGCTGTGCTTCAATGATGTGGTGGCAATGGGCGCGATGATTGCTGCCGGTCGTCATGGTCTGACGGTGGGCAGGGATATGGCGCTGGTCGGATTTGACGACATTGCCGAGGCCTCGCTGGTCAGCCCGACGCTGACGACTGTTGCCGTTAATCCTGAAGTTCTGGGCGAGAATGCGGCCCGACTTTTGCTCAATCAGATCCGTTCAGGCGTTGGTTCGGCGGAAAATTATGTCGGCGACGCACGGCTTGTCGTGCGCGAGTCCTCCGGCGCACCGAGGTTGGAGGCGCGGTCATGAGCGATATGCGCGCCCACTGGGCGGCGATGGTTTTCTCTCGTCTGCATCTTGGCAGGTTATTGTTCCGCCCGGCTGGTTCTGGCCGGGTCAAATCCATGAAAGCGGGGTTTTAAGTCATGTCCTTTGCGAGAGTTCTCAGCGCCGATGCGGCTGCCGCGCTCATTTCTGACGAGGCGATCGTCACGGTTTCCTCGTCATCCGGTCTTGGCTGTCCCGACGCCGTGCTCGCCGCGATAGGCCGGCGCTTCGAGGAGAGCGGCCATCCACGCAACATAACGACGCTGCATCCGATAGCTGCCGGCGACATGTCCGGCATCAGGGGCATCGATCATATCGCCAGGGCTGGCTTGCTGAAGAAGGTTCTCGCGGGTTCCTATCCGTCTGGCCCGTCCACCAGCACGCCGCCGCTGATCTGGCAGATGATCACCGGCAACGAAATTCCTGCCTATAATATTCCGTCGGGCATACTCTTTGACATGCACCGCGAGGCCGCAGCCAAGCGCCCCGGCGTCCTGACCAAGGTGGGGCTCGATACATTTGTCGATCCGCAATTTGAAGGCTGCGCCATGAATGCGCGGGCCAAGGCGGAGCCGATCGTCACGCGGCAAATGTTCGATGGCGAGGAGTGGCTCTATTTCAGAAGCATCATTCCGCAGGTTGCCATCATCCGCGCCACGACGGCGGATGAGCGCGGCAACCTCTCCTATGAGCATGAGGGCGGCATACTTGGGCCGCTCGATCAGGCGCTGGCGGTGCGCAACAATGGCGGCATTGTCATCGCGCAGGTCAAGCGCCTTGCCAAATTCGGCACGCTCAAGCCGCATGATGTCATCGTGCCCGGTGTTCTGGTCGATGTCATTGTCGTGGCGCCGGAGCAGATGCAGACGACGAACACGGTCTATGATCCGGCTATTTCGGGAGAGATTTTCCGTCCGCTCGCGAGTTTCGAAATTCCGGAATTTGGCATTCAGAAGGTGATCGCCCGGCGGGTGGCGCAGGAACTGCGCCGGGGCGATGCGGTCAATATCGGCTTCGGCATCTCGGCCAACGTGCCGCGCATCCTGCTTGAGGAGGGGCATCACGGCGAAGTCACATGGGTTATCGAGCAGGGGGCAGTGGGTGGTGTGCCCTTGCTTGAATTCCAGTTTGGCTGTGCGTCCAATGCCGAGGCCATAGTGCCGTCTCCGGCGCAGTTCACTTATTTTCAGGGTGGCGGCTTCGATGCTTCGCTGCTGTCTTTCCTGCAGATCGACGAGCAGGGCTGCGTCAATGTCTCGAAACTTGGCGTGCGTCCGCATGTTACCGCAGGCTGCGGCGGCTTCGTCGATATCACTGCAAGGGCGAAGCGCATCATCTTCTCCGGCTTTTTCAGTGCCGGTGCGCAGCTCAGCGTCGAGAGCGGCCGTCTGGTGATTGCAAAGGAAGGCAAGGTCAAAAAGCTGGTGCGCGCCGTTGAGCAGGTCACGTTTTCGGGCCGCCGCGCGCTGGCGCAGGGCCAGCACATCACCTACGTCACCGAGCGCTGCGTCATGGAACTGCGCGCGGGCGGCATCACAGTTACGGAGATTGCGCCGGGGGTTGATCTGGCGCGCGACGTGCTGGGTCAGTCCGAATTTGAATTGCGGGTGGCCGATGACCTGAAAGTCATGGACGTGCGTCTGTTTCAACCGGCACCGTTTGGCCTGAACCTGCTGGAGGGAGCATGAACGACCCGCGTATCCGCCTCGAGTTTGAAGGCCCTCTGGCCGTTCTGACACTGGCGCGCCCCGAAAAGCTGAATGCGCTGGATATGCCGATGATCCTTGCACTGGAGTCGGCTGCCCGTGAAATCGATGCGCATCACGAAATACGCTGCGCCTTGCTATGCGCCGAAGGCAAGGCGTTCTGCGCGGGCGGCGACATTGCCGCCTGGGGCGGCTTGCCGCCACTCGAAATGTGGCGCAGCTGGACGCGGGCGGGGCACCGCGCCTTTGACGCGCTGGCGCGCCTGCGGGCGCCGCTGATTGCCGTGCTTTCCGGCCACGCTTTCGGAGGCGGGCTGGAACTGGCGGCGGTGGCGGATTTTTTCATTGCCGAGCGTCATATCCGGCTGGGCCTGCCTGAGACGGGCCTCGGCATGGTGCCCGGCTGGTCTGGCACGCAGCGGCTGGTTCGGCGTTTTGGTTCGCGTCTTGTCAAGCGGCTTTCGTTGGCGGGCGACATGATCGGCGCGGAAGAGGCGCTCAGATTGCATCTTGTCGATGAATGCGTGGATACAGGCCATGGCCTGTCGGCGGCGAAAGCGCTGGCGCAGAAGATTATCGCGCGCGGGCCGGTGGCCGTGCAACTTGCCAAGCAGTTGATCAACGCGGCGGAGGGCGAGGAGAAAGAGGCAGTGTTCGAAATGCTAGCCGGGTCTCTGACCGCCTATACCGATGATTTAAGCGAGGGTGTGGCTGCATTCCGTGAAAAACGTCCACCCGATTTTTCCAATTCCTGAGGCTGACATGAACGCGCCAATACGTTTTGATTCCCGATTGCTCGACGCTGCTCTCAAGGCGACGCGCCGTGATTATGACCTTTTCATCGATGGTGCCCATGTGCGCAGCGCCGACCGGCGCGTGCTTGAGCGCCGCAGCCCGGCGCATGGCGTTCTGGTTTCGCGTTGCCAGCAGGCCGGAGAGTCCGAAACAGATGCGGCGATTGCCGCCGCGCGCCGGGCCTTTGACTCCGGCGTCTGGTCGCGGCTGAAAGGCGCGGAGCGCGCCGCCATTCTTCTCAAAGTGGCGGATATGATCGATGCGCGGCGCGAGGAAATCGCCCTGCTGGATTGTCTTGAAGTGGGCAAGCCGATAGCGCAGGCGCGCGGCGAGATCGCAGGCGCCGCCGATATCTGGCGCTATGCGGCCGCCTTGGCGCGCGATCTGCATGGCGAAAGCTACAATACGCTTGGCGATGCAGCTTTGGGCGTCGTGGTGCGCGAGCCAGTGGGCGTCGTGAGCATCGTCACGCCATGGAATTTCCCGTTTCTCATTGTCTCGCAAAAGCTGCCCTTTGCGCTTGCGGCCGGGTGCACCTGCGTCGTCAAGCCTTCCGAATTCACCTCGGCCTCGACATTGCTGCTGGGCGAAATGCTCACCAGCGCCGGTTTGCCCGCCGGTGTCGTCAATATTGTCGCTGGTCTTGGCGCCGAAATCGGCCCGATGATGACCAGCGATCCGCGCGTCGACATGGTGTCCTTCACAGGTTCAACGGCGGTGGGCAAAGGTGCCGTGCGCAATTCCGCCGATACGCTGAAAAAGGTCTCGATGGAGCTTGGCGGCAAGAATCCGCAGATCATCTTTGCCGATGCCGATATGGATGCGGCGCTGGATGCGGTGATTTTTGGCGCGTTCTTCAATGCGGGAGAATGCTGCAATGCCGGCAGCCGCATCCTGCTGGAAAAATCCATCGCAGACAGCTTCGTGCAGCGCCTTGTTGAGCGCTGCCGCGACATTCCAACCGGCGATCCGCTGGACGAGGCGACGCGCGTCGGCGCCCTGATCACCAAGAAGCATCATACATTGGTGCAGACCTATATCAGCGACGCGGTGGCTGCCGGCGCGCATGTTGCGCTCGGAGGAGGCGCGCCTGAAACGGAAAGCGGAGAATTTCTGGAACCGACGATTCTGACCAATCTCAAGCCGCAGATGGCTGTTGCTCTGGAGGAGGTGTTCGGGCCGGTTCTCTCGGTTCTGACCTTCGAAACGAAAGAAGAGGCGATCCGCCTTGCCAATGGCACTATATATGGTCTTTCGGCCTCGGTCTGGAGCAGGGATATCGATACATGCCTGACGCTCGGCCGCGCAATCCATGCCGGAACGGTCTGGATCAATACGTTCATGGACGGATTTTCGGAATTGCCGTTCGGCGGCTACAAGCAATCAGGTCTTGGCCGCGAACTGGGTCGTCATGCCGTCCTCGATTATACCGAAGAAAAGACTCTGCATTTTCACAGCGGGCCGCGTACGTCCTGGTGGCTTGAGCAAAAGAAATGAGAGCTGCCGAGTGCCGGGCCTGACATTGAGGGGAAGATGATGAACCGACCTGTTGCACTTGTCACCGGCGCGAGGCGCGGCATTGGCAGAGCCATTGCGCTTGAGCTCGCGCGGCAGGGCCATGATCTGGCATTGACGGATTTTGTTCTGGATGAAGAATCGCGCGAGGTTGAATCGACTTGCGCGGCTCTTGGCGCGCAGGTGCTTTTCCGGCAGCACGACAGCGCCGATGCCGGGGCGCATGGGGCTTTGCTCGATGACATCTATCGGCAGTTCGGTCATCTTGAGGTTGTGGTCAACAGCGCCGGGATCGGCGCGCCGGTCCGCGGCGACCTTCTGGACATGAAGCCCGAGAATTTTGACCGTGTCATGCAGGTTAACCTGCGCGGCGCGGTCTTTCTCTGTCAGGCTGCCGCCAGACGCATGGTGAAGCCGGACGATGGCGTCAGGCGCTGCTTCATTCTGGTAACTTCTGTTTCTGCTGAAATGGCGTCGGCCGATCGCGCAGATTACTGCATCTCGAAAGCCGGGCTTTCCATGTTCGCCAAGGCGCTGGCTCTTCGGCTCGCGCCGGAAAACATCGCCGTGTTCGAAGTGCGCCCCGGCATTATCAGGACCGCGATGACCGAAGGTGTTGCGCCCCGTTATGACGCGGCCATTGCGGGCGGACTGGTGCCGATGCAACGCTGGGGGCTGCCGGAGGATATTGCGCGCAGTGTCGCGGCGCTGGCGTCCGGCGCGTTTCATTTTGCAACCGGTTCGGTGATCCAGCCGGACGGCGGGTTGTCAATTCAAAAGCTTTGACAGGCAAAAAGCGACAGGGTCAGACATGTTCGACTATATCATCACGGGCGCCGGACCTGCCGGATGCGTACTTGCCCACCGGCTCACGGAAGATCCGAAGGTCAAGGTTTTGCTGATCGAAGCTGGCGGCAGAGACTGGCATCCGTTTCTGGCCATGCCGGCAGGCTTTGCGAAAATGACCAAGGGCATAGCCAGCTGGGGCTGGTCGACCGTGCCGCAAAAGCACATGAACAATCGCGTGTTCTGGTACACGCAGGCCAAGGTTCTCGGCGGCGGCTCGTCGATCAATGCCCAGATCTATACCCGGGGAAACCGCGCCGATTACGATGCCTGGGCCTATGAGGAGCGCTGCACGGGCTGGAGTTATGCCGATATTTTGCCCTATTTCCGGCGCGCTGAAGACAACCAGAAAATGTGTAACAGCTATCACGGCATCGGCGGGCCGATCGGCGTTTCCGATCCCATTAATCCGGTGCCGATTGACTATGCCTTTATCAAGGCCGGACAGCAGGCAGGCTGGCCCTATAATCCGGATTTCAATGGCGCGAGTCAGGAAGGCGTCGGTCTCTATCAGGTCACCATTCGCAACGCGCGGCGCTCGTCGGCCTCGAAAGCCTATATCGATCCTGTCAGGTCGCGGCCCAATCTCACCATCAGAACCAATACGCAATGTCTGCGCGTGCTGGTGGAGAAGGGGCGGGCAATCGGCGTTGTGGTGCGCGCCAAGGGTTCCAGCGCCAATGAAACAATCCGAGCGGAGCGCGATGTCATCGTTTCTTCGGGATCAATCGGCTCGCCGCGGCTGCTGCAACTTTCAGGTATTGGCCCTGCCGACGAACTGCGGCCGCTCGGCATCGAGCCTGTGCATCATCTGCCCGGCGTCGGCAAGAATCTGCAGGACCATCTCGACCTTTATACGATTGGCGAGTGCTCAGGCGATTATACTTATGACCGCGTGGCCCAGCCGCATCGCACTTTGTGGGCCGGCCTGCAATATCTGCTGTTCCGGAAAGGTCCTGTGGCATCGAGCCTGTTTGAGACCGGCGGTTTCGCCACAGCCGATAAGAATGCACGCTCGCCCGATATCCAGTTTCATCTCGGCCTTGGATCGGGAATTGAAGCGGGCGTTGACCGGCTCAAAAATCCCGGCGTGACCATCAACTCGGCCTTCCTGCGTCCGCTGTCGCGCGGCTCGGTGACGCTCCGGTCGGCAAATCCGGATGATCATCCGCTGATTGATCCCAATTATTGGGCTGATCCCTATGACCGGCAGATTTCACTCAAGGGGCTGCGCATGGCGATCGATATTTTGCAGCAGAATGCGTTCCGGCCATTTCTTCTGGCACAGCGCATGCCGGACCCGGCCAAAATGTCCGACGACGATCTTATCGATTATGCCTGCCGGACAGCAAAGACCGATCATCATCCGGTTGGAACCTGCCGCATGGGGCACGATGACCTTGCGGTTGTTGAGCCCGATACGCTCAAAGTGCGGGGGCTTAAGGGCCTTCGGGTGTGCGATGCCTCAATCATGCCAAAACTCGTCTCAAGCAACACCAACGCGCCCACGGTGATGATTGGTGAGAAGGGTTCGGATCTGATCAGAGGTTTGCCCGCGCCGAGCCCTGCAAACCTTCCCTGAACATTTTCGATTTTTTCGCTTTGCAAAGCGGATTTCTGTCCTTGTGCCCTGCAGTGCTTGGAGCAAACAGCAGGCGCGTGACTTTGCTCAATGTGGGGCCATATTCGCCTTTAGGGAAATAGACGGTTTGAAAAAGCTCAATTTTGAGACCAAAAATCCAACATAATTCAAGTTTCTTCTGTTTGTTGAAATATTCTTGCCTTGGCTTTGATGGCTGAATATGGTTCCCGCCTTGGCAAATTTGAGTTTTGATTTTCAGCATAAGTGTGGTGGACGATGTTCGTACTTTCGCGGCCGACCGGTTCCGTT
Source organism: Methylocystis sp. sgz306128 (assembly GCF_056032725.1). Classification (NCBI taxonomy): domain Bacteria; kingdom Pseudomonadati; phylum Pseudomonadota; class Alphaproteobacteria; order Hyphomicrobiales; family Methylocystaceae; genus Methylocystis; species Methylocystis sp. sgz306128. The sequence continues at coordinate 38,968 of NZ_JBVYWO010000004.1, forward strand.
GCTATTCTTGCGCTGTCTCTCGCCGTTGCCGGTTGCGGCGGCGGGGGCGGAGGAGGGGACTCATCAAATTCGAACTCAGGCGGCAGCAATACCGGTGCGCCGACAGCGCCGGCGGTCACGGGTTCGAGCCTTGGCAGTCAGGCAGGGGCGATTGCTGCCACAGGAAATTATTCGCTTACTATCAGTGAACCAAGCCCGACCAGCTTCAATCTAATCTCGCCTTACTATGGCGGGACATATGATTTTCAGTTCGGGGTTCGGGATCCGTCCGGCCCGGGTTATGCGCAGCTTTACAATAACGGGTCCGCGTCCAGCTTTCACTTTCCGAACAATCTCAACATATTCGGTTATGCCGTCACCGGCGCCTGTTCCAGCCAGAGCTCCTGTACGATCGGACCAACGCTGCTTACGCCGCCCGGCGATGTCATCACGGCCTGGCAGAATGGCTGGACCGGCAAGGGCGTCAATATCCTGATGAATGATGACCTGTCGGGTGATGGCCAGCATGCCACAACCACAACGCTGCTCGCAGGCGGTTATGCCATTGGCGCGGGACTTTACGGACTGGATTTCAGCAATCCTGCCCACGTGCTGAACATTGATGGCAGCATAGCTAATCCTTCCAGTCCGCTGAACATTGGCGTTATCAATGCCAGTTTCGGCGGCGACCTGGCCTCACTCATCGGTCATTCTGCTCCCTGGACGACGACCGAACTGCAGAATGCCGATACGTTGTTTGCCTCGACCGCCCAGCAATTCCTGTCGATCTATAACGGGGCAACGACATTCAATAATATCACCATGACCGACGCCGTCATCACCAAGGCGGCAGGTAATGACAGCATTCCCAATTATCCCGTTTCGGCCGATTACGAGCCGTTCTCCAATGCCCTGCTCAATAGCGCTGCGGCACAGAACAGACTCATCCTTGCGGGCGCGCTGCACAATGGAACAATCGCATCTTATAGCGAGATTGCCGGTTCCAACTCTTATTACAATTACAGTCTCAGCAAATATGTGCCGGTTTTCACGCGGTTTCTGGTTGCTGACGATACGACGCCCTATGGCAATAACGCCATTGCCGTCAACGGTATAAATATGCCGTCAACCAATAATGTGGGTACGTCCTATGCCGCCCCGCGCGTGGCCGGCTATGCCGCCATCCTGAGGCAGGAATTTCCAAATCTGACAGGGGCAAATACCGCAAACGTCCTTCTTGATACGGCCAGCTACAGCGGCCTGACTTATGCGGGTACGTCCTGCACCACCACGCCTATGCCGGTTGGATGCCAGACAACCTATGGCATGGGTCAGGCCAATCTCGGGGCCGCGATGGCGCCAGTCGGTCATTTGCGGTGAAAATTGCGTCATGCGCAGGCTAGTTGCGTTCATTCTGATCATCCTGGCCTGTAACGTTCGCGCGTTTGCGGGCGATGGCTACCTGCCGCTGAACGGTTTGCCTTACGGCAACACGTCAGATCTCGTTGTATCGCCCTTCGTTCATTATTATTTCTTGAAGGACGCGCTGCTGCCCAGGCAGGCTTTGCCCTGGGCGCGCCAGCGCACATTTTTTGGCATTACCGGTGCTTATCTCGATGAGAACGTCATCACAGTTCAGGATAAGGCCATAATGATGCGGCCAACGTCGGTCTGCTCAGCCTATAATGCGACGAGCTGCTACGATGAGACGGCCTTCTACAAGTCGCGATATCCGTCATTCGTCATATCCGGGGCTTTGGGGCTGGACGGAAACGACATTATTCCGTTCGGATTAAGCTCGGGATACTCGTCCGAGAAGCTGAACGTCAAACCCGCCGTCATGCTTGGATGGGCAAAGCGGCTTTACCTCAACACCGAATTGACAAGCCAGCTCGTTTTTGAGGGAAGCTATTGGATCGGCGGTCGCTTGGATCACCGCCCCTGCATAGATTCCTTTGACCGCGAATATTATTGCGGCAACCTCACGGCCTGGCGTGATTTTACCTACAATCACAATCCGCAATCCATGCATCTGGCTGTCGAATATGATCTTCTTTTCTGACGCAGGGTACTGTAAGGGCTGATGACGGGCGTATTGCCCGTCTTCAGCGTCATGGCGAGGCCTCTGGCAAATCGAAGCTGACCGGGCGTCAGGCCTTGTGTTTGTTGATCCAGGCCTCGAAGGTCTGCATGAATTTGCGCAGGAAATCTCTGGTTCCCTCATTGGTCAGTTTTCCTGCATCGTCCAGAATCTGCCGCGCCTGTCCGACATAAGCCTCGGGTTGCTGCAATGTTGGCATATCCAGAAAGACCAGCGACTGGCGCAGATGGTGATTGGACCCAAATGCGCCGAGCGCTCCGGGTGAAACGCTGATGATGGCTGCCGGCTTGCCGCTCCAGACGCTCGCTCCATAGGGCCGCGATCCGACATCAATGGCGTTTTTCAGAACGCCGGGAACAGAACGATTATATTCAGGTGTGACGAAAAGTACGGCATTGCAGCTCTTCATCTCGGTGCGGAATGCCTGCCATGCCTCGGGCGTCGCGCCGGCCGCGTCCAGATCCTCGTTGTAAAGCGGCAACGCGCCAATGTCGATGAACTTGAAACCGAGTGCGGGGGAGGCAAGCTCGGCAGCATTTCGTGCTATCTTGCGGCTGAACGATTCCTTACGGAGGCTGCCGACGATTACGGCCACTGTATGGTCAGGCATTGTTTGTCCTTTCATATTTTGACGCATGATACTCAGCTACCACCTTGACGCAATTGTGACGATTGCTTGTCTGGTGATGCAGGGCTGCCGACGTCTAAGTCCGGAGCGAGGCAAGCATCGGTCCGGATGCTGCACGATAAAGCACCACACCTTATCAAAAATTTGACCAGTTGGACAATTTTTTGATCCATCGACTTGACAAGCAGCGCTCAGAGGTTCAACCCATCACAAGGTGTTCTTTTTAATCTGTGCAGTTATGTGATTTATTTTTTGTCCACTCGTGGTGGTTTTTTTGAATTTAAATTCGCGCCATATAATCGTTGTTGCAGTGCTGATGTTTTTGGCATTCAGCGCTCAGCATGCTTTTCTTGGTTTTCTGGATTTAAACGGCCGCGTTTCAATTTTCTATATCCCGGCTGCGGTGATTACCTTATCTTCCCTGATACTAGGTTATCAGGCCGCCGTGGGAATTTTTCTCGCAGCACTTTGCATAAATTTCTACTATAATCCGGACAGTAGTCCGGTCGATAATGTCACCATTGCATTGATACCCGGCGCAGCAATATATGTTACACTGAAGCTTATGAACTGGTGTAACCGCCGAATTCATGACATCTCATCGCCGGGAATGAATTATTCGGACATAGATGCGTTCGATATATTGAGCTTTTGTATCGTCCAGTCGCTTATCAACACCGGAATTCATCAGATTCTGTTCGCCATCAGGCCAGAATTCGGTATTTCACCTGGCCTTTTTGAAATAGTTGGCATGTTTATCGGCGACCTGAGCGGATCGTTTCTGATCTTCATCGGCCTGAATGTGCTATTTTCGATTGCGCGCCGCGCCGTGTTCGTGCTCCGTCAGACGCTGTGAGAGATACTGAGCTGGTTGTCGGACATGCTGGCGGGAAACATGATCCTCGCTAAATCCTGAAAAATTAAACGCGCCCGCGGATGACCGGGGCGCGCGAACGAGGCAGCTGCCGACGGCATTGGTGCCGCCGGCATGTTTGGTTATCTAAATCAGGCCCACTTGTCGTGAGCATGTTGTCTTGCCAACAACTCGGGGCTCATCTCTCAGCCATTCCTGCCGTTGCCGTTGCCATTTGCATTCCCGTTTCCATTTCCATGGCCGGAACCGGTTGCTCCGGATGTCGTGCCACCAGAAGTCGTGCCTCCAGATGTGGTTCCGCCGCCGCCTGACGAACCCGAAGTTCCGGTGCCCGTCGCACCTGAGTCAACGGCTACCGGAACCGACATGCTGGTGTAAACACTGGTCCATTTGCCGTCCATCCATGAGCCGATAAACATAACGGACGCGATTAAAGAAACGGTCATAAGGCTGAGTAAAACGGTGTATTCCACGAGCGAGCTGCCGCGTTCGTCGCGATGGAAGGCTTTAAGCAAATTGGTGTGTCTGAGCACGATAATTCCTCAAAAAATCGATGTTAATGGATTTTTTAAATTTGAAACTTTTCAATTAAACATGGAAATTTCTAATCACATATATGATATCGTATCAAGCCAAAATCAATGTTTGTATATGATATCAAAACTGATTTTCTGAAATATATGATTAAAAATCATGTTTAATTTCCGCCATAGAAATTTGTATCGGGACTATATGATTAATTAGTGTCGTTTTTTGCTGAGATTATTTTTTCTGCTGTGATGCGCACGTCTGAATCGCGGTGATCGTTTGGCGCCATGATTGCCGGAATTTTCTGCACAGATTGCGCTTATTCCCGCCACCGTTCGGTGGGAGGCATATTCTCGCACCCATTACGAACTCTTATGTTGTTCCCGGAGTGGGTTGTTGTTCGGGAGTGGCCGAGAGCAGAATTATCCCGCCGGGTTCGCCAAGCTGTAGCGCCGGTTCATGTGAGGTGACCTGCGGATTTTCGAATTGTATCGGGATAAAATTTGCCCCCGTGGGGGCGGTCATCATATTTAAAAATAAATTCTGATAATTTAAACTATATATATGATTAGTTCGTTTTGTATTATGACATATATCATGAATAAGTTTATATTTATCATATTTTTTTATAATATAAATTATTTATTTAATTTTATTATTTGCAATTGTAAATAAATACCTATTCAAAATTGATTTTTAGAAGCGAAAATTTATCTTTTATTCCATATATTATTAGTGATTTGTGCCGCTAGGCGCGTTCCGCCACGCCGCTTGGTATTAAAATATGACCAAAGCAAGCATCTCGTCTTGCCACTCATAACAAACCGTGCCACATTTTTTGCCGTTGGTGCTCAAAATCGTTTGTTTGAATCATTTTCAATGCCCCGCCATATTTCGAGCGGAGGAAATTCATCAAATATTTCATAACGTAAACTGTTTCGGGGAGGCGACGGTGAAAAAATCCAGATCCATCAGTCTTTCTATTGCGATGCTTTGCAGCGGTATAAGCTTTGCTGCCGCTGCGGCAAGCGGTGCCGATATGGTCAAGCGCGGCGAATATCTGGTCAACGGGCCGGTGGCCTGCGGCAATTGCCATACCCCGCGCGCGGCGGATTTTTCGATGGTGCCGGGAATGGAATTTGCCGGCGGTTTCGAAATAGTCGACCCAGCCTTCACGGCCTATACGGCGAATATAACGCCGGATAAGGAAACCGGCATCGGCTCCTGGACGGACGAGCAGATCATCACGGCCATCCGCGAGGGCAAGGATAATGAAGGCAAGATCATTTTTCCGCCCATGCCGGTGCCTACTTATAACAATATGTCCGACGATGACGTGAAGGCGATTGTCGCCTATCTGCATACCATCAAGCCGGTGCATCATGAGGTGCCTGAGTCCAAATGGAATATTCCGCAGCAGGCTATGCCGCCCGCCAAGGGTCTGCCTGCGCCGCCAGCCAGCGACAAGGTGGCTTACGGACATTATATTGTAACAGCTCTCGCGCATTGCTTTGAATGCCACACAAGCCCGGGACCGAACGGGGCGCCTGATTTTGCGCATCACATGGGTGCGGGCGGCTTTGAGATTCAGCTTGCGCCGGGTGCGGTCGTGCGCTCGGCCAATATTACGTCAGATCCCGAGACCGGCATAGGTAAGTGGAGCGACGCGGATATCAAAAAGGCCATCACGCAGGGCATTGCGCCCAACGGAACCCATCTCGCGCCGCCGATGCCTTATGCCAATTTCAAGAATATGACGCCCGATGATCTGGATGCCGTGGTGGCTTATCTTCGCACCGTGCCGCCGGTCAGCAACAAGGTGGAGCGCACGGACTTCCAGAAGAAGGTTTTTCCCTGACGCACTGAACGTGCCCGGGCGCAGGTCCGGCCCCGTTCATGGGGCCGGGCATTCATATGCGCGGCTCAGCACCTGCACGTCCGGCTCTGGCTTTACATCTGTATCGGAGTTCCCATGACGCAGGCAGCTGGTGTCGATATGCCGGAGAGCATTCCGCCGATCGAACTGAAAAATCTGATCTGGGTGGCGCTGGCCTTTGCGGTGCTCGCTCTTGCCATTGTCATCAATAATGTCTGGCTGCTGAATTTCATCCATGTGATCTGCGGCGTGCTCTGGACAGGTATCGATCTCTTCATGGGGTTTGTGGTAGGGCCGGTGCTGCGCAAAGTGTCGTTTGCGGCGCGGCGCGCCGTGGTGCTGCGCCTGACGCCGAAGACACTGTTCCTTCTGCCGACGCTGGCGATCATGACCGGAACCGCGGGCTGGTTTCACGCGCGCCAGATTGGTCTGCTGGATGTGCCATATCCGGCCTATTGGTGGGTCGTTGCGGCGCTGGGCATAGTGGCGCTGCTGACTTTGCAGGGCTTTCTCGTGCTGTTGCCGAGCAATCTGATGGTCTATTTTGAGATGCGCAAGGCACAGCCCGACGGCGCGCGCATAGGCCGCGTGATGAAGCGCTATTTCTATTCCGTAGCGTTGCAGGGGCTCATGCAGGTGGCGATCATCATCGTCATGGCGCGTTTCGTTACGGGACTATAAGCACCCGCGCGGCCGCTGTCAGATTGGAATTGATGCTCTGTATGTAAGAGAACCCGATCCTGCGCGACTCTGAAGCTATCTGAAGCTGAAAGCGTGTTGTTGACCGCTGTTGGCGTAAAGTTTGCCAATTTCCGAAGCCTGCCCGAAGGAATGCGCGTTTCTTCGGGTATTTTTTTGCATTGGTCTTATCAGACCGGGAATGAATTTTCAGGCTGCGATAATAATAACTTAAATAATTTCAATATTTTACTTATTTCAATTTTTTAAATAAATAAAAATCATGCTTATTTATTTATTAAGTAAATAAATCTAAATTTACGCAAGGTAATAGATCGGGTGTAATGTGTAATCAAGGGAATCGGTCATGCGTATTTACATAAAATCTGGCTCGGAAAATAGTTTGGCGATGCGGATAATATCCCGTGCTGCGGCTGTCGCGCTCGGGCTGGGGGCTTCCTTGCTTGCTTCGGGAGGGGCGTGGGCGGCAACGGCGACTGGTAGTCTGAGCGTATCGGCGATCGTTTCGTCTGGGTGCGTGGTGAATTCCGTTGGCAATATGGCTTTTGGCACTGTCAACCAAGCAAGTTTGATAGGTACCACAGTCGACGCCAGTGCCACGGTTACTGTTACCTGCACATCGGGTTTGACGACGACTTGGGCTGTGGACGGCGGTCTGAATGCTTCTAGCGGGCAGCGCCGGATGATATCCGGCTCATCATATCTTAACTATAATCTTTATTCGGATAGTGGGCGTACGACCGCCGTATCGACGTCGACTACCGTGGGTTTCACCCCGGCTGGCGTCTCGCAGAGCATCACAATTTATGGGCGGTTACCCACGCAGACGGCAACCGCGTCTGGGACTGCCTACGCGGATACCGCCACTGTTACGATAAGTTACTAGGTGGGCGTGGCGGCGTGAATCGCTCTGGGTCTTGCATGCGGTGTGTGCAGGTTGTTGGGCGGTCTTTTGTATGACGTTGCGTTTGGATCGGGTTTTGAGGGTGACGACATATGAAAATTGCTGTTCTTGCGGCGCGGCTTTATTTGGCGGGGGTGCTTGCTGGCTGGGGTGGCGCTGCTTTTGCCGCCGGTATCGGCGTCAGCCCCGTGATGCTGGAGATCGTCGAGCCATCGACCGCTGGCGTCGTTACTGTTTCTGGCGGGGGGGGCTCGCATGTTCAGGCGCGCGTCATGCGTTGGAGCCAGCCCAATGGCGAAGACAGGCTTGAGCCCGCTGTTGATGTCATCGCTTCGCCTCCAGAATTCACGCTCGATGGCGAGGGCGATTATGTCGTTCGCATAGTGCGCCTGAAGAAGGCTCCGGTCGTCGATGAAGAGGCTTATCGTCTCTACATCGACCAGTTGCCTGTTATCGATCACCGAGCTGCGCGTCAGGTCAGTTTTGTCATCAGGCAGGCGCTGCCTGTGTTTTTTGAGGGGGCGGGCGCGTATCGCGAAGACCTGCACTGGTTGGTACGGCGCGAGGGAGGCAAGCTTTTTATTGTTGCGCGCAATGATGGTGGTGTGCGAGTCCGCCTGACCGAACTCAAGGTAAAGGACTTCACGGGTCGTCAAGGTCTGCTCAAGTCTGGTCTTGCTGGTTATGTTTTGGCGCACTCTTCACTCAAATGGGAACTGACGAAATTGCCGTCCGGTTTCAATCTGAACAAACCGATCGAAATTTTTGCCAATTCTGACGCAGGAAAGGTTCATGCAGTCGCTGAATAAAGCGGTTGTCTTCTGTCTGTACCTTGTTTTGAGTGAGTTGGTATTTGCGGTTTGTGGCAGAGCTTTTCCACAAGACCAGAGTAATGAGCAGGTAAATCTTCAGCTTGAAGTTCTGATCAACAAGATACCGACGGGGAAAATCGGAAGTTTTATCCTATTCAATGGAAAGCAGTTGGGGGCAACCCGCAATGAGCTGGAGGACGTCGGCCTGCGAGTCAAGGCCGGCCGCTCGCCGCAGGACGTTGTGTTGCTCGACGATACTGCAGGGCTCTCCTATGAATATGACGCCCGCCTGCAGCGTGTGCTGATCAGCGCCCCCGATGCCATGCGTGTGGCGGGCGCTTACGATCTGCGCGGTTCGCTTTCCGGCGGGCACCGGGAAATTAAAAGCGGCTATGGCGCTGTTGTTAATTATAGTATCACCGGCTCCGCGGGCAGTGCGTCCGGCCTGCGCAATTTCACCTATGGCGGTTCATCCGTCACGTTGGACGGCCGTATTTTTTCGCCCTATGGCACATTCAATCAATCTGTTCTGGCCACATCCGGAGCCAATCTCTCATCGGAACTGAAGCGCCTCGATACATCGTTTCAGTATGAGGATGTTGACCGCGCCATCTCTTATCGTGCCGGCGACCTGATCAGCAATTCCTTGTCCTGGACGCGCTCGCTGCGTTTGGGCGGTGTGCAGGCGTTCAGCAATTTTCAGCTCCGGCCTGATCTGATCACCACGGCTCTGCCCTCGGTGCGCGGCACGGCGGCCGTCCCGTCCACAGTCGACATATACGTCAATAACATCCGGACGGCCTCGCAAGAGGTCAATCCCGGCCCGTTTACCCTGGCAAATCTGCCCATCATTACCAATGGCGGCAATGCGCAGATTGTACTGCGTGACGCATCCGGTCAGGAAACGCGGATGACGGTGCCGTTTTATACGTCGCCCGATCTGCTTGCCAAAGGCAGCACGGACTGGTCGCTTGAGGCCGGCCTGCCGCGCCTTTCCTATGGCAACAGTTCTGACACATATCTGCTGAAGCCTGTTGGTTCCGCCAGTCTGCGGCACGGCTTGTTTGACGGTCTTACGGTGCAGGCACATGCTGAGGGCGGCGCGGGCGTCGCCAATGGCGGTCTGGGCGTCGTCGCCAACACTTTCAATGTCGGCGTGGCGGAAGCCTCTGTTTCGGCGAGCAAATCCGCTCTCGGCTCCGGTCTGAAGCTCACAGCATCCTACGACACAAAATTGTTCGGGCTGAATATAGGCTTCGGTTCGCAGCGGGCCTTTGCCGGTTATGACGATGTTGCAGGCGGGACGGCGCGCTATTCACAACTGGGCGCGGATTATTACAGCTATACTTATGGCTTGTTCGCCTATCTCTCGCGGGTCGCGGAACCGGACAACACTGCGGCAATCATTCAAAACAGCGCCCGTCCGGTCAAGGCGTCGGATCGGATAAATGTCAGCACAAGCCTGCCGTTTGACAGCAAAACCAGCCTTGGGGCCAGCTTCATCAATCAGGAGGATTTTTCGGGCCACGTTTCCCGCGTTGCTGAAATAAGTCTTTCCCGGTCGATGCCAATGAACATGTCGCTGTCGGGCAGCATATTCCGCGATTTTGGCACAATAAAAAATACCGGAATCTTTGTCGGCATGTCGATGCCGCTCGGATCGGGTCTGTCGTCCTCGGCCTCGGTATCGCAATCTGGCGGTGCGCCGGTGTTTAGTATGGGCGTCAGCAAGGCCCAGGGCCCGAGAGTTGGTGATTATGGCTGGCAGATCAATGATTCCGAGGGCGTCAACCGCTATACCTCTGGCCAGTTGTCCTACCGCAGCCGTTACGCCAGCGTCGATATGCAGGCTGGCGGAAATGCCTATTCCGCTGCTGGCGCGCTGAGCCTGCGTGGGTCTGTTGCGACAATGGGTGGAGAAGTGGCGGCGGGTAACTGGATCGACGATAGTTTCGCCATTATCAAAACCGGCGCGCCAAATGTCGAGGTGCTGAGCGAGAACCAAAGTATAGGCCGCACGGATGGAACCGGTGTGCTGCTTCTGCCCTCATTGCGCTCCTATGAGCGCAACAAAATCTCGGTTGACGCGAGAAACCTGCCGGTTGATGCGGATCTGGCCCAGACCACGCAATTTGTTACCCCGGCATCCAGAAGCGGGGTGTTTGTCAACTTTGCCGGAAAGAGCCAGAGCAATGCCGCTTTGGTGACGATTGTCCGCAAGGATGGCAAAGAAATCCTGCCAGGAACGCCCGGAAAGACCCAGGACGGACGCGATTTTGTGGTGGGCTATGACGGCCTTGCCTATATCAAGGGGCTGCAGTCAGACAATCAGATTCGTCTGGAATTTGAGAACGGATCATGCACGGCAAGTTTTCGCTTTGAGCCCAGCCCCGGCACGCAGGTCAGGATCGGACCTGTGACCTGCTCGTGAGGAAACGAATTCAGTACGTTGAGGTTATGACGACAGTGTCGTTATATGTGCCAGGCGCGGGAGCGGAGCTCTGCTTTGGGATTCTGCCATAAACGCCGATCGATTGCGTGTTTCCGTTTCCCGTGCCTGAAACAGCAGTAGCTCCAATCCACGATTTCGATCTTGAGTTGTCTGTAAACAAGTTATAAGCGAGGTAACTTGTCGCCGGACTTTGCATCCGTCGTGTTGTGCTGAAGTAGGTCCCGTTTCCCAGAGTGATGCTATAGCTCGTTGTATTGGTGCATTGAATGCCGAAGCTTCCGGATGCATCAGCCGCTGCAGTCGTGACGCTGGCGGAATTCAATGACCCAAAGTCGAGCGTTCCGTTGGCTATTTTGCAGGCGGCGTTTATGGTTGCCGTGACAGTCACAGTGGTCTGGTAATAAAAGTTAAGGCCGCCAGGGCCTGTCGTGTAGCTTGAGCAGGTTTGCGCGGTTTTGGACGGGCCATAAATAAGAACAACATCAGCACTCCAACTGTAAGTGCCCGGCACCAGAGAGGTCTGGCCCGCGCTGAATCTTGCATAAGCTGTATAGCTATTCGTGGTTGCCGATGTCATCGAGCCGGACACGCCGCCGTCGCCATAGGTGGCTATGGTCGGGGAATTGGTAACGGTTATGCCGCTCGATCCCCAAATTTTGGCATACCCATTGTCCTGATAAATCTGGAAAGATGCCGTGTTGTTTGCAGCAGCTGCGGCATTCGTCAGGATGCGGCTGCTGCCGGAGGTATTGCCGGCGGCAATCTGAATACAAAAATATTCCGTATTGCCATTCGCGCTTACCTTCGAACAATTTACGGTTATTGCAAATGATGTCGTGGACGCCGAGCCGGAGAGATTATCGACTGTTCCGAAACTGCCGCTGGGTGAACTCCCGAGCGTGCAGGCATCCCCCTTGCCGGTGGTGCCAGTATCCGTATGTCCTGCTGTCGGATTCAGCAATATAAACGCCAGAAATATGGCTGTCATCGCTCCTGAGCGGACCAAACGGCGGAATATATCATGAAATATAAGGATTTTCTTCATGTTAACCTCAATCATGGATGAGGTTAACATGAAGATAAAAGAGACTTAAGCTTTTATTATACTTTTCCGCAGAGAGATATCCGCGGATTATTTAGTTTTCTTCTTAATAGATCATGTCACTATATCTGTTGCTGAGGCGACGCCCGCTTCGGCGGCAGTGATTTTGGTGTGATCGGCTGCGAGCAGCAGGTAGATGGCTGGTACAACAAAGAGAGTGAACAGAGTGCCGATAGCCAGACCGGAGGCAATAACCACGCCCATATTGACCCGCGAGGCGGCGCCCGCGCCCACAGATAGGATCAGGGGCAGAACACCGAGTACCATCGCGGCAGTCGTCATCATGATCGGGCGCAGGCGGATGGTTGCCGCCTGAATGATGGCCTCCCGCTTGCTGCGTCCGGCATGCTGCAACTCATTGGCAAATTCGACGATCAGAATGCCGTGCTTGCTGATGAGGCCCATCAGCGTCACGAGGCCGACCTCAGTGTAGATGTTTAGGCTCAGCCCCTTGAAGCCCAGCATGATGAAGATCATCGCGCCCGCAATCGACATCGGCACTGATACAAGAATGATCAGCGGATCGCGGAAACTTTCAAACTGCGCCGCCAGCGCCAGAAAGATGATGATCAGCGCAAAGCCGAAAGTGATCAGAAATCCGCTGGATTCCTGCGTGTACTGGCGCAACTGGCCGCCGTAATCGACCGTGTATTCCTTGGGCAGCACGCGGTTGGCGATGTCTTTCAGGGTGGTCAGGGCTTCGCCCGCGGAAACGCCCGGGGCGGCCACGCCGGCGATGGTCGCCGCGTTCAGCTGCTGGAAATGGTTGAGCGATTCAGGCACCGTTTCCGTTTTCAGGGAGGCGATGGTCGAGAGCGGAATGGTGTTGCCCGCGGGCGTATTGATGTAATAGTCGAGGATCTGATCGGCATTCAGACGGAACTTCTGCTGCACCTGCGGGATAACCTTGTAGGAGCGCCCGTTCATGCCGAAATAATTGACGTAGCCACCGCCAAGCATGGTCGCCAGCGAACTGCCGACATCGCTCAGGCGCAGGCCGATCTGCGCGGCCTTGTCCCTGTCGATCTGAATGGATGTCTGCGGTTTGTCGACCTTCAGATCGCTGTCGAGGAAGATGAATTTGCCGGTTTTCAGCGCCTCCCCGAGGAAAGTGTGCGAGATATCGTTCAGCCGGTCGAATGAATTTGTCGTCTGGATAACGAACTGGATCGGCAGGCCGTTCGAGCCGGGCAGGGGCGAGGGCTGGAACGCCACCACCTTGGTGCCGGCTATGCCGTTGAGCTCCTGTTGCAGGATAGGCTGAAGCTGCGATGCTGTCATCGTGCGCTGATCCCACGGCTTGAACACAAAGCCGGCGATGGAACTGCCCGGCAGGTCAAGCTGGAACACGCTCGAGACCTCAGGATGTGCGGTACCGATCTTATAGGCCTGCGCCGAATAGAGCAGGCGCTGGTCGAGAGTGGCCGTGGGTGGCGTCGTCGACTGCGTGATGACGATGCCCTGGTCTTCCTGCGGTGCCAGTTCGGATGTGGCGTGCGAATAGAGCCAGTAGATGCTGGAGAGGATGCACAGCGCGAAAACAACCGTGACCGGCGTATATTTCAGGCTGCCCGTGAGCAGGCTTTCATAGCGGCGGCGGAGCCATTCCATCCGGTTGTCGATAAATATGACGATCCGGTCGCTCAGGCCCGGATTTTCCATATTATGCGCATGCAGCAGAAAGGCGCAGCTCATCGGCGTGAGCGTCAGCGCGATCAGCGCCGAGACACTCACGGTTCCGGCAAGCGTGAAGGCGAATTCGGTGAACAGGGCTCCGGTGAGGCCGCCCTGAAAACCGATGGGGATATAGACGGCGATGAGAACCACCGTCATGGCCAGAATAGGCCCGGCCAGTTCGCGCGCGGCCTGTATTGCCGCGCCGAACGGCTTCATGCCCTCCGCGAGGTGGCGGTTGACGTTCTCCACCACGATGATCGCGTCATCGACCACAAGACCGATGGCCAGAACCAGCGCCAGCAATGTGAGCAGGTTGATGGAAAAGCCCAGCGCCAGAATGATGATGAAGGATCCGACAAGTGAAAGCGGTATGGCCACAACCGGAATGAGAACCGAACGCCATGATCCCAGAAAAATGAAAATCACCACGGTGACGATGGCGAGCGCCTCGAACAGGGCGCGGATCACCTCATCGATCGAGCTGTTCACGAATTTTGTCGAGTCGTAGACAATCTCGCCGTTCAGGCCGGTCGGCAGCAGGGTGCGCAGATCGTTGAAGGCAACACGCACGCCGCCGATCACGTCCAGAAGATTGGCCGTGGGCGCCACCTGAATACCGACATAGACGGCGCGCTTGCCGTTGAACGCCACCGATGTTTCATAATCATCGGCGCCGAGCGTCACATTGGCCACGTCTTCAAGCTTGATATTGGCGCCGTTGACCTGCCTGATCACCAGATTGCGGAATTCGTCGAGCGAGTGCAGGCTGGTGGCGGCGGAGAGATTGGCCTGAACCAGCATGCCCTTGGTGGTGCCAAGGCCGGAGATATAATCATTGGCCGCCAGCGCTACAGCAACATCGGTGGCGGTGAGGCCGTGGGCCGCCAGCTTGACCGGATCGAGCCAGGCACGCAAAGCGAAGGTCTTGCCGCCGAGAATCTCAGCCACCTGCACACCCGGCACGGCCTGCAGCTTGGGCTGAACGACGCGGGTGAGATAATCCGTGATCTCGTTCGGCGCGAGGACGTCGCTGTTGAAGCCGAGATACATGGCGTCAATCGTCTGGCCGATCTTGAGCTGCAGCGTGGGCTGCTGCGCACCATTGGGCAACTGGTTGAGGACAGAATTGACCTTGGTGTTGATTTCGGTCAGCGCCTTGCCCGAGTCATAGTTGAGGCGCAGATTGACCGTGATCGTGCTGACGCCGCTCTGGCTGGTCGAGGTCATGTAGTCGATGCCGTTGGCCTGAGCGATTGCATTTTCCAGCGGGGTGGTGACGAAACCGGCGATCACGTCGGGATCCGCGCCGGCATAGGTCGTGGTTACGGTAACCACGGCGTTCTGCGTGCGCGGATATTGCAGGACGGGCAGCGAAAACATCGAGCGCAGGCCGAGAACAAGAATCAGCAGGCTCACGACGATCGCGAGAACAGGACGGCGTATGAAAATATCGGTGAAGGTCATGTCCGTCTCCGCTCACTTGTCAACAGGTTGCGGATTGGCTTCGGCCTTGGGCGTAACGGAATTATCGACTTTCAGCTTGGTGCCGTTGCGCAGCTTGTTCTGGCCGATGGTTACGACGGTCGTGCCGGGTTCTATGCCGGAAATCACGGCCACTTCGTCGCCGCGTGTCTGTCCGGTCTTGATGAAGACCTCACGCGCCACAAGTTGGCCATTCGCGCCTTTGGGTTCGGCGAAAAATACCGAATTGCCATAGGGATTATAAATCACGGCGGTCTGCGGCAGGGTTACGTAATGCTCGGCTGCGCCGATATTGATCTGGGCCGTGGCATACATGCCGGGCAGAAGCTTGTTGTCGGGATTTTCAAACTGCGCGCGCACCTGCACGTTACGGCTGGCGCTGTCGACTTTCGCGTTGATGGCGATGATGTGGCCGACAAAATCAGTGCCGGGGAAGGCGTCGACGCGGGCGCGGATGGTTTGCCCCACCTTGACGGCGGCTATTGCCTGCTGCGGCATCACGAAATCAAGATAGACGGTATCCAGCGCCTGCAGCGTGACTATGGCCGTGCCGGCGCTCAGATACTGTCCGACATCGACCGAGCGGATGCCGAGCCGCCCGGCGAAGGGCGCCTGCAGGCTCTTCTGGGCAATGATGGCCTGCTGCTGGGCAACCTGTGCCTGGATGTTCTTCTGGTTGGCAAGATCTGTATCCACGGTGGCCTGGCTGATGGCCTTGACCTTGAGCTGCTCTTCATCGCGATGCAGCACGATGGCGTTGAGATCGGCCGTGGCTTTCAATGAATCAAGCTTGGCGATGTCCTCATCCTTGCGGAGGTCGAGAAGATCCTGTCCTTCCTTGACCAGATCGCCGGATTCGAAGTGAATTTTTTCGACAATGCCGGCCACCTGCAGCGCGAGGTCAGCACCTTTCACGGCTCGGAACGTTCCGATTACAGAAAGACTAGGCTGCCAATCCTGCACGGCGGCGGTGGTTGTGCCTACGGTCTGCACCGGATCGGACAGGGTCGCCAGATAGCCTTTGATCATCTTGGCGCGAAAATCAACAAACCAGTACAAGCCGGCAAAGACCGCGCCCACCAGCACAAGCATAATGACCATGCGCTTAATCATGAATGGCTATCCTCAATCTTTCCGCTTCGAACCGGCGGAGCGTTTATCTGGCCTTGAGCGTTTTTATTATGAGTGTCTATTTTACCGGCGGCGTTGCGGCTTGCGCGGCAGCAGAGATACCGGCGATCGGCACAATCGTGTCCAGAGGACGCGTCGGCTTGGCGTTTGTGTCCGGAGTTACGTCCTGACGGTTCCACCAGCCGCCGCCCAGAGCTGCGAACAGAGCCACGGTATCGACATAGCGCAGGGCCTGCGCCCGTGTGCGGTTGGTGCGCGCAGTGAGCAGGGCTTGTTCCGCCGTCAGAACCGTGGGGAAGGTGGCGGCTCCGGCATTATATTGCGCTTTGGCAATTTCGAGACTGTCGGCGGCGGCCTTTTCAGCGGCCTGTTGCGCCTTAAGCGTCGCGGCGTCGGCCTCGATCGCACGCAGCGCATCCGCCACATTCTGGAAGGCCTTCAGCACCGTTGACTTGTAATTGGCAAGAGCAGCGTCATAGGCGGCAACGGCGGCTTCCTTGTTGTGGAAGAGTGCGCCGCCGTCGAAGATCGGCATGCCGAGGCTCGAGCCAAGACTCCACGTGCGGTCAGGGCTGTCGAACAGCTTGCCGAACTCGAATGCCGAGCCGCCCATGGCTGCCGAGAGCGAAACCTGCGGCAGCATATTGGCAATGGCGACACCGATGCGCGCGCTTGCGACGTGAAGCTGGGCTTCTGCGGCCTGCACATCGGGCCTCTGCCGAACGAGGTTAGAGGGCAGGCTGACAGGCAAAGCATGGGGCAGGTTGAGATCCATCAGATTTACGGCTTCGCCCTTATCCTGATTGGGCAGGCGGCCGAGATAAACCATCAACTGGTTACGGCCCTGAGCCCGCAATTTTTCAAGCGGAGGCAACAGGGCCTGTGTCTGCGCCAACTGGGCCTTTTCGGAGAGGACGTCCGATTGACCGATGGCGCCGAGCGAGAATTGCTGTTCGAGCAGGTCGACCTGCCGCTTTTGCGCGGTGATGATGTCCTGCGTGACGCGGATCTGCGAAGAATAGGCAGCATCGTTGATGGCAGCGATCACGACGTTTGAGGTCAGTGTCAGATAGGTGGCTTCAAGTTCAAACCGCTGCAGGTCGACGCTGGCCTGATCTGCTTCGACGCCGCGGGCCACTTTGCCGAACAGATCAGGCGAGTAGGAAACAGGCAGCGATGCGTTGTAGATATTGAATATTTTGGCAGAACCGGTGCCGGTCTGGGTTTCGGACACTTGTTCGCGGGTAGCGCTCAGGCCTGCCGTGACCGACGGCAGAAAGCTGGCCTGATCGGCCGCCGTGCGCTCCTGCGCGGCGCGCAGCGTGGCCTTGGCAGCCTCAATGTCGGGATGGTTGTTGATCGCTTCCTGCACCAGACTGTTGATGCGGCGCGAATGAAACAAGGTCCACCAGGAACCGGGAACGTCCTTGCCCATGGCCAGTTGCTGCATGTCGATCTTGCCGAGGTCGGCAGCGCCATAGCCGTTGAGCGGTCCGTTGACATAGCCCTTGGCGTCGGGCGCCGCCGGGTTGTGGAAATCAGGCCCCACGTTGCAACCCGCCAAGGTCAATGCGGTGATGAGAGCCAGAATCGATCCGCCTGAGCGGAGATGAATTCCCGTGCGAAGTCTGGTTTGTGCTGGTTCACTCATGTGCGGGGCAACTCGTGGGTTCTGGCGTGCGAACACGGACAAGCCGTCCGGCTCACTCGGCTGCTGTATACGAATCAAAAATCGAACTGAACTGTTTAGTTTTTTGTTCCTAATTTTTGCATGTTGATCTAGATTGAGTCAACTCTGCGGCGCGGATGTGGTTGGTTTTGGCCGATAGTGTGACGCGTTTTACACAGTTAGGGCATGTCGCTTGAAAGGAAAGCTGCATTGATGGGCAAACCGACCGAGATAACGCCCGCCATTGAGGCTGCCAAAGCTGGGCGAAAACTGGACAAGGTTGAGACCGTCGCCCGTGCCCTGTTCCTTGAGCATGGTTTTCACGCCACCAGCATGGATGCGATTGCGCGTGAGGCGGCTGTTTCCAAGGCCACGCTTTATTCCTATTTTCCGAGCAAGGAGGCTTTGTTCGCGCATCTTATCGATGCCGAATGTAAGGCGATGGTCAAGCAGATCAAGCTGCCTGACATGAGCGGCGGGATCGAAGCTGCGCTGCGGAGCTTTTCTTACGAATATGTAAAAATGTTTCTCGATGCCGAGAAATTTGCCTTTTTTCGTGTCGTTTCAGCGGAGAGTTCGCGGTTTCCGATCATTTGCAAGGCATTTTTCGAGAATGGGCCGGGTTCCAATACACTGCGCATCGCCCAGTTTCTGGAGGACGCCAAGGCGCGTGGCCTGCTCGAATTTGCCGATGCTAATCTCGCGGCCATTCAATTGGCAAGCCTGATCAGGGGTGAACTGCCCGTATATACCGCGCTTGGCATTGAAAAGCCGGATGATGCGACCATTTCAAGAATAATCGAATCCGGCATTAAAGTGTTTCTCAGGTCCTATGCCCGGTGATATGCCGCACCGCAGGACTTAGATTGGACAGCGCACATGTTTAATTTGTCTGCAGTTCTGCGGCTGGTCGGGCTTATCATGGTGGTGATAGGCCTCGTCTGGGTGGGGCAGGGAACCGGCTATTTTCCCTATCCGCGTGAAAGCTTCATGATCAGCCAGATGCCCTGGGCCTATCGAGGTGCGGTGCTGGCGCTGGTGGGTCTGATTGTTATCGTTTTTGCGCGCAGACGCTGATCAGGCGGCGCTGTCGCGCGCTGCGCGCCGCAACAGTTCGGTTGAACTGAGTCCTGCAATCAGTTCGAAGCGCAAAACTTTGCCGCCGCGTGCAAGAACCTGTCTGGCTCCGGCAATTTCGCCGAGCGCGTAATCCGCGCCTTTGACGAGAAGATCGGGCTCTATATGCCCGATCAGGGCCGCGGGTGTGTCTTCCTCGAAAATGGTCACTGCATCCACATGCGCCAGCGCTGCGAGAAGACTGGCGCGATGATGTTCGTCGTTTATGGGTCTGTCATTGCCCTTGAGGCGCCGAACGGAGGCATCCGAGTTAAGGCCGACGATCAGCCGGTCACAATGCGACCGGGCAAACCGGATCAGCGCGGCATGGCCGGCGTGGAGAAGGTCGAAACAGCCGTTGGTGAAGCCGACGATAAGCCCCTCGCGGCGCCATGACTGGGCAAGCGCCGCAATATCTTGGCGGCTGACGAGCCGGGCATTCCCCGTGCTGCCGCTTGCCGGCGTCTTTTCTATGGCGCGACGCAATTCGGAAGATGTCACGCCAGCGGTGCCGCGCTTGCCCACCACGATTCCGGCTGCCGCATTTGACAGGCGCGCCGCAATTTCCGGCGCGGCTCCTGCTGCAAGAGCAAGAGCCAGAACGGCGGCGACAGTATCGCCCGCGCCGACAACATCGGCGACTTCACGCCGTGCCGCGGGGATGTGAACTGGCGCGCCGCCGCGTCCGATGAGGCTCATGCCTTGTTCCGATCGGGTGATGAGCACCCATGAAAGTCTGGTATTGGCCAGGATCGTCAGCCCCGCGGCCAGCGTCGAACCCGGGTCCTTCGGCTCGATGCCGCTGGCAAGATGGGCCTCCCTTGCATTGGGCGTGATGATATCCGCGCCGTCATAGCGTTTGAATTCAGCCGATTTGGGATCGACAATCACAGGAATATCTTGCGCCTTAGCCAGCGCGATGCTGGCTCTGATCACATTGTCGCTCAGAACACCCTTGGCGTAATCGGACAAGATCAGGGCACTCTGGCCGGGCAGGGCCGCTTTTACCGCAGCGATGATGTCCCGTTCGATGTCCTCCGGCAGAGGGCCGGTATCCTCGGTGTCGACCCGCAGCATATGCTGGCCCATGGCGATGAAGCGGGTTTTTTCAGTGGTGCGGCGATGGGAGATTCTGACCAGTTGCGTGTTTACGCCGGGGATGCCGGAAAGGCATTGTTCAAGTTCCGTGCCTGCCGCATCCCGGCCGGCAAGGCCGATAAGCGTACATCTGCTCCCGAGCATGCCAATGTTGCGCGCCACATTGGCCGCACCGCCGGGGCTCAGCGTGCATTCGCTGATCGCCAGAACCGGAACCGGGCTTTCAGGCGATATGCGCTGTGCTTTACCGTTGACGAAGCGGTCGAGCATCACATCGCCAAGGCAGAGAACATGCTGATTTCGGAATTGTTCAATGATGTCGATCATTATGGTCAGCACGGAAATGAGGGTGTAGTTCGATAAGATCGGAGGTTACGCGGGTCAGGACCTCGCTCCATGCGCCCGGCGCGGCTTGCCGGTACAGCCGCGCGCTGGCGTACCAGGGGCTGGTTTCGCAGGAGAGCATCCAACGCCAGTCCGGGCAGAAGGGCAGAACTATCCATGTGGGCTTGCCCATGGCCGCACTCAGATGCGCGATGCTCGTATCGACGCTGATGACCAGATCCAGCTGGCTGATCAGGGCCGCCGTTTCAGCAAAATCGGCCAGTTCTGTTGAAAAGGATCGTATCAGCCGGCAGGACTGCAATTCTTCAATGTCGGTATCGCGGATGTCCTTCTGCAGGCAGACATAGTCCGGTCCCTCCGGCAGTGCGGCAAGCAGCAACTTGAGGGGCAGGCTGCGGTTGTGATCGTTCTTGTGGGCGGGATTGCCGCTCCATGCCAGCCCGACACGCAGGCGCGCCGGATCAGCGAATTTCACAGCCCATGTCTGCATCTGATCCGTGCCGCACTTCAGATAGGCAGAGCCGTCTATGCCGGTTCTGGCGACATCGAGCGCCAGCGGAAGGCTCATCAGCGGGCAATGGGCATCAAACGCGGGCAGCGCTTCATCCATGCTGAAAAGCCGTATTTCATCACTCAACCCTTGCAGCAATCTGCGTAACTGAGGCTGAACCTGCAGGATAACATTCGCGTTTAAATGTCTGATTTGATGAACATAACGGCAGAATTGGATTGTATCGCCAAGACCTTGTTCAGCATGGAGCAGAATGGTCTTGCCCTGCAGGGAAAAGTTGCCCAGCCAGAGTGGGACATTAAACCCCCGCCGCGGCGAAGGAAAGTTCCGGCTGCTCCAGCGCCATTCATAAAGCGGCAGCCCCTGTTCGAAATCACCCAAAGCGAGCAGGGCGAGAGCCTTGTTCCAGAGGGCTTCCGCATAATCCGGCTTCAGCATGAGAGCCGTATCGAAACTGCCAATCGCCTCGTCCAGCCGGAGCATTTCATGCAAGGCCAGCCCTTTGTTGGCATGGGCGGGCGCATGATCCGGCTGGCAGGAAATGGCTTTGTCATAGAAGTGCAGGGCCAGATCGACCCGGCCCAACTGCTGCAATGCTGTGCCGCAATTGCAGTAGGCGGCGACATATAGTGGGTTGAGTTCAATGGCGCGAATGTAGTTCTGAATGGCAGGTTCATGCGCGCCCAATTCCTGAAGCGAAAGCCCGCGGTTGTAGAAGGCTTCGGCGTAATCCGGTTTCGCGGCAATTGCCTGACTGTAGCTGGTGACGGCTGCCGTGTAATGCCCCAGTGCATGAAGGGCGATGCCACGATTGGACAGGGCCTCCGCATGATCCGGCTTGAAGCGCAGCGCCTGTTCATGGCTGGCAATCGCCGCGTCGAACCGCTGCAGCTCATAGAGGGCAAGGCCGCAGTTCGACAAGGCTTGCACATGTTCCGGATCAAGCCTGATGGCGGCATCATAACTGGCAAGCGCTTGTTCAAACCGGCCCATCTCGCGCAGCACATCGGCTCTGTTGCTGTGGGCATCCGCATAGTCCGGCTTGAGCAGCAGAGCCCGGTCAAGACTTTTCAGGGCATCTTCATGGCGGCCGAGAGCTTTGAGAACAACGCCGCGGTTGGACGCATAGACCGGATTTTGCCGATCGATCCTGACGGCCTGATCCAACAGTTCAAGGGCCTCGGCGTGGTTGTTGGTCTGATGGGCGATGATGCCGCGCAGGTGCAGAACCTCAGCCGAACGGGGGTATTCATTTTGTAATTCGAGATATATTTCCGCTGCCTGCTGCAAGCGCCCCGCGCGATGATGCGCGAGCGCGTAGTGCAGCCTGTCGCGCATGTAGAAGACGGCAGCACTCCTTTCGGCCCGGCTGGAAGAGGAAGATCTGTTGGCTGCGGCCATGGCTGCGGCATTTCTGAAGTTGGAGTCGCGGGCACTGTTCGGATTGCGATCCTGCCCGTGCTTGCTTGTCTGGAACTTGACACGCAGGTGTAGTTTCTTCCGTTGGCGGGGCGCAGACGCAGGACGGTTCGTCCGGACAGGGGCTTTGGCGTTTTTAGGCAGAAACGCCCTGCAAGACGCGTTGGCGCGATCGGCGGCGATAATTGTCCTAAATCAACGCGAGGCAGGAATTCAGGACCATAATCGGTTCTGACAGGTTTAAATCGGGGATATTAAAATGAGTGCGCATTATCACGCTGTTGTCTGGATCGACCACGTCAAGGCGAGAATTATCTATTTCAATGCCTCGGAGTCTGAGAAGACCGATATTCTGGCAGATAACCAGACAGTCAATATCCATCATCATGCGCGCACGGTGGGCGCTGGGCATGAGGCCGAGGATCGCGAATTTCTGCAGCAGGTGGTGGATGGTCTCAAGAAGGCCAAGGCGGTGCTGATCACAGGGCCTGCGCATGCAAAACTGGCGCTTTCCCAGTTTATCGAGCGGCACGAGCCTGCGCTGGCCGGCCGTATTGCAGGCATCGAGCCACAGGATCATCCCAGCGACGGCGAGTTGCTGAGCTATGCGCGGGCATTTTTTCACGCCAAGGACCGCATGACGCCGCAAAAGGTCTGAAATCAGCCCAAATGTTGTGAAAGCCTGCAAGCCTTGCGAGGTTTGCGGGGCACCGGGGATTTGATGCCGCGCAATGTAATGCCGGCGAAACTCTGATAATCGGATTCCGCCTGCTTTTCTGGCGTCCTGCCGGGCCTGAAGTGTAAGTGGCGTCAACAGATACCCGGGAACTATTGCTCATGGTTCAGCCCTTCGATCTTTGGCAGGAGATGTGGCAATCGGTATCGGTGCGCGGAATGCCCGACTGGTCCGGGCTTGTTTCCGGGCGCGCCGACATCGAGGCCATGGACAGTGAAAGGCAAGCTGCCCTGTCCAGCCTCGCAACGCTGAATTCTCTTCGCATCGAATTGCAGACCATGTTTTTGTGCGAGTCCGCGGCTATTGGGACGTTCGGCGCCGTGCCGGTGATCATTGTGGCGCCTTACGCCCTGCATAATGCCGCGAGCGCTGATTTTGCGGCTGGGCACAGCATCGCCGGATTGCTGTGTGCGCAGAGCGGCGGGCCGGTGGCTCTGACATTCTGGAAATCAGCCTCTCCGGGGATGCGCTATTTTTCAATCGACACTTATCTGAGCGATCTTAATGTTGCGGTTGACGAAATGGGCGGGTGCGCGGCTCTGGTGGGGCTTTGTCAGGGCGGCTGGCTTGCTGCCGCTTATGCGGCCCGTTTTCCGGAGAAGGTTGCCGCCCTCGTGCTGGCGGGAGCGCCGGTCGATATTGAGGCGGAGGCTTCCGCCATCAGCAGGGCCGTGTTGAAGACTCCGGCGATTCTGTTCGAAAATCTCGTCGGGTTGCATGGTGGTCGCGTCTTTGGTCAGGTCGCGCTGCAGTTCTGGCTTCTGGGTCTCGATGCAAAATATGGATCGGCGGAATCTCTGCAAGTGGCGCCGGACGCGCAGCTTGCCGCTCGCTTCGAGAACTGGATCAAAACAGTCGTAGATTTGCCCGGGGTCTATTTCCTGCAGACCGTCGAGTGGCTATTTCGGGAAAACCGCCTCGCCCGCAACTGCTTTCCGGCGTTGGGGCGCATCTGTAATCTGGGCTCGATTTCCGCGCCGGTCTTCGTGCTTGCGGCAAGCGAGGACGAGATTGTCACGCCGCCGCAGGCTCTGGCGGCCGAGAAATTATTTTCCGGAACTTCCGTAACGTCGCGGCTGGTTCCCGGAAATCATCTGTCGCTGTTTATGGGCCGCGAAACATTGCAAACGTCGTGGCGCGATATCGCCCTCTGGCTTCAGGACGCGACGCGCAACCGCAAGCGAAGCCCGTTTCATATCGTGCCGGACGGTCACTGAAAGACATAAAGGCCCGGTGCGGCTTCGAGCGCAGGGTAATTCTTGTCCTGGTTACCCATCGGCGGCGGCGGGCGCAGCGGGCCGGATTTGCCGGCCAGCCACCCGAACCAGTCAATCCACCAGGAGCCTGTTTTTTCAGGTGTGGCGGTGCGCCAGCTCTCCGGATCGATATACTGGCCGGATGCCTGCCGCGTTCCGATGCGATAGTGCAGGCCGGGGCGATGCGGATCGGCAATGACGCCTTGATTGTGCCCGCCATTGGTGAGTGCGAAGGTCAGCTCGCCTTCAGTCAGAAGGTGGTATTTGTACACTGACTTCCATGGCGCAATGTGATCCCATTCCGTGGCGAGTAAAAACAGTGGTACTCTGATATCTGGAACGGCAATGGGCTTTTCACCAACCCGGAAACGTCCCTCGGCCAGATCATTCTGCAGATAGAGCGCGCGCAGATAATGGCTGTGCATCCTGTAGGGCAGGCGCGTGGTGTCCGATGCCCAGGCCATGACATCCAGCATCGCAGGGCGTTGGCCCAGCAGATAATCATTGATCAGCTTCGACCAGACCAGATCATTCGAGCGCAGCAGATTGAACGCGCCAGCCATCCGGTTGCCGTCAAGAAAACCGCGCTCCCACATGAGATGTTCGATGACGGCCAGCTGGCTCTCATTGATAAACAGGCGCAATTCGCCGGCCTCCTCGAAATCGGCTTGCGCCGCGAGCAATGTCAGGCTGGCGAGGCGATCGTCGCCATCGCGCGCCATTGCGGCGGCGGCGATGGTCAGCAAAGTTCCGCCGAGGCAATAGCCCGTGGCATGCACTTTTCTTGAGCCGGTTATGGCCGTGGCGGCATCGATGGCCGCCATCACGCCTTCTTTGCGGTAATCGTCGAAACTGACATCCCGGTCTTCCGCGGTCGGATTATGCCAGGAAACCATGAAAACCGTAAAGCCTTGATCCGCCAGTCGCTGCACGAGTGAATTATGCGGCGAAAGATCGAGGATATAATATTTCATGATCCAGGCCGGAACAATCACAATGGGTTCGGGATGAACCTGTTCCGTTGTCGGCTCATATTGGATGATTTCCGCAAGATGTGTGCGATGAACCACGCGGCCGCGGGCCGTGGCCACCGTCTTTCCGGGCACGAAACCTTCCGTTCCCGCGGGCTTGAGGCTGAACATCAGACGTCGCGTGTCCTCGGCCGCATTCATGGCGCCGCGCATCAGATTTGCGCCCATCTCCTCGCGTGTACGCCGGAGCACTTCGGGATTGGTGGCAATGAAGTTTGATGGCGACCAGGTATCGAGAATTTGCCGCATCAGAAAGGCCGTGAGGGCCTTGTGCTCGGCAGTGGCGCCATGCACGTCATTTATCGCGCGATCCCACCATCTTTCGACGGACAGAAAAAATTCTGCCAGCCAGGAATAGGGCCAGTCCTGCCAGGGCGCCGAGCGAAACCGGTGGTCGCGCTCCGATGTGCGGTTGACGGCAAATTCGGCGGGGTTGGGCTGCACGGGCGATTGGCCCATGCGCCGGAACAGATTTTCCGCTTCCTCCGCGGCCCTATGTGCCAATTTTATCTGCTCGCCCGGCGAGATGGCGAGATGCGCCGCCCAGTCCCGCCAGGCTTGCCCCAGAGCGAGGGGCGACAGACCGCCAAAGGCGCGCGCCAGCGCTGCATGAAAGACGTGGTCGAGGTCGGTGGCCATTTCGTCGAGTCCGGACTTCTCCGGGATGGCCGTTGCCGCCTTTGTATCAGCCTTTTGCGCCGAGACGGTTCCCGGTCTCTCGGGAAACCGGCTGACGTTGGTCCCCGACCGGCGGGCTTTCGCCTCTGCGGATTCCCGTTTCATGTCTAATGCGCCAGCAATAGTGGCACGTCGCTTCTGGTCAACATTTCCCGGGTCGTGCCGCCAAGTATCCACTCGCGGAACCGGGAATGGCCATAACCTCCCATGACGATCAGATCCGGGGCATAATCCCTCATTTCCTTGACAAGATGCTCGGCCACCGACCGGCCGGGCAGATCCGCTGCCGCAATTTCCACTTTCACGCCGTGCCGGTCGAGATGGCGGGCAATATCGGCTGCAGGCGCACTTCTTGTCTCTTCCCGCCGCTTTTCATCGTCAATGATCAGCAGGCGCGTATGCGTTGCCTTGCGCAGCAGGGGGAGCGACTCCGATATGGCTCTGGCCGTCTCGCGCGAGTCCCGCCAGGCAACAAGTATGCGGCGGATCGGGCCGGCTTGCGCATAACCGGGCGGCACGACGATGAGTGAACGGCCGCCGCTGAACAGAACCGATTCCAGCACGTCGACCGAGCGGCCATCCGCTTTTTCGCCGTAGGGACGCGTCATCACAAAAATATCTGCGGCGCGCGCCAGAGAAGCGGCATCCAGCGTTATCTGATAGGCGCCCGCTTCAAGGCGCCGCACTTCAGTCAGGGCGGCGAGGCGCGGCATTCTTTGTTCGAAATGGGCAATCAGCTTGTCGCCTTCCGCGCGGGCCTTCTGCTCCATTTCAATCAGCACCTGAATGATCGCGCCGCTTGAATCCGTTGAGCCAAGTAGGGCTGTGTCTGGCAGGCGGTTGACGACCACGCCTGTTATATGCGCCTGAAATGGCCTTGCGAGCGCTTCTGCGAAATTGAGCAGGGTTTCATCTTCGCTGCCGCCATCGAGATGGACGAGGATGTCTTTCAGCATGGCGATCTCTCCACTTTCAATTCAACTGCATCATTCTGTCAGAATTTGGGTGGGTCGCCTTGATGCGTATCAAAAGCCTTGCCCGTCATGTGCCAGCCGACATGTGGATGCGGGCAAAATGTGCCGAGGGATCATGCCGCTTGTTCGCGTCAGCCTAAATATAGCCTGATCCAGACCATGAGATAATGAATTGCCGGATTGATCTCTCTTGATATTTTTTAAATCCAAAAATACAACATTGATAGTGCTGGAAAATCTGTTTTGGAAACATTGCGTCTTGTTCATGTTTACATAACGGTATGTATTGCGGAATCGGGCAGATTGATTGTCACCATTGATAAAAATCAATGACAGTTCATCGGGGAGTTACTAGCTTCTGGCATAATCTCAGAATAGAGAATTTTTGAATCATTATAAACTAACCAATGTTGACAGGGATTTGCGGGCGGACCGGAACTTCGATCAGGCGCATTTTGGAGATGTCTCAGGCCGCGTGGTTGATTTTCTGATCGAAGACCGAAAATCACAGGCATTCTGCAGGGACAATCACGATACTGGTGGTTTTTATGAGTATTTCGCTAAAATTATAAACGGATCCTGCGCCAAGGGTTGCAATTGTGACAACGATACCGTCAAGACCTGCGCAATCTCATCCTTTTGAGGGGGTGATGAATTGGATAGCGGGTCTATATTCCAGTTCCATCATTGAACGCTGGTTGATCGGCGTGATGTTTGCGGTCGCTGGTGCATTGTTGCGGGCGCCCTTTGTCGATATTCTGTTGCACAAATTTGCCTATTCCACCTTCCTGCCCATGGTCGCGCTGGCGGCCCTGTTTGGCGGGATTGTTTCCGGCGGTACCGCTTTTCTGCTGAGCGCGCTCGTCATTCATTTCTGGATATTGCTAGGCTATGACGATACCGAACTCATCGGCATGGGCGCGTTTCTGGCCGGCTGCACCGTGATAATCATTTCCTCTGAAATGCTGCACTGGAACTGGAAGCGATTTCGCGACGCTGAAAGCCGACGCGCAAACTCAGAACACTTGATCAATGCAAGCCTGAAAGTGGCCGTCTCGAGCGGCGTTATATCCACCTGGAACCTTAATCTTGCCACTCATGCCGTTTCCGACGCGAAGAACGTGCACAGTCTGTTTGGTATTGATCATTCGGTTGTGATCGACGAGAGCGTCATCAACGGCGTGACATTGCCTGAGGACCGGGCCATTCGCCGTGCTGCTGTCGCACATGCCATGGCC
Organism: Methylocystis sp. sgz306128; assembly: GCF_056032725.1. NCBI lineage: Bacteria > Pseudomonadati > Pseudomonadota > Alphaproteobacteria > Hyphomicrobiales > Methylocystaceae > Methylocystis > Methylocystis sp. sgz306128. Next base: position 67,284 of record NZ_JBVYWO010000004.1, read on the forward strand.
TCTCCCGGTGACGGCACTTATTCGGCGGATTACCGCATCCGGCGCCCCGACGATGGCAGGTTGTGCTGGATTGCATCGCGCGGGCAGATCTATTTCGACGATGGTCATCCCGTGAATCTGGTCGAGGTCAATTATGACATCACGGACGCTAAAAGCGCAGAGGAAGCGCGTCAGGAACGGCTGAGGCTGGTCGATCAATTGACAAGCATCGCCGCGACTGTTCCCGGCGCCATCTTTTCATGGCGAAGTCATCTGAACGGCTCGAACACGTTCACCTATATCTCGCCGCTGGCACAACAACTCTTTGGATTTTCGTCCGAAGACGTGGTGCAGAACAGTAGTCTGGTGACCGATCGCATCAACCCCGAAGACCTTGCCCACAATCGCGCCAGCATTGCGCGTTCCGCCCGCGATCTGACATTATGGATGGAAACCTTTCGCTATGAACATCCCATGCGGGGGCAGATATGGCTTGAAGCACAGTCGACGCCGGCGCGCCTGCCCGATGGCTGTACGATGTGGCATGGTTATCTTCACGAGGTTTCGTCCCGCAAGCGGGCTGAAATCGCGCTGGCTGAGAGCGAGGAGCGCCTGCGCGCTGTTATTGACGGTGTGGATGCAGCCATTCTCACTGTAGATTTTGGCGGCAAGATCAAGTCCATAAATGCCACCGGCCTGAAAATTTTCGGTTACCGGGCTGACCATATCATCGGACAGAACCTGTCCGTTTTGCTTCCGGCACTTAACGGCAGTATCCTTGAACGTCATATTCAGCACTTTAAAAATGTGCAAACCAGCGATCTGAGCGCCCTGAACCGGGAATTCAGTGCCCGCCGCGAAAGCGGGGAGCGGTTCCCGGTTGAAGTTTCGCTCTCGCGCGTCAAATTCGATCACGAATTGGTGCTTGTCGGCTTTATTCACGATCTTTCCGAAAAACGAGCCCACGAGGCCAAGATCGAGCAACTTAAGCACGAGCGGCTTTCGGCCATGGGTGGCATGGCCGCGGGGCTGGCGCATGAGATCAATCAGCCTCTTGCGGCCGGCACCGCCTATCTGCAGACTGCTAAAATGCTTCTGGACATGCCCGTTGAGCGACGCCCCGCTGATTTGAAGGTGACATTGAGCTGTGCTGCCGATGAACTGATCAGGGCTGGTCGGACGGTGAGCCATTTGCGCGAATTTGCGATGACAGGCGAGCCGGACAAGACGTTTCAAAGTCTGCACCAGCTTATCTCGCAGAGCGAGGACTATCTGAATGGAAGCGTCCAGCGCGCCAGGGTCCATTTGCAAATGCATCTTGACGCGGGCAATGACAGGGTTCTTGCTGACCCCGTGCAGATCAAACAGGTTCTGACCAATCTGACACGCAATGCCGTACAGGCCATGAGCCTGTCCCGGGAGAAGGAACTTTCGATTTCAACGATGCTGACACCCGGAGGCAGTATCCGCGTCGATGTTGCGGACTCTGGCGCAGGCTTGAGCGATCAGATAAGATCCAACCTGTTTGAACCATTTGCGACGACCAAAGCCAATGGCGTGGGTATCGGACTTTCCATTTCGCGGGCGATTATAGAAGCTCATCATGGCTCGATATGGGCAAGCCCCAGACCGGGGGGTGGTACGATCTTCAGTTTCACTTTGCCTCTGGCGCATCACGAGGTTGGCGATGACTGAAACGGCGAAAATCTATATCATTGATGATGACCCCGGCATTCGACATTCGCTGAGCCTGCTTCTGACGACGATGGGTTATGATGTTGAGGCCTTTCAGGAGGCTGCGAGCTTCCTCAAGAGCGTCGATCCCTCCGTGAATGGCTGCGTGCTGACCGATGTGCGGATGCCGGACATGACGGGCATAGATCTGCTGGACGACATGGCAGCGCAGAAGATCATGATCCCCGTGGTGGTCATGACAGCCTTCGCCGATGTTGCGCTCGCCGTCGAGGCCATGAAAAAGGGCGCGGTGGATTTCATTGAGAAGCCCTTTTCTGTCGAGAGGCTTTTTCCGGCGCTGCAGCAGGCGCTGGAACTGAGCCGTGGCAGCCATCTGCAGACAGCGGCGATTGCCGGCATTGAAAAACGTCTGGAAAGCCTGACCGCGCGCGAGAGTGAAGTTTTGATGGTGTTGCTGAAGGGACGACCGAACAAGGTCATCGCGCACCAGCTTGGCATTAGTCAGCGCACTGTGGAAACTCATCGCGCCAAGATCATGGAGAAGATGCAGGCCGCGAGTTTGTCGGAACTGGTGCGGATGTGTCTTCTGGTTCCCGGTCTGGAGCGCGGCTGAACAGCGCGTCGGATTTTTTCAACGACAGATGAAGCTCCCGCGCGCAGACGGAAGCGCGATACTGATGCAAATCGGTCGCGAGTCTCGGATCTGCGACATGAATTTATACGTATTTTCCGAGTCTGTTCTCTCCCTGCCTCAATGTTTAAGTTTCCCTTAAGTTTTCGGGATGCGCGGTTTTTAATTTCGCGGATCCAGAGTTCTTTGGTGGCGCCGGATGCATTTTCCGTAATTGCCGCGATGATTTGATTGTTAATCATTTGTCATTGCTGACCAGCAGGGAGGCAGAAGTGAAATTGGAAAACAACAGCCAGACTGGCACGATCCATCACATTAATCCCGCTTCGTTGGCGCGTAGCAATGCGTTGCGGCCCATCAAGATCAAGGCGCCGCAAGCTTCTGCGTCGACTCCTTCCACAAATGAAGTCATGCATGATCTGGGAATGACAGATTCTGCTGTGGCAGCCTATCAGGCGCGCTTCAAGCCCGACAATGGTTCGGGCATTCAGAGCCGGCAGAAGCGGAACCTCGACTTTGATACAACAGTGCGTACGCCCTGCGGTGGAACGCCGGGCCGTGCGACAGGCGAAACGAGGGTCTCCGCCGATCCCCTGTTCGCAACCTGCAGCGATTGCAAGGCGCGCAGCCTTGGCTTTTGCGGTAATCTTGACGCGGAAACCCTGCTGGCCGTTCGCTCGAAATCGGTGAATGTGCGCACTGCGCGGCGTTCCTCATTGTTTACGCAGGGGGAATGGGCCCGCAAGATTTACATCGTCAAAAGCGGCGCAATTCGTCTTTCACGCAATTTGCCGGACGGACGCAGACAGGTCACGGGCTTTGCCCTGACCGGCGATCTCATCGGTCTTGATCTGAACGATCAATATCTGATGAACGGCGATGTGATCGATGATGCGAGTTTCTGCGCCATTCCACGCGCAGCATTCTTTTCTATTGCCGATACGAACAGAAGCCTGTCCAAACTGATCCTGACTTCGATCATGCATGATCTGAGCGTTGCGCAGGATCAACTGGTTTCTCTGGGCAAACAAAATGCGCAGCAGCGCGTGGCGACGCTCATCGTGCAGTTGCAGAACCGCTGGCATGTGATTGAAAATGCGAGTGTTCATGTTTCCCTGCCAATGACCCGCGCCGATATTGCCGATTATTGCGGCTTGTCGATGGAGACGGTCAGCCGCGCTATTTCCATGCTGGTGCGGCAGCGGGCCATTGCCATCGTTCCGGAAGGGATACGCATCCTTAATGCGCGGATCATGGACAGAATGGCCTTGGGTCTGGCTAATCTGAGTTGAACCGGGCCGGATATGCGGCAAGCCGTTGATGCAGGCGGCACAAATGAAAATGGCGGCCGAGGCCGCCATTTTTGTACCCTCCTACATGAGATGATCGGTGAGAAAGGCGACTTGTGTCCTGTTGGTGGCCCGCAACTTCTTCATGATATGGCGCAGGTGCACTTTGACGGTGCTTTCCGATATGCCGAGTTCATAGGCGATGAGTTTGTTTTGCAGGCCTTTTTTCAATCTCTCGATCACTTCCATTTCCCGCTCGGTGAAATGACCGTTAAAGACAATGCCTTCCTTGGTCAGCCCGTCCTGTTGAAGGTTTGTCTCGAAAGTGTCAGCGCCCGGATCAAGCAGATCAGACTCATGTGGCTGAGGTTCCGTGAGCGGAGCGAACGCGCCGCCAGCGAGGGCGAGTTGAAGGGCTGCTTTTGCGAGTTCGATACTCGAATTCATCGGCAGCACACTGCAGGCGCCGAGCCGCAGGGCTTCGCCCGAACGAAGCAATTCGCTATTGTCCATGATCACAACCACAGGCACCGTCATCCGCAAGCTTCTGACCAGTGCCATCTGGCGCTGAAGTAGGGCGGCAGCGTCCGGCTCGGCGCCAATTCCGATAATAACCAGATCTTTTTGACAATCTGAAAGCTCATCGGCGGAGTTGACCGCCTCGGTTTCACTCGCTTCTTCGCAAACCTCCAGCAATGTCTGAAGGCAGTCCCGGACGAGAATCCGGTGTTCGATCAGCGCGAAGTGCCGCACGGATGATCTCGCTGGTTGGCGAGACTGTTCGTCCGCACCATTGCGAAGCTGCACCTGAATGGCTGGCTGTCCGTTGAGATTGAAACTAAATGCGTAATTCATAACATTGCCTGTGTTTAGCGATAACGTTGCGCTGTGTCGGAGTGCCGCGGTTATGTCTCCCCGACATGATGAATTCATGCTCTTGGCAGCTTGCTGATATCCTGCGCGGCCAGAGACGAGAATTGCTCCGGACAAAGACCCGGCGGAATAAAGCGGCCGCCCAAAATGGTGAGGCGGATAACCGCGACGAGCAGCCCCACGCCGCAGCTTGTCGGAAAGAACCCGGCAAGGCCCGCCCGCAGGGCCTGCAAGGCTTCCTGAGATTCATCGAGTTCGGAGAGAACAAGAACCAGAGGGCTATATTCCGCCTTGCGCAAAGCGCGGGCCGGTTCGCTCTCGATAAACCAGTCGATCTTGAGCCGGCGCAAGTTGAATATGACCAGATCCGGCTTGTTCTGACCGTCGCAAATTTCCGTTGACCATGATTTGAAGCATCGAATTTCGAGGTCGGGGCATTGTTTGCGGATAACGTGCTGCAAGCATTCCCTCGTGAGTTGCATATCGTCGATCAAGGCGATAGTGGAAATGGTCTTGCGCGCGGGAATAACGCCCTGTGCGTCACTCGCGAGCGAGAAGGAAGCCGGTCTCGAAGGATCGCTGATTTCCAGCCTTGCGCCCGAAAAGCCCAGCCGGCCAGACGCGCCAGAGGCGTTTGCCTTGCTGGAAGCTCTGGCTGAATGACGTTCGCTTTTGGGGCCTGAGGCAGCGGAAAACATGGCGGAAACCCTCAGTAAATCACTCGGAATAATGAATATTGACGAATATCAAATGGTTAATATTCCTGACATTATTCAGAATTCAACATCTCCGGACTGCAAAATTAATATTTTCTAATATGAGATATCTAAGCGCGCTTGCGCCGGATTGAAAGACTCGGAAAATACGGAAAAAATTTACCAAACGTTAACCGGCATCATCCGGGCATGCGGTTTATGCGGAGCTTGGTTTTCGTCGGCGTCGGCGCCGAACCCTTGGGTGGATGTCTGTTGATTAAACGGCGCCGCCGAAACTTTCTCCTGGCACAGTCAAAAAAAAGCCAATAATCCTGAATTTAAGGACTTAACGTCATTTTTACGACTCGTGCCTACCATGGAGGAATTATTGTCGGTTTATGCATTGGATAATCAATGAACAAGTTGCGCCGCTCCTTTTTCATTTTGTTGTCGACGCTCGTTATCTCAATTATCCAAATGGGTCTGGTGAACAGTCCCGTTTATGCGGGACAACAAAAGTTTGCGATGCTTGATCAGGTTGTTGATATCGGCAACGACAGTGGCGGTGTTGTGATTGATTATGCCTTGCGCGCTGATGATCTCAGGCAAGCGCACGCCAAAGTACGATTTAGCGGTCGGTGCGATTCTGCCTGCACTCTTTATCTCGCACTCCCGGCAAATCAGACATGCATCACGGAAGGGGCCTATTTTCGCTTTCATGCGCCATCATCTTCCGCAAGCAGCGATGTTGCGGTTGTCGAGGAGTTTTTGTTGCGAAATTATCCGCAGTGGGTGCGCTCCTGGATTAATCAAAATGGCGGCCTGTCGCCGCGTTTGATCACGATGACCTATTCCTACGCCAGCCACTTCATGCGAACCTGTGCCTAGATAGTCTGGAATGGATTTGGCCGATGGCCGGTTTTCCGGTCATCGGCCTGTTTCATGTCTGATCCGCAGCCGCTGTGGTTAATGGCTAAGCCGCGAACAGACATGCTTGGCGTTGCTCTCGCCTAAGCGTTAAAGCTCCAGGACAAAACGCGGTAAGTGGTCTGGTTATTGTTTTCACCGTGTCCGCCATGGCCATGGTTACCGCCACCGTTGCCGTTACCGCCGCCGTTGCCGTTTCCGCCACCGTTGCCGTTACCGCCACCGTTGCCGTTTCCGCCACCGTTGCCGTTACCGCCGCCGTTGCCGTTTCCGCCACCGTTGCCGTTACCGCCGCCGTTGCCGTTTCCGCCACCGTTGCCGTTACCGCCACCGTTGCCGTTTCCGCCACCGTTGCCGTTACCGCCGCCGTTGCCGTTTTCGCCACCGTTGCCGTTTCCGCCACCGTTGCCGTTACCGCCACCGTTGCCGTTTCCGCCACCGTTGCCGTTACCGCCGCCGTTGCCGTTTCCGCCACCGTTGCCGTTACCGCCGCCGTTGCCGTTTCCGCCACCGCCGCCGTGATCGCCGCCACCGCCGTGGTCGCCGCCGCCGCCGTGGTCACCGCCACCGCCGTGGTCACCGCCACCGCCGTGGTCGCCGCCGCCACCGTGGTCACCGCCACCGCCGTGAGCGCCGCCACCGCCGTGATCGCCGCCGCCACCGTGGTCGCCGCCGCCGCCGTGATCGCCGCCACCGCCGTGATCGCCGCCACCGCCGTGGTCGCCGCCGCCGTTATGGTGGTGGTGATGATGGTGGTGATGGTGGTGATGATGGTCATGCGGAGGAGGAGGAGGGGGAGGGGGAGGGGGAGGGGGGGGCGGGGGCGGTTCATTTGGAGGTGCAAAGAACAGCCCGTTGCCGCCGCCAGAGCGCATTACATCCGGCTCGATTGTCAAGTCGGTTGCATTGCAAACTGTATTGGCTTTGGGATATTTCTTCAGAAATTCACTCAAAGCCTGAGGAGTGCCTTTTTTAAGCGCGGCGTCGCAAGCCGCTGCCGCGCCAGAGGAACTGGTTGCTGCCTGCCCTATTGAGACAAACGAAAAGCCAGTTACTGCGATAATCACTCCTAAAAGCGAACCATATTTCAAGGCATTTTTCATGTGAGCAACGTCCCGATGCTTTGCCAGACGCAATCAAGCGAGGGAGGCTTCGCATCGCCTTTCCTGTCTTCTTGCTCCGGCGCATCGGACTATTCGCTGCCACTTCCAAGCGAATTTTCGTTGCCGATATGCCTGAGACAACATTCTGTGACAGGCACACTATCGGCTCTTGCCTTGGGTGACGTAAGTTGACCAATCGTGTTACTGAGATGGTCTATCTCATTCAAATTTTTGCATTATTTGACATTCGTCAAAGGCCGTATACCTCGTAGGGAGTATAGCGCTCTGCGCATTCCGGTCTGCCCGCGTGCTGGTTTTTCCCTTCAGGAACCACCCGTTTGGCGCAATTGCCGCAAATCAGATGACGGGAATTTCCAGTCGGGCCTCGAAGCCCTGATCAAGGCCTGAGGCAGGCGATTTCAGCTCGAGAACGCCGCCCATTTGCTGTGTGATTGTTTCCGCGATAGCGAGTCCAAGGCCTGAACCCGAGCTTCTGGTATCGCCGCGTACAAAGCGCCGTTTGAGATTTGTCAAAACATTCGGCGGCACGATCGGCCCTTCGTTGACAATCGTGATCAATCCGCCTGATTCAAGCGTGACTTTTATCGCCTTGTCCTGATCGCCATGACGCAGGGCGTTATCGATGAGATTGCGCACGGCCATTGCAAAGGCATCGATGTCAATTCTGGCTATCAGAGCGGCATCCGGCGCCTTTGTGTAGCTGATGCGGGCAGTATCCTTGAGCTGGCGCCGGCAATCCTCGACAACGAGATCGAGTATCGGAACAAGATCAGCTGTCTGGACGGTCTGGCCGATTCCGGCATCGACCCGCGAGATCTGCATGAGCTTTTCCGCCAGCGCGGCCAGCCGTTTCAGCGAGCTCTCAAGACCGCGCGCGCGACGCTTGTCGTCGGGATCATGCAATCCGGCGATCATGCGCTGCGTCTGGGCCAGAGCACCGGCGATTGGGGTGCGCAATTCGTGCGCGCTGTTGGCAGCAAAAGATCGTTCAGCGTCCAGCGCGGCGCGCAATCGTTCAAGCAGACGGGCCACCGCCTTGCTGATCGGGCGTAATTCCAAAGGCTGATCCGTTGTATCTATCGGCGTCAGGTTGTGACTGCTGCGCCGGAAAATGTCCGCGGCAAGCCGGTTGACCGGCTTCATCGCCGTGCGCACCGCCAGCCAGGCCATGAAAATATTGAGCGGAATGAGACCTACCAATGGCCAGAGCATGGTGCGGATATTGGCGCGCAGCGCCTCGTAACGCCCGTCCTCGGTCTCGGCGACGGTGATGGTCAGGCCGGTTTCTGCATCCTTGTCAGTGTAAAGCCGGTAGTTGCCGACAGTGCTCAGGCCGATTTTCAGGTCTGCGTCATAAGGAGCGGCGGGCGCGTCGCCGGTGCGCAGCACGATGTGGCCGCTGGAATCGCGCAACTGATAGCTGAGGTATTGTTTGCGTCCTTCAATGAACCGGTAAATCGCGCTGCCGTCGTCGGGCTCGCGTCCCAATGCATCGTCGGCGGCAAGCGGCAGAAGCCGGTGCGCAGCTTCCACGAGAACGGCGTCGAAAGCCTCGTTGAGTTCGCGGTAGGATGTGTAGGTTGAATAGGCAGCGGCGGCGCACCACAGAAGAGTGGTTCCGACCGTCAGGCTCAGGATGAGCCTCAGCGTCATGGAGCGCGGTGTCTGGATCATGTCAGATAGTGACCCTGTACCCCTCGCCGCGCAATGTCTTGATGATGTCCTTGCCCAGCTTTTTGCGCAGTCGGCTCACATAGACCTCAACGGCGTTGCTGTCGATTTCTGCGCCGAATTCGTAAAGAGAATCCTCTATATCGCTTTTACGCACCATGCCGTTGGGATTGCGCAAGAGCCGCTCCAGCACCGCCCATTCGCGCGCGGTCAGATCCACCGGACGTCCCTCGCAACTTATAATGCGTTTGGCCAGATCTATATCGATGTTACCCAAATGCAGAATTGGATTGGGATTGCCGCCGTATCGGCGCGCCACGGCAGACAGGCGCGCCGTCAGTTCGCTGAGATCGAACGGCTTCACCAGATAATCATCCGCGCCGCTGTTGAGCCCGTCTATCCGCGCGGAAAGCTGATCCTGCGCGGTGAGGATAATGACGGGCAGGGCCGAGCCCTTGCGGCGCAGTTCGCGCAGCAGGTCGAGCCCGCGGCCATCGGGCAGGTTGAGGTCAAGGAGAATGAGTTCGTATCTGACAGTGGAGAGCGCCAGCCGCGCATCGTCGAGGCGGGCGATCAGATCGACGCCATAGCCGAGCGAAGCCACGTGCTCGCGCACGGCTTCACCAAGTGCGGGGTCATCTTCAATAAGTAAAATGCGCATGTGCCAACCGGATTTCACTGCAAGCCTATGAATTTAACCTTACAGCATGCTGAACAACAATCCGCCGTCTTTTCAGGTTCTTGTCAGGTTCAACGCGCAGATTGGCGCAGTCAATGAAATTTTATGCGTTAGACAAGAGGATACTATGAAATTAACTCCGCGGTTCTTCGTCCATGCGATTTCCTGTTCGGTGCTTCTTGGCGCCGCAGGTGCGCAGGCTGCCGCAGCAGGCGATCCGCAGATGCTGCTGGCCATGAACGGCACCTATCGGGATGGTAGTTATACTGGCGCGCAGACAAGCGCTTATTATGGCCCCATGCAGGTAGAGGTTGTCATTCAGGGCGGCAAAATCACCAATGTAAAGATATTGCAATATCCCAGCGACCGTATGACAAGCCGCAGGATCAATTCGATCGCCCTACCGCGATTGCAGCAGGAAACCATTCGTGCGCAGAGCACCCGCGTCAATATGGTCACCGGCGCAACCCTGTCTTCGCGGGCCTATCTGCGTTCATTGAGCGACGCGCTGCGTCAGGCCAACTGACCTATGTTATTTCAGCCTCGCCCCGGCAAGTCATCCGTGCCGCGTGAGACCCGCCTGCTGATGGGCATGCCCATCACGGTCGAAATTGCGCAAGACCATCTGCCGGAAAACGTTCTCGAGGATGTTTTTGAATGTTTCGCGGATATTGACCGGCGCTTCAGCCCCTACAAGGCCGACAGCGAAGTCTGCCGGCTGAACAGGGGCGAGGTCGGAACGGACGCCATTTCAGACGATCTGCATGAAGTGTTTGCTATCGCGGAGCGCACCAGAATACAGACGTCCGGCTATTTCGATATCCGGAGGCCCGATGGCAGCATAGACCCCTGCGGCATCGTCAAAGGCTGGGCGATCCGCAAAGCCGCCGAATTTCTGATGTCGTCCGGCATCGGGAATTTTTACGTCGATGCCGGCGGCGATATCCAGAGCCACGGACTCGGCCCTGAGGGGCGGGAGTGGGTTGTCGGCATACGTAACCCGTTTAACCCCTATGAAATCATCAAGGCGGTGCAGCCGCGGGGTCACGGCATCGCAACCTCCGGCACCTATGTGCGCGGCCAGCACATTTACAACCCAATTCACCCCGAGCGCAGTCTGGATGAGATCGTCAGTTGCACGATCATCGGATTTGACATTCTCGAAGCCGACCGTTTTGCCACGGCCGCCTTTGCCATGGGCAAATCAGGAATTGCGTTCATCGAAGCAACGCCCGGTCTTGAGGGCTATTTCGTCGATGCCGGCGGAACGGCCACGCTGACCAGTGGATTTGGAGCTTTTGTCGTATCATGATCAGATTTATCGACGCCGTGCTTAACCGCATCACCATGTATCGTCTGGTGCTGTATTATGTCGTCTTCCTGCTCGGCCTCAGCTTTGTACTCGGCTTTTTTCAGCTCGTACAATGCGATCCGACGGCCCTGACATTCTCGCTGTTTCTTATTCTGGCGACATGCTGGCTCACCAACATGCTTTTTGCCAAGGTTATCGGAATTCCGGTCAATACGGAGTCGGTCTATATAACGGCGCTGATTCTGACACTGATCATGCCGCCCATCGTTTCAACGGATCATCTGGGCGTGGCCGGGCTCGTTCTGGCGTCATTCGTGGCGATTGCCTCGAAATTCTTATTTGCCATCGGGCGCAGGCATATTTTCAATCCGGTTGCGATTGGCGTTGTTGCTTCGGCTTTTGTGCTGAACCAACCGGCGACATGGTGGGTTGGCGGAAACATGTATCTGCTGCCTTTCGTGCTGATCGGCGGGCTCATGGTTGTGCGCAAGGTGCAGCGATTTGACATGATCGGCGTCTATATCCTGGCAAATCTGGCCCTGACGCTGCTCACGACGCCACCTTCCATGTGGATGGATGCGTTGAACGAAACCATGCTGTCCTCGCCGCTGCTGTTTGCGGGCTTCGCCATGCTCACAGAACCGCTGACCGCCGCGCAGGCGAAATGGCCGCGTATGGCCTATGGCGGCATCATCGGCGCTCTGTCTTCGCCCAACATGCACATCGCAGGGTTTTATTTCACGCCCGAAATCGCGTTTCTTGTGGGCAATCTGTTTGCCTATGCCGTTGGCTCGAAGGGTCGCAGCAAGCTGACATTGGTTGCCATCGAAAAAATGGCCGAGGGCTGTTACGATTATATTTTTAAAACGGACCGCAAGCTCAGCTATCAGGCCGGTCAATATATGGACTGGACGATGGATGTCGAAAATGTCGACGACCGCGGCAACCGGCGTCCATTCACCATTGCTTCTTCGCCCGTTGAGGACGAGGTGCGGCTTGGCGTGAAGTTTTATCCCAATCCCAGTTCCTTTAAACGCGCTCTGGCAAAAATGAAGCCCGGCGATCAGATATTCGCCTCGCATGTTGCCGGGGATTTCGTGCTTCCCGCCGATCCGTCGAAGAAGCTGGCCTTCATTGCCGGCGGCATAGGTGTGACGCCTTTCCGCAGCATGGTGCAGGATATGATGATCCAGCGACAGCCGCGCGATGCCGTTCTGCTCTATGGCAACAACCGGGTGGATGAGATTGCCTATTTCGATGTGTTCAGCGCCGCAGAACAGGAAATTGGTCTGCGTACGGTTTATGCGGTGGCGCTGGAACGGGTTGAAGGCGCCAATGTCCATCATGGCTTCATCGACGAGGACATGATCCTGCGCGAAGTGCCGGATTATCAGGAGCGTCTGTTCTATATATCCGGACCGCGCAACATGGTGGTGCGCTTTCAGAAGGCGCTGAAGGATCTGGGCGTGCCGGACTCCGCGATCAAGGTGGATTTTTTCCCGGGGTTTGCCTGACGGCATGAATGCCGGCAAACAGGAGAGGCGCAGTTTGCGCCTCTCCGGCCCCTGCAATCAGGATGTGTGATAGACTTTCTGCAGGCCGTAAACGGGCGTCGGGATGCCTTCCATCCGCGCCTTGAGCTGAAGCGACAGAAATTGCGAATAATGGCGCGACTGGTGCAGGTTGCCGCCATGGAACCAGAGCGCCTCTTGCTGCGTTGGTTTCCACATGTTGCGCTGTTCACCTTCCCACGGGCCGGGATCTTTTGGCGTATTCGAGCCCAGACCCCAGACCTTGCCGACCTTATCCGCCACGTCCTTGCTGACCAGATCCGCGACCCAGCCGTTCATCGATCCATAGCCGGTGGCATAAACAATGACATCAGCGGGCAATTCCGTGCCATTGTCGAGAATGACGCTGTGCTCGGTAATTTCCTGCACCTGTCCCGATACAAGCTTGATCTTGCCGTCGATGATGAGCTGCGAGGCGCCGATGTCGATATAATAGCCGGAGCCGCGCCGCAGATATTTCATGAAGAGACCGGATTCGTCGGCGCCGAAATCCAGCTGGAAGCCGGCTTTTTCCAGCGCCGCATAGAATTTGGCATCCACCTCGCGGATCTTGTCATAGACCGGCTTCTGGAACTGATTGAGGATCTTGTAGGGCAGGGACGCGAAGATCAGATCAGCCTTGGCTGTGGTCATTCCGCCCTGAACGGCCCGTTCGGAATACAGGTCTCCAAGGCCGATTTCCATCAGCGAATCCGAGCGCACGATATGCGTGCTGGAGCGCTGCACCATGGTTACGTCGACACCGGCTTCGCACAGGGCGGCGCAAATGTCATGCGCGGAATTGTTGGAGCCGATGACGACAACTTTCTTGCCCTTATAGCTGTCCGGGCCGGGATGCTGCGAGGAATGGTGCTGCTCGCCCTTGAATTTCTCCATGCCCTTGAATTTGGGCATATTGGCCTTGCCGGACATGCCCGTGGCAAAAACCAGCTGCTTGGGCCGCAGGGTGATCTCTTTGCCATCGCGCTCGACAACAACCGTCCATTCTTTGGTCTTTTCGTCATAGCTGGCTTTTTTGGCGGTGGTGTTGGTCCAGTAATTCAGTTCCATCACCTTGGCGTACATTTCCAGCCAGTCGCCGATCTTGTCCTTTGGCGAGAAAATCGGCCAGTTCTTGGGAAAGTCGATGTAGGGCAGGTGGTCGTACCAGACCGGATCATGCAGGCAGAGCGATTTATAGCGCTTGCGCCAGGAATCGCCGGCGCGGGCATTTTTCTCGACGATGATGGTCGGAACGCCCAGTTGCCGCAGACGTGCGCCAAGGGCGATGCCGCCCTGTCCGCCGCCGATGATCAGCACATAGGGCTGCTTCTCGTAGCCGAGTGTGGCTAGTTCTTCCTCGCGCTGTTCACGCCATGTCTTCACTTCCGGATGGTAGCCATGTTTGGCCCCGAGCGGGCGCGTGAAACCGGCCTTTTCCTCGAAGCCTTTGAGCTCAACCATCGTGGTCAGCAATGTCCAGATAAGACCGTTCTTGAGCCGGATAAGCCCATAGCCGCGGGCAACCGCAGTCTCGAACGAAATCCAGGCCTCGAGAATTTCCCCGTTTTCAGAAGCTTCCTCGCCTGATGCGACCTGCCAATGCGACGGCTTGGTGCCTTTGAGACAATTGGCCAGCATGTCGCGAACCTGTTCCCGCCCTTCCATGGTCTTTATGTTCCATGTGAAGGTCACGAGATCCCGCCAATAGCATTCCTCGGCGAACATATTCACGGCTGCGTCCAGATTTTCTTCGGATAGAGCGGCTTCAAACTTGGAAAGAAAAGCCTGCATGCGCGCGGTCGCGGTCTTGTCTAACATCGAGTCCTCCCGGTCTCAGCCCGGCGGTTAATCCGTCCGGCTTGCTCAAAGGCATTTTGATTATCCCCTCGGCCCAGATCATCCGCCGTTGCTTTGCACGCGGCGGCCAGATCGGGGCAGGGGCTGTCAGGTCATGACAGAAGGATTATGCGTTGAATTTATGTTAGCGCAAGCAATCTAGTGCGCCGCGCTTCATTTTAAGTAAAGGTGGCGGCTGCCTGTCAAACTCAGCGAAGGTTTTACGAATATCAGGCTTAAATTCCGGATATTCGCCTGATTTTTTCTGTAATTCAGGCCGCAAAATCTTTGGTTTCGGTAAACCGATGTGGCGGCCTCGCGGGTCGGGTTTAATAGTGCAGACTGCGTCTTTTAATTCTCTGTTTCCAGAGCGCGGCGCAACCTGCGGATAATAACCTGCTTGCCGCGCTCGTCGGCAGCCTGATCAACGGCATCGCCGATATCAAGAATAAGGCGGGAGAGGTCATTGTGCCAGTCGAGGCGGGCGGCGGCTGTCGGTTCTATGCGGCGCTTGTCTTCACGGCTCATCAGTTCCGCCGCTTCAGCGTCAAGCCTGTACCTGTCGTCGATGGCAGGCCGGATGACATGCACGGCAGCCGTATCCTGATTGTCCCTGAGGCGCTCTTCCAGACCATCGATGGCGTGATGCTCGCCATGCACAAGGAACAAAGATCGTGCGATCGGCAAGCGCTTGTGAATCCAGTCCACCAGTTCCGGGCCGTCGGCATGGCCGGAATAAGTATCCATCATGCAGATCCGGGCGCGCACGATAACGTCCTCTCCCTGAATCCGCACAGCCGAAGCGCCGTCCTGCAGCACCCGCCCCAGCGTGCCCTGCGCCTGAAAACCAACAAGAAGCACGGTGGCATCGGGTCTCGGCAGCCAGTTTTTCAGGTGGTGACGGATGCGTCCGGCATCGCACATGCCGCTCGCTGAAATGATGATGTGAAAATTGCGGATGCGGGCGAGAGCTTTTGAAGCTTCGGCATTTTCAGTGACATGCAGGTGCGGTGAGGAGAACGCATGCGTCACCGCCCGGCCATTGGCCATTTCTTTTGCAAAGTGCTTGAACACTTCGGTCGCCTGTTTGGCGAGCGGGGAGTCGACGAAAATTTCCGCGACCGGAATTTGTCCTTCGTCCATGAGTTCCACGAGGTCGGTGACGAGTTCCTGCGTGCGTTCTACGGCAAAGGACGGAATCAGAAGCGCTCCGCCCGCCGCATGGGCGGCGCGAACTTCATCCGCTAACCGCTCCCGGCGGGTCAGTGCTGAAAGCTCCTTGCGATCTGTATCGCCATAAGTCGACTCGCAGATCACATAGTCAAAGCTGGCGGGCGCCTGCGACGGGCGTTCCAGCAACTTGTTTTCCGGGCCGATATCGCCGGAGAACAACAATCGCAAGGGCTTGTCTGGACCGGCCTCGATTTCGATCTCGATGGAAGCGGAGCCGAGCAGATGCCCGGCATTCCACCAGCGGCAGCGTATGCCTTTGGCAACCGCTTCCCAGCGCTCATATTCAACAGGCTCAAGAAGTTCCAGACATTCCCGGGCGTCTTCTTCCGTGTAAATGGCGCTGACTTCGCGATGGCCGCGCTGCCTGTTGCGCCGGTTCAGGGTATCGACTTCGCTTTCCTGGATATGCCCGGAATCCGGCAGCATGCACCCCAGAAGACCGATGGTGGCGCGTGTTGCATGGATCGGGCCATTGAAGCCGGCCAGCATCAGTTTGGGCAAAAGGCCCGAATGATCAATGTGGGCATGGGTCAGGACAACAGCGTCGATCGCCTTCGCAGGAAAAGGAAACTCGCCATAATTGAGTTCTTTCAGCGTTTTGGAGCCCTGAAACAGGCCGCAATCGATAAGGATATGCGCGCCTCCGGCGCTCAACCCGTAGCAGGATCCTGTAACGGTGCCCGCCGCACCGTAGAATGCGAGTTCAATTTGCATGATCTCTCTCGCTCTGTTCGCCGCACGATTCACGATACCACAAATTCGGTTGTTTGATTATGCTCGAATGTATCGATCCGGGCCGCAATCGCTGGTTTCGGATGACAGTGCGGCTCTGACAGGCATGGGGAGAAGCAGACGGCGTGATTGCGATTCGCCAAATGCGAGATTCATTCGCTGATCTGACGCAATAAAAGATTCATCGGGCCAAATGTGGCGAAATCATAGTGATTTTTTGGCAACACCTTATCGCATTATGATCTGGTCTTTAAACCGCCATGTTGTATCGTTGGTTCGAAATGGCAGAATCTGCCGATTATTCTTTTGCCGGCGTTGCTGATAAGGTGGTCGGCTAAACTTGTTTTCATGCTTTTGCGCGAATAATTTTCTGTTAAAATTTAGTATTGATGACGCACTTTTATAGTATTATTTGAATTAAATTTGGCTAATCATCCTCAATTTTCAAGTTTATTGAATTTTAGACTTGTATATTTTTTGGCATATTTCCCCATTACTTTGAAAAATATCATGATATATTCAACTGTTTTATTTAAATTCGTCGCCTTCCAAGCTTCCAGCTGTGCGTGACGATCTTGTCTGCGTGCTCCCTAGTGGCGTGAATATCTAAAATTAGATTCTGCTAACTTAATTGAGTGAGGCTTGATAAAGCCAAGGACATGTTTTAGTCTCATTTCAATTATTTTAGTCAAAAAGGCCTTTTGATGATCAACTTTATCGGTCGTTCTGCAACGCTGTCCGCTGCTTCTACCGTTTGCATGTTGCTGCTGGCAAGCGCTTCGGCATCCGCCATGAGCCTGAAAGAAGCTGTTTCAGAGGCTTTGGTGACGAACCCCAAAATCGGTCAGGCCATCCAAAATCATCAGGCCATGAACGCGCAGCTTGATCAGGCGAGAAGCCTTTACATGCCGCGGGTCGATCTGGAAGGCGCGTTGGGTGTTCAGGAGTATGATCGTCACGATGCTTCGCTGGTCGGCGGATCGCTGAATCAGAGCCTCGCGCCTGCCGAAATCGGGGTGGTTGTGACCCAGAAGATTTTTGATGGGTTTGCAACTCAGGCTGAAAACGAGCGCCAGACGGCGCGTGTTGCCGGCGGCGAGTCCCGTGTGTGGGAACGTTCCGAAAGTGTGGCTCTGTCCATCGCCCGCGAATACATTCAGGTGATCCTGCAGCAGCGCGTGCTCGCTATCGCTGAAGATAACGTCGCTTTCCACAAGAAGACGCTGTCGGAAATTGAATCGGCTGTCACCAGCGGCACTCTGACGGACGCTGATAAGTTTCAGGCTCAGGAGCGGCTCGCCGCGGCTTCTGCAAAGGTCAAGGTGGCGCAGGAAGAGTTGAACGCCGCAAAGATTCGCTTCTCGACGCTGGTTGGCAAGCCGCTTGGTGCTGTTGGGGCGCTGCCTCCGGTGCGGGCATTGCCGGGCAGCATGGAGAGCGCGATCACCCGGGCTCAGGTCAACAATCCGACGGTTGCAGTGGCTTGGGCGGATATCAATGCCGCTGACGCTTTGGTTAAGGCGGCCCGCGCTAAATATATGCCTGAGCTCTTCCTTGAGGGCAGGGCCCGCGCGGGGCACGATATAGATGTCAACCCCGGTCGCACCACCGATCTGCAGGCGCGCCTTGTGATGCGCTGGAATATATTCGATGGCGGCGGCAGCAGCGCTGCAGAGCGCGAGCAGATTCACCTGACCGCTCAGGAGCGCCTGAAGCTCGACGAATTCCGTCGCGACATTACCGAACAGGTCAAGCTGGCCTGGGATAAGCGGGTTCAGGAAACAGCGCTGACCAAGATCTACAACCAGCAGTTGGCTGAAGGTATCAAGGTCGTGAATTCCTATCTCGACCAGTTCAAGGTTGGACGGCGTTCGCTGCTTGACGTGCTCGATGCACAGAATACGCGGTTCAATACGGCAGTGGTGGCTGAGACCGCCAAGCTTTCCGCCGTATTTGCCGACTATCAGTTGTTGGCCGCAGACGGCGATCTGCTGAAGACGCTGAATGTGAAGCCGCCGGTCTATGCGAACACCGCAGTCTTCAGGGATGCGGAGAACGCGCAGCCTAATCCGGTAAAATGACGAATTGGCGTTTTATTTACGTTTTTGAATTTCGGCGAAAGTTTCCACTGTGAAAGTTCAGGACCCGTCTTTAAAGCCGGATAATTTGGCGCGTTTCAAATCTATAGATGGCGGGCGAGCGGCGGGTCTTGACGAGCGTGGGTTGGATGGCCTGATACCGGATAACGTTCCCATTGTGCAGGGCCTGCTGCCCTCGCTGGTCTTTATCGCCAAATATTTCGAGCGACCGGCTTCAGAAACTGTGCTGACAGCGGGCTTGCCGCTTGTCTCAAATCACCTGACTGCGGAATTGTTTATATCGTCCGCCAAGCGTATCGGGCTTGAAGCCAGATACGAGCAGGTTAAATTTGACGATCTGCAACTTGTTCAGCGGCCTGCCGTTGTCTTGACGAAGGACGGTGCCTGTCTGGTTTTGCTTGACACTCTGAATACCGGAGAAATGGAGATTTTTGACCCGGTTTCTGCCGGACGGAGTGTCGTGGACAGCAAGTTCCTCCGGGATCACTTCTCAGGTTCAATAATTTCCATACTGCCAAAGTTTGCGAGAATCGATGTCGATCCCGGAAAGCCGGAGCTCATAGCTAAAGAGCATTGGTTCCTGGGGCCAATTTCACAGCACGCGGGCAGCTTGGCGACCATGGCGCTTGCAGCCGTGGCTATCAATGTCTTTGGTATAGCCACTCCGCTGTTTTCGATGAATGTCTATGACCGGGTGCTGCCCAACAAAGCCTTTACAACGCTTTGGGTGCTGGCGGCCGGTATTGCGCTGGTGTTTGTCTTCGACTTTGTTCTGAAGGTGGCGCGGGCGCTGCTGATCGATACAATAGGCAAGCATCTGGATGTTATATTATCCGGCGTCATATTCGAGAAAATTCTCAACACGCCGCTGGTGCATCGGTCGAATTCGTCCGGAGAATTTGTCAACCGGATCAGTCAGTATGAGTTTCTGCGGGAATTTTTCACGTCCAGCACATTGACGCTGTTTATCGATACGGTATTTTTGTTTATCTACCTCATCATCGTCTATGTGATCGCAGGCTGGATCGTTATTATTCCGATTGTCGCAATGGTTGCGGTTCTGCTCGTCGGCTACGTCATGCATCTGATGATCAGCGAACATATCATGCGCTCGGAGACGGAGAATTCGCTGCGTCACGCCATGCTGGTGGAAGCCGTGAGTGCGCTTGAAACCATCAAGGGCATGCGCGCGGAAGGGCAGTTTCTCCGCCGCTGGAACCTGCTGGTCAAGACCGCCTCAAAGACGCAAGAAAACATCAAGACCATTTCATCCGTGGGCCTTAATGCGGCAGGATTCCTGCAACAGTCGGTTTATATCGGCGTGATCGTTGCCGGTGCCTATCGTTATTCCAACGGCGAGATGACGACAGGCGCGATCATCGCGGCAGGCATGCTGGCGTCGCGTGCGGTGGCGCCGCTCTCGCAGATTGCCTATACGATTGCCAAGGTGCGCTACGCGGCATCGGCGCTGAAAACGCTGAACGGGGTCATGGATCTGCCGGACGAGCGCACAGCCACAACCAGCTTTGTCAATCGTGTCGTGGCGGCGGGCAAGATCGAATTCAAGAATGTTTCGTTCAAATATCCCCTGGATACGCGGCTGTCTCTAGCAGGAGTCAATCTGGTGATCAGACCCGGCGAGAAGGTGGGCATCATCGGACGTGTCGGTGCTGGCAAGACGACCTTTGGCCGTTTGATGGCGGGCCTGTATTCGGCTGTCGATGGCGAGGTGCTTATCGACGGGGTGGATATCCGCCAGTATCATCCTCATGAAATTCGCCGTGGCATCGGCCTCGTCATGCAGGATACGGATCTGTTCATCGGGTCGATCAAGGCCAATATTCTGCTGTCCAAGCCAGACGCGACGGATGAGGAACTGATCGCGGCCTGCAAATTGTCGGGTGTGGACGATTTCGTGTCGCTGCATCCTCTTGGTTATGATCTGCCGGTTGGCGAGCGCGGACGTAATCTTTCGACCGGGCAGAAGCAGGCCGTGGCTCTGGCTCGTACCTTTCTCAGTTCGCCGAAGATTTTGTTTCTTGACGAGCCGTCGAGCGCGATGGATATGGCGACGGAGCAGATGTTCCTCAAGCGGCTGATGGCTGTCGCCCGGCCGGATCAGACACTGATTATTGCAACACATCGCTTCAGCATGTTGTCGCTTGTGGAGCGTCTAATCGTGGTTGATAATGGCCGTATTGTTGCCGATGGCCCGAAGGAAAAGGTTTTGCAGGCCCTGAAGGGTGAAGTTGCGCCTGCTACAACTTAAGCCTTAGTGCATTTTCACCATCTCTGCGCTTTTTATAGTCCGGGATGACTGCATTGATTTAATAATTTCAGGAATGATGTATTCTGACGGAACGATTGGGAATTGGTGATATTGTGACGCGCATGCGGTCAAATCTTATGTCTCGTTTGCTGGCCAGCGTTCTGATGTGCTGTCTGGCGGGGACGGGCATTGCCGGAGCCGTTGCCGCGGAGGCCGGTGACGGGCCAATCAATTTGCTGCCGGCGGCGCCAGCGCCATTGCACCAACAGGCTCCTGTCAAGAAAAAGAAGATTGAGCCGAAAAGGAATGCTCTCCGGCCGGCCAAGACACCAGCCGTGGCAACGACGACGCCGCGCCAGGACGAGATATTCCGGCCGCTGGCCAAGGACGTTCCATTTGTCTACCAGACGGGTGAGGGCAACATTCTTCCGAATGGCTTCGTCGGTTGGCTGCCGGAATCGCAGGAGAAGCCTGTGTCTGTCGCCGATGTGCTGCAGCGCATGAATGTTCTGGCGCTTGTTGATGATCCTGCAGCGAAGGATGTATCTTTGCAGCCGGATGCTGGCACGGGGGCGCCGGTCAATCTCGATGGTCAGTCGGTGCTGGCCAATTATTATGCCGGTCTGATTACAGAGGACCCGCGTCAGCCCGGCTTGCCTGATGTGGATATCGGTACTGTCAGTTGGCTCGAACCAAATGACGGGCTGCGTCTGGACACGTTCAAAATATCTGCTTCGGCTGGCGCCAGTGCCCGGCTTATCGCGGAAATTCATATTCCAGACGCCAAATTACAGGTAAAATTGTGGGTTTGCTGCGCAAAGATGATCGGCGCGCAGTCTGACCCATATCTTGTCCTTGATGTTCAGCCGGTGGCGGGCGCAGATCTGATCAAATCGGTTGGCGCGCCGGTTTTGCGCGTTCGCGGCAACCAGAGCGGCGATGTGCTGCGCGCTCAGATTACAGCCCAGTCGGATCGTGTTTATCAGATATCGATCCCCCCGGCAGATCTGGAGCATGATTTGCGGCTGATTTTTGGCCGGCCATGGATCGATATTCCGGTTGAATTTGCTTCCGGCAAGAAGTCGACACTGACATTTACCACGGGCAAAGTTGGGCCTGATCTTTTTGAACGTTATTTTTCGTCCTGATTTTTTGATTTTTAGCTCTATTCATTGCGAGAGCACCTATGACTGTTTCAATTCACGGGGCCGGCATTCCGGTTCGTGCGAAAAAACACGTGAAGCTTGAGCGCTCGGCGCGCATAGCCCGCGTGATCATCGTTGCTGTCTTTTTTCTTTTCCTCGCGGCCATAATCTGGTCCAGCGTCGCAAAGGTGGAAGAAGTCACGCGCGGCGAAGGCAAGATCATCCCGTCCGATAAAACCCAGTCAATCCAGAGTTCAGAAGCTGGGGTGGTGCGCCAGATTTTTGTCCGTGCGGGACAGAAGGTGACCAAGGGCGAGGTTTTGCTGCGTCTCGACAATACAATGACCGAATCCAATCTGGGCGAAGTGGAGGCCAAGATCCGCAGCCTGAAAGCTCAGGTTGCCCGTCTGCGGATTGAGGAGAGCGGGGATCTGACCAAGCCCTATAGCTGCCCTGCGGACGTGGAAAAGGTTGCCCCGCATGTCTGCGAAACAGAGGCACGCCTGCTCGACGTTCGGCGCGAGGACCAGAAGCGTAAGCTGGCCTCGCTTCAGGACCGGATCGAGCAAAGGCAGCGGGAACTCAACGAGGCGCAAAGCAATGCAGACCGGGTCGAGGCCAGCCTGAAGCTGGCGCATCAGGAGTTTGACATCGTCAATCCGATGGTGATGAGGAACCTGGCGCCCAAGACTGAATTGCTGCGTGTGCAGCGCGCGCTGGTCGATCTTGACGGGCAGCAGAATGCCTTGGTTGAGACTATCGCCAAGGCCGAGGCTGCTTTGCGCGAAGCCAAGAATAATTTTGTCGAGATCGGGCTGCAGATGCGTCAGGAGGTGCTGACAGACACGGTGAAGGCGACCTCGGAGCTTTCGGTGCTTGAGGAAACGTCCAAGGGCGCTGCGGAGCATAACAGGCGCACCGATATCCGCTCGCCGGTGGACGGCATCGTCAATACACTTGATGTGAACACCCTTGGGGCTTTCGTTAACCCGGGCGCGCATGTCATGGACATTGTGCCGATTGACGACAATCTCGTCGTCGAAACCAGAATCAATCCGCGTGACATCGCTTTCGTCAAGAAGGGACAGGAAACGCTCGTCAAGCTGACAGCTTATGATTTTTCGATATTCGGCGGCCTGCCTGGCGTCGTCAGCGAAGTTTCGGCGGACAGCGTCTATGATGAGAAATTGCGCGAAACGTTTTATACCATTCAGGTGCGCACTAATCACAATGTCATTCATCATGACGGACGCGATTATCCCATTATGCCGGGTATGATTTCTCAGGTGGATATCATCACTGGCAAGAAGACGATCCTGAGCTATCTTCTCAAGCCCTTCATCAAGGCAAAGCAGGAGGCTCTGACGGAACGTTGAATGACCTGACCAACACATTCCAGGATGTCCTGAAGAAGGCGACATCGCTGCGCTTGCGGATTTTCAAGCGTGGCGACTGGAAGGTCAGTTTTCGTCTGGAACAAGTCTACTGGGATGTTCTGGAGCGGGCCGCACAATTCAATGGTCTCAAATTGGCCGACTATATCCAGAAATGTCTGCATGACGGGGAAAACCACAATGGAAGCGCCGCGCTGCGCGTCAGTTCAACATTATTCTGCGTGGAGCGCATTCGTGAACTGGAAGCGAGCCTGTCGCTCAACAGCGTCACCTCTTTTGCGCTGGCCGCGCCAGTTCCCTGCTTTGTTCTGAACGCCAATAAGCAGATCGTGAAGTGCAATCCTGAATTTCTGAATTATCTCAGCCAGATCACCGGATCGACCGAAACCAAGTCGATTGCTGGTCTTGTCTTCAGCCTTGAAATTCCGATTGTTAAAATTCTCGATCTTTTCAAATTGGATCCGAATCGTGCGCTTGTCGTTAATTATTCGATACGAACGCAGGTTAACGCCTTCGGCGGCAAAGCGCGTCTGACAATCGTGCCCGGGCAGAAGCACCCCATGCTTCTGGGCTATATTCTCTGACCCTTCATCGCTTCTCAAAAACTAGATTATCCGGGCGGTTGACGCGTGGGTAAACGTTTTCATCTGATCGAAACACGCCGAATGTAAACAAAATTTGAGATTTGGCTATTTTTTCCATATCGCGTCAATGATAGCCATTTTTTCGGCGTATCTTCGTCATGCGATATAAACTAACCACTTCGATTAACTATCCAAAACTCTTTTTGCCTCACATTTATACGGGGATATAAACGTATCACTGGTGGTATCTTGCAAATTGCGGGCAGGTCTTTAATTCTCCGTTCATTATATAAATTTCTTTTTTATTAATTTTATCGGAGCCGATTATGGACAATCAATTTGCAGGCGAGAGCCATGTCGCGAGCAATTTAGGCTCATCAGATGTCCACGTTTCTGAAGTGGTTATCGCTCAGAACGATAGCGCGGCTCCGGCCAATGCGGCTCAGGCTCAGACGGCGCAGATCCCTCCTGTCATGGGCGGCATGATGGCCGTTGGCCATGCAGCGCCGCAGTCTTCATATCACCTGCCGCCGGAAGACAAGGTGGTTCATCTCAAGCTGGCAGCCGGCGAAACGGCAATCCGCCTTCCGGCCACCGCGACATTCGATGAAATTCATATTGTCGGGAACAATCTTGTTCTGGTGCAGAAGGATGGCACTGCGATCGTCCTCGACGATGTCGCCAACCACGTGCCCAACCTGCTGATCGGCGATGTCGAAGTGCCGCAGGCAACCCTTGAAGCCGCTTTTACCGATAACGGTATCGTCGCGGCGGCTGGGCCGGCCGGCGCAGCGGCGGTGGGCAGCTCTGGAGGCAACTTCACCACGGATCCGGGAAACATTTCGGGGTCGATGCCAATATCTCCGTTGCAGCCGCCTGAAGGATATCATTTTACGCCGACGAATCCGACAATTGTGTCCACGATCCAGCCGATTGTCTCAAATCTCCAATCCAATCCGACAGGCGATCTGGTTAACGGAGTCGACCGCAATACGGCATTCGAATCGGGACTCACGACAGGCTCCTACCCCGGTGGGACTAGTGATCCTGTCACCACGACGGGTAATCTGAATCTCGTTGAGACGAATTCTGCCGGTGCAACTCCGATTTACACCTATTCTTTCCAGGAAACCACTGGAGGCGTCCCTGGCCATACCGGCGTGGAGAATAATGGCATCATTACGGTGCAGGGCGAATATGGCATTCTCACAATCACTGAAAGCACAGGGGCTTACAGCTACACTTTGACGAATCCGGCTCCCGGCAACGGCACCACCGATCCGGCTGAGTCGTTCAGCTTCACCGTCAAGGACCAGTTCGGCAATACGACTTCAAACACTATAACGATCAATATCCGTGACGATGCTCCTGTTGCTGTTAATGACATAAATTCGGTTTCTGATGGCGGCTTGCTGTCAGTACCGAGCACGACGACATCGGGTGTTCTTTCCAACGACAAGACGGGTGCGGATTCTCCGATACATGTGACGGGTGCTGTCGCTGATAATTCTGGTACTTCCAGCAGCGATTATACGGGTCAACCGAGCGGATCTTTGACGGCTTATCATGTTACGGGCGAATATGGCGCGCTGACGCTGAATTCGGACGGCAGCTACAGCTATCAGGCGAACAACAACGTCGCTATAAATGAACAAACTCCGCCGCAGGACGTGTTCACCTATACGATCACGGATGCGGACGGCACGACCAGGACAGCGACGCTGACGATCACGCTGGGTCTTGGTGATGGCCCGACGACATCGACGCCGACGGCGTCCGAGTTGGTCTATGAGAGTGCTTTGGCGCCGGATGGCTCTGGCACGCAGATTAATCCTGATGCCTCGGGTGCAAACCTGACGTTCCATGCGGGCGCGGATGATGCAACAGTAACGCTGAAGTCGATTGCGCTGGCGTCGATTACGCCGACCACGACTTATTCAGCGTTGAGTCCGGTAGTTGTCAGTGGCAGCGAGATTGATATTTACCAGGTTCAGAACGGAAAGACGGTTGAGGTTGCGACCATCACGTTGAGCGGAACCACTTCGATCTTGGCTGGCAATGACGGCACTGTGACGGTGACGGAGACGTTGCTGAACCCGATCTTGGGTGAAGCTTCGACGACGGGCAGCCTCGGTGTTGTCGATGTTGTTGCCACGGGTAACGTGAATGGCCAGACGGTCGACGCTTCTGTCACGGCAACTGTCGTCGATGATGCGCCGCAGATCCTGAATGTGCAGGATGCCGTTATGCCGAATCTGGCGCAGACCGATGTCAATGGCACCTGGCAGCCAATATTCGGGGCAGACGGTCCTAATGCCACGACAGCCGTTGGCGTCAGCTTCGGCAGCAACGCCGCAGGTTACACTTATAGCGTTGTCGACACGCATACGACGAATGGCGGCGCTGAAGTGTATGCCGTGACTGTATCTGGCGGGACGGGCCCGAGCTATACGTTCTACGAATATACCGGTGCCTATAATGCATCCACGGGTACAACCGAGATGCATGCGTTCACAGACTCCAATTTGTCGACTGGCTACTTTACGCTGACCGTTTCGGCTTCAGGAACCTATGATTTCAATCTGGAATCAAACAGTTTCAATGTTACGGAAACATTTAGCGCTGCGTCCATTCCGAGTGGTTCTTACAATAATTACTATATCGAACTGAACGGAACGACGATTTCTTCATCGTCTACACCTCCCGGGACGACTCCCGATGTGCTGATTTCTGGTACATCTGTTGACAAACAGGGAAACACAGTGGCGGACCAAATATTTGTTAACAATAACGGCATGGGTGTCGGCAACGGCAATCTTAATACGGGAGAAACCATTGACCTGCAGTTCAAATCCGGACAGAGCAGCGTTGCTTTCGGCGTTGGTAAAGGTAACACGGCTACCTATGAATATGTGACAGTGACGATACATGATGGCTTAGGTCATACTGCAACCGAGAATTTGGCGCTTCTCGATGGGTCAACTATCTATGTAGACGCTGCGCATTGGGGTGTAGGGGCGACCGGACCCGGCGCTCCGTCAACCTCCACTACGGGCTCGTTCCTGTCTAATCCAATCACCGAGGTTTCGATTACGAATATCGGCACCTCGGGCACCAACAGCGACAGCAATATTAATCTGAGCACGCTGACATATAATGCTGTTACTACGATCGGCGACAGCCATCTGACGTTTGGTCTCGCTGTCACGGACGGGGACGGCAATACAGCGACGACAACCAGCACCAACCAGCTCGATGTCTCGCTTTATGGCTCGCAGCCGACTGGCGGGTATTCGCTGACCGGCAATGAGGTCTTTGCTGCTCATGCAGCTGGCGGAGACACGATCGTCGCTTCTGGAACCAATAATACCATTGATTTCAGCAATGCCGTGGGATACGTTCATGCAGATCTTTCAGGAACGATTTATCCAACGGCTACGATCAATGGTGGTTCAAATGAATCATTTACGATTGGTGGCATACAGAACCTGATCGGTTCGTCGCATAATGGGGACATTCTCGTGGGTGACTCACACGACAACATCCTGACGACCGGGCTTGGACAGGCAAATCTGACCGGCGGCGGTGGCAGTGATACGTTTCAGCTGACCAACATTAATGTCACCGATGTGATTACCGACTTTATCGGCGGTTCCAGCGGTACTCATGATACGGTTGATCTTTCGGCTCTGCTGAACAACCTGCCGACAACGTTGTCGTCTCTGAGCGGTTATGTCCATTATGATTCTGGTACCGGTGCGCTGAGTGTTGATCCAACTGGCAATTCGAACTGGGCGCATCAGGTTGCGACGCTGGATACCGGCAATATTCAGGCACCGCATCCCACAACCGGAACAGTGGATATTGCTTATCAGGATGCCAATCATCAGACGCATACAATCGTCGTCTGAGTTTCGGATCAGGGTTTGATTAAATTCGGCGGGAGGCTCATGGCTTCCCGCCATTTTTTATGCGCCGTGTCGGCTTGCTCAGGCTCAGTTGATCAGGCCCGGGCGCAGCAGCATGGCGATGTTCATGCCAAAGGGCGGGACAACGCCGGGTGACGTAAAGTTCTCGGCCAGCGGCTCAGGCGTCTTGCGGATGCCATAGATCCACTTTCCGGTTTCATTCATTGCATAGAGCGGCTGGTAGGCATGAACGGCGCTTTCGGCGCGAACCTCGTTGGTCATGTTGTCCAGCACGTAGCTTGCGCCATCAATATTGACCACCAGAACCGCGTGGCCCAGATTGCGCGAGGTGTCCTTGACCACAACCAGTTTCATCTGTTCTGGAGCGAAATCAAGCGCCGTCAACATCCAGAGCTTGGTTATCGCATAGCCTTTGCAATCGGCCGAGCTGCGCCGGGCTATTTCGTAGGGCGAAGCCCAATAATCGACGACGCCGTAATTGGCCATATCGTTGCGGTAGTTCAGCGCCATATTCACCTCGGTATTGAGGTGGCGGACAAGATCGAGCGCGCTGCCGGTGCGGCTGTCCTTGCGCAGGCGGTTCCAAAGGTGCATCAGCCCCGTGTCGCAGATGCCGGATTCCTGCCTGCACGTTGAGTTGAACAAATCCTTGGCCTGATGCGGAGCGATGGCATCCCATCTGCGATCCGCGACCAAATGATTTACAGCTATAGCCGGAGCGCCGAACACTTCATTTTCAGCCGGGTTCTTGCGCAGCGACGGCAAAGCGCCAAGTGTTGCCAGATCAATACCAATTTTCGGCTCAGCAACGTTCAGCAGAGAGACGCTCAATGGCAATTGGAGTCCGACAGAAGGCGCATTTTGAGCGGTCTGCTGAGAGGCGACAATATAAGCGCGCTGAATCTCTGTCTCCGTCGCTTGCGCAGAGCAAAAGACACCTAACGTCATCATGCTGGCAAATGTTGCCGCCAGCAGGCTATTCGGCCTCAATTTACGCAGAGAAGTTTGCCCAATACTTGCGCCAAACAACATGGTAAAGCCTCGTTAAACACTTATATAATTCAATTTAATGCAACAAGTACGCCTTTTATATTGAGATATTCACAAAATATTTGGATAAATACTTGTAATTAAATTCTCTAAAATTTTAGACAAATCTTCTCCCTCCGCTGAAACCCCTGTCAGGATCCCGGCGGCTGAACGGATTTGGCATTGCTATATTTTGGGGCTTGTCTTCGACGAACCGGGTTTGCCTGTGCCGGATGACTAGTCTGCATCTACGGAATTTTCCGTTTCAGGAACTGCCGGAGAGCCGGCTCAGGTCCCGTAGCTGCGTCAGACACCAGCCGAGAACTGCATTCAGTCCGATTTGATAAATTTTATCATTTTGTCATAATTCCTTCATCAATATCAATTGAGATCGAACATTTTTGACAGCGCGGAGAAGCTGGACCTTTAATTCATCTTGCTCTTTGGTTCTCAAAATCGCGACAAAATCCCTAATTTGAGAATAAAAATCTTCCAATTGAACCATTCTGTATCAATTTCAATACAGATTGACCTAATTTTAGCCTCCTGCCGCTTCAATGTTAATTCATCAGTCATTATCTATGACTCTCATTACGATGCAATATTTTTATCATTTTGGGCCATGGGTCGGCTTGCGGCTTCCGGGGGAATTTTTGAATTTTGTCGCGGCGCCTCATCAAAGTGGAATTGTTGGCGGCGGAGCAGCCAGATCATTTCGGTTAAAGGGATAGCTTCGCGTGAGCAGCGCTCAACCGCTGTTGCTATGCGATTTTGTGCGAATTTTGCCGGAACTCCGGCTAACAGCGCACGGTTTCATGCTCCGGCGACGTTGCGGATGCGTTTTTGTAGCTGGCTTTCAGGGGGATGATTGGCCTTCAGATTTGGTGAAGGCCTGCGACAATTTGTCCATCTGGTTCTTGTATTGGCGGGGTTCGATTCACGTTTTGCGGCTGTGTCGAGTCCAATTTATCGAGCGAGAAAGCGACAGATCGACAAAAAGTTTTGGTGGAGATCCAGAGGAGCATTGTCCGGGGCGACGTCGAGGGTGGTGCTTGCTGACAGTATGTCTGGATTGAAATGTTCGGCGCGCTGCCGGAGCGTCATTAGTTCCGGCTAAATTAAGCGTCTATGTTGTAATATCAAACCAGCGAAAAGCACATCAGCTTTGAGAAAGTAAATATTTCTTCATATTTTTTTCTTAATCTCCGTTTTGAAATGTACGCATTCGAGTGAGTGGCATACCGCGGGGCGAGATTTATGGCGGAGCGTTCAGTGAGGGCACAGGGCAGCACGGGCAGCGAGATGGGTCAGTCGTTGCCAGCGCTGGAGAGATTGTCCAATGCGGCACGAGATCTGGAATTGGACGCACTCAGGGATGTTGTCCAAATTCAAAAAGAAAGGCTGGAGTTGTTGCAATCGGCATTGCATGCGGTGCGCAGCGGGATTTGCCTTTTCGATGCATCCGGTCATCTCGTCTGGAGCAACGACCGCTTTGGACAGATTTATCAGTTGAAGGGCAGGCCTCAGGCCGGAGAGAGCTTCCGGGTTGTCCTTGAGGCTATCGGGGGCGCAGGCGCCGGAGTGTCCGCGCCTGGGGAACAAATAATCGCCCGCTCAGAAAATCTGGCCGCGCGTGAGTCATTTGATTGGTTTCTGCAGCGGCAAGAGGGCGCATCTGTCCGCGTTACCGTCAGCAAACTTGCCGATGGAGGTCTGTTGTGCTCATGCGAGGAATTGTCTGGCGGTGCGGAACATAGTCTCTCCGTGCAAGCTTTGATCGATTGCGTGCCGGATTACCTGTGGGCAAGAAATGCCAAGGGTGAGTTGATTCTGGCCAATAGTGCGGCGGCGCGGGCCATCAGAGAGGTGGAGTCCGTTGATGCTGCAGGCGAGAGCGCAGTCGATAATGGTGAAGCAGTAACATTTGCAAAGCTGTTTTCCAACGATCTTGGTCCTGCCGCCAATGGTGTTGGCATCATTGATCGCGAGGAGGAGGTGCTTGATTGCGAGGGTGGTCGCCGCTGGTTGCTGACGACGAAAGTGCCGGTTGTAGATCAATCGGGTCAGGTGCGGGGCATGGTGGGGCTTTCCCGCGACGTCACGCGTCGCAAGTTGTCAGATAATTTGAGAGAAGGTCAGGCGCATATTCTGGCGATGATCGCGATGAATGCGCCGCTCAGGTCCGTGCTGAATAGTCTGATACATCTCGTCGAGGAGCAGGTTGACGAAATTTACGGCTCGATATTCCTGCTTGATGCCGAGGGGGCACACCTTCGCATTGGAGCGGCTCCGCGGCTTCAGCCGGATTATGTGGCAGCAATTGACGGGATGAAGATTGGCTCGGCTGTCGGGTCCTGCGGAACGGCGGTTTTTCGCAAGGAACAGGTGATCGTTGCAGATATTCGCAAAGATCCGCTCTGGTTGTCCTGCCGGCAACTCATCGCGCCGTTCAATTATCGGTCCTGCTGGTCGTCGCCCATCATGTCCAATTCGGGGCAGGTGCTGGGTACGTTTGCAATGTATTCGCATTCGGTGCGCACGCCGACCACTGCCGAACTGAAGCTGATTGATATAGCGACGCGTATTGCTGCTATCGCGATTGAACGCGCGCAGGCGGAAGACCGGATACAATTTCTTGCGACGCATGACGCCCTTACCGGCCTGCCTAACCGCGCGCTGTTCAATGATCGGCTGGAGCATGCGATCCGGCATGCCGAACAACACAAGCGCAGACTTTCTGTCATCTTTATCGATCTGGACAATTTCAAGACCGTGAATGACAGTCTGGGACATTATGCCGGGGACGAACTTCTGCAGATCGTCGCACGGCGGATGCGCGATTGCGTCCAGCCGAGTGATACCGTGGTCAGACTTGGCGGCGACGAATTTGTTATTCTGCTTTTTGATCAGCCGGAGACGTCAGACCCGGTTGTACAGGTTCTGCAAAAGATCCGTGCCGCTTTGGCGGAGCCGGTGCATATTGCCGGCCATTATATGCGCGTGACGTCCAGTATCGGCCTTGCAAATTACCCCGAAGACGGCAGAGACGCACTGACGCTGCTGGCCAATGCCGACGCGGCTATGTATCAGGCCAAGAAGAACGGGCGCGATCATTTTCAGTTTTATACGCCGGAACTGAACAGCAGCGTTCATGCCAATTTTGTGCTGCAGGAGGAATTGCGCGAAGCTGTCGCCAAGGCGCAGCTGGTGTTGGAATATCAGCCGGAAGTGAATGTCCGAACTGGCGAGATATTTGCGGTGGAGGCGCTTGTGCGCTGGAATCATCCGCGTCTTGGTTTAATTCCGCCGATGAATTTCATCCCGATTGCCGAAGAAACAGGTCTTATCGTCAGCATAGGCGACTGGGTGCTGCATGAAGCCTGCCGTCAGAACAAGGCCTGGCAGGATGCCGGGCTCAAGCCTGTGCATGTCTGCGTCAATGTGTCGGCGCGCCAGTTCAAGGATCGGCACTGGGTGCACCGGGTTGTCCATGCGCTGGAGACAAGCGGCCTTGAGGCACGCTATCTGGAACTGGAACTCACCGAAAGCATGATCATGCGCGATATCGATCAGGCTGTCGCGATGATGCGGGAATTGCAGGAACTCGGTGTTCAGATCGCCATTGACGACTTCGGCACCGGCTATTCAAGCCTGAGCGCCCTGAAGGATTTTCCGGTTGGCCGTCTGAAGATTGACCGATATTTCGTCAACGAGATTTCGCACAACGAAAGCGACAAGATCGTGGCCGAAGCGGTTATCACGCTGGGGCAGAAGCTGAACATGCGCGTCATCGCCGAAGGTGTCGAAACCGAGGCGCAACTGCGTTTCCTGCGTTCGCTCAACTGCGAGGAAATGCAGGGCTATCATTTCAGCAGGCCGGTTCTGGCTTCAGCTATCGGAGAATTGCTGTCCGGGCAGAAGAAATAGCCCGGGCCGGTATAAATCAGCTATCGCTTTGTCCGCCGATCCAGGTGTTTGCAACGCGAAGGCTGGCATCGAGGTGGACCAGATCGGCGCGATATCCTTGCCGGATCAGTCCGCGTTCGTGATCGCAGCCGAGAAAACGCGCGGGATAGAGAGACGCCATGCGCAGGGCTTCGGGAAGCGCCACGCCAAGCTCCGCGATTGTATAACGCACCGCAGCGTCCATTGTCAGGTTGGAGCCTGCGAGCGTGCCGTCGTCCAAAGTAAGCCGGTCGTTGACGCGCATCACTTTTCGTCCTTGCAGGGCGAAGCGGTCAGGGCCACCGGCTGCGGGCGGCATGGCGTCGCTGACAAGAACCATATGCTCTGTGCCGCGGGCGGCAATGGCGATCTGCAACGCGGCAGCGTGGACATGTTCGCCATCGGCTATTAGGCCGCAATAGGCCGATTTTGCATGCAGTGCCGCGCCGACCATGCCGGGCGCCCGGCCTTGCATCTGGCTCATGGCATTGAATAAATGCGTGAATCCGCGCGCCCCGGCTGCCAGCGCAGCCATGGTTTCTTCATAGCTTGCATCTGAATGGCCGAGGCTGACAATGAGGCCAAGGCCGGCAAGCCGCGCGATATCCTGCGTGCTGACGGATCCGGGCGAGAGCGTCATGAGGACGAATCCGCAATCTGCTTCGGCGAGAGCGGAAAAATCCTCTTCATCCGGTTTGCGGATATGCTGCAAAGGGTGTGCGCCGCATCGCCGGGGATCGATAAACGGGCCCTCGATATGAATGCCCAGCACGCCGGGAACACCAGCCTGCCGCGCGGCCTGTACTGCGGCAATGGCCTGAACCATGCGATCTCGCTCGTCGGTGATCACGGTCGGCAGCAGACCCGTGGTGCCGAAGCGCCGATGCGACCGGGCGATTGCCGCCACGCCTTCAGCCGTAGGCGTATCGTTGAGCAGAACGCCGCCGCCGCCATTGACCTGCAGGTCAATGAAGCCGGGCACCAGATAGCCACCCGGCAAGCGTTCAACCTGCAGCCCCGGCTTTATGTGTTCAATGGGCAGGATATCGCGGATCAGATCGCCGTCCATGACAACAGCAAGGTCGTCGACAAATTCTGAACCGATCAGGATTCTGGCTCCTGCAAGCGCGCATGCCGTGCTCAAGTTTACCTCACATAATGCCATCGGGGCTTAATACAAATCATGCCTGATCAGATGCCGTCCGCTGCTGCTGCGCCATGAGAATCGCGCCGTCAACTGCGTCGGCCTTGGGGAGAATCATCGCAGCCTGAACTTCCCCTGCAATATAGGGGCTGAGTCGCAGAGCGACGCTGCCGAAGAGCGAGAGCCTCTCAGCCCCTAGCCTCAGCAGCCCGAGCCCCAGTTGTTCGATAGCGTTTGCAGCCCCGCCCAGAAGCCGGGTGGCGGCGGGATCGCCGGTTTCGCCGGCTGCGAAAATGCGTGGCACGAAGGCGGCATAGTCACGGGGCAGGGCGCTCAGGCTCCAGCCTATCATCGCGCTTGGATCATCGCTAAAGGCATCAAGCAATTCGGTCATGAGCGGCGTGCGCGGGGCAAGCCCGTCGCGGGCCAGAAGAGCCAGCCGAAGCGCTGC
Organism: Methylocystis sp. sgz306128; assembly: GCF_056032725.1. Taxonomy (NCBI): domain Bacteria; kingdom Pseudomonadati; phylum Pseudomonadota; class Alphaproteobacteria; order Hyphomicrobiales; family Methylocystaceae; genus Methylocystis; species Methylocystis sp. sgz306128. The sequence goes on from NZ_JBVYWO010000004.1 coordinate 101,502, forward strand.
CCGTCCGAGCTGAGCGCCGGACCCATCATCGCCGAGGGCAAAGCCATGGCCGCCTAGCGCATGCCTTTTGCCATTCACCAGACATAGCCCGGCCGAGCCCGTGCCAGAGATGATGATGCCGCCATTTGCTGTGCCATGCGCGCCCAGACAGGCGATGTAGGCATCATCATCGACTGCAATTCCAGCAAATGGCCAGTCTAGCGCGGCAATTTCCCCGGCAATCTGCCGGTTGATGACGCCGGCAAGACCAAAACCTGCCCAGGTTTGACGCAAATCTTCCTGTGTCAGCCCGCCTGCATCGGCGGCGGCGCTGATGGTTTTACGGATTGTGTCAAGGGCCGCAGTCCGGTTCTGCGTGATATTGCCGGTACCGCCGCTGGCCTCGGCGACTAGGGCGCCGGAGGCCGCGCGTATGCGGACGCGACATTGCGTGCCGCCACCGTCAACTCCAAGAAAATAAGTGTTTGGCATGAATCGTTTGCTCAATATTCAAATGCTGGCCGAGCGCTGAAATTACCAGACAAAGGCGTCTGTTTCGCGGCGTCTGCCCATCAGCATGGCATCGGCCACGAGGTGGAGCGGGCGGGCGTCAATATCGCTCTGGCCTGTTTCGATCAGCTGGTAGAACCGGCGATATATATGCCGGTATTCGGCGTCGTGGCCCGAAAGTTCCGGCTTTGCGTCAACGAAAAGCCTCGTGCCGCCATGGGTTAGTTCCAATGTGCCGCCGTCGAGCAGCGATATTTTGATAGTCCAGGTCTGTTCGCCTTCCTGACGCCAGTCGAATTCGGCACGAATGGGCGTTCTGGCGGCGCCATAGCCGCCGTGCATGCCGAGGCTGGCTGCAATCGGCGTCTCGCGATTGGCCGGAAAGAGCAGATCCGCCGTTTCGATGAAGACGGGTTCGGGCATGATCTTGACCAGAACTGACAGAGCGTTGATCCCCGGATCAAACACGCCAAAGCCTCCGGCCTGCCATATCCATTCCTGTCCGGGATGCCAGCGCCGCACATCTTCCTTCCAGATAATATCGACCGATCTGGCCCGGCGCGTTTTGAGAATTTCGGCGGCCCTGTCAACCGCCGGGTTATATTGCGAATGCCATGTTGCGAACAGGCTGCGTTTTGCTGCGGCGGCTGCAGCGACCATATTGGCGAGTTCCGCGACGCTTGATGTCGGCGGCTTTTCGATGAGAACATGTTTTCCCGCCTGCAGGGCGGCGATCGTCAGATCATGCCGGACAGAGGGCGGTGTGCAATTGGCTACGGCGTCAAGCTCGGGCATTGCGGCGAGCATGTCTTCCTGATGGCGAAAGGTGCGCGCGCCCGGATGTCCGATGCCACGCTGGCTGGTGATCGCCACCAGTTCGAACAATCCCGTTTCCTCGATGGACGGGATGTGCTGATCCGTGGCGATTTTTCCGAGTCCAACCAGTCCGAGCTTCAATTTTGTCATTGGCAATTCCAGTTCGGCTAACCACTATTCTTATAACGAGCATTTTACCGGGTTTTGCAGCGAAAATCCTGCACTGTCGACACTATCACACGATTTAAATTTCTGGCCGCCCGGATGTCGTCGGTTGACGTTGAATGGTGGAATTCATTCGCCTTTGCGGCGATTGGCGCTATTCTCATGATATTTCGTCGGTTGGGAGCATAAAATGAATCGGAAATCGCTTGTCGAGAAGACTGGGTCTTATGGCCGTATTGCCTTTCTGGCATTTATGGCTTGTACCCTGGCGGTGCCTGCCAAGGCTGCTTCCGATCCGCTTGCTGCGCTGATCGCCGGTCCTCAGAGGGCTGAGAAGAACCGGCAACGCGACATGTATCGGCACCCTTATGAAGTGCTGACCTTTCTCGGTGTCACGCCGCAGAGCCACGTGGTTGAAATTTTGCCGGGTGCGAGCGGATATTGGACGGAGATTTTGGCGCCATATCTCAGAGATGCCGGTCTCTATATTGCAGCCAACGGCCCGAAGACATCCACCTCAGAAGAGACAATCAAGGATAATGCCGGGTTTCAGGCAAAAGTGGCTGGCCGGCCAGACCTTTACGGCAAGGTGGAGATAAGCGAATTTGAGGCAGATTCTTATCCTATTGCGCCGCCCGGCAGTGCGGATTTTGTTCTCACCTTCCGGAACTTGCATAATTGGATGGCCAAGGGCGAGGCGGATGCGGCGCTGAAGGCATTTTACAAGGCGCTGAAGCCCGGCGGAATATTGGGGCTCGTCGATCATCGCGGCAAGCCCGACGAACCGCAGGATCCGCTGGCGAAGTCCGGTTATGTGCGTCAGGACGTGGCGGTCTCTCTGGCAGAAGCGGCCGGCTTTCAATTTGTTGCAAGCTCGGAAATTGATGCCAATCCGAAGGACACAAAGGATTACGCGGTCGGCGTCTGGGCCTTGCCGCCTGTTTACCGGCTCAAGGATCAGGACCGCGACAAATATGCCGCGATTGGAGAAAGCGATCGTTTTTTGCTCAAGTTTGTTAAACCCGCCGCTTCAAAATAGGAGTTCGGACTTTCGAATTGCGGTGGCGGATGGTGTTTGAAAGCGAGGTCAGATCATGGCGGCCAAAAGCGACCACAAGCCGATCCTCTCTCACAAATTCCGCGTCAAGCCGGAGCAGAAAGTCGAGCTTTCCGCCTGGCCGACAATGGTCGAGCCAGTTTATGAGTCGAAGGACGATTATAAGGCCATTCTGGCTGACCACGTCGCCCATCTGAGCAAGCAGCAGGACTTGCTCTATGCGACGGACAGCACTTCGTTGCTGTTGATTTTTCAGGGTATGGACGCTGCGGGAAAGGATGGCGTTATCAAGCATGTGATGTCCGGCGTTAATCCTCAGGGTTGCCGTGTGTTCAGCTTCAAGCATCCCAGCGCCGAGGAATTGCAGCATGATTTTCTCTGGCGCACCACGCGTCATCTGCCCGAGCGGGGCCAGATTGGCATATTTAACCGTTCCTATTATGAAGAGGTGCTGATTACGCGCGTTCACCCGGAAATTTTGCTGAGCGAGAGGTTGCCCGACGCCCGCTTGAAGGATGATCAGATCTGGAATGACAGATATAAATCGATCCTTGATCTCGAACATCATCTGCATCGCAATGGCACGCAGGTGATCAAATTCTTTTTGCACCTGTCCAAAGAGGAGCAGCGCAAACGGTTTCTCTCGCGGATCGACGAGCCGGAAAAGAACTGGAAATTCAGCCGCGCCGATATCGAGGAGCGGCAGTTCTGGCACAAATACATGCAGGCATATGAAGCATGTATCGGCGCGACCAGCACCCATCATGCGCCGTGGTACATCATCCCGGCAGACGACAAACCCAATGCGAGACTGATTGTCTCGCATATTCTGGGCGAACATATGAGCGACCTGAAGATGGAATTCCCGCATTCCGACAGCGCGCGGGAACATGAACTTCAGGGATTTCGCAAGCTGCTGGAATCCTGAGCGCGCGGCGGCCTTAGGGCCGCGCAGCCTCATTCCATGACAACATGCTCTTTTGCCAGCGGCATGTTTCGCTTTGGCTGACGCAGGATCAGAACAAGCGGCATGACAATGACGGACATCAGCATCAGCAGCTTGAAGTCGTCGATATAGGCAATGATATAGGCCTGCAGGTTGATGATCTCATCGAGCGCGGCGCGGCCGGCAAGCTGCAGCGGGTTGAGGCCAAGCCGGACAGCCGGCTCGGCAAAGGCATGGTTGAAGGGCGTTACATAGGCAGCGATCGACGCATGATTGATCTGGACATTTTCAACCAGCAGGGCTGAGACGATGGAAATGCCGACGCTTGAGCCGATGTTGCGCGACAGGTTGTAAAGGCCGGTGCCTTCGCCGCGCAATTCCGCCGGAAGCGTGGAAAAGGCGATGGTGGTCAGCGGCACGAACAGAAAACCCAGTCCGCTGCCCTGAACAAAGCCGACAGAAACAATGGTCCATTGTGAAACATCCGGTGTCCAGCCGGTCATGTCATACATCGCCCATGCTGTAAGCCCGAAGCCCAGCAGCAGCAGAATGCGCGTATCGACCTTGCCGATCAGCCTGCCGACGAGGAACATGCTCGCCATCGTGCCGATGCCGCGCGGCCCCATGACAAGCCCCGCCGTGATCACTGGATAACCCATCAGGGTCTGGAGATAGGGTGTCATCAGGGCCAGCGAGGCAAGATAGGTCACGCCGATGATGAAAATGAAAAACATGCTCACCGAAAAATTCCGGTCGAGAAACAGCCGCGGATTGATGAAGGGCCGTCGGGCCGTGAACATGTGAACCAGCAGCAGGTAAAATGCTCCGGCCGAGACAAGCCCCTCTATAAGGATTTCGCCAGATGAGAGCCAGTCAAGCTGTTCGCCGCGATCGAGAAAAAGCTGCAGCGAAGTGATGCCGATGCTCATGGCGATGAAGCCGAACCAATCCAGCTTGGCGCCGTGGTCGATCTTGGTTTCCTTGACGAACAGCACAAGGCCGGAGAAGGCCAATAGTCCGATCGGCACATTGATGTAGAACACCCAGCGCCAACTGATATTTGCCGTAAGCCAGCCGCCGATCACCGGCCCGAGAACCGGCCCCACCATGACCGACACGCCAAAAAGCGCCATTGCGGAGCCACGCTCTTCGGCGGTGTAGATATCCAGCAGGAAGCCCTGCGACAGCGGCACAAGCGCCGCGCCAAAAAAGCCCTGCAAAAGGCGGAATGCGACGATCTGAGGCAGAGACTGCGCAAGACCACACAGAACCGAAGCTGAAACGAAGCCGACAATGGCCGTGAGCAGCACGTTTTTGCGGCCGAAACGCGCAGCAAGAAAGCCCGAGGGCGGCGTCATGATGGCGGCGGCAACGATGTAGGATGTCAGCACCCAGTTGATCTGGTCGGCGCTGGCGGACACGCTGCCCTGGATATAGGGCAGCGCGACATTGGCGATGGTCGTGTCCAGCGCCTGCATGATCACGGCCAGAATCACGCAGGCCGTGATTGCGCCGCGATTGGCAACCTTGACGAATCCGTCCTCACTCATGGGTCTTTTTCCCCGGCGAACCAAGGATTGGCTGCAGGAAAGAGGGCCAGCCGCGCGGATGTCCGGTGTCGACCGCAACAACCACACTCATGCCGACGCGCAGCGGCGGTTTGCCGTCCATGTCTTCGATGCTGACGCGCATGGGAATGCGTTGCACCACTTTCACCCAGTTGCCGGTTGTGTTCTGTGCCGGCAGCAGCGAGAAGCTGGCGCCCGATGCCGGGCTTATGCTCTCCACCTTGCCGTGCCACTCGACGTCAGGATAGGTGTCCACGGTTATCGTGGCGGGCTGCCCCGGCTTGACGTAGGTCAGTTCGGTCTCCTTGGGGCTGGCCGTCACCCACATTTTTGTGGTCGACACCAGAGAAAAGCCGGCCTGCGACGCTGGCAGATAGGCGCCCACCTGCAAGGCGTTCACATTGGTGACGGTGCCGTCGAAGGGCGCGCGCACGACTGTGTCGTTCAGATCGCGGCGGGCATTGTCGACCGCAGTCTGCGCCTGAAGATAGAACGGATTTTTCTCCAGCGGCAGGCTGGCGTCATTGCCGAGCTGCGCAAGCATGGTCTGAGCCTGTGCCTTGGCCACGATCACCTTCTGGCGGGCGCTGTCGAGATCATGCTGGGCCTGATCGAAGGCGGCCTTGGAGGTCGAGGCGCTGGAGACGAGATCCTGCTGGCGCTTGAACGCGGTCTCATAATAGGCCACGTCGGATTCGGCCTGCTTGATCTGCGCCTGCGACAGATCGTAGCTCGCCTGTAATGTCAGAATCTGGTTGCGTACGGTGCCGAGCTGGGCGATGGCGCCGTCGAGCGCTGTCTTGAAGGCATCCTGCCTGAGGCGGAACAGCACCTGACCTTTGTGGACCGTCTGGTTGTCGGTCACCTCAATCGCAGCCACAGTGCCAGAAACATCGGTTGAAACGCCGACAGTATCGGCCCGGATATAGGCGTTGTCGGTGGTCATAACTTCGCCGCCAGTCGCATAGAGATAGGCAAAGGCGATAAGCGCGACCGGCAGCGCCGCGAACAGCAGAGGACGCAGGAGTTGTTTCTTTTCTTGAGTAGCTTGGTCAGTCATTTTGCGCATTTCTATCTTCGACAGGCTGCCGGCAGGCATCCAGAAGGTTTGTTTTCATTGTGGTGAGTATGCGCGTCAGATCGGCGCGATCTTTCGCGGAAATATCGTTCAGCGCCTCGCCGCGCGTGACTTCGCCGATGGCGCGCATCTGGGTGAGGAGCGGGCGGGCATCCTCACGCATGAAAAGCAGCCAGATGCGCCGGTCGGTGGGGTGGCGCCGTCGTTCAATCATGCCACGCTCTTCGAGTTTATCGATGATATGAACAAGAGTGATGGGCTCGATTTCGAGAATTTCGGCAAGCCCGCCCTGATGAATGCCTTCATTATTGGCAAGATAGGCCAGGGTCTGCCATTGCGAGCGCGTCAGGCCGAGCGCCTTCGCACGCTGCTCGAAACGTTTGCGCAGCAGGCGCGCAACGTCATGGAGAAGGAACCCGAGTGTCGGATTATTGTTGTCCAAGGTTGTTGTGCCTGCTATTAATAAGGATGTATATGATATAGGTATTTATATCATGGAAGCTGTGTTTGCAAGCAGGGGAGAGCCTGAGTGTTGAATAATCTGGTGGTCGGGCGCCGTGTGCGCAGCTTTGCCAGTCTGGCAGGAGGGCTGCTTATCTCGCTCTCGCTGGCCGGCGGCTTTGCCGCTGTGCCAACTTCGGCCTATGCCGGATCGTCCGTATCTTGCGGCGGCGCGGCCATGATGGGCGGCGCACAGTTGATGTGCAGCCAGACCAGCCCGTCCAGCCCGGCGCAGATGTGCAACTTCAGTTGGGCGCTGATGACCGAAGAACACGCCAGTCAGGTGGTTCAGGGATCCTTCCTGCTGCCGCCGCAGGCGAACAATGTTCAGGTATATCAGGGTTCCGGTTTTGCATTCGCTTTAAGCCCGCCCATTATCATGTGCGAGAGCGGCAAAGCGCACTGAAAGCGGACTTTCTTGTCGCAGTATCGGGATTCTGTCATGAGACATTAAAAAATTTGGCCGGAGGAATAAATCTGATCAAACGGTCAAATTTTAAATTACTCATATAAAACAAATATTTAATATGTCTTATTCATCAAATTTCGCAGTCATTAAACTGTCATTTTCGCAAAATCGCGAGCCTTGACACAAATCTGTAATCAAGATCGTATTATGTCCCAGCATTGTAAGTGCTTTCACTTCGCGATGTATGGAGACCGGTATGAAAAATTCATTTCTGACTATTTCGTCATTAGCTGCCCTTGCCGCATTTGGCATCATCGGATCTGCCAGCGCCGGTGCCATGGATGATCTCGCCGCCGCCGCGAAGAAGGAAGGCCAGCTGACCGTCATCGCTCTCCCGCACGACTGGTGCGGTTATGGCGGCGTCATCGACGGTTTCAAGGCCAAGTATGGCCTGACGGTCAACGAACTTAACCCGGACGCCGGTTCGGGCGATGAAGTTGAGGCGATCAAAGCCAACAAGACCAACAAGGGTCCGCAGGCGCCTGACGTGATCGACGTCGGCCTGTCGTTCGGCCCATCCGCCAAGGCCGATGGCCTGATCCAGCCCTATAAGGTTTCCACCTGGAGCACCATTCCGGACAGCGCCAAAGATGCTGACGGATATTGGTATGGCGATTATTACGGCGTGCTTGCGTTTGAGGTGAATGCCGATCTGATCAAGAAGAGCCCTGCCGACTGGAGCGATCTTCAGTCCGCCGATTATCGCAATGCGGTTGCGCTGGCCGGTGACCCGCGCTCGGCAAATCAGGCTGTTCAGGGCGTGTTTGCCGCTGGCCTTTCCGCTTCTGGCGGCGATGTCGACAAGGCTGGCGAAGCTGGTCTGAAGTTCTTCGCCGACCTCAACAAGGCTGGCAATTTCGTGCCGGTGATCGGCAAGGCCGCGTCGCTGGCGCAGGGCGCTACGCCCATCGTTATCCGCTGGGACTATAATGCTCTGGCCGATCGCGACACGCTGAAGGGCAATCCGAAGGTGGATGTGGTCGTGCCGAAGTCCGGCGTGGTGGCTGGTGTTTACGTGCAGGCCATCAGCGCCTTTGCGCCGCATCCGAATGCCGCCAAGCTCTGGATGGAATATCTTTATTCCGACGAAGGGCAGCTTGGCTGGCTGAAGGGCTATTGCCACCCGATCCGCTTCCAGGACCTGGCAACGAACAAGAAGATCCCGGCCGACGTTCTGGCCAAGCTCCCGGCTGCCGAGGCTTACGCCAAGGCCCTGTTCCCGACGCTTGACCAGCAGAGCAAGGCCAAGGACACCATCACCAAGCAGTGGGATAGCGTTGTGGGCGCAAACGTCGCCAAGTAAAATTCTGTTTCCAGCCCCGCCGGATCTTCCGGCGGGGCATTGCATCTGAAATCGGATTAGTTGTGACAGTTCCTGTGCATTCTCCCTCGCGATTGCCGTTTCTTGCGGGATTGGCTTGGAATTGGTTGGGCGTTGCGCCCTTTTTTCTTTTTACCCTGCTGTTTCTGATCCTGCCGACAAGTTCGCTCATCATTGGCGGCTTTCAGGATGCCGAAGGGCATTTCACCTTTCACAATATCGTCCGCCTGTTTCAGCCTTCGATTCTTCATGCCTATCTCATCAGCATCGAGATCAGTGCGGCTTCGGCAATAGGCGGCGCGATTATCGGATTTTTTCTGGCCTATGCGGCGGTTGGCGGCAGATTGCCGGGCTGGGTTCGCTCCGTGCTCATGACGTTCAGCGGCGTAGCGTCCAATTTTGCGGGCGTGCCGCTGGCATTTGCCTTTCTGGCGACACTGGGGCGCACCGGTCTGGTGACCATGCTGCTGATGCATTATTTCGATTTCAGCATCTACCGCGCCGGCTTCAATCTGCTTAACTTTTTTGGCCTGACGCTCACCTATCTCTATTTTCAAATTCCTCTGATGGTCTTGATTCTCACGCCCGCACTGGACGGCATGAAGAAGGAATGGCGCGAGGCGTCTTCGATTCTGGGGGCCAATACGGCGCAATATTGGCGCTACATCGCGCTGCCTGTGCTGTGGCCGAGCCTGCTGGGTGCGACCTTGCTGCTGTTTGCCAATTCGTTCGGCGCGGTGGCAACGGCTTATGCCCTGACCGGCAGTTCGCTCAATATCATCACCATCCTGCTGTATGCGCAGATCCGCGGCGACGTGCTGCATGACCAGAACCTTGGTTATGCGCTGGCCCTTGGCATGATCCTGATCACGGGAATATCCAATGTCACCTACATCTGGCTGCGGACACGCGCGGAAAGGTGGCTGAAATGAAAAAGTCCACTTTCGGCCCCTGGGTTACTATGGCGTTCGGTGCCTTGTATTTTCTCGTTCCGCTAATCGGCACGTTCGAGTTTTCGCTGCGTCTCAAACGCGATGCCTATTCATTCGAGGCTTATCGCATCGTTCTGACAGATCCGCATTTTCAGGCATCCTTCCTGTATTCGACGACACTTGCGCTGCTGACGATTGTGATTGGCATTCTTCTGGTTGTACCGACAGCTTATTGGGTGCAACTGAAATTGCCGCACCTGCGCCCGGTTGTGGAATTCATCACGCTCATGCCGCTGGTCATACCGGCCATCGTGCTCGTGTTCGGGTATCTGCGGATGTATAACAGTTCGTCCTATCTGCCGCTGACCGACTCAACCCGAGGCACGGATCTGCTCCTGACTTTCGGCTATGTCACGCTGTCGCTGCCCTATATGTACCGCGCTATAGATACAGGCCTGCGCGCCATCGACATACGCACATTGACGGAAGCTGCCGAAAGTCTGGGCGCGCATTGGACGACCATTCTGTTCAAGGTCATCTTTCCCAATATCAGGGCCGCCATTCTGAGCGGTGCATTTCTGACATTTGCGATTGTGATCGGCGAGTTCACTCTGGCGAGTCTGCTGGATCGTCCGGCATTCGGGCCGTATCTGCAACTTGTCGGCGCCAACAGGGCCTATGAGCCGGCGGCTCTGGCCATTATCGCTTTTGTTGTCACCTGGGCCTGTATGGGCCTGATGCAAGTTTTTGGCGGCAACCGCCAGACAAGAACCAGTTAGTCCGGGGATAGTATGACCTTCGTGCAGTTGCAGAACCTGCGTAAAACCTATGGCGCCAATGCGGTTGTCCATGATTTCACGCTGTCTATCGAACGCGGGGAGTTTATCTCCTTTCTCGGGCCGAGCGGCTGCGGCAAGACGACAACCTTGCGCATGGTTGCCGGATTTGAAACGCCATCGGTCGGAAATGTCATCATTGACGGCAAGAATGTCACCAATCTTCATCCGAGCCGGCGCAATGTCGGCATGGTGTTTCAGTCCTATGCGCTTTTCCCCAATCTGACGGTTGCAGAAAATATCGCGTTCGGTCTGAAAGTGGCCAAACGTTCGCCCGCCGAGATCAAATCCCGCGTGGACGAAATGCTGGACATGATCAAACTGCCGCAGTTGGGCTCCCGCTTTCCTTATCAGTTGTCGGGCGGCCAGCAGCAGCGCGTGGCGCTGGCGCGGGCCATTGCCGTCAAGCCGCAGGTGCTCCTGCTGGATGAGCCTCTTTCGGCGCTCGATGCGAAGATCCGTATTTCATTGCGCGAGGAAATCCGGGCGCTGCAGCGTGATCTTGGCATTACGACGATTTATGTCACCCACGATCAGGAAGAGGCGCTCTCGATGTCCGACCGCATTGTGGTGATGCATGAGGGCAGGGCGGATCAGGTCGGCACCCCGTTTGAAATTTATAACAGGCCGACGACCCGATTTGTGGCAGCTTTTGTCGGTACGCTCAATCAGCTGGCCGGTGTCAAAGCTGTCGATGGTTCGGTCAATATTGACGGGCAATCCATTGCCGCTCCGCAGGCGGCGCAGGAGGCCGCAGGAACCAATGTCACGCTGGCGCTGCGTCCGGAAGCGCTCGGTCTGGCGCCGGACAGGCTGCGCACCAATGTGCTGAAAGGCCGGGTCGACGAGGTGCATTTCCTTGGTTCAGTGGTGCGCATGCGGGTCAAATTCGGCATCAATTCCCTGTCATTCGACACATTCAATAATCCGGGCATGCCGCCGCCGCAGCGCGGAACAGAAGTTTCGCTTTATTTCAATCCGGATGATGTTCTGATCCTGAAGGGCTAAACCGGCAGAGCCTGGAGCAGAGCGGGCAGGTCCTCTATGGATTCAACGATGTAATCGGCGTGGCGGGCCAGCGTGTCGCGGCTGGCGGGGCCGGTCAGGACAGCGATGGCCACGGCGCCGGCGCGTCTGGCGGCGTCCATGTCATGCAGCGAGTCGCCCACCATGCCGATATGGTGCGCCGCAGCGCCGATATGGCGGGCAAAGCCGTGGATCATTCCCGGCTCGGGTTTTGCGCCGAAGCCGGAATCATATCCGGCGATAAAATCAAGATGCGGCAGCAGGCCGAGAGCTTCCGCCTGACGGCGCGCGGCGCGCTCGACATCATTGGTGGCAATGCCCAGCGCCACGCCCAGCGTCCGGAGGTTGCCAAGCACATGCGCAGGATTGCCGACGGGCGCAAGCGAGTGGGCGCAGGCTTCAATCAAACGTGCGTTTGTATCCTGCTCGAATTGCGAATCCAGTGGCACCCCGAGCGCTTCGGCCCAGTGCGGCCCATAATCGGCCCATGTTCCGGCAACAAATCTTGCTCCGGGCCTGAAGCCTGAAGTTGTCAGATCATATTCCAGCGCGGCAGCGAGCCGCGCCAGTTTTGCGGTATCGCCGATGCACTGGCTGCGCATGACATCGAGGACGGCCGGGTTCCATGTTTCGTTGAAATGGATCAGCGTGCCGTCCTTGTCAAAAAGCAGGCCTTTGAGCGGCATCAGAGCTTACCCGCATGGGCGGCAAGGAATATGGCCCTGGCACCGTCCAGTGTCAGTTCGACCGGATTGCCGCCCGCTGTCGGATCGACAATGGCCATTGCGGCGATTTCATCGATCCGGTCTGCCGGAACATTGATTTCGGCCAGCGTGTGCGGAATACCGATTTCTTGGCGCAGCGCCAGTATCCACTTCTGGAATGCGTCAAAAGACGCCTCAAGCCCGATATAGGCCGCAAGGCGCGCAATACGCGGTTCGATCGCGGCGCGGTTAAAGGCGAGCACATAAGGCATGAACACCGCATTGGTCAGGCCATGATGTGTGTCGTATAGGGCCCCGACGGGATGCGAGAGCGAATGAATGGCGCCCAGACCCTTCTGGAAGGCTGTCGCGCCCATGGCGGCGGCGGACATCATGTCGGCGCGCGCCTCGATATCAGCGCCGTTTTTTACGGCGCGCACCAGCGCCTGTCTGACGAGGCGGATACCCTCAACGGCGATACCGTCGGCCATGGGGTGGTAGCCGGGAGCGCAATAAGCTTCGAGACAATGGGCCAGCGCATCCATCCCTGTGCCGGCGGTCAGTCTGGCGGGCAGGGCAATGGTCAGTTCAGGGTCGCAAATGGTCACCTTGGGCATCATCGCCGGATGGAAAATCACCTTTTTGGTGTGAGTGGCTTCCTGCGTGATGACGCCGGCGCGGCCAACTTCGGAGCCGGTTCCAGCCGTCGTCGGCACAGCAACGACCGGCGCGATACCGGCCGGATTGGCCCGCGTCCACCAGTCGCCAATATCTTCGAAATCCCACATCGGGCGGGTTTGCCCCGCCATGAAGGCAATGACCTTGCCAACATCCAGGGCCGAGCCGCCTCCGAACGCAATCACGCCGTCATGCTTGCCGGCGCGCATGACCTCCAGCCCGTCATAAACATTGGTTTCCACGGGATTGGGCTTGATCTTGGAAAAGATCCCGGCTCTCAGTCCGGCGGCGCTGAGATCGGCCATTGCAGCGCCCACCATGGGCATGGCGGCAAGGCCGGGGTCTGTCACGAGAAGCGGAGCCTTCATGCCGGATCTGACACAGGCGGCTGCCAGTTCCTTGATGCGCCCGGCGCCGAACCAGATGGTGGTGGGATAATTCCAGTTTGAACGAGGTGACATGGATGTGCTTTCAGATTTTGGTCTTGAGATGGAAGCTCTTTGGCCGGGTCAGCATTTCATAGCCGATAACGGAAAGGCTGACGCCGCGGCCCGTATCCTTGACGCCCGTCCAGGCAAGGCCGGGGTCAAGATAATCACAGCGGTTCATATAGACAGTGCCGGTTTCTATCTGACGGCCAAGGCGGTGAGCGGCCTCTTCATCCCGTGTCCAGATGGAAGCGGTCAGGCCATAGGGGCTGTCGTTCATCAGGTGCACGGCTTCAGCGTCATCTGAAACTTTCATAATGCCAATGACAGGGCCAAAATTCTCCCCACGCATCAACGACATGGAATGATCGACATTGGTGAGAATCTGCGGTGCGACATAGGTGCCGGAGCCCCGGTCTGCCGGAAAATCCGCTGCAGGAATATGGGGTGTGGCTCCGCGCGCAACCGCCTCGGCAATCTGCCTGCGCACCACATCGGCGCCTTTGGCTGTGGCCATCGGGCCAAGCGTGGTTTCCTCGTGCAGCGGATTGCCAAGGACATATTTGCGCGTGAGTGCGACTGCGCCTTCGACGAAAGCGTCAAAATGCCTTTCATGCACATAGACGCGCTCGATGCCGCAACAGCACTGGCCCGAATTGAAGAAAGCACCATCGACAATATTTTCGATGGAATAGGCAAGATCGGCATCCGCGCGGACATAGGCCGGGTCTTTGCCGCCCAGTTCCAGCCCCAGCGACATGAATGTGCCTGCTGCCGCACGTTCAATGGTGCGCCCACCCTCGACGGAGCCGGTGAAATTGCAGTGATTGACCTGATGCTTGGTAAGAATTGCTGCCGTTTGTTCATGGCTGAGGTGCAGATTGGCAAATAGCCCCTCCGGCAGGCCGGCAATTTCCATGGCGCGCGCCATGCGCTCTCCGGCAAGCAAGGTCTGCGTTGCATGTTTGAGCACGACGGCATTGCCTGCGATAAGGGCTGGAGCGACGGTATTGATGGCTGTCAGGTAGGGATAGTTCCATGGCGCGATCACCAGAACCACGCCCACCGGTTCGCGCTCGATGAAACGCGTAAAGCCGGGACGGCCAGGCTTTGGCACATGCGGGGCCAGCGCTTCCTCGGCGATGGCCGCCATGTGGCGGATGCGCTCCTCTACGCCGCGAAATTCGCCGCCATAGCGCACCGGACGCCCCATTTGCAGCGCCAGTTCCGGCACCACTTCCTGATTCATGGCCAGCAAGGCCTCCAGAAAGCGCAGCACGGCCTCCCGGCGCACAGCCAGCGGCTCATGCGCCCAGTGTTTTTGCGCGGCATGGGCGGCTTTCAGCACATGATCTATATGGGCCTGAGTTGCCAGCGGACGGCGTGCCACTTCGCGCCCGTCGATCGGGGAGATGCAGACAAGATCGTTCATTGCAATATTCCCTCAGATGATTTCAAAATAGCGGGCGAGTTGCCAGTCGGTGATGGCTTTGCGGGCTTCGCGCTCCTCCCACAAACGCGTCGCAGCATAATGGTCGACGAAGAGATCGGAAAATAATTCGCGTGCGGCTTTTGAGCGCTGCAAACGCTCTGCGGCCTCTGTCAGCGTGCGCGGGAAGTTCCGCTTTGCTGGAATTTTTGCCGCATAGGCATTGCCGACAATCGGCGCATCCGGCTCGATTTTATGTTCGATTCCCCAGAGCCCGGCGCCAATCGCGGCGGCAAAGGCGATGTAGGGGTTAATATCTGCCGCAGCTACACGCACTTCGACGCGCTGGCTCTTTTCGCCGCCGGGAATGACTCGCAGCGCGCAGGTGCGGTTTTCCACGCCCCATGTTGCCGATGTCGGCGCCCAGAAGCCGGGAATGAGCCGCGTGTAGGAATTGACCGTGCAGGCGATCATCGCCAGCAGATCCGGCATTAAAGCCTGCTGCCCGCCAAGGAACCAGCGCATTTCCTGCGACATGGCGTGAGGCTGGGTCGCATCGTGGAAGATGCTCCTGCCGGTGGCTTTGTCGTTGAGGGAAATGTGCAGATGTCCGGATTGGCCCGGCCAGTCCTGCGACCATTTGGCCATGAATGTGGCCATCAGGCCGCGCCGCTGCATCAGAATTTTGGTGAATGTCTTGAACAGGGCGGCTTTGTCGGCCGAGCGCATGGCGTCATCGACTTTAATGGCCGCTTCCAGCACGCCGGGTCCGGTTTCGGTGTGAAGACCTTCAACCTCAACATCAAATTCCCGAAAGAAGTTCATGATTTCATGATAGATATCTGCATGTACGCCGGCCCGCAGAAGCGAATAGCCAAAATAACCGGGCGTGAGGGGCCGGAGGTTCTGATAGTTCTTTTCGCGCACGGAATTGGGTGTTTCCTCGAAGACGAAAAACTCGAATTCCGCAGCGGATCTGACCGAATAGCCCATGGCATCGGCCCGCGCCAGCACACGTCCCAGCAAGCCGCGCGGGCAGGCATGTGCGGCATGGCCGGTGAATTCGCCGATGAACAGCGGAACATTATCTTCAAAGGCGATATGCCGCATGGTTTCGGGCACAAGCCGCGCGCCGGCATCGGGATAAGCCGTGTGCCAGCCGGTGAGCGTGGTGTTGTCGTAAAGCTGGTCGTTCGAGTCCCACCCGATCACCACGTCGCAAAAGCCGAAGCCCTTTTCCATGGCGCTCTCAAACTTGCCGCGCTCCAGATATTTGCCGCGAAACACGCCGTCTATATCAAAAACGCCAACCTTGACATGGTGAGCGCCGCTGGCCCGGACCAGTTCAATGGCCTGCTGGGGTGTCGTTGGCTTTGCCGGTGTCATTGTCGTCCCCCGTTCAGAATGTTCATAATATCAGCGCCGCGTCGAAGGCCTGCGCCAGCTTCTGCGCCCAGTGCTTTTGCTGCTCCGGCCTGGCGATAAGGTCGTTGCGGATTTCGATCATGGCCGTCTGCAGATTGGTTCCGCGCGAATGCCGCTCCAGCGTGTGATAGACGCGGTCGGAAGGCGTATAGGGCACGTTGAGATCGGCGTTGATTTCAGGATCTGCCTGCAATGCGCGCAGCAGAGTGTGCGCAAGGCTGTCTTGCGGCCCGGTGATCAGGCCGATGTGCCATGGCCGGGCGACGCCTTTGAATATTGGTGTGAAGCTGTGGATGGAAGCCAGAGCCTTCAGATGCGGACGCGCGCCAATAAGCTTAGTCAATGCGTCATGAAACGGGGTGTAGTACTCTTGCGCGCGCCTCAGCTTTTCCGCGTCGCTGAGATTTTGATTGCCCGGAATTGGCGTGGTTTCGCTGATCGAGGGCATGGCGTCAAAATCGCCGGGGTCGCGGTTGAGGTCGATGACGAGCCGGGAAATGTCGGCGTGGATCAGCGGTGCGTCGATGAATTCGCTCAAGGCCTGCGCCACCGGTAGCGCGCCCGGGTCCCAGGCGATGTGGCGGGTGATTTCCAGATCCGGCAAGCCGAGATTGTGATAGGCCTCCGGAATGTGGTTTGACGCATGTTCGCACACCAACAGCAGCGGCGCTGCGCCACTTGCGTTGAAAATTTGTGCGGCCATCAAATCCTCGTTAAACCTGACCAAAGCGTCAGGTAATTTATGGGCGAAACATGGCCGATGCCAAGTGCTAATATCAGCGGCGACCCATCAGGCGTGTTGCATGATCCGGCGCGTTTCAATATCGAGATCCTGCATCTTTTTATAAATTTCCCGCTTGCGCTGGTGGAACGTCCCGATAGAGCCATCATCCGGCAGTGTCTGCGCCCGGACGCGCGACATGCTCGCCATAGCCTCTTCCAGCGAACTGAAACGTCCGTCGGCTACAGAACCCAGCATGGCGGCGCCCAGCAGCACGGGCTCGTCTGTTTCCGGCAGGCAGACGCGCAATCCCGTGGCATCGGCGATGATCTGGCGCACGAGCGCGCTGCGTCCCGCGCCGCCGCTTATGGCGATTGTGTCCAGTTGATAGCCGCTGTTGCTCTGCGCAGCGACGATATCGGCAATGCCATAGGCAAGCCCGCAAAGCACTGCCACGTATAACCGCTGCAGGCTGGCGTGGTCCGTAGCCAGATCAAGGCCCATGATGGCGCCGCGCATATGCGGATCGGCGACAGGCGAGCGGTTGCCGTTCACATCCGGCAGAACATGCAGATCGCGCGCCGCCAGTGCAATATCCGATAAATTGCCGTATTGCCGGAGCAATTCGGCTTCAATCGTTTCAAAAAGTTCGGTTGAAGGCCTTTGACCCGACGCCGCAAGGCTGGGATGCATCGACATGAAATGATCGACCGCAGCCCCTGCGGCGGACTGGCCGCCCTCGGTCAGCCAGCTTGAGCGGGTCAGGGCGGAATAATACGGTCCCCACAGGCCGGGCACAAAAATCGGATCATTGGCAATCGACATGCAGCAGGCGGAGGTGCCCATGATCAGCGCCATCAGGCGGCGCGGATCGAGATCCCTGCCAAGGGTGTCGCGTCCGCCGATGGTTGCCAGCGCGCCGGCATGGGCATCGATCAAGGCAGCGGCGACATGTGTGCCGGGCTTAAGTCCCAGATCGCGGGCGGCGGATTCGGTCAGTCCGTCGCCGATCTTCGTACCCGGTGCAACAATCTGGGTGCCGATGCGCTTGAACTGTTCCTGCGCGAGATCGCCAAGTCCGATCTCTTGGAAATAATCCGGACGCCAGCTGTTCTCATGCGCCAGATATGTCCATTTGCAGACAAGCGTGCATATTGAGCGCGCAAGGGAACCTGTCGCGCGATAGGTCAGATAATCCGAAAGATCGAAGAAGTGTGCGGCTTTCGCATAGGATTGCGGCAGGTTTTCTTTCAGCCACAGCAGCTTGGGGGTTTGCATTTCCGGCGAAATGGTGCCGCCAACATATCTGAGCACCTCATGGCCGGTGGCGTTGATTCTGTCTGTCTGCGCCATGGCCCGGTGATCCATCCAGACGATGACATTGCGGTTGGAGTCTCCGTGCCGGTTGACGGCTACCGGTTTGTCATCATGATCGACAAGCACAAGCGAGCAGGTGGCATCGAAGCCGATGCCTTTGATCTGCACGGCATCAAGTTTCGAAGCGGCAAGCGCCGCTTTTACGGCGATACAAGTTGCCTGCCAGATATTTTCGGAGGATTGCTCGACAATATCGCCCGATTCGCGCCATATCTGGATGTCTTTCTTGCCGACGCCGGTCAAATGGCCGTTCTCGTCAAAAATGCCGGCACGCACACTGCCCGTGCCGACATCAACACCCAGATAATAGTCAGGCATATATGGTCCCCGTCCTCATCCAAATCGTGGATGAAGCGTAGGTTACCAGCAAGTATAGCCGCCGTCGACCTGCATAATCGAGCCTGTCATCAGGCTTGCGGCATCCGTCGCCAGGAACATGACGGCAGATGCAATCTCATCCGGTTCGCCCAGACGCGCCATCGGCGTGCCGTCAATCCAGGCCTGGAACATCTTCTGGTTCTGCTTGGCAAAGGCCGTCAGCGGCGTGTTGATGTAGGTCGGGGCGACGGCATTGACGCGCACGCCGCGCGAAGCCCATTCCGCTGCCAGCGACTTGGTGAGATGGTGCACGGCGGCCTTGGACGCATTATAATAGCTCTGTTCCTGCGGCTTGTTGACGATGAAGCCCGACATGGAGCCGATATTGACGATGGAGCCTTTTCCGGCTTTCAACATATGTTTGCCGAACGCGCGGCAGCACCAGAAGGTGCCGTTCAGATTGACGTCGATGACATTGAGCCAATGTTCGTCAGTAACCGTTTCTGCGGGGGTTTCGCTGCGGGCAATGCCGGCATTGTTCACGAGAATGTCGATATGCCCGTGTTTCTTGATCAGCTCATCGGCCACTGCATTGACACGGGCGGTATCCGTTACGTTCATGATGACGACCTCGGGGGAATATCCCTTCGCCCGCATGGCGTCGCGCCCTTCATTGGCCACTTTTTCGTCCATGTCCGCGATGATGACATGAGCGCCGGCTTCCAGCAGTGCTTCGACGCAGGCCAGACCAATGGCCCTGCCGCCGCCGGTGACCACTGCATTGCGACCTTTGAGATTGAATTTTTCCAGATACATAGCTTTCTCCTTCAGCTCAGATCAGTGTAATTTCATTTGCCCGGCTGCCGCGCCGCCCTTTATCTCTGCAACCTGCTTGGCCAGTTGTTCATCAGATGGCATCGCCCTGTTGGTTGAACCGATGAATGCGTTGCGGATTCGGGGTCAGGAAAATGCGATCGCCCGCCCTGACCGGAAAATCGCCGTCGGCGCGAACTGTCAGCTGGCCGATGTCGTCCACGTCGAGATAGAGAAACGTATCGCTTCCCAGATGTTCGGCGATGCCGACAGTTGCCTTCCACTCGCCTTCCGAAGTGGAAATGGCGATATGTTCCGGACGGACGCCGATGCTCTGCGCGCCGTGTTTGCCTGCTGGTGCGCCGGTGATGATGTTCATGGTTGGCGAGCCGATGAATTTGGCCACGAACAGATTGCGCGGGCGCTCGTAAAGCTCCAGCGGCGATCCCGCCTGTTCGATGTTGCCCCGGTTGAGAACCACGATCTTGTCGGCCATGGTCATGGCCTCGACCTGATCATGTGTCACATAGATCATCGTGGTTTTGAGAGATTGATGCAGCTTGGTGATTTCAAGGCGCATCTGCACGCGCAGCGCCGCGTCGAGGTTGGAGAGAGGTTCGTCGAACAGGAATGCCTTGGGTTCACGCACGATCGCACGGCCGATGGCGACGCGCTGCCTCTGCCCGCCGGAGAGCTGGCCGGGTCGCCGGTCGAGATAGTCCGTCAGGTTGAGCATCTTCGCGGCATGGCTGACCTTGGTCTCGATCTCCGCCTTGGGAACGCCGGCCATTTTCAGTCCGAAAGCAATATTGCTGCGCACCGACATGTGCGGATAGAGCGCATAAGATTGAAAGACCATCGAGAGGCCGCGCTTGGCCGGAGCGAAATCCGAAACATTGACATCGTCGATGAAGATGTCGCCTCCCGAGCCATCTTCCAGACCGGCAATCAGGCGAAGCAAAGTCGATTTGCCGCAACCGGAAGGGCCGACGAAAACAACAAAAGAACCGTCGTCTATGGTCAGGTCGACGCCGGGAATGATCACGACATCCCCGAAGGTCTTGCGCAGGTTTTTAAGAACAATCTTGCCCATGGGAATATCCTATTTCACGGCGCCGAAGGTGAGGCCACGCACAAGCTGCTTCTGGCTGAACCAGCCGAGGATCAGGATCGGCGCAACGGCAAGGGTGGACGCTGCCGAAAGCTTGGCCCAGAACAGACCCTCGGGGCTTGAGTAGGAAGCGATGAAGGCGGTGAGAGGCGCCGCGTGCGTGGTGGTGAGGTTAAGGGTCCAGAACGCCTCGTTCCAGGCCAGAATGACATTGAGCAGAACCGTCGAGGCTATGCCGGGAACGGCCATGGGCGCGAGCACATAGACAATTTCCTTCCAGCGCGTCGCGCCATCCATCCGGGCGGCTTCCAGTATTTCGCCCGGAATTTCCTTGAAATAAGTGTAGAGCATCCAGATCATGATCGGCAGATTGCCCAGAAACAGAATGCCGATGAGGCCGGTGTAGGTATCGAGCAGGCCCCAATCCCGGAACAGCAGATATATCGGCACGAGCACGCCCACGGCGGGCATCATCTTGGTCGAGAGCATCCAGAGCAGCACCTGTTTCGTGCGCTTTGTCGGCGCGAAGGCCATCGACCAGGCCGCCGGAATGCCGATCAGCAGGCCGAGCAGCGTCGAGCCGCCGGAGAGGATGATCGAATTCATGGCAAAGCCGAAGTAATTACTGCGTTCCTGAACAATGGCGTAATTTTCCAGAGTCCAGTGAAAGAACAGGAATTTCGGCGGCATGGCGAAGGCGTCGGCTTCGCTCTTGAAGCTGGTCTGCACCATCCACAGGATCGGAAAGAAGATCAGGAAGGCCAAAAACCAGGTGATGAGCGTGGTGATGATGCGGCGCTGCGCAGACTGACGGCGGGCCATGGTCATGCCTCCAGATTTTTGCCGACCATACGGGTCAGGAAGGCCGCGACTATATTTGCAAGAATGACGGCGATGAGGCCACCCGCCGCCGCGCCGCCCGCATCATATTGCAGAAGCGCCTGCGCATAGACGAGGAAGGGAATGTTGGTGGTGGCAAGGCCCGGGCCGCCGCCGGTCGTCACGAATATTTCCGCGAAAATGCTGAGCAGGAATATAGTTTCGATCAGAATGACGACCGTGATCGGGCGCGCGAGATGCGGAAGCACGATATAGATGAAATAGGAGACGGGCGGCGCGCCATCCATCTGCGCAGCGTCCTTTTGTTCGCCGTCCAGGGATTGCAGGGCGGTCATGATGATGAGCGTTGCGAAAGGCAGCCATTGCCATGCCACGATCATGATGATCGCGACCATCGGATAGTCACCGAACCAATCGACGGGCTGTGCGCCAAAAATATGCGCAATCCAGGCAAACATGCCGGAGACGGGGTGCAGGAGCAGGTTTTTCCAGATCAGTGCGCTGACGGTCGCCATGACGAAGAAGGGCGCAATGACCATGATGCGGACGATGCCCACGCCCCATATGTCCTGATCCAGCAGCAGGCCCATGCCGATGCCGCCGAGGATGGTGATCAGCAGAACTGAGCCGACGAGCACCAATGTATTCCACAAGGATGTCAGAAAGGCCGGGTCGGTGAGGAAATAGTAGAAATTCGACAGGCCGGCAAAGGTGCGGGTACCCGGGTCCAGCAGATTATAGTTCAGCACCGAGAAATAGAGCGTCATCGCCAGTGGAACAATCATCCAGGCCAGCAGCATGATGATGGAGGGGGCGGCCAGCAAGCGGCCGGCGAGGCGCGTTTCTTTAGTGGCCATGATCTGATGCCTGCTCATGAGAGGATAAGACCGGCACAGCGCGCACTTAACTCAAGAAGACGCGCCATGTGCGTGAATTCCTTCCCCCGGTTGTCTGGGAGGACACAACCGGGGGAGGGCGGGGAGATTCAATGCTCCCGCTTATTTTGGGGAACTGACGCTGGACCAGTTCCCCTGAGCGGATTACTTGTTGTAACCGGCCTTCTGCATCTCGCGCTCGGTCAGGGACTGAGCGTTCTTCAGGGCGTCGTCAACCGAGGTCTTCCCGGCAAGCGCCGCGGAGAACTGCTGGCCAACGCTTGTAGCTATGCCCTGAAATTCCGGAATGGCGACGAACTGCACGCCGACATAGGGAACCGGCTTGACCGTCGGATGGGCCGGATCAGCCGAGTTGATCGAGTCCAGCGTCATCTGCGCGAAGGGCGCAGCCTTCAGATATTCCGGATTCTTGTAGAGCGAGGTGCGCGTGCCCGGAGGTACGTTGGCCCAACCTTCCTTGGCGGCCACCAGTTCGGTGTAATGCTTGCTGGTTGCCCAGGAAACGAACTTTTCGGCAGCGTCAATCTTCTTTGAGCCCGCAGGAACGGCCA
Organism: Methylocystis sp. sgz306128; assembly: GCF_056032725.1. NCBI lineage: Bacteria > Pseudomonadati > Pseudomonadota > Alphaproteobacteria > Hyphomicrobiales > Methylocystaceae > Methylocystis > Methylocystis sp. sgz306128. The sequence goes on from NZ_JBVYWO010000004.1 coordinate 123,997, forward strand.
GTGACCATGCCCAGAGCCAGTTTGCATTTTTCCCGAGGCCGGTATTGGGCGCCAGAGCAAAGCCAACCTTGTCGGCGACCTTCGAATCCTTGGGATTGGTGACGAATGAGGCAGCGACGGTTGCGTCGATCCACATGCCGCACTTGCCAGAATTGAACAGAGCCAGATTTTCGTTGAAGCCGTTCGAGGATGCGCCCGGAGGTCCGGCAACCTTCATCAGGTCGACATAGAACTGAAGTGTGTTCTTCCATTCTGGGGTGTTGAACTGAGGATGCCACTTTTCATCAAACCAGCGCGCGCCAAATGAATTGGACATGGCGGTGAGGAAGGCCATATTTTCGCCCCATCCGGCCTTGCCGCGCAGACAGATGCCATAGGTGCCCGAAGCCGGATCATTCATCTTCTTTGCCGCTTCGGCAACGAAGTCCCAGGTCGGCGATTCCGGCATTTTCAGCCCGGCCTTATCCATCAGATCCTTGCGATACATGACCATCGAGCTTTCGCCATAGAATGGCGCTGCATAAAGCTTACCATCGACTGTAAGGCCGGAGCGGATAGGCGGCAGGAGGTCGTTGACGTCGTAATCCGCGCCGAGCTTGTCGAGCGGAACGAGCCAGCCTTTTTTGCCCCAGATCGGTACTTCATAGGTGCCGATGGTGAGCACGTCGAACTGGCCACCCTTTGTCGCAATGTCCGTGGTCACCTTCTGGCGAAGGACGTTCTCTTCGAGCGTGACCCATTCAAGCTTGATGTCGGGATTGGCCTTGGTGAAATCATCCGTCAGCTTTTGCATGCGGATCATGTCGCCGTTGTTCACGGTGGCGATGGTGAGTGTTGTTTCGGCAAATGCAGCGGTGGTGATCAGCGTGAGTGCTGTCGTACCGGCAAGAAGCGCCAGTGCCTTATTCATCGTTCTCTCCCTTAATATGGGCATTTGCCCTTGTTGATGGCAAATACTCGCACCGCCCTTGATCGTTGTCAATCCGCCGCCCAAATAAAATTGGCGCGCCGGACTTTTTCAGTCGGGCGCGCCTGAGCAGAGGCCAATTCTATTTTCCGGCGTCAGGTCAGCAGGGCATCGGCGGTGGTTTCGTCGGTGATCAGGCCGCTGATAATTTTTCCGCGCATGGCGCCGAGAATCGCCGCCGCTTTGGCGACGCCCATGGCCACTGCGATCACCTGTGCCTCGCTTGTATTGCGGGTGGGGGCGCTCACAACCCGGTCGTTGGTCAATCCCTCGATGAATATTCCGTCCTTGTCGAACGCGCGGCCGGTGATTTCGCCGACCGCGCCTGCCCGGACCAGCGCACGCAATTCGTTGCGGTCAATGAAGCCGTCGACAAGCAGGGGCGCGCTCTCGCCGATCTGGCCGACGCCGACCATGGCCACATCCGCTTTTTCGGCAAGGGCATAGATCTGCCGGACAGGGCGCAGGTTCAGGATCGTTTCGCGCTCCTCCCGCGACAGGGCGAATACCGGGATCGACATGGGATAGTGCGGCGCATTGGTCTTGTCGGCAATTTTCGTGATGACATCATAAAAGCTGGCCGTACCATCCGGCGCCACATTGCCGATCAAGGAAACTATCTTGTGCTGCGGGCAGTCCATTGACGGAAGCTGATTGACCGCGGCGCGGATCGAGCGTCCGGTGCCGACGCCAAGAATAACCGGCTCGGAAGAGCGCAGAACCCGCTCCAGATAGTTGGCGGCGGCTTCGGCCGTGCCGAGCACGGTGCTGGTTGAGCCGGGATCGGAAGGCACGACATCGCAATATTGCAGTCCAAACTTGGATTTGAGGCGTTCCGCGCGATCCATGCAGGCGGCGATCGGATGATCCAGCCAGACCTTGATCAGTTTCTCGCTGACAGCGAGAGACACAAGGCGCTGTGCCACCTGCCGCGAGACGCCAAGCTTTCGGGCAATCTCGTCCTGATTGTTGTTTGCGACATAATAGAGCCACCCGGCTCGGGCAGCGTCGTCAAGGCGTGAAGTCTCAGTTGCAGGCGGCTTTGCCATTATGGTGATCCAGTTTGAACCCAGGCCTCCACATATATGTAATCAGGGCCGGTCTTGCCAACACCATCGCAGACCGAACCTGTCTCGTTTTCGATATTTGTGGTTTAGCCGGTCAATTCCTTCAGGAATTTGGCAAATTCATCGTCATCGACAGGCACGACATGTTCGGGTGCGGGATAGGCGCCTGTTTCGACATCGGCGCGGAATTCCCTGAACGCGGCAATGCGTTCCTGTTGCAGGCGGTCATATTCGGCGCGAAAATTGCGATAGGTTTTGGCATGGCGCGGCTTGTGTCCGCGCGTATAGCCCAGCACATCTTCTGCAAAAAGATATTGTGCGTCGCCGCCCGCGCCCGCACCCATGGAGAGCATGATCAGCGAGGTACGCTTCGAGATTTCCGCCGCGACGCGGTCGGGAACCACTTCAAGTTCGGCGCCGATCGCCCCGGCTTCCTCGAGTTGCTTGACGTGCCGATAGACGGCGAGCGCCTGATCGGCGGTTTTGCCCACGGCCTTGAAACCGCCCGTCCAGGTGGCCTTGGACGGAATGAGCCCCACATGGCTGATGACGGGTATGCCCTCTGCGGCAAGCTTGCGGATCGTGTCGAGGCTTGCGGCGCAATAGACGGCATCGCCACCGATCCTGATGGCGCGGTGGGCGGCGCGCAGGTAGTCCTCGTAAGTGCAGAGTTCGCCATAAAGCAGGCCTACCTGCACGAAGCAGTTGCCCGCCGCCGCGCGCATGTCCGGCGTCCAGACCGGATCAACGATCGAGAGAATGTCGATACCGGCTGCCGCCGCAGCAGCGGCTTCGTCCGGCGTATCGACGAAGAGCATGGTCAGCTGGCGCTTGCCCTTCAGGGCGCGCAAATCGGCAATTGTTCTGCGTTGGCTTTTCATGGGTTCTTCCTCGATCATGCGCTCTTATGTCGGCCTCAGGTTTCGTTGATAGCATGGCCGGACAATTTATGATAGATTTCATTCATATTTATAAGAAATGGAATAAAAATTCTATCAAAGATTATCGAGATGTCCGTGTCGCATCGCGCCTTTTTCAGCGTGAAACGGCTTCACTTTAATGAAAATCGCGTGATTTAGGCAGAACGCGGACGTCGCGGGGGTGATAGGCGCGCGGAATTTGTGGGCGAAGAATTTCGTCGGCGCGCGCCAGCGCCATGGTGGGCTGATGGGTTTGCGACAGGCGGGCCATTTCGGCGCTGCGGTCAAAGACCTTTGCCGCCATGAGGTGAACCACGTTTTCAGGGCTTTTCTGCACATGGCCCTGTACAAGCAACAGACGGGCGCTCATCACCTCACGCCGGTATTTTTCGAAGAGCCGCGCCCAGAGTATAATGTTGGTGATGCCGGTTTCGTCTTCCAGAGTGATGAAAATGGCATTGCCCTTGCCGGGGCGCTGGCGCACCAGCACGATTCCGGCTGTCCTGACCCACAGGCCGTCCTGAGCGTCCGCGGTCTGCTGGCAGGTGAAAATATTTTCCTTGCTGAAAATGGGCCGCAACAGACCCATGGGATGTCCTTTGAGAGACAGCCGGAGGGTCTGATAATCCGCCACGACATGCTCGTTGAGGGGCATGGGCGGCAGATCGGCGGCGGGGTCCTCGCCCAGTTCCGGTGCCTCGGCGGCAGCAAAAAGGGGCAGGGCGCGATCATCCGGCAGGCGCCGGGCCGCCCAGAGTGCCGCGCGCCGCTCCAGCCCCAGCGAGCGCAGCGCATCGGCATCGGCCAGAAGTTTCATGGCGCTGACCGGCAGATCGGCCCGGCGCATGAGTTCCTCGATCGTGCTGTAGCCATTGCGCCGCTGCAGAGCGATGGCCTCGGCCCAGCTCTGCCGGAAGCCATCCACCTGCCGCAGGCCGAGACGCAGGGCGTGCGCACCGTTTTGCCCATGTTCGAGGCTGTTGTCCCAGCCGCTGTGATTGACATCGGCCGGCCGCACAATAACGCCATGAGCCTGCGCGTCGCGAATGATCTGGGCCGGGGCATAAAAGCCCATCGGCTGCGAATTCAGCAGTGCACAGGCGAAAACTGCCGGATGGTGGCATTTGATCCATGAGGAAATGTAGACGAGCTTGGCAAAGGAAGCGGCATGGCTTTCGGGAAAGCCATAGGAGCCAAACCCCTTGATCTGCTCGAAGCAACGCCGGGCAAAGTCTGGCGCATAGCCGCGTTCCACCATGCGCCCGACCATTTTTGTCTCGAATGTGCTGATGGTGCCGACATGGCGGAAGGTCGCCATGGCCCGGCGCAGGCCATTGGCCTCGGCATCGGTGAATTTTGCCGCGACCATGGCAAGGCGCATGGCTTGTTCCTGAAAGAGCGGAACGCCTTTCGTCTTGTTGAGCACATGGAAAAGCTCGTCCGCATCGCCCTCCCAAGGGTGCGGTGCCGGATAGGTCACATCCTCAAGGCCGCTGCGCCGCTTGAGATAGGGATGCACCATGTCACCCTGAATGGGGCCGGGGCGCACAATGGCCACCTGAATGACAAGGTCATAGAATTCGCGCGGTTTCAGCCGCGGCAGCATGTTGATCTGCGCGCGGCTTTCCACCTGAAAGACACCGATGGAATCGCCCTTGCACAGCATGTCGTAGACGGCGGGGTCTTCCGTGGGGATGTCTGCAAGGCCATAATCGAGCCCGTCATGCCGGTGCAGGAGGTCAAGGCTCTTGCGGATGCAGGTGAGCATGCCGAGCGCCAGCACATCCACCTTCATCAGGCCGAGCGTGTCGATGTCGTCCTTGTCCCACTCGATGAAAGTGCGTCCCGCCATGGCGGCATTGCCGACAGGCACCAGTTCGTCGAGGCGTTCGCGCGCCAGAACAAAGCCGCCGACATGCTGGGACAGGTGCCTCGGAAAGCCAAGAATACGGCGCGCCAGATTCACGACCTGCCCGATGAGCGGGTTGTCGGGGTCAAGGCCGGTCTGGGCAATATGCCGGTTCTGAATTTTCCGGCCCCAGCTGCCCCATTGTGTGCCGGCAAGGCGTGCAACCACGTCCTCGCTCAGGCCCATGGCCTTGCCGACATCGCGCATGGCGCTGCGCGGGCGATAGCAGATGACGGCAGCGGCGATGCCTGCCCGGTGACGGCCATATTTTTCATAGATATGCTGGATGACTTCCTCGCGGCGCTCATGCTCGAAATCGACATCGATATCCGGCGGCTCCCGCCGTTCAGTCGAGATGAAGCGGGCAAAGAGCACGTCGTGCTCAGCCGGATCGACGGCGGTAATGCCCAGTATATAGCAGATGGCCGAATTGGCGGCCGAGCCGCGTCCCTGACACAGGATGCCGCGGCTTTCGGCAAAACGCACGATCTCGTAGATGGTGAGGAAATAGCGCGCATAATCAAGCTGGGCGATGAGGGCGAGTTCATTGTCAATCAGTCTCTGCACTTTTTCCGGTACGCCTGAGGGATAGCGCATGGGCGCGCAGCGGCGGGTGAGTTCGGCAAGCCAGGACTGCGGTTCCCAGCCCGGCGGGACAATCTCGTCGGGATATTCATACCGCAGGTCATCCAGCCGGAAATCAATCCGCGCCAGCACATGAGCGCTCTCGGCCACGGCGTCCGGCACATCGCGGAAAAGGCGGAGCATTTCAGCGGCGGGCTTGAGATGGCGCTCGCCATTGGCCTCAAGACGGCGGCCAGCGCCGGCGATGGTCACGCCCTCGCGGATGCAGGTGAGCACATCCTGTACGTCGCGCTGTTCCGGCGTGGCGTAAAGCACGTCGTTGACGGCCAGAAGCGGCAGGCGGAAACGATCCGCCAAGGCCTTGAGCGCGGCAAGGCGGCGGCGGTCATGGCCGCGCCGGTGCATGGCGGCGGCCAGCCAGAGCGCGCCGCGCGCGGGCTCGTGCAGGCGCTCCAGACAAGCAGCCGCCTTTTCGGGACTGGCCGGAGGAATGACGATAAGCAGGAGGTTGCTGACATCGGATAAAAGATCGTCGAGGTACAGCAGACACTCGCCTTTGCCGGCACGACCCTTTCCAATGCTCAAAAGACGGCACAGCCGCGCCCAGCCAGGCCGGTTCTGCGGATAGGCGACGATATCCGGCATGTCTTCGGCAAACACGAGACGTGTGCCGACGGCCAGCCGGAAGTTGCGGGCCTTTTCCGAGTGGTCGGCGTTTTCCTGTAAGGCTTTGAGCGCGCTATGGGCGCGCACCACACCCGCCAGCGAATTGATGTCGGCAAGGCCAAGCCCCTCATGCCCCAGCGCCAGCGCCGTCTCGACCAGATCCTGCGGATGGGAGGCACCTCTCAGAAACGAATAATTGCTCAGCGCCGCGAGTTCGCAATAGGCGGTCATGCAAAGAGCCCGTGCAGGAACCAGCGCGGTTCCTGCTGTTCGCCGAAAAGTCCATTGCGGAAAACCCAGAAACGCGCGCCTTTTGCATCTTCGATGCGGTAATAATCGCGCGTGGGCATGTCCGCTCCTTCATGCCACCATTCGGGCGCTATACGCTCCGGCCCCTCCGATCTGGTGATTTCATGAACCATGCGCCGCCAGCGCATACGTATGGGCGGTCCATCCGGCACTTCGGCAATAGCCTCGATCGGCTGGGGCGGATCGAAAACATGCAGGGGGCGGCGGGGCGGGCCATCCGGCTCGATCAAGGTCCAGGATGATGCACCGGACGGGCCGGGCGCAGTTTCGGCAACGCTGACCTTGCGATATTGCCGGTCTGGATGATGACTGTCCTGCGCGACAAAGCGGGTGACATTATCCCGGCCAAAACGTTGAACAAGCCTATCAATAAGATCGTTTAAATTATCGTATTCATTTTCCTTTTTATCAAATGTGACTTGTGTCTGATTGAAAGGCTCGCAAACCGGCACACTCAGTCTCACGGCATCGAAGCCAAAGCCGGGGTCGATCGGATCGGCGAGAATTTCGAGCTTTTCCCGATAAAGCCGCAAAAGGCTGTCCGGGTCGCGCGAGGGGCGGCCTGTCTCAAGCACAAGGTGGCGTACCGCGCCATCCGAGCGGAAGAACTGCAGTTCGAACCGGCGTCCGCCTTGCCCGCGCCGCTCCAGCGCCCGCGCCATCTCGTCAAGCAGGCGCTTCAGGCTGGCGGACAGAGCCAGATTATCCAGCAGGGGCTCCGGGAAATGCTGCTCGACCATGCATTCAGGCAGGGGACGCAGGGGTGTGATGCGTGCTTCCTCCTGACCAAAGATACGGCGCAGGCGCGCGGTGAAATTCTCGCCGAAACGGGAGGCCAGCGCCGGAAAGGGACGGGCGATGAGCTCGCCTATGCTGCTCAGGCCAGCGCGCCGCAGCGCAAGATGTGTCTGCGCCCCGGCCTCAAGCGCGTCCACCGGCAGACCGGATAAGAGGCTTGTTTCATCCACATCTGCGATTTCAACCTGGCTGAACCGTGCAAAAATCCGGGCTGCACCGGGCGAACTGGCGATACTTGCCCGTATATGAAAGCCCAGATGACGGAATTTGTTGCAGATCAACTGGCGCATGGCGTTTTCCCCGCCGAAGAGATGCGCGCAGCCGGTTATATCCAGCATCAGTCCATAGGGCTGGTCAAAGGCCACAAGGGGGGTGAAGCGCTCGCAAAAATCCGCCAGCTTGCGCAAGAGGGATTGATCGGCATGTTCATCGGCTTCGACAACTGTCAGTTCCGGGCAGCGGGCTCTTGCATCGGCAAGGGAGAGACCGGCGGAAAGCCCGAGTTGCACGGCCTGCCTGTTGCAGGCAAACAGGCGCATGGCACCCTGCTGTTTCTGCACGAGGGCAAGGGGCGCCTCATCCTGCGCGGGCAAGTGCGTCTTGCGCGTCAGGCGCTGGTGGCGGTCTGTTGGCAGAAACGGAAACCACAGGGCGAGATAGCGGCGCTGATTTGCCAAATCCCCTGTTTTGGAAAGATCGAGCATTGCGGTTCCACTCCACATGATAGTCTTGCAGCGTTATGCCCTGACGATGGCGCAGCAGCTGCAGGCACAGGGCAGGATTTCCCGGCGCATTGGCCGGCAAGGGCGACGAGGGCAGGGCGCTGATGCGCCAGCGCGTGCGCGCGGCATTGGCATTGGGTGTTCTGGCAAGCCGCAGAACCAGAATGGTTGTCCCGCTTTGCTCCGCCGCAAGCGCAAGGCGGCGGCTTGAGGTGAGGTCCACGCCATTTTGTTCACCCCAAGGCTCGATGATGATGCAGCCCAATGCGCCGCAGCGTGCGGCATCCGCGCCAGCTTTCAGCAGGCTGTGAAAATCCTTGACGCGCACCATGATGATCTGGCCGGGATCAATGCCGAATTCAGCCAGTCCTGAGGGATGGATCTTGCCGGTTTCCGTATCCAGAAAACTCTGCCTGATCCATAGAAGCGGCTTGTTGCCCGCCATCCGGCGGGCAAGGGCTATTGTGAACCCCGTTGCCGCAGGCAAATCCTGCCATTGGCCTGCATAAATTTCATGCAGGCACGAATGCGCAAGTCCGCCATGCAGATCCTGATCCAGTTCTGCAAGACCAAGAGCGATCGATTCATGATTTCGGCGGCTGTTCATCATATTCGTCAGTGACAGGCCCGGCCGTGAAAGAGCCGGGGCTGTCTGTTATGTGCTTAGTTTAAAAATGTTCACTATTTGTTCTATTATCGGGTATTTTTTGAATGGGTCAAGCCCTGTTCTCTTTTTGTGGATTGAAGTGCGTGCTGCTGCGGCCCTCAGGGCATATGTGACGCCCGCGCCCGGGCATCACATATGACAGAAGCACGAAAAGCGTCGCAGGCTTTCGTGCTTCGGGTAAAGATCAGGATCAGATTGATCGCTGATTAATGACCAATAGCATCCTTGAGCGCCTTTGCAGCGCGGAATTTGACCTGCTTGGAAGCGGCAATAGCCATAGGCTCGCCCGTGCGCGGATTACGTCCGGTTCTTGCAGGCTTGGCCTGAACAGCAAATGTGCCAAGACCAGCGATCACGATATCCTGACCTGATTTCAATTCACTGGCAAAAATATCGATGAGGGCTCCAAGGCTTGCCCCGGCATCCTTTTTGGATACGTCCAGTTTGGCAGCCAGTGCATCGATCAATTCGCTTTTGTTCATGGATATCTCCTCATGTTTGGCACATCCCGGCCAGTCTGGCCGGGCTTCCGCGCGCGAGCATAGAACATTCTGCGCAAACACTCCATCATTCAAAATCAAGGTTGTGCAAACGATCAGGCGTTATATTCTGAGAAATATAACGCTAGGCGCCTATACCAGGAATTCAGCATGATCAGACTTATATCCACAATGATCGGAGCGATCCTGCTCATGGCTGTTCCGACAACGATTGTCAGGGCCGACCAGCCCGTGATCATATTTGCCGCAGCGAGCCTCAAGACCGCGCTCGATCAATCTGTTCTCGAATTTCAAAAGACAAATCAGATTGATATAAAGGTCAGTTATGGCGGTTCATCAACATTGTCCCGGCAGATCGTGCAGGGCGCGCCGGCCGATATATTCATTTCGGCTGATGAACAATCCATGGATGAGGCGGCAAAGGCAACTGCGATCAAACCGGAAAGCCGTTTTGATTTTCTGCGCAACCGTCTTGTCGTCATTGCGCCGCAATCAGGCGCGGTGACCCGGGTTGATCTGACACCAGCCGCATTCTCGCTGATTCTCGGCCCTGCTGGCCGGCTGGCTACAGGTGAGGTGCATTCGGTTCCCGTGGGGCGTTATGCGAAGGAGGCGCTCGAGCATCTCGGGCTCTGGGCCGGAATTGAACCGCGTCTGGCGATGACGGACAACGTTCGCGCCGCGCTGGCATTTGTCGCTCAGGCCGAGGCGCCGCTCGGCATCGTCTATGCCACGGATGCTATTGCCGAGCCGAAGGTCAGGGTTGTCGCCGCATTTCCTGAAACCTCGCATGCGCCGATACTCTATCCCGCCGCCATCACGAGCAGATCCACGAATGACAAGGTCAATATGTTCCTGCATTTCCTGCAATCGCAGGAGGGGCGCCGCATTTTCGAGACACAGGGTTTTGAAATGGTTCAGCACTGAACCTGCGCCTGAGGAGAGGCATTCATGACCCGCATTACATTGAGGCTTGATTTTGACGGGCACAACCGTCTGGGGCCGGGCAAGATCGCCCTGCTCGAAGCCATCGGCAGAACGGGTTCCATAGCCGCGGCAGGGCGGGAACTGGGCATGGCCTATCGCCGCGCCTGGCTGCTCGCGGACGACATCAACAGGATGTTTGCATCTGTGTCCGTTTCGGCCCAGGGTGGCGGCCGCAACGGTGGCGGGACCGTGCTGACGCCGTTTGGAATAAATCTCGTCACTCTTTACCGCAGGGCCGAGCGCAAGGCAGCCTCCTGCGCCGCCGAGGAAATTGCCGCGCTGGAAGCGGCGCTTGCGCCGCAATCCAGCCAGCCTGCCGATCGTGACAGAATCAGCTGATCCGGCCTCAGCCTTACATGCCTGATTCTATCGGTTTTTCTACAGCGCCGCCGCTGTCCACCCAGTCCTTGAAGCCGCCGAGGTTGAAAACCTTGGTGTAACCCATGTCTTTCAGGGTTTTGCCGGACAGTGCCGCCCGCCCGCCGGATGCGCAATACAGGATGATTGGCTTATCTTTGCTGAAACTTTTATCGTAGTAGGGCGATTCAGGATCGGCGCGAAATTCGAGCATGCCGCGTGAAACATGCAGGCTGTCGCTGATCTTTCCACTTTTTTCGATTTCGGGCGCATCCCGCACGTCGACCACCAGAACCTGTCCCCCGGCCATCATCTTCCGGGCATCTTCCGGCGTGATGCGCGGCACTGCGGCATTGGCTGAATCCATCATCTGCTTGACGTTCAGGGTCATCTCAATCTCCCTTATTCAAATGGACGGTTGAAATTTGTCAGCGTGGCTGAGCCCTAATCATGCTGTTGAACTATATCATCAATAGCTTAAATTTGTGCGCGGCGCATGCGCAAATTCGGCAAGGCACCGGCGGCACTTTGAAGAGCAAACGATTACAGAAAAACGTGGGCAGCGCATTTTCAAGAAAATTGGCTGGGAAACCTGGATTCGAACCAAGATTAACGGAGTCAGAGTCCGACTTTAAATATTGAAATCATTAAATATTATTGGAAAAACTTGAAATTTTCAATCTAATGAAATCAAGTACTTACAAGCGTTTTGCAAACTGAAAAATCGTGTTTATTTTGCAAAAATTGTTGATAATTTCGGCTTTTGTTTTTTGGCTTTTTTACTGAAAAAGAACAAATTTTCCTTCCGAGTCAAAAAAATGCAAATCGCTGTCTAGACTTGTGAAAACAATTGAAATTTAATCGTCATACGATATCAATGTTGGGTCGGCCATGCGCATTTGGCAGTTCATTGCCTATTTATACGGTTGGCGAAGCGGCACCGCGCATTCGCTGATGTCTGCGGCGTCGTCAAGGACGACCCCGGATCCGTGGCCATTTGTTCAGAGACCGATAACAAAGAGCGGCCAATATTCGGCCGACGAAGTTACCGCCGACCGTATCCGGTTCGAAAATGAAATGGCGGAGCGGTTTCGATCTATCTCAAGAATTAATCGCGAGCACGCCGTTGCGATTGGCTGCAAGTATTTCATCTGGCGGACCGCCGATGACGGAGATGTTTGTGATGAATGCGCGAAGTTCAACGGCCGGCGTTTTCGATATTCAGCTCCTCCTAAAATTGGCTTTCCTGGCGATCATCATTGTCCGATTGGATGGTGCCGGTGCGAGGCAGAGCCGGTCAGGCTGATGTGAGAGGTTGATCTCGATAGGGATTATTTGATCTTTAAACCGGTTAAATAAACGAGGATTACAGTGTCGGGCGTGTCAAATTTTTTCGGTATATTGAATTCCATGCAACGTCGCCATGGCCTGTTTCATTTGGATCATGGCTCCAGAGAACTGCTGGATGAATTGATTAGGCGGGAGGAGGCTGGCGTTTTGACAACAGCGGAGGATCTTATCCCATTGTCGAAATTATCTCGCGCTTCGGTCTATCGCAGGATCGGCTGGTTGAAGGATGCGGGGATTTTTAATGAATTCTGGCACGATCAGCGTCTTGTCTATAGTGTTGGCGAGAATGTAAGAAAATTCTGTGACGAATTCGCCGAGAAGTTCACAAAAGTCTGAAATGTCAATTGTGTCGCGAGCGCTGGGCTTTAGATCAACAATGATCTCGCAAGACTGCAGACATTTCGTGTGAAATTTTTCGTACGCGCAAGCTGACTGCGATTGAACGTATTCAAAGTTTCATTTCGGGGAGAACGGTCATTGCTACTTTGGCCGGCCCGATAATCCTTACGTGTGGATTATCGGGCTTTCGTTTGGCAATTTATGTTCGATTTGCGATGTAGCTATCGCGACATTCAATGTATCAAGTTAGCGAGCCAGGCTGAACGGCGCGACGCGCAGTTTTGACATGATCGGATTTGCGCAAATCTCTGTCTTGAGGTCGCTGGCTGATGACGGAACATGAAACAGGTAGCCTTGAGCTATGGTGCAACCGACATTGCGTAAGAAGGCAGCTTGCTCTTCAGTCTCGACACTTTCGGCAACGACATTGATGCCGAGGCTTATGCCAATATCCACTATTGCTTTTACAACGACTAAGGAAAGTGAAATGCTTTTAACATCAGAAAGTGAAAAGCCTCACATGGATTCAGATCGTGTAGGATTCTTTATGAGGGACGGGACTAAATTGGTGAAGTGTCGGGTCGAACGAGCAGCGTTGGAAGATGCGGTTCAACACGGATATGAAGGCCCAGCGTTGAACTATGTCGAAACCTTTTTGCAGTTGCGCAACAAGATTGAGGCGGCCGCTTCAAAAAAATATGACTTTGGCCATCTTGAAAAGGATGGCTCTGTGACCGTGACTACGCGTAATCTTAACTGCGGAATCTACGATTGACTTGTGCTGGTGTGACATTTTTTCGGTATTATGGTGTAATCGCCACAATAGCGTAAAATTAATTTTATTTATTACATCGATAGGAGAGTTTTGTGCTTGCGCTTTCGTTTCTAACCACCACTCCGGAATGCCGCGAAACTCTCACTTGATCGCAATCTCGATTCAATCCAGCATTTGGATTTTATATGTTGAAGGTCAAATTTGGGCGCGCGGTTGCCGCCGATCTAATAATCGATATTTATTGAAAATTAGGAGAATTGACTTATATGTCAATTAATGAGCGAATACAGGAGTTGCAAAATGCGGGGAAACTGTTGCCGTTTAAACCTAAACGTGGCTCATCCAAGCGCAGAGCATTTCTCACGCCAGAGGCTATGAAAGAAATTATGGATCCATCGTCTAAGATTCAACTTCTTGGTGGACAAGGTTATGTGCGTGCTGCGTTGACATCATGGGTGTTGGGCGAGTTGGTTCATGATCAACTCATTAAACGCTTGAGTCCACCTCCACCCGGAATTTGGGAAATTCGGATTACGCAGCCAAGGCCGCAATGGCGAATTTTATTTTGTTTTTCTGAAATGGATACGATCATTGTATCTGGATCCCATTCGCGACAACTGCTGGGTAAAAAAGGCTCTAACGAGTGGCAACATGCGATGAAAAAATGCGCCGCCATGTGGCAAAATCATTTTGGCCAGTTGCCCTTTTTGGAGAACGGTAATTTGAGCGTTAACTATGTTTCAGAGAAGTGCGATGTCTTCAAAGTATAATATGGATCCAGAAATTGTGGCAAATAACGATTATGGCTTTGCCCGTTTTCGAGATATGTCATTTAACGCCGTTCGTAAAATGTGGCAGAGGCGACAAAAAGAGGGTTGGAGCCAGATCGAACTCGCCAAACGACTCGGCAAAGACCCTGCTTGGGTTTCGAGGAAGCTTAAGGCACCTGGTAACTGGACAATGAGGACAGCTGGCGAATTGCTGAACGCAATGGAAGGCGAGGCGGAAATCGAGCCATTCGGATTTGAGGATGCACCCAACGACCATTCGAATTTTGATGCCTATCTCGTATATTCAACAACCGGATCGCCTATTAGTCGCGTGGAATTTGGTTCTGGCCTTGCAAAGCAGTCAGTAATCCCGACAGCGAAAGGAACTACGGCGCCTCAATCCGTCGGAAAAGTTATTAGCTCAGTTACCACAAAGCATGAACTGGAAGATGCCCAGTGAAACGATTAAAACTTTTAAATGCAATTTATTGTGAGGACGCCCGGCAAGAAATTTCGGGCAAACACGTATTGATTGGCGCGGCTGCACCGAGCCTCAACATGAGAGAATTTCCAAATTTAATGCCTTTGGCAATATTTTTAGTAGTCGAAGTACCAAAAGCGGGAAACTATATTGTCCATTTTAGAACATCTGGTGAAGATAAGATTGTCCTCGCTGGAGGTACGCTCACCATTACTTTTCCCAGAGCCGGAGAAAGTTCCATGGTTATTGGGCCGATCCCTCTTCAAGTTTCTGGCCCAGGCCGATATAACTGCGAATGGAGTTTTGACAATAGCAAATGGAATAAATTGATATCTATAAATTTATCATTGGCACCTAATCCTAATCCTTTGACTACTTAACACAATTTATGGCAACTATATACTTCACGAACCACAAAGAATCGGTGTAAGATAATCACTTCCTGATTTTCAGGCGGAGATTAAATATGGCAACTTTCATCATTGGCTATGATTTACATCCCAGCAAAGGCGAAACCTATGAAAAACTTGAAGAGGCCATTAAGGCACTAGGGACTTGGTGGCACCATTTGGATTCGACATGGATTGTTGTCACTAATAAGACAGCTGTTCAAATTCGAGATGCCTTAAGTCCACATCTATATAAAGATGACCAATTGCTAGTTATAAGATCAGATGGTGAAGGAGCATGGACAGGATTTAATGATAGCGGAAGTAAATGGTTAAAAGATCATCTATAACCTGCCTTGCTATGATAATTCGAATAAAATATTTCACTGATCTTAATAGGCACGCCAAGCAAAGTAGCGAATATTATAACTATTTGCACCCGAATAAATTTCATAGTTGGGCAATTGTATACTTCGCGCTCTAACGCAAATAATGAAGGGCTTTCACCAGTTTAATCTGGAAGAATTTCAGGTGATTATACACTTCACGCAACAAATACTGATGCATAGCGGCGCGGCCTAGGATCGGAATCCTAGCTATTTCGTTGGGGATTACGGAATTGACGGTGAGCGAATCGGTGTATTCTTACCACTCCTGATTATCAGGAGGAGGCGCGTATGGCGGTCCAAGACACTTTTTGCGATGCAATTCAAAAGCGAAAAGTTGTTCAGTTCTCTTATAAAATGAAAACCAGAACGGTTGAACCTTATATGGTTGGATACAACACTAAAGGTCATCTGGTGGCGATCGGGTGGCAACTATCAGGAGGAAGCGCCATAGATTGGCGCGAGTTTCTCATTTCCAAGATATCCGGGCTTGCCATAATTGAACAAACCTTTGCAGGCGCCCGGCATGGCTACAATCGAAATGACCCGAAGATGGTTCGGATTCTTTGCCGTCTTTGAAGCCGCCGCAATTGCACGGCATGGGCCAATAGGCAGGGCTTGAATGCAGAGCGCACGAAGATCAATGATCAGACGACATTTTCTTTTCCCGAATAGCGGCCAGCCTATTTAGCGGGCTTGATTTTCCCCGGCTTTTCAGTTTTTTAGGCAAAATATCCGACATTGGATTGGAGCGAGCAATCTTGCCTAGCACTTGGTTAAAGTGCCCTTCGGACTCGTTACAGCCGCTTTTCAAGGCAAACTTCTTAAACTTTTCAACCTGTGAATAATTTTCATTAACTTGATTGTCTTGATTGATTTTCTTGACAGCCATGATTTTCGCCGTATTGATAATTTATGGCTCACGTGGCGAAATTGGCAGACGCAACGGTCTTTAAAACCGAAGTCCTCAGCGGGGCGTGCAGGTTCAAGTCCTGTCGTGAGCACCATCGCAACCAAAGGATACTTTAAATGAGCGCGATTGGAAAGAAAATGAAACCCCTAGACGATGAAATTACGCGAATTGAAGCGGAAATCTCTCGCCTTCAAGGAATTAGAGATGGATTGCTTCGAGCCAAGGCTCTTATCAGTGGTGAAAATTTAGTTTCCCCTGTTACGGAGATAAGAAGGCGATCGCCTAATATCAAATCACTAATTCTTGACATCATGCGAAGCGCCGGTCCTTCAGGAGCAACATCAATTCATGTTTCGAACATTGTCAAGGAAACCGTTCCAACCGTCGCTAAAGAAACGGTGGGTTCAGTTCTTTCTCGGCTTAAGGCAGATGGTGCTCTAACGTTTGACGGGGATAAATACTATGAATCAAAGTTCTCCCCGAAAGCAGATAACCGCCCTTTTGAACCTAGAGTGATTTCGGGGACCTGAATTAAAAAACCCTAGGCGATGAGCCTAGGGTTTTAAGATATGCGCGCACGTAGCTTAACAGGAAAGAGCGTGTGGTTTCGTATCCCTCAAGTGCTGGTTCGAGTCCAGTCGTGCGCGCCATATCATTGGAAATTATGAAGCCTCAGCGGGGCGTTTTCATCACTTCCGGTCTAATTATGCAAAAAAAATCTCAGAATTCCTAATCAATTCGGTTTACTGATTTCTTGATGGCAATTGCACGTTTAATTTAGTCGACATATTTTAGGCGCTTGCCACTGATTCCGATCAAGGCATTTACATTGCGCTGCGTATCTTCAACGCCCAATTTCAAACGGTTGTTATAACGAAAATCGAAATCCGCCTGATCGCGATGCAAATGGGCTTTAGAAGCCGAATGATAAACACCAGTCACACCGCGCTTGAAGATCGAAAAAAGGTTTTTCGCCTTGTTGCTGTGAACATATGCGCCAAGCCAGACGTATTCAATCGAGCTGTGGTTCGTGGTGTGATGGCTCGCGAAGCCCTTGACGATCTTTGAATATACAGTACTTTCATCTGTCATAATTGCGCTGGCAACGTTAACGTTTTTTGCAATGATTGGGCGCAAAGTCTTGGCGATCACGTTTGCCACATGAAACGAAACCGCGCGACCATCTCGCTCGATCAGAGTTAGCACTGGTTTCATCGCATCGCGCTACCCCTCATCGAATAACTGTGGCGCGCGATCGGAAGCACGAGGCAAGCCAGGCGTGGTGATTATATATTCCTGCACCGCCTTTTGTGCATCTCCATTGATCGTATAAGTTAGATCGACCGTTTCAATTTCAAAGCCAGAAAAAATTCTGGAAATTTCAGGAACGGCATTGATGGAAAGAATAAATTTTCCGGTGATGCGCTGAAGCAGTTCGGCCAGGCGCGCAAAATCGCTTCGCCCAAACATTCCTTTTCCGTAATCTGTCTCACAGCCGAAATAGGGCGGATCGAGGTAAAACAGCGTTCCAGGCGAATCATAGCGTGCAATAAGATCGGCGTAGGCAAGATTTTCGATCACCACGCCGGCAAGGCGCTCATTCAGGTCTGAAAGGATTGATCCAAGTTTGATTACATCAAATCGACCTGGCGAACCGGCGGATACACCGAAATTGCGTCCGCTGACCTTGCCGCCGAATGCCAACCGTTGAAGGTACAAAAAGCGAACCGCACGTTCGAGATCCGTAAGAGTTAAAGGATCTGTCGCCAGAAGCCGCTCGAACTCGCGCCGGCTGGTGAACTGAAAGCGCAGCATATCCATCAAAGGCACATAATGCCTTTGTAAAACGCGAAAAAGCGTCACCACGTCACCCGAAAGATCATTAATGACCTCCGCTTTGGGAACGTAACGACGCTTTAAAAAAACGCCACCCATGCCGACAAAGGGTTCGGCATAAGTTTCGTGCGGCACGCTTTCGATTCGAGCAACCAGTTGCGCGGACAGTTGCTTCTTGCCGCCAATATAAGGAGCAGCCGGAGAAACCGGCCTGACACGTTTTAAATTTTCCAAAGCCATTGAGAACAATCCGCGAACATGTTAGGCTTTCCGCCGCGCACCGGGCGCGTGCGGCGGGTAGCCTTTTCGCTTGAATTCAGGCTTTGCGGGATTTCGATTGCACCGCAGTGTTCGGGCGTTGACGCACCCGAACGCCCCGCCGTTTGCGGCAGAGCGTAAATTTGAAGCGGCTTATTTTATGACGGCTGTCACCACCTCGAGCAGGATGCGCCATCCACCAGTTGAAATGAGCGTGGCGCAAATGAATATCAACATGCCCCATTTAAGCAGCGTCGGCGCTCGCTCAAACCAGGTTACGATTTTGTCAAGGCTTTCGCCTTGCCGTTGCAGGGACGCATTGACTTTTTCAAACTGGTGTTTGGTATCGGTCGAATGAATCCCTAACGCCTCATTGGTCCGTTCTATTTTTTGATTGGTGTCGGAGAGCTGCGCGGTGATATGTTTGATTTCTGTCTCCACCACGGCCATTCTCTCCGGCATAGTTGGCGATTTCATCTGTGCAGTCATTTGATACCCCGGCAGATCTTGGCACCTTCATTAAGCCGGTCCCAGTCCGCCGCAAGCAAACCGATACCGGCATCATCCGCATGGCGATCAATCGAATCTGCGACAGTAATTTTTTGCTCTTGCGTCCATTGGGTCGGCGTCGGGCAAATCGGCCGCAAACGAACCGATATTTCAGACGGTGGGGCGCTTATCCCCGGAGACGTTGGTGTCGCGCAGCCGCTGAGAAACAGAGCTGCTGCTACGAGGAACGGCGTTATTTTGTGCTTGCTCATCGGCAATCCCCGAAATGACAGTTTCAGTGGCCGACGTTGTTTCATCGCGTCCGGCCTGGCGCTCTTTTGAATCGCGAAAGAGACCCGCAAGGCTTGAACCAAAACCAAAGGCGGAGGAAAGAAGCTTGAAAATGGTTAGAATCATTGTCATCGATCGATCCTCATAAAGCGGGCCGGATATGTCATGGCGTTTTCCAACATGGAGAGCCAGAGGCCGAAAAACGCCAAGCACATGGATGTTTCCTTACTTCGGCAGGACTTTGGCTGCCTGCGCGTTAATTGCCGCCTCGGCCGAGATCACGGTCGCGTCGACCTGTGCTTTAGCTGCGGGAACTTTTGACGCGACGGCAAGACCGCCGGAAAGGGCGATAATCAGAACTGCAATAATAGGCATTTTCGAACCTTTCAAAGATCTGTGTTAAATGTATTCAATATGAAAAGAACGATCGCCGCGAACACGACGATGAAGCCCCAGAAGCCGCCTATGAGGTAGTGCATGTCAAATGCCTCTCTTCAGCAGAAGAATAAGAACGGCGAAAGCGAGCACTGCCCCGCCAAGGAAGCCGAGGGTGTAATCCACACCAGGCAGACTGAGGAAATAAGCCATATCATCCTCCTGACGTGGTGGCGGCCTGCGCAGCTTTCGCCGCGTTGACCTGGGCGACAACTGCCGCATAAGCCCGCGCAACGGTCTGCAGGGCTGTGGACGTGCTGACCTTGGACGGATCTGCACAGACCGAATTGACGGCGGCCATGCCGGCCTGCTCGTCATTAACGATCTTCTGTTTGATTACGACCTTCGTGCCGCTGTTTGCCGCGAGAACGATGGTCTGAAAGGTGGCGTCGGCCGTCGAGGCCAGGCTGCAAATTGTCGGCAGATCTGCAGCAATCTGCGCGTCGATCTGGTTGATCGAGGTGGTAACATTGCAGCCGGCCAGCGCCGTTGCGATTGCTAATGCGGCAAAAAATTTAAGCGTATTCATGGACGTCTCCTTATGCTGCCGGAACAATCGGCATGGGCTGAGAGGATGAAGCTGCCTTTGCAGCGTCGTTGATGAGATTGAAAGGCACTGCTGGATGCATGGGCAGCCTGGCGAGCAGCTTTTGCTCCAGCGCTTGCGGATCGATGCCCAAATCATTCAGGATCGAAGTGCCATGATCATTGGCATAAGCAATTGCCGCCGCGATCAGTTCGCTTTTTACATTGACGACGAGTTCGCCATGCGAAATTCGGTCATGCAGCGCTGAGATTCCGGCACCGATCGCCTTCTCGGCCAGCTGGTCAAATCGGTTCATCATGGATTCGGCGGCAGCCTGGCCGAAATAATGCACAAGCACAGGAATCACTGGCGCGGCAATTTTTGTCAGAAGCAGTCCGACCAGCGCCGTAACAACCGGCGTCAGATTATCGAGCAACCCGTTTGCAAGCGGACCAAGATCGACAGATGTGGCAGCATATGCGCTTCCGTTGGAGACAAAAGCGCACAGCAAAACAATTGCGGCGACGAGCCGGTTGTGACGGTCGAACATTGATGGATTTCCTTTTGGAAGTGACGCGTCAACGCGTCGGGAACTGCGGCTTTGTCGACATGGGGATGACGGCCGGATAATAGTTTTTGTTTGCCTGTCGGCGTCGGCTACATAAAAGATGCAAGCAGAAGCGCTATGATCAGCGGGACGGCAAAGGAAAGGATAATAAGAAGCCGCTCGTCGAAACGGTCACGTGCGGCTTGACGGTCCTGATATTCCTCGACGTAGCAAGGCGGATCGCCGCCTGGCATAAGCTCGAAATGACTTTTCGAATACAAGCACGGATTTGTTCGTGCAGGCGATCCACAATGCCGGCAAGGAACAGGAGCGGATTTCATGCGGATGCCCAAACGCATCGGCCAGACGCGGTTGCTGTTTGCGGCAATGAAGCGGCCGATGCCATTTTTATGGCCAGCGCATAACAGGCTTTTTCGCGCGCCATCCATCCGCGTCCAAACACATTGAACTTTCGAAGATGGCGCCAAAAGCCGCAGCGCTTCTTGTCAAGTGCCTTGATCATATCCACCGGCGACAACGTACCGAGACCTTGTATGAACTCGCGCTCGCGCCCGACACCCATGTTTACGGAAATATCGAACGCCATCAGATCGACACCAGGCGGCAGATAATCGCCTCTGATCTGGTCCCAATAATCTTTGCGATAGATCGCGGTGGCTTCGGCAAGGGTCAAATGAAACACATCTGCCACCGACGCCGGCGCAGCGCGAAAGCGACGTAGTTCTGACAGGGTAACTCCATATTTGGTGGCGCCACCAGGATCCCGGGGATCATTGGTAAATTTGTCGCCACCCTCCCATTTCAAGGTGAAAGCAAGCCGGGTTTCAAAAGGCTTCATGGATTAATCCTATCTGTAAGCAAGGTCCATGCGTTGAGGGCGAACAAACGTTGCGAAGCGGCGCCAGGAAATCGTGACGCGGTGACGTTTTCCGTTGCCGTTGATGGTCAGGACCTTGTCTTTGGCAACAGCAGCGACGATGGCGACGTGATGGCGCGTTACCCAAAGATCGCCCGGGCGCGGCTGGCGCACGCGCGGGCCCAGCTCAAGGGCATCGATGGCACGGCCGGAAGAATTAATTCGGTAGCCAGCTTCGCGCAGCCAGGCATTGACCGCGAATTTGCACCAGGCCACGTGACGTCCTGTAAAATTACCCATGCCGATATATCGCCTGGCGACCTCGACAAGATCCGCACCGCGATTATCGCGATATTGACCAATATTTTCCGCAGCGCGGTAAGCCGCGTCGGATGAACTGCCGGCGTCAGCCGGGGTAGCAACAAAAGCGCAAGCGAGCGCCATCGCCGCGATGCAGCGGGAGATAAGCATCATGTATCCTTTTTCTGCTGGTGAAAGCCGGCGCCGAATGGCGCTGGCAGCTTATCCGGCTTGTCCGGATAGATCAGACGACAGCCACGCAATTGATATGCGCGCCGCCAATAATCGTTTGGCCCAAGGCTGTGACGACCGTTATTTCGAGCAAGTAGGTCACGCCGGGTTGCAGTCCGTTTGGCATCGCGCCGCCAATCTTTTGCGTAACAATTGTTCCGCTAATTGAAGGAGATCCAATCAGCCAGTCGGATGGCGTTAAATCGGTACCCTCGAATACCGTCAGTGCCGCAGTTGCGTTTGAAATGCTGTCGCCTGATCCGAGCGGCCCGAAATCGAGAGGATAATTAATGATCTCTCCGGGCGCATGGGGACGCGAAAAGTCGCCGACAAATGGCATTTATGGCACCTTCAGGTTTTTTATGATTGAAACGATTTTTTGCGCCGCTTGCGTGGCCGGCGCAGCAATCGCGCGAATTGTTGTTCTTATGATCAGAATGGGCGATTTAGACGTTATTCTGACTGTGCGCACATCGGCTAAGACCTTCAATGCGCTATTAAGACTTGTCACTTTAAGAATGGCGTTTCGGGCCACAACCTGGATAGATCCGACAAGGGAAGGAACAGCCAGTGAACCGATCCGACTTGCTGCCTTCAGCGCAAAAACATGCGCTGGAACCGTAAGTGCCCTGACCTGTGACGGCACTTGTAAAAGCAGGTCTATTTCAAACCCGCCGAACCCGAACAGCACTGCGGCGATCTGAACCAGCGGATTGACGGAAGCACCCACAATAAGCGCAGCAGCCTTGCCAATCTTGATCAAGCCGGATCCGGAAATGCTTATTCCGGCTGCGACAGAGCGCCGAAAAGCTGTAACCGAAGCCCCAGCAACTTGAATAAGGAGCAACAGCACGCGAGCTGCAGCGACCGTGACCGTGCTGGTAAAAGCAGCACTCAATATTTTTATGGTCTCTTTGCCAAGGAGAACGGCCGCCGACGCATTTATCGAGGTGGCCTTGGCAATCGAACGCATCACATTCAAACGGCCCGATGATGCAGGCGTTAGAATTTTGGACGCACTATTTGCAAAGGCGACAGCGCTTGTTGAAGCAACCGTGATTATGACGGAATAGATATTTCCAAAAAATACCAGAACCGAGCTGGTGAGCGCCGCAACAGTGGTTTGAGCTATATTTTTGATGGCTGCAACGTGTGAAACCGTCGAGACCGCAATCGACGTAACCGCCTGACGTGTAAACGCTACCGCATTGACTGCCGCAGCCGTAACGAAGATCAGAACGTCTTTTGCAACCGTAAGTGCGACTGACCCAGAACCATTTGCAAAAAGCAAATGGCCTGCGTTTTTGATAATTTGTGCAATGCCTCCCGAAAATGTCAGAACGGAAATTCCGACCCCGCGGATAATCCCGATCGATTTGGTCGAATTGACGAGAATCAACAACAATAATGTTCTGAATGCAGAAATAGTGACAGTTGTCGTTGCAAAGGTCGCAAAGGTTCGTTCTGCATCTTTTATTACAGCCAACGTGCTCGAAAACTGAATAATCGCCAATTTGCCGACGATCCGAACAATGGCAATCGTGCCTATGGCCGCGGTCACGATCGTTCCGGATGCATTTTTCAAAAACGTAATTGTTGAGGCCGGCGCCAGAACTAGGGTCTTAACGGCAGACTTGAGCAGCTGGACCAGACCACTTTCAAAAACCGCAATCTGCTTGCCTGCCGATTTTGCCGCAGCAATGGCCGACGCCGAAGTGATTGATATCAACTGCGTCAAAACCCGGCCGAAAGCAATCGTGACTTGGCCGATTGAGGCCGCTGCCGCGCTGCTGGCAACCTGTTTGACAATTTCAAGTGCGGACGCGGATGCGGTTGAAAATATCTTGGTTGCCTGTCGAGCAAAACTCACACCAGACGACAAGGCAGCAAAAGTCGCTTTTGCAGTTTGAAGCCCTGCGGCAACCATGATCGACGGCAGGCTGCCAGTTGATTTTGCGATACCTGACGTCCTGGCAACCGTAGACACGGAAGAAAGGGACGTTGAATGCGCAACACCTAATCCAAATCCCGACGCGCCAGAACTGCCCATCGATAAAAATTTTCCAGCTGCTCTCGACAACATAACGCCGGAGTTTGAGCTCAGCGATATGGTTTGAAGAGCGGATTTCAGCGATGCAACCGATACTAAACCGGACGATGAAACCGCAACCTGAAGGGTGTAATTCGTATTTGTCGATATAGCCGCAGGATATGCGGCCGTTCCGCGAACCTTGATGACGTCTGCCGGACGAAATATCTGCGGCGTCACCCGACCCATGGACTGTCTTAACGACGCCGGGTCATTGGGATAATATGTAAGAGTTTCGATATAGACCGTTGAAACGCGAGAACGGATCAGAGCATCGTTCGAAGCTGTCTCAAAATAGACCGTTGAAACGCGAGAACGGATCAGAGCATCGATCGATGCCGTTTCAAAATAGACCGTTGAAACGCGGGCTAGCAAAACCGGAAAAGCGGCACGCCTATGCGATTGCCCGACAAGAAGTGAAAGACTGGATGGATTGTTATTGCCTTGGGGCATCGATCATCACACAACCCCTATACCGATTTCAGCGGAGTTGAGCGTCGATTGAGTCCATGGCAAGCCAGTTGCTGGATCATGATATATCGGGAATTGCAAGGTCATATAGTTCGAACCTATTGTCTTGCTGTCCCCAAGCCCAAATGATCCACCGTTGTAGAACAATCCTTGAATGTTCATCGACCCGGAGTCAGCATTCTTGGCATAGACATTGATGACTGAAGCTACTGGATTGACCCCCACGATGCCGGTGTGCTGATAGGAATCTCGCGTCCCTGAAGCAGTTGCCTGGACATATGACGTATCGCCGTCAGGATTTGTCTCATTGACGCAAGCGTAATTAGCTCCCGCACTCGGTCCCCAGTTTGTGTTTGATCCAGCTGCATTTGGCCAGGAGGTTTCCACGCGCTTCGGGCCCAAGGGTATCATGGCTGAGGTAATTTCACCTGCCTGTAGTCCTGTTGTGTCATCCCACACAAAGAAATCATCTAACTGCCAATTTACGCCGGAAATACTAAACAACGTCATAGTTTGCAGGGGAGCAGCGTAAACAATTCCGAAGAAGTTGTTGTTTATAACTTTGACGCCATCTATCCAAACGTTCAAATCTACGGAGATGCTGGCCGAGGTACTCTCCGTAACCATAAACTCTATCCAGTGCCAATTCCCATCACAGATGTTTGGGGTTGTCTGTAATCCAAAACCTGTTTGGCTAGTGGCAAAACCCATCTGTCCCGTAGGAGTTACGAAGAGTTGATAGCCGTTTAACCTACCCGAAGAACCCCAGTACATAAAGCATTGGTTGGATGTCGGTTTAGCTGAAAACTTAAACCATCCGCCAATGCCACAGTTTATTGTTCCTGAGAAGGTTGCAGGAGACAATATGTTGCTGAACATGTAGGCGGAGCCTGCTGCAAACTGCGCACAACCGCCTCCAAAGCGTCCGCCTGTGCCCTGCCAGGTAATTAATGAGGTATTAGAGACCGTCTGCCACTTTTTGGGGAAGTCGGCACTGGAACCATATGCATCAAATCCATCTAGGAACAGCAGGGCCATGTTGGGCTCCTGTCAATTCAGCGATTCAAGAATGAACTCGTGCAGCGTGATGGAATTGGCAGCGTTGGCTACTGACCACGTCGCAAATAGATCGACAATATTGGTGATGGTTGAGTCAAAGCCCGTTCCTGCAGCTGGGGCAGTATCTGGCAAAAGCGCTGATGGGGCATAACCGGCGGCGACGGCCGGCGATCCTATCAAAATACGGGAACTGAATGATCCAACGCCAATCATGTTCGCATTCGTGCCGTTGCCAATGGCACGGCATGTCAGCACCGCTTCAAACTCCCAGGTCGCGTTTACCTGAGCCGTGGTGTTGAGGTTCATGGCGCCGCCGTTGAACACAACGATAGGCGTCGCCAAAGTGCCAAATCGCACATCAAGGGTGAGCGTGCCTGGCGACGTTGCAAGTGTCGATGCGCGGCCGCGCGCCGTCAGGCGGATGCTTTTTCCTGCCTCCGAAAAATAGTTCGATGGCAATGTGTATTTTGCAGCCGCCGGCAGCAATGATGTTGCAGCTGACGAGTTCGCCAACGCAGCACCGTCTGTCTGAGCCGTGATAAGTGTTTCTTGCCAACCCTGCCTGCTCATGCTTTTCCCCTGATCAATTGCTGAATAAGCCGCGGATTACGAGAAGGTAACTTTGACGGTGAAGCTGATGCTGTCGCCCGCAGAAAGATTGATCGTCGCAAAATCGCCGTAGATATCCATATTGCCTCCAGTTGGCGGCGAACCAGTTCCGGCTGCATCAAAAACACCAACTTCGGTAATGGCCCGAGCGCCCGCAGCCACGATGGTCCCCGTCACTTCATAAGTGTCGTTGATGACTGTCGTCGTGGCCTGGGAAGCCGTTCCGGCCGTACGAGACTCTGTCGTCGACGTGGTTGTGACTGCATTTGCGCTGGCAGCCGCGCCTGAGCCGGTGCCCCATTGCAGATATTTTGGCAAGGTTGCAAATGCCAGCCACGCTGCCGTCAGGCTGGCCAGGCCACTGTCTTGAATTCGTGCGGTCATGAGAATGCCCTCTTTAAAATTTTCGCGATGTGCCAGGCGATCCGGCGAAGCGGGTTTTTATGCCAATAGGTAACGACGCCGATGTGCTCGACTGAGCCATCCGCACGGGTCACAACAGCCGAAACGGTTGCCTCGCGGGCCCGTGCATTGGCCAAAACGCCACCATTCATTGCCATCAAAATTCTCCTTATTCGTAAGGTTGAATTTCCAGGACCACGTCGACCGTTGCGGCCGCGCCCTGCGCCGTGGTAATTCGGAAATACAACGTCGTTGCCGTAAAGAACGTCGCAGCCGCAAGAGCCAAAGTTAGGTCGACTGCATTACCAGCAGTACTGGCGGCGTTCGTTGTGAGTCCGCTTAGAGCTTGCGGCGAACAGACCGCAACGCCGCCTCCTGTTGCCCCCGTATAAACTGCTGCCTGGGCAGCCGTCAGCGAGATCGACGGATTGAGAGCTGTAATGGAGCGAATCCGATATTTTGAATAACCGGAGGGCAGGGGTATCGCCAAAGCTGTATCGGCAACGCTATTGGCGTTGATACCCGTTGCAGCAACTTCAAAAGCGGCGAACTTGTTTGTGTTCGAGCCCGTGCCACCATTGGCAATTGGCAACACACCGGTCAAACCTCCTGCTGGGGTGTCGATAATTGTCCATTTTGAAACACCATCGCTTTCGATCGCCACAAATCCATAGGCCGCGGCAACAACAGCCGATGTAGCGCCATTGATATGATCGGATCCCGCCGCGTTGAGAGTGATTGTGTTCGTTGCCGAGCAAGCGCCCGACTCGTCAACAACAGTCAACCGCGTGCCGGGCGGATAAGCGCTTGCGGCAAGCAGGGTTACAGCGCGCGCAACCGTGAGCGAGGTGAAAGCAATCGTGCGGTCTGTGGAAAGTACCGAATAAGCGGCGTCGGCAACGGCCACGCGCGTATTGGTGATAACTTCGCCAAGTTTGGCTGCAGCAATACCGCCAACGGTCGTTCCATCTTGGACAACCAACCGG
Source organism: Methylocystis sp. sgz306128 (assembly GCF_056032725.1). Classification (NCBI taxonomy): domain Bacteria; kingdom Pseudomonadati; phylum Pseudomonadota; class Alphaproteobacteria; order Hyphomicrobiales; family Methylocystaceae; genus Methylocystis; species Methylocystis sp. sgz306128. Next base: position 151,260 of record NZ_JBVYWO010000004.1, read on the forward strand.
TTATTTGTGGTATCGACTACGAGTTCGCCGGCCGCACCCGTAAAAGATGCGACTTGACTTGCTGTCCCGCGACGAAGCTGTAGCTGTTCACTCATGGTACGGTCCCTAAATTGATGACATCAACGACGGCGTCGTTGACTGATCCAAAATTGTCAAAAACTGTTGGCGCAGAGGTAAGAAGGCCCAGATCGAGCGGCGTTGCGCTCAGCAGTTGCACGGCAATCGGATTTTGAACCGCGACTGCCGTAGATCCGAGATCAATGACGTCAACGACTGCTTCGGTCACAAGGCCAAAATTATCTGCGATGCTTGCGGCGTCGTTGACGTAACCAAGATCGAGCGGAGCTCCGCTCAAAAGCTGAACGGCAATTGGATTGAGGGCAGGGAGCCCATGTGGTGTATAGGTATAGACGGCGCAAGTGGACAGATCCTGCAGCGCTGCGCCAAAAATGTTAAAGCTCTGAAACTTGATGTAAATGACCTGACCGACAAAATTTGCCGGGAGATTTTGCGTAACGACAGATGAGTCGATCCTCGTAAAATTAGCGCCCGTCGAGTGCAGCATACCTTCGGTTGTGTACATGGCGCGCTGCAGGCCCGTCAGGTTGTAGCGGTAGGGGCCGGTTAATGTTGCATTTTGAAAAGCAAGAAGTTCCTCGCCGACCAAGCACAAGGTCACGCCTGACTGCGTACCGGCAAGGGTTGTTCCATCGAGGACGCCGGCGCTTTCTGTCAGGTCGACGCTCAACGTATTGATGCCATCCCACCCATTTGCAGCCGGAAGGCTGGCCGTCAGGAAACCCTGACGGACGGGCGCGCTGAGCTGACCGATTTGACCATACGATGCATTATCGAGGGAGGCCCAGACAATAGCGCCGCCCCAGTTCGGATCATTAACTCCCGCGGATCCGCCCGAAGCGGCGACCATGATCTGCGGCGTAGATCCGGCATAAGCGGAAGGCGGTTCATAAATCAGCGGAGGCGAATTAACCGGATCAACGGCTACGTTGTGGTCTATGTTTGAGCCCGAAGAAATTGCTGTCGGATTGTAGGGAGCCAACGACGCTGTAAACGGCATTTCCTGCGCCGTTACAGTCAACATGCCGCTGTCATCTTCTTCGATTGATTCAATGAGAATGGGAAACTGATTCAGGCCGAGGGCCGCATCAGTGATGGTGATCGAATCCATCGGATCAAGCAGGCACCATTCCCAAGACAGCTTAAAGGTAAAGGTCGCACGAATATACAGAGTCCGGTTGAGAAGCTGTTGCGCAATTGTAGCCGCAACGGCCGGATCACAAACTTCCAGGCTTTGAATCGAAGTTCCGACGCGCGGTCCGTAAATTTCTATCTGGGATTGATCGCGAGCCTCGACGGGCGTGGAATTGTATTGATTGACACGCGCCTGAATTTCAAGCCGCTGGATCGTTGGCAGCGAAAATGGATCGGCGCGCGAAACGAGGACCGGATCGGAATTGTTCCCCGCATCGATAAAATCTTCATCCGTCAAACCACCGCTGGGGGCATAGGTCGTTGGCAGCACCGTCGGCGTATAAGCAGCAGCCGTGTCGGGATAAATTACAAATTTCAGCAGGCCGCCAGTCCATACGGCCGCGCAATTGAGCAGTTGCAACCACCGCGCCAGCACGCTCAAAGCCGATTCCTGATTGGTCAGAGCCGGGCTAAAGCAAATACCAAGATTGTGCCAGATTGTTGCGCATTGGTTCAGGCTTTTGGATCCGCCGCCAGGAATATAATCGATCGCAGACGGGTCAAATCCAATGCCATATTGCGGATTTGTCAGAAAGTCATAAATGACCTGCTCGGGCGCAGCATCGATGCCATTGGCGCCAGTTCCATCGAGGATGCCCTTGACTTCAAAATTATGATTGCCGATCGACGCACCTGCGCCAAGGTCATACGATGCGGCAGCGACATAGGCCGTACCCTGGTAGGCCAGCGCCTGAGATGGATCGCTCGATGCCAGATATCCCCAAACCGCCTGCGGCGTTGAGCCGGTAAAAAGCGACAGTCCCACGCCGCTGAGGTTTGTATAGGTCGATTGATCGCGCCAGACCTTGCCAATCCCGGCAATCGGCCCTTCGCACAACCCCAAGATGATATCGGCACTGTAGGTTGTATTTGCGCCGTTTCCTTTGCCTCCTGTTCCCTTGCCGCCTTTGGTGCCATGGGAATGCTTGCGAAAATTCGAATACCAGATTACGTTGGCTGAAATTTTGGTGCGTCCGTAAACAATCGGCACCGGCAGCGTATTGACCGAGGTCTGCAGCTGCAGACCGGTATAATCAGGTTGCACCACGCCTTTATTTTTGGCCCGCAGAAATCCCATTAGGCAACGCTTTCGGCAAAATAGCTGGCAAATATTGCTTTTTCGAGCCGCGGCAAAAGTTCCGAATTGGTTTCAATCCGGTCTTCCAGCACGATGCCGCAGGGCTGGAAAGCGTGGACGATCGTCAGCGGGTTTTCGCAGGTGACGATACCCCCATGCGAATAACAACGGCCATAACGGAACAGCACAAGATCTCCAGGGCGCGGGCGATCGATGCGGCGCGCGCGCGCCAATAGCAAATTCAGATAAATCTCTTCGCTACGATGCAGCATCCAGTCCGGAGGATATGGGCGAGGGTCGAATGGCTGGCATAGGCCGAGATCGCAAAACACGCGGATGAGCAACATGCCGCAATCCGCGCCGACCCCTTTGACATCGGCGCAATTATGATAGGGCGTACCGCACCACGACCGCGCTTCCGCCACAATGGCGGCACGTGTGTCGGCCTCGCTCTGCGTCATGCGATCTCCGTCTTAGATTAAAATGAAAAGCGATTTTAAAACGCAGTTTGCGGCGGCGGCACGTAGGGAAATGCCCGGAAATTGGCCTGGTTGGCAAAGCGGTTTGTGCAGGTTGCCAAAGTGTGATCGCAGCCCTTGAAAACGGTAAAGCTTTCTCCGGTTGCCGGGAGATTTGGCAGCGCGTAAGTCAACTGAAGCGATACGCCAACCGAAACAGACGCCACCGTTGCCCGAACGCCTGCATTGGCCCCATTGTTAAACAGAATTGCTCCCTGCGCATGATCAGCAAGGGCGCCGGACCACAGAATCGTCAATGCAGTTGAACCTGCGCCAACGGAGCTGGTCGTTGCGAATTCATCCCTGTTCAGCGCGCAGCCGGAATCGTAAAGCGTATGCAGGCAAGTTGGCGAGTAGAGATTTCTCGGCATATCCATGTCGAGCATCACAAGATCCGACGCGATGGTGATTTTAGCCATCGAGCGGCCGACTTGATCAACCGTCGAAACACGTCCTTTAAACAGCGTGACGCCATCAATGCCGCCCGTAAGCGAGGCGCTCATAAAAACACGGTCCCGCTGCACTGTCGCGCCATCAAATGCGCCGTCACGAATTGCGTTGAGCATCGCCGCGCCGTTAATCTGGTCACTGCTGCGGGCTGCAATGGTAATTTGCTGCTTGTCGACTTCGAGGCCGGCCGCGCATTTATATTTGAGACCTTGAACCAGAGGTCCGGTCGCTAAAAACAGATTTCCATTCCAGCTGATATTGACATCATAATTTGTGAAATGCAGTACAATGCCCGTGGCGGTCGTAAACGTGTAGCAATCGGCAATCGAAAAGACGACGTCTCCGGCACGCGCTGCGACAAGAAAGGCCTGCAATTGAGTTGAGGCTGCTTTCATTGTTTTACACTCTGGAATTTTAACGATTTCAAAGCCCAGAGATTCGACATGAACTGCTCGAAATCCTCGGTATCGTCCACAAACCGGCACAAAAAAGCATAGGAAAACGTTGCGGTTACGATCGATCCGCTGGCGGGTGCGCTGGCAAAACGCAAAATGTTTGGCGCGATCAACGACCAGCCCGTCGGTTGATTTACGCCACCGAGGTAAACATTGGCAACAGAAACGACTTGACTGACAGGCTCAACGAAATTGCCAAACGGCCGCACAAAAACAAAATCGGTTTTGAAGCCGTCGCCGGCGCCAAGACCTTGTCCGCTCGCAACACTATCGCCAGGATCGGTATAGAGAAACGTGTTGAGCTGTCCGCCCATTTGCAAATAGAATCCCATCAAGGTTTGCAAGGAATTTGCACCAAGACCGGGATAGCCGGAGGATTCCGAATTCAAACCATCAAACGTCAATTCGAATTCCCAAAGTGGAGAGGACCAGAGCGCAACGCGCACATCCGCGCCATTCGGGTTGTCCTGGACGATTGTGTTGAACTTCGGCCGCTTATGGACAGACCAGCCTTGCCCGGGCAAAACAGGAAATGAGACGGTCAAACGGAAAATCTCACAGCAACGCTACCGCCATTTGCAACGGCATAGAATTTATTGGTGACGGCATCAAACGTCCAACCGTCAATTCTGTCGAGACGGCTGTCGATCGTGCTCGTTATGATATTGACGTCGAAAGTTGTAAAATCTGGATGAATGCGAATTATCCGCGAGGATCCGATGCCCGACGAAATCAGATAGGTGTACCCTCCAACCGACCAGCCGTCCGAAAGACTATCCGGCGAAGCGTCAAATCCTCCAGCATAACAGGGGCTGGCATCAAAAACGCCTTGCAAGCTGAAATCCGACAAACGAATTCTGGCCACCTGCGGACCGTCGTCGGGCGAAGCCAGAACCGTATAGTGAGGCAGATACAAGTAAGTTGCGTCAATCCACGCATGGCCGACGGCCGCATCGTAGAAATTCGGTATGAGGGTATTGAGATCAACCAGCGTCAGAGCGCCGGAGATGCCGCCCGAAAAAACCAGCAGAAAACCGTATACACGGGACGGACCGGCCAATCCGTCGTGAACGAATATGACCTGGTTGTTGACAGGATCGTATAAAGCATCGCCGGGCGCCAATTGATTTCCAAGAGCCGTCGCAGAAGTCAGGCTGCGAAGGCTATGGGCAAAGGTCGATGTATCGAACTGATAAATATCGTTGTTGGTGGCATGAACGCCATCATAGGGATAATCTTGGCCGACATAGATAGCCGATCCATTCTGCGCGCCATATTTATTGTTGAACAACTCGATGCTGTCGGCCGCGGTTAGAGATAATGCGGTTGCAACAGTGTGCGCGAGATCAAAATTGGCTGGGTCGAATTTCATGGCATGCCATGCCGGCGACAAGATCGATCCTTCGCGCGATCCGATCGAATAGACGTATGTCCCGTCAGTCGTTATGGTACGTGGAATGGCCGAAGTTATCGAGGTGATATCGATATTTTCAAGGTGGGCCGCGTCGAAATTCGTTGTTGAAATTCGATTAAAGCCTATACCCGAACTTGCATTCAATCCGGCAAAATACCAATGGCCGCCAACAACGACGCTTTGATGCGTGTTCGAATCATATCCCGAATAGACCGATGATATATCAACAATCTCGGCTCCGGACGGATGCCAGGCCGGCGGAGTAATATCAGGCGGAAAAGCGTCGTTTGACATTGGCAACCTCACGCTCTGAAATCGACACGTCTTGAAATTCCAGAGCATCGACATGAATTCTTCGAAATCTTCGATATCGTCCGAAAACCGGCACAAAAACGCATAGGAAAAGTCGGCTGTAATCATCGCGCCCGACGCTGGCGCCGAGGTGAACGCGATTGTGCATGGGTTTGCGTTTGTTACGCTCCAACCAGACGGTTGGGCAACGCCGTTCAGATATATGTTCGAAACCGCTGTTACGGATCCGACCGGCTCCGAAAAGCCGCCCAAGGTTCGCACCATATTGAACGTCGTTGCAACGCCGTCGCCGGTGCCAATGAATTGCCCAGTCACCGAATTATCAGTTGGATCCGAATAGAGAAACGTGTTGCTTTGTCCCTGGCATTGCATGAAAAAGCCGGCAATTGCCTGCATGCTTTTTGCGCCCAGGCCGGCAAATTTTGTCGAATCTGACGTCAATCCATCAAATGTCAGTTCAAAATCCCATAACGGATATCGATATCGAGCAGCGCGAATAGACCGCCCAGATACCTTTGCGGCTGTTAAAGTCGAAAACCTCGGCTTTTTATGAACGGACCAACCTTGGCCAGCCAAAGCCGGGAATATCAAATCGGTCATGATTCAGGCTATCCCAATCCACGCAGACCGAGATGAGATCCTTGCCTGACGCCCTCGCTGATGGCTTTCATCAGTTCACGCGAATTGCCGCGCAGCGCCGAATAAACTCCGGCGGCATCAAGCGCCTGAATATGAACATTTGTCGTGGGATGCACAGAAAGGCTGTTGGTATTGCTATTGCCAGGACGGCTGGCTTGTCCCGCAAATCCGCCTGCGGACATGAACGATCGAAATTCGTTGGCAATCCCGCCCCTCGCAGGAATGATCATTTCGCCCTGGTGGATGCCAGCCATCATGTCATGCGGAATAGACCAGGCGCCCGTGTCAAATGCGGATGCCGCGGCAAGAACTGTAGCTTGGCCAGCTGCAGCTGGACCCGCTGCAGCAGGACCAATGACGGGCGCCAGAAAGCCAAAGATACCGCCAAAAGTCTTTGCCGCATCGATTGTCATGTCGGCAGCGCCGACGGCCGCGTGGCTGGCCACACCAGCTGCATCGGCTGTAGCGGCGGATGCGGCAACTGCTGAATTACCCGCGATCTGGGCCGACGTCAGCGCCGCCGTATGAGCCATGTTCATGGCAATTGTTGCGGCATGTTCGGCGGCCCATTTGACGCAATACCTGATTGCATCTTCAATGATCTGCTTGGCCATATTGCCGAAGGCCTGCTTCATGGTAATGGTTCCGGAAATCAGGCCATCGACTTGGCCATTGATCGCACCCGCAATTGTGTCGGCAGCATTTTGCCAGGCCTGCTGGGTTTTTTGAGCAGCTTCTTCCTGATATTTTTCGATCTGGGCAGCATATTGCTGTTCCATTTGTTTCAGCTGATCAAGGATTCTCTGGCGCTCCTGCGGCCGCAGATTGTCGATCTGCAATTCTTTTTGCAGCACCGCCTCTTCGGCAGCCAATTCCTGATACAAGGCAGTTTGCGTCAGTTGCAGCTTTTGCTCTTCCGAAATTTTCTTCTGGCGGTAATCGCTGTTGTATCCAGCGATCTTCTGCTGGGTTTCCGATTGAATCATGCGAAGCTGGTCCTCGGAAGCCCGCATGGTGGTTTGTTTGACCGTTTCCGCGTAGGTTCGATCGGCTGCTTCTTTTTCCCCTAGCGCGCGTTTATATTCAGCAGTGTCTTCGGCATACAAAGACATTTTAAAATTTGCCAAGGCAACGGCCGCTTCATGTTCAGCCGCGGCGTCCCCTTTTCCCTGTGAGCGCCCAACCCCAAGTTGCAATTCAGCTTCCTTTGCCGCATTTTTCTTTTGCTGCAGAGCAATCTGTTCTTCCATCAATTGCTTTTCGAGTTTTCCACGTTCAGCTTCTGACGAAGTCAAATCAAGTTGCTTTTGCGTGCCCTCGATCAGCCGTTCCTGCTTGGCGATTTCGTCGTTCTTGCCAGCAAGATCCGCCTCGAGGTTGGCCATGCCGGCCTTGTCAATTTCCGTTCCGCCCGCTTTGGCTTGATTAAGAGCGAGAATCTTGTCCTTTTGCTCATCAATCGCCGCGGTGCCTTCCTGGACTTTTTCGGGATCTGTAATTGCCGGGCCGGTTGTAGTAATGTTACTCGCTTCAGCGGCGCGCCGCACAGGATTGGCGCTCAATGCACGAATGGCATCGGCGATCTGCTTGTCATCTCCCGTTTGAGCAGCGTCTTTTACGCTGTGCGGCACATGTCCGTAATTGTATGTAACTGAGGTGATTGAAGCCTTAACCTTATCCGGCAGTTTTGCCCATTCAGCTCCGATGGCGCTTGCGGCGATCGTTTGAAATTCAACAATGCGACGCGCCAGGTCACGTTCAGCATCTTCGCGCGTGGTGACAGTGTCTTCAGTTACCGCATGCACCGAGCCGTCAGCGCTGGTCGTCGTATCAGATCCATAACCAGTGCGCCATTTGCCATCGCTGTCGGGAAAAGCATGGCTTCTAAATCCTTCAAACTGCCGGATTAGAGCGGCTGCATCGCCAGTAGACTTCTGAAGACCTTCCTGCAACGTAATAATTTGGTCGTTTAATTTTTTTATTTGACCATCGCCAGGTGCCAAAGTTTTGAAGACTCCGTCCCATCGCTGATGGAGATCGTCCACGGTCGATGACGTCACACTTACCAGGCCGGGTTGCTTTTCAATCTCGGCATTAATGCTTTTCAGCGTTTCGAGCTGCTTTTCATAAAGCTCAACGACGCCCGTCAATTCGACGCTGCGATCAATTCCGACTCCGGAGGCAGCAAGAGCGCGATTGGCCTCCAACTGCGCCTTGGCTTCATCAAGCAGAGCCTCGGTTTTTTTGACGGTCTCTTCACGCGTAATTTTGGTCTTTTCGGCAATAATTTCGAGAATTGCCGCCTGTGCCTTGGACGGATCAAGACTTTTAGATTGCTCTTCGTAATACGCCCTTTGCGCATCAGTCAAACCGTGCAAGGCAGTTGCCAGCTTGTCGGTATCCATAATCGGATCACCGAGGATCTGCTGCAATTTTGCAGCAGCATCGGCAGCGCTGTCGCCGGTGCCTTTGGCAAAATCCGCGAGATCCGCAGCCATTGCGTCAAGAACGGCTTTTGAGGCATAGCGCATGCCACCCCAGGCTGCGGCTATCTTAACGGCTTCGGCCGACGAAATATCCGACAGATTGTGGATCTTGCTTCCCAGGGCTTCAATGTCTCCTTGCGACAGTTTTGCTCCGGAAGAAAAATTCATCGACGCCGTAAACTGATCGATCACCTGCCTGGCGTGCTCAGCCTGAACAATAAAATAGGCGGCGGCACCTGCCAGCGCCAAAAAGCCAGCCGAAGCGGCGGCGATCTGCGGGTTGCCCATGGCAAATGTCGTAAACAGATTTAGAAACGTGCCACTCGCCTGACGATAGCGGCCCGAGCTTAATTCATCACCAAGAGCACGCAATTCACGCGCATAGAACGCAATTCCAGTGCCATGGCGGTTAAACTGCTCACCTGTCGCAGCAACCGATTCTCCCAGAACATTTATCGAACCCGCGCTTCCTGAAATCTCTTGCTTAAGGGCGCCGACCGAGGCCTTGGCTTCGTTAAGCTTAGCTCCCAGCGTTAATAATTTTTGGCCAAGTTCGGAATCAGCCGACGCTCCGGTCTTTTGCATCTCATTTGACATCTTGCGCATGTCCGCCGTGATGCCGCGGACAGCAGCTTGTGCGCGCGCCAGGGCGGCTTCCAGTGCTGCTGTATCACCGCCAAAGGCTACATAAACGTCTGCTGCACCGGTCATAGGAACTCCAATGAGTTGGTGTCAATGTGTCATAAAATGTAAAGCGTTGCTTGACAGTGTAACGCGATGGTTTACACTTCATCATGATTAAATCGTTCATAAGCAAGGATCTGCGTAAATTTTGGGAGACGAATAAATCTTCCAAAATAGATTCACGGCTTCACGCGCGTATTAATGAGCGTCTTGATGCGCTCAATGCCGCGACGAAGGCGGAGGATATGCAGATTCCCGGATATGATTATCACGGGCTAAATGGTTACATACCTAAAAGGTATTCAATTCATGTGAATGGACCATGGTGCATCACATTCGAATTTGAAAATGGCGACGCATATCACGTTGATTTTGAACAATACCACTGAAACTCAAATTCAAGATCCAAATGGAAATCCAAATGAACGACACTCCTGTTATCCGCTCGAGAGATCGCGCGCCCACACATCCTGGCATTATCTTGAAAAATACCGTACTTCCTGCAATGGCAATGAAAGTTGCCCCTGCTGCAAGGACCCTTGGAATATCTCGCCAGGCTTTGAACAACATTCTTGAAGGATCGAGTGCGATTACCCCGGAAATGGCTCTCCGTCTTGGCAAGTTCTGCGGCAATGGTCCGAATCTATGGCTAAACATGCAGATGGCTTTTGATCTTTGGCACGCCGAGCGAAAACTTGCCGAAGAGTTGGCGAAAATTCCACCACCGAAAGCCGCCTAAGGGATCAACCATATGAACGAAACAACTTGGAAGATTCTGCTAGATTTTGGTGCGATCGCGATTTTAGCAACAATCATATGTTTTATAATTCAATGGCAGAAAGAACGCGAACAAGAACATTTGCGCCGTCAAATCTCACACGAGCGAATGATGAATTGTCTGGCGCGATATTTTCATAATAGGGCGAATTATCCTGATTTTGAATACGAACCGTGCGATGATTTTGGCAACGGCGGTAATTTGATCCGCCGTAAGCAATAATTTTTTACATTCGCGATACGCCTTCTATCTTTCCTCCCGTGCGCTGCATCATTTCCATTGCAGCTTCCGGGGTCATGTAGACCGGCTTTTCCTGTGGCTTAATGCCAAGATAGGCTTGAACCATCATCTGGATCGGCGGATGATCGGACCAATAGGTGCAAAGATCCTCATAATCATCGAGGGTCATCGCATCGATTTGCGGGAACGTGTATCCCGCATACGTTGCCAGCTCGCCGTAAACCCTGGCGAAGTTCAGGCGGGCGCCGCTCCCGCCTTCGCTTCCCCCATAACAAAACCGCAATGCCTCAAAATTTGGCTCATTGCGACAGTCAGCTCTTCGATTTCCAAAATCGAATTTTCGTCAAATTTGTCATCGGGATAATCCTTGGACAATCCAATCGAGACGATCTTGACCGCGCGATCGATGATTGCGCTGGTCAATGGCGAAGCCGGCTGTTCGGCAATTTCAGCGATCCGCTTCAATTGGCCAATTGTCGGCTTTGTCAGCTCGTAACTTTCACCTCTGAGAATTATTTTGGTCATTCAGCACCTTTTTAAATCGACCCATTAAACGCTTTCAGGCGTGTTCAATTACGACACTTCAGGGAAGTTGAAATTGAAGACCTGACCCGCATTATTGGCAAAGACGGCAAAGTCCAGTTCCGGCATGATAAAATCCTCGAGCTTCGACGCGAGCGCGATCTTGTTGCCGATGCACGAAAATGCGCGAACCGAAAACGGTTTCGACGTCGGCTGATTGAGATTGGTATAATAGTCGAGCTGAAACGTTGGCGTCGTACCCAGCAACTGGTTGGAAACATTCAGCTGCTGTCCCGATACGCTCTGCGCGTTCGTGTAAGTAAAGAGCAGCGCGACTTCATCACCTACTGCGAACGTATATGTGCCGGTCGACTGATTGACGGAATATTTGCCGGTCGCCTCCGATCCTGCTGCAACACGCTGAAGCGGCAGGCCGCTCGCGGCGTAATTAACCCCCAGGTCGACAATGCCGCCTGTGGCATTCGTCACGATCTGCGTTGTGGTCGCGACCGTGTGGGCTTCCTGAATGTACCACTTATCGCCACCTTCGCTGAACGAGGCGCCGAAGAAGGCCGAATTCCAGGCGATACCGGACAGGGTTGCAGCTTTGATCTTGCCAGTTACCTTGGCGGTTCCGCGGGCAGATACCAACGGAAACTGGTTCTGTCCGTATAAATCCTTGGTTGTTGCGGAGACATCGAGCGTGAATTCCTGCGCAAATCCGACATTGACCGCCAGCGGCGTCGGGGTATCGGTGCGCGTGATGATTACAATTCCAGGGCCAAAGGCGGCGAGAGGGGTAGACATGTGCAATGCTCCATTTGAAGGATGACCGACGTCGTTTTGACGCTGGCTTCAGGACGTGAAGTCGGGACTGGATTGAAGACTTGACGCCTTGCAGCGTGTTTTAAAACCTCGCCGTATGCCCGATCCGACGAAGAATTTTGGCGGCGCGTGCAGCGCGCAAAGCGAATTTTACGGAATCACAACGCGAATTGGCACGACAGCGAGGCTCTTGCCGGTAACGTCGCCCGGAGCCTTTTCGATTTCGCCGTCAATCATCACAGAATAGACCAAACCACCCAATGTGAAACGGCCTGTGGCCGGACTGTCAGGCTGAATGGCGAGGTCAAGCTGATCCAGCGCGTTATTGATCGCCGTGGCCGGAATGATATTCAGATCAGAACCGATGTCGTTGTAAAAAATGGCTTTGACCATAAGCGCCCGCACTGGAGGCTGCGCCGGACTTGGACGTGTATAATGTTCTGAATTTTCCACCAAAAACAGAGCAGGGGAGTCAGCTGGTCCAATATCGTCGGGCGCGCGATTTCGGCGCGAAATTGTAACAAAATCACCCGTTCCCGACAAAACTGCCAAAAGTGCCGACATGACCTGTTCGCGGGTTGTACTCATGTCGATTCTGCCGCGTTTTGTACCGCTGCGGTCAGCTTTGTTTTGATCTGACCTTTGTAATCATCGAAGGCGGGATGAATTGCCGGATAGGCTGGAACAGGTACTTCGGGATGGTGGACATGCCTGGTTAAAATATGGCCAGCGTCTCCATCAAAGGCCATTACGGAGGCGACAGTCTTGGCGTAGATGTCCTGCTCCTTGAATGTAAAGCCATATTCGAGAAGGTGCGCCAGAGGATGACCGGAACGTACGTAACCCGATATACGAGTCTCCTTGTTGGAAACACCGCCTTTAATGGAACGCAGATAATCCCCGGGATTCAGGCCAAGATACCTGATATGGGCCTCGGCCCGCGTCCGCGCATCATTTAGAATATCGTTGACCAGCGGCCGCACTGCCTGATCGAGCGCTTCTCGTACATTGGGTCCGAGCGCGGTCAGTCTCGCTGTCAACCTCGAATCATCGACCTTGAATTCAAGACTCATCAGGAAACGTCCGAGGTAAAAAGTTCAATCGCACCGGCATAGGCACGCTTGTAATGATCGACGCGCTCGACATTGAGAACAGCGCCGGTCATCTGGACAATGATCTGGTCGTTTCGACGAATTGGCATGGGAAAGCCTGCATCAGCCAGGTCGCACGCCATGACGACAACCATTCGCTGGTTTTGCTGGATCGCTCCGGGCTTGCGCGCGCCAAAACCGGTAAGCGCAGCCTCCATAGTATCCGGAGTCACTTCGCGGATGATTGCATTGACATCCGCCGTAACAGTTACGACGTTGGGAGCGAAGCCGCTTGCCCGCGAGAACGTCACACTCACGCCGATCAGGTCGATCGACGATTTTGTAAAGGATTGTGCGGCGGCATCGATCATCCGATTAACGGCACACTATAGGCATCAATCAGCCTGGCAATCTCAGGAGGCAATCCGTCAGTGTTGCCGGGCCCGCTGCCGAACCAATAGGTGGTTTCCATGATGCCGGCTGCGTTTTGCGAGCGTATCATGGGATCACGGTTCCGCGCAAAATACATGCCGCGAATCCACGAGACCACGGCATTGACAATGTCTGCCGGAATTGTCGTGAAGCCGCCAACATACGTCACGATAACGCGGTTGGGCTGCCATTCGATCAGGTTGCCGGTGTTGTCCAGGCGCTGCAGCTGGCCACGAAAAGCATCGAGCTTGTAATCAACGTCGACCGCAAGCTGCGTCTCCGCATTGTTGATCATTTCGATAACCGAAGTCACAGAAACGATCGGCCAGCGTGTCAATTGCAGCGGTTGCGGCGGTGTCGAATTGCGCAATACAAGCCGATAGCCGTCCCACTGCGGAAAAAAACTGTCAGTTACCGTTTCCGCAGCGAAAACGCGGTTGCAATAATTTGAAACTGCGGTCGAAACTTGAGTGATCAGCAATTTGAAATATGAGTCATTGCGCGTATCGGTGACATTGAGCATCGTCTTCAACGTTGCCAAATCGACCAGATCATAGCTCGTCGCAGGCGTAACAACGTTGGTGATGACGGATGGCCGACGCATCAGATGATTGCCACCAGATTGGTCGCGGTTGTTCCGCTCGCCTTGACACGTGCGGTACGAACCGGAATCAAGGTGCCTGCAGGAACTGCCGTGAACAGCACCGTATTGCCTGCCGACGTAACCAGCGTGACGTTGCCTGCGCCTCCAACATAAATCGATCGGGCAACGGTTACTAGGTCAACCGTGTCCGACGGCACAACCGCAACAGCATCATTGCCCGGCCCAACCGGTGTCGATGCAAGATTTTTATGCGGGTCTGTTGCTGCTGTCATGAATAACTCCCGAAGCCGAAATCACTGTTAAGATCGGGAATTAGGTTCCGATGGCGATCCAGTTGACTTTTTTGCCAAAAGTGGTCGCCGGGGCAGGCGTCCCGCCAAGGGTTTTCCAAGTCTTGATCAGGATCGAGCCGGCGGCAGGCGCGCTGACCTGGTCGCCAATGGATGCAGTAGCAATTTCTGGGTCCGTCGTCGGATCTGAATCCATCGAGGCAACGACAGTCACGACACTATTCAGTCCGGTAACGACCGTGTCGGCGGCTGAGACGGTCACGAACTGACCGCGGGCAATCACCACGCCATTCCCGAGCATGTAAAGCTCCGCACCCGTTTCGAGATTAATCTGCCCTCCGGATTTGACGATCAAACCGTCTCCTTGACTATCGAACTGCACTTTGTTCGCAATTGTCGCGTCTGAAGCTTTTATCGACATGATTTATCCTTTCAGGAAGAAGAGGTCTGGTTCGGAGAGGTTGCACCCGTCTCCCTCAGCATCGGATTGGCCGGCCGCGAATGATCGTATCTCCATTCGATTTCTGCAGCTGTCGGAAGTTGTTCACGCGGCACCGCGCTGACACGAACGGGTTCGTCACCGCCGCCCTCAAGCGTCAACTCAACCGTATCGTAGCCATACAGCCGGTCTTGAGCAGCGCACATGGCGTCCATGAGTGACGTTTGATCGGGTAGACCAATGCGAATTCCTCGTGCTTTAGCAATTCCGAGGTGAAATTCGGTACAGGCTCGCCCCATTTCGGCGTGATGCGCGTTCGGATACGTGTAATCGCAGCCAAACATGGTGATTTGCTTGACGCCGATATGTACGGCGTAGGCAACTGCATAAGCGGCCGTATTGTTGAAATAGGCAATCCCGCAAGAATTGATTACATCTTCCAGCGGAAATTCAACCAGCCCGGGATAATCTGGGTGTGCGCGACTGGTGTAAATTGGACCAGGGTGGATCCTCATCCAGTCCAGCATAGCCGCAATGTTGCTCTCTGGCGCAGCGGCCGCACGGATCTGTTGAATGCGCACATCGTCCATATGAAAAATGCGGTCGCATTGCAGAATGTCGCCAAGGGCGTTGATGGCCCAAATTTCGTCGGCAAACTTTCGCCGGCCGCCCATACGCTTGACCATGTCGAGATAGGCCTCGGCCGACGGCCCAAGACCAATAATTGCGACATGGTCCGGAACGGGAAGGGAAGGGATGACCGGCATCCGATCAGATGCCGGGTTTGCAAGGTCAACCACTACGTGGCGACCGGCGCATTGGACGGATTCATCAGCAGCACATCTGCGCCGACGGGCGTGCCTGCCGTAACCGTCGACTTGATATTGACTTGGACATAGCGCTTGAGGCCGATATAGCCCAGCCGCTTCGTCACGTTTTTCGAGACGCCAGAGGTTCTGGCGGCGGCTTGCCCAACGGTCGCGTTTGCCGTTGAACCAAGCAGGCTGCTGGCCGCTACAGCGGTCATGGCGCCTGTGGCATCGCCTTCCAGTACAGAAACCGTAAAGGCGGCATTGGTTGCAGTGACAGAGCCAAACGACATCAGGAATTCGACGCCGGCATAGCCGGAACGATCGACGATCTTGCCGGTCTGGCCGGTGCCTGTGGTGCCGACCGCGATGGGCGAGATCGAGCGCACAACTTTCATGTTGTTATGAAGGTCATATTGTTGCATGGGAGTTCTCCGAAGGAGCGGGGTCGCGTTGATAAGGCCAAGGGCCATCGTGATGCGCCGGTCAGTTAAGACCGGCGCTCAACATTAGGTAGCGGAGTTGGCGAAATACTTGATCGGATGCGTTCCCGCATCGATCAGCTGGCCGTCCCAACGTTGGAAGGCAAGAAAGCCAACCTGGTTGTAATCGGCATAACGCTCCGTGAGCCGGAGGAGCTGCACACCAGCAACGCGGCGGATGTAATAATTGCGGAAATCTCCGAACAAGACCGATTTTGCATTTGCGGCCATAGCCGGCATGCTCTGGTTAATCACATAGGAATAACCATTGATGGTGTCGGGTTCCTTCACAGCCAAACCCGCCTGCCAAAGCGGCCGGCCGATGCCGTCTTTCAACTTCTTGATCACCTTCAAGGTCGAATCGGCCATCATGAACTTGGCACCCAGCCGATAGGACGGATCGACCGAATGCTCGAGCTCGATCAGATCGTCGAAGATGATAGAATTGGTCTCGCCGGCGGCGCCGGTCTGGCCAAGCGTTGATGCCGTAACCACGCCCGTCGGCTGGCTGGCGCCAGTGCCGGTCGTGAAATGATCGTTTGTAATACGACCGAGACGCGTGCCGAGCTTGTTGGCAAGGAAGCCGTCCAGATTGAATGCCGAGTCCTGAAGCAGCTGGTTTGAAACCAGAACGAGCTTCGAGGTATAGGTGTAGGCATTCATGGTAACGGCGCCAAACGACAGATCCTGGCTGGCAACCTGGGTGTTTTCACCAAGAATAGCGCCCTTGTTCGTCGTGTCATTGTCCGTCGGGATCGGCAGCGCATTGCCCGTCGTCGTGTCAAAGACAAATGCGGCTTCGATCATGCCACCATAAGCCAATTGAGCATCAATCAGCTGCTGGTAAAAGCCCTGCGGAACAACATAACCGCCGGACGTGTCCGGGGTCGTACCAAGCGCGTTCTGAAAGTTGCGCGCGTAGACTTCATGCTCTTCGCCCTTCAGCGCCGCAACACCGCCGCGGACGTATTTGTTAAAGACCCGGGCTTCCAGATCCTTAAGTTCCTTTTCCTGCTCAACATCAGTGCCGTTACGGTTGGCGCGGCCGCGCAGCTCTTCCATCTGCGCCGCATAAGCAGTGTCAGCGCGTTCGAGCTTGTCGATCTGGCTCTTAAGACTGTCAGCTTCGGCCATCATCGCGTCGAACCGCGCGTCGTCCTCAGCCGTCGGCGTCCCTTTTTCAACGATTGAATTGTAAAAGGCACGTGCATCTTCAACAAGTTTGGCGCGCTTCTGGCGCAGTTCCTTCGAGGTCATATCTAGGCTCCATCGGGGGATGTGCGCCACCACGGCGTCACGGTCAGCTTGCCCAAGGCTCCGAAAGGGCAATCCGGCAACCTGCCGGAAATTCAGATTTTGGCCGGCCAGTCCCAGCCAACGTTAAGGGACTTGCTCACATGGCCAATTTCTTGAACGGGATATGGCAAACCGCTGTCCGGCATTACCATCAAATTAACCTGTCCGTTAAAATGGACTTTTGTTACGATCGCGGCATAATCATTGCCGCCGAACGTTGGATCTCGTGTGCGAAACAGCACAATGCTGCCAAGTGTAAGAAGACGCACGTGGCGGCGCGCCGATGGCTTGGCTTTAATATCAATCGCGCCGGTCATATGGCAGCCATCGCTTCGGCAAGCCGCAAACGACGCGCCATGTCAGATGTTTTTTCAGACGGCTTCATTTGCTTTTCGTATTCGTCCAGGACGGCGCGACCATCGTCCTTCACCGATTCTGGAATGTCCGTATCGGGCAAGCGGCTGGCCGCCGCATCGATTCCGCTTTTGAGCGCGGTCAGCTTGCCGTCGATCATGTCGGCAAACGGCAATTTGTAGGAGCCTTTCAAATTCGGATTATGATGATCCCAGGCCAGAAAGCCGCGTTTGGCTTTGCCAGGATCAGGGCTGGAGCCGTTGAAGCCGGCTTCGTCAAGCATCCGCTCAGCGGCGGAAGGGCCGTCCCAGGATTGTGTCTGATTAATCGGCAAGTCCCGTGCCGCGCCGCATTGCCATTCCGATTCCGTTTTTGCTGCTCGCAATTTGTCTCGCGCCCGATTTTGCTTTTTAACATCCACATCTGGCATATCGTCATCGTCGCCGGTCAACGCAGCCCTTGCATCACTCAAGGCAGCAATGGCGTCGTCGATGGCATCAAGAGCCTCTTGCGCGTCATTATCGCCGTCGCCGTCAGGATCGTAAGGCTGCACGCCATTCTTGATCGCGTTACCTATGCCAGGCCGCTTGCGTTCTTTGGCGGCAATGGGATTTTCGAAAATGACAACATTGGCCATCGGATCGATGGGCGCCGCGCTGGAGGAGTTGGCGATCACGTCGCATAGGCCGGCGTCCTTGGCCTCTCCCGCAGTATACCATGTTTCGGCATCCATGGCCGCCGCGAATGCACCGGGATCTGCGCCGCATTTGGCTTCATAAATTCCGGCAATTTGACCATCAATCTTGGCCAGTGTGGTGGCCATGTCCGTCATCGTGCGCCGGTCGCCCATGCAAATACCATTGGCATTGTGGATCATCATCATGGATGCATCGCCCATCGTAACAGTCGATCCAGCCATGGCGATGAATGACGCTGCAGAAGCCGCAATGCCATCAATCATGACATTGACAGGAGCGGATCGTGCTTTGAGAGCGTTATATATCGCATATCCGTCAAATACGTCGCCGCCCGGCGAATTGATCCGCAGCGTGATTGGTCCGTCGCCAACCTGAGCCAACGCCTTGACAAAATCCTTGGCTGTGACGCCCCAGTAGCCGATTTCATCGTAAAGCAGGATTTCGCTCGGTTTACTTTCATCATCGCTGTTGCGAACTGTCAGTGGTGCACGTGCCGAACCGGTTCCGGCAAAATTCACAAGCACGCGCTGCGAAAACCGGGCGCGCGGCGTCGTCAATTGTCGGTTGGCCTTGTCGTAAGCCGTCAACACATTTGCCGGAAAAGCTCCGGCCACGAGTCCGTAACGGTGCATTTCAGTTTCCTTCAGTGTCCTCGTCGGCCGACGGAGTATCAGTTTCTTTTGGATCCGCGACCGGTACAGGCGCGCCGCCGGCAATCGGATCAGCTTGAGGCTGCGCATCGGGCGCGAAGATCTTGGCAAGCGGCACGTTGGTCGAATTGATCAGCGGCTGATCGCCGTTTTCGACAGCAGGCCGATTTTTGTGACGGCGCCGCTCATTGATCAGCATTACGCCGCTGGCGATCTCCGTCTGTGCAACCTGAGCCGCTTTCAGCGGATCCATGGCCATCAGCGCATCGCGGTCGAACTCGACATAATAATCCGTTCCGAAAAACAGTTTGTAATTAAGCTCGGACTCGATGCGATGCAGATCCGGATCGATCGTGTAGATCAGAAAGGCCAGCGTTTGTTCGGAAAGGCCAGAGCCCCAACTCGTCGCTTTATCTGTCTCATTCAGCAGATGCAGTGGTACCCCGAAGAACCGCGATATATCCGCCACCTGATAGCGGCGGGAGGCAATCGTGTTCAAATCTTCAGGCGACATTTGCAACTGCGTAAAAGTCGTATCCTTGTCCGCAAAAATTGGTTTGCCGGCATTGTAGCGACCAGTATTGTCATCGGTAAATTGCGCTTTGAACCGTTCAAAACCATCTTTTGAAATACTTGAAGATACAGAAATGATGGCTGACGGCTTTGCTGCGTTTTCGTGGACGCGGCCGGTCTGTTGTTCAAGCAATTTGCTGAGAGACACGGCATCGCGCGCAAAGGACCGTATTCTTGAGACGCCAGCGATCCCATTGAAGCCCAGGCCTGGAATATGGATCATGTCATCTTGGTCAACCCACTCAACCCGCTGCGTCGGCCCGTCGACATTTGGCAGAAAGGCCGTATCCCAGATCATGCATCGGTATTTGTTGCGGTTATCGACCCGGTAAACTTCCACATCCCACGGAAGGACGTTTTCAAAGCCAATAATCTTGCCGCCCTTGTTATAGCGGATGATCGAATAATGATTGCCCCACAGCAGCACATTGACGATCCATGCCTCTCTCCAGGCAAAAGCTGTCATGGATCTACCGGGAAAGGGGGCGACCGACATCATCATCTGCAACGGATGGCGCGGAGCCTCAATACGTCCATCTTCGTTTCGTTGATAGATTTTTAGCGGCAGTCCGGCAGCAATACCGGCAATCAGGGAGACGCACCTGTAAACCGCGGAGACGGCCATCGAGGTGCGCTCGTTGATATGCGGCCCAAATACGCCGCCCTGTCCGCCCGACGCCCAATCCGACAACCACGATGCCGGATCGGCAAGTGATGTCTGAGGGTTTTCTGGCGATGCATTGGTTATCTTGGATCCGCTGCTGTTGCCGCTGAATATCCCGGCAAGAGCTTTGAGGCCGTTCATGAACTTCATGGTATCGACGGCTCCTATCCCGCATTATCTCGCGAGCGATACCGACAAATCCGGGCGATCCCAGATTGACAGTCCACGCGGTTCTGGATTCATCGACATTAGGGCGACGGCATCGAGCAGTGCCATCAAGGGATCTATCTTGGCCGTGCCTGCGGCTTGCTTGGTAATCAGCACAGCATTACCTTTGACTTCGACCTTTGCGTTGCCAACAGCCCAGCGCATGATCGCCTGGTCCGCGTGCTTGAGAGTTCCGTCTGCAAGTTTGCGTTCAGCCGTTCTGATTGCTCCCATCAGGCGAAAGCCTTGTGGAACTGCGACGACCCGATCCTGACCGGCAATATTGGCTTCCGCCAGGGCATCCACGATCGCGCCGACACCAAACGGATCGAGACCGACGGTGGCAAGCAGTCCGGACTGATCGATATATTCGATCAAAGCGACGGCCTCGGAAATATCCTCGCCGAGCATGTCCACGATCCTGAGATCGCCATCCTTTTCAAAATCCGTCAGATTGGCGACGATGGATTTACGCAGGTCGAGAGCTTTTCGATAAACCCACGATTTGCCCCATGAAAGCCACCGCTTGGTTTCCCGTTCCCGACCAACAACAGCGATCGAAAAAAGATCGTCCAGGCCGCCGCCATCAATACCAACCGTAATCACTTCCGAGCGTGCGATAAGATCATCAAGAGTCAAATCGGGATCTGTTGCAGCGATCCATTCGTCGGCGCCAGCCCATCGATCCGTTTGCAGGCCAAGGCCGATTTCGACATTGAAATGCTGAGATGCAAACAGAGCCAGCTTTGCCGGACCGCTTTGTTCTGCAGACGCCAGTTCGCTTTCCAAAAAGTTTTCTTCAATCGACAATCCAAGATTGGGATTGACGATTGACCAGTATTTTTTGTCTTTCCAGCCGCCGTTGACTGCAATTTCAGTTGGCAACTCATAAAGGATCGGCAACAGCTGGCGCCCAGGCGGCAGTTTCAATACCCCGTCACGAACTGCCCGGGCCTTGTTGAGCTCCTCTTTGAACAGGCCGAATGGCGGTTTTTTTGACTGGGTCGTGATCGTAATCAGAAATCCGTCAGGCCGGGCAGCGAGAGCGCCGCGCAATTCCATCATGATTTCATGTGCGTTTGATTTTTCGGCCAGAACATGCAGCTCGTCGATCAACGTGCCGACCTGTTTGCCGCCCGTTACAACTTCCGTGTCCGCTGCCTTGATCTGCAGAACAGCGCCGGTGCGCCGGTGCGTGATGCAGCGGATATGCTGTTGGTGATGGAACAGCTTTTCCAGTTCCGCATCCGCCCGGATCGTGGCGCTGGCCTGTTTGAAAGACCTGTTTGCAACATCGATCGTCGGCGCCACCAGGACAAATTCGGCTTCAGGGCGACGATTCAGGATCAAAGCCTCAACCATGATGGCCGCGGCGCTCGAGGTCTTGCTGTTCTTTTTCGGAATGAGCCAAAAATATTCCTGAATCATCCGCTTATGCGCGTCCGGATCATACGAACCGAAAATCGCCTGGATAATGGGAAATAGCCACTCGCCGGCAACTTCTGCCATTCGCGGCTGCCCGATCAGATCTGGCACACGCAGCCGTTTGAATATGCGAAGAGCGCGCTCAGCTTCGTCCTTGAACAGCGGAAGATCCGGAACCAATGAACGGCCGGCGAGCATCCGCTCTTTCCAGTCGGGGCAAGATGTGTCCCAGGTCATTGCAACGGCAGCTTCAGATCAGTTCCCCAATCTGTATTATCGCCGGCTGTTTCCGCCGCCAGGGCGCTTTCTTCTTTCTTGCCCAGCTTCGCCGGTTTGTTTGCATGGCGAACCGGACCTTCAAAGTTTTTGGCAGCCTCGAGCATGTCGCTCTTTTCGGTTTCCTTTAGAAAAGCCTTGAGCGCGGCGACATTGCCCTTCTTGGCCAGCTCCCACAAAAGCACGAGCGCCTCCGCTCGCTTCTGGACAAACCCGCTTTTGAGCTCCCGAAAATAATACTTCCGAAGTGTGGGCTCGGTGATGTTCATAGCCGCGGCAATTTCGGCAGAAGAGCGCTTCAAAGCGCATAAAACGGCTACCCGAAGCCGTCTTTCCTCTGTTACCACGTGCTTTGGGCGCCCGCGCGTCTCTGTCGGCTCAGGGATTGGATCACCCCACAGGTCGAAATTCACGGACATGAAAAAAATTCTCTGAATGGTAGTGTGCGCGGTTGCGAGGGGTCAAGGCGCCGAACTTTTACCCCCCCTATGACCAAGCCCAACGCGCGGCCGACCGTTCGATGCAATCCTCGCGAGGGCGGCGAACGGCAAAATGGTTTGCAGCCAATTGCATTTGTGTGGCTTTGGTCAAACCGCCAACCCGATGACTTGTTCGACTAGATCGAGATCAGACCAACCTGATCCGGTTCAACCTTCAACGTTTAAGTCCGAGCCTGGCAGCTCGTTCGGCATTGGTTTTCAAAGTGTGATGATGACCGCAAAGACATTGACCATTTGCGAGATCGGTTCGAGATCCGCCATCCTTTATCTCGACGATATGATCCGCGAACATGCGTGGTTCGCGCCGGCCGCATCCAGCGTACTCGCAAACATGACCAGCTCGCTCGAGCACCATCTTTCGCCATTCCCGATGCTCTGCCGAAAAGTAATAGGGATCAGCTTGTTTCGGCAACGCGGCGATCGAGCGCCCGGAAATTGAAACCAATCGAGATTTGACAGCTGTCAGGCGTGACTTGAAAACCATCGGTCGATCAGATCCGCGGCAGTTGAAGGGAATTGAACAATCAGGAGGCCGACGAAGGATCCGTCGCAGCAACAGCCGCCGGCTCACTGGACGCGGTCAAAGCTGTCAATGCAGTTGTCGCAGCCTGAATGCGTGCGCCAAGCCCAGCAATATCGGCAGGCTTCACGGCATCTGCATGAAGATTAATGATCGCGGTCTCGAGCGCGGCAACGTCGGAAATCAGAGAGTCAAATTCTTTCATGGCGTTTACCTTCACAATGTACGAAATAATCAGATCGACCTTGATATGAACCTGTTTCAGTTCGTCAGCGAACGACAGCATGTTTGAGTCTCGCCGGTTAATCGCAAATCCGGTTGACGATCAAAAATCGACTTCCATGAGCCACAAAGCGGCAAGGGACCAGGACCGTGTTTCCTTGCTCTCGATCGCTGATCAGGCGATACCGGCGCTTAATTGCACAAATCAGTCAAATTTCATAATAGCTGGCCCGAAGGCGCTAAATAGAAGGGAAATCCGCGGGCAGAAAGTCAGCCATCGAATGACGCCACAAATGCCGCGTCCAGCGCTGCCAAGCCGTAATTTTAATCAGCGTCTCTTTGGGGCGGTCATATTGAATTTGAACAGCGTTGTATGCGAGCGCATTGGCAGCATAAAAGCTTATGGCCGACGAACCGTAGCCAGACATGAAAATACATTCAATCTTATCAAGATCGGCTTTTTCATTTGCCTGAGCATACAGGTCCATAAGTTCACGGCGCGATTCGGCATACGATCTCGCAAGTCCCGAAAAATCAAATACAAGATTAAGACCACCAAGAACGGCTATGACGAAGCCAAACCACAACCCAAATGTCGGGGCATCCAATTGCGCCACCGCGACCAAAGCCGTTCCCGACACGATACCCATTAAAGCACTTAGCCGATCCATAAAAATGCAAAACGCTTGGCGATCTTCTGAATAGACCGCTGCGCGCAGAATTCGCATTGAAAGTTCGTCGGCTTTGCTTAGCGCGGACGCGGACCTAACGGACTGTCCCTCGTATTTCCCGGCTTCGGCTTTGGGGGATCCGGTTGCGGAGGCGTCGGCGTTGGCGCTGGAGTCGGCTTGTTCGATTTTTGCCATTGAGATTTATCCGATACTAAATCTTTTGTACCCATACTTGCCTCCCTATAACGGCATAGCATAGGCAAATCTTAACGGAGTCAACAATTCAACAAACCCGATCAAACTGGTTGCAGAGGCGGGAATTGAACCCGCTGCCTTCAGCTTATGAGGCTGACGAGCTACCGATGCTCTACTCTGCGAAACTGAAATGTCGGAAAAACCCCATAAACCTCCATTTGCGCCTGACCGTTTCACCGGTAGGCTGGGCCGCTGTTACGCGAGTGGCTCCGAAAGCTCTGCTCATTGGGCGTAACGTCATCGGGGTCGTCCGAATCATTAAATATCACGAGGCCTCTAAAACGCGCAAGTCGTTTATGCGCACCACGCTTTCACGCCCAAATAGTTTGACTAGTCCTTCGACGAATTTTCCTGGTTCGATTTTGATGATTTTTAACGAATGACCGGAAAATGGCCCATCGTTCACGCGCGCAGTTTTGCCAGGAACAAGATTTGCGCCAAGCGAATTGTCGTAATTTCCCTGCTTTTCCAGCGCCGCGATACGATCGATAACCGAACCCATTAGAGGGTAGGGCGAACCATCAATGCGCAATACGCCGGCAACGCCTTTGGCACCCTCGACCTGCGAAAAATCCATCCGGCCGTTATCGGCTAAAAACAAATAGCCGGCGAAGAGAGGCTGCAAAAATTGCTTGCGCTCAGGCTCACGTCCAGGACGGCTGACAATTCGTTCATTGGCGCGCATCGGCAGATAGACCTGAAAGCCGCGATCCTCGAGGTTGACAGCCGCCCGAACTTCCGACTGCGGCCCGGTAACGATCACATACCAGTAGGGGGCGGAACATGGCAGCACGCGCCCGCGCAAACGAGCTGACTGACGCAGCTTCAAATTCTTCGCCTCACGCAAGCGCGCTGCCTCACGGGCCTTACGTATGCGCTTTGCAGCGATCTCGGAACTAGACGTACGATTGATATTTTTCCAACGCGCTAAATCTTTTGCGCCGCGAGCTTTGCGCTGTCGTTCACCAGCATCAGGATGCCGCATAATTTTAAGAGCCCGAATAACAGCGTCCGAATTTGCAAGTGATAAATCAGATGCGGCCTTTTGCGCAGCATTCAACCGTCCTTCGCCCGGCTCAAATTTTGAAAGACGCGCATAGCCGGCAGCAACAGCCGCCTCATAGGCAGCAACCCGCTGGGCTTCAATGCCCTTTGCACCCAAACTATCAACCCGTTCATTTAGTTGTTGCCGCATCGTCCGCTCTCCGTTGTGGCGTAAAAGTTCAAAAATTCAATCTTCGCTGGCTTAGCTGCCCAACCTGCCCAACCTTTTTTATAAATAAATAAAAGGTTGGGCGCATTATTATCTATATATTTCAACGCGTTGCCCAACCTGCCCAACCTGCCCAACCTATTTTTGCCTGTTGTCGTTCCAAACATTTCCGTCGCCTCGCGCACGCGCACGCGTGCGTCACGTGAGGAAAAAGGTTGGGCAGGTTGGGCAGGTTGGGCAAGTCATTGATTTAATATCGTTTTTTGCGCCCAACCTTTTTTTAAAGCCAAAAAAAGGTTGGGCAGGTTGGGCACTAAAATTCGTGTTCATCTTCCTCACTGTCCGATTTTTCAGCCGAAACTCCCCGCTCGCCCGTCGTGCCAGCGTCATTCGGCCAATCTATCGGCTGGCCTGCCTGCTCCGAGAATAGAGCACGGCAGACCTCGAGCTTGGGCAACTCATAACATCGCGCTCGTCGTGTCTCCCAATCGCCCGTCGGCAGCTGGAAACGTGCATTCTTCTTCTTGTTTTTAAGACCCGGAACTAGCTTGCTCATGCGCATGCCGAAGGCTGTTTTGTCCGCCTTTCGACGTACCCCGATCTTTTCCGCCTGGTGCACGAAATCGTCGTACAGTGTGTCCACCGCGCAGTCAGACTGCCATTCCGAACCGCGCCTGGTCGTTGTACCGTCGCACAATCGCTCGTACCACCAGCCGGTAACCGGATCGAGCGACCGCAACTTCTGTTCGAGCAAAGCCTCAGTCTTTGGTATTTTTCGCAGATCCGGCGCGTTAGCGCCTTCAAGATCAAAATCGAGTAAATCCGCCAAAAGCGCCGCCTGACCGCCATTCGTCATTTCCTCGTCCATAATGGAAAAGTAAGGGCTGTTTTGAGCTTGGTTGGGCATCACATCGAGCACGGCCATGCGCCGCTCGTCCATGGCGGCAGGCACGACCCAGTCCTCGTTGGACGAGAACATCAGCCGCACGTAATTATCGAGACGAATGGGATCAACGCCTTTGTTTTCGATCATTTGCTTGGGCGCAGTGATCAAGCCCTTGAGACGCCCTTCAGCAGCCTTGTCGCCAGCCCAGAAGCCCTCATCCACCTGCAGCAGCAAGCAACTGGCCATGTGGGCATTAAATTGCCCCGTGAGGTAGCGCGGATCATCGACAAGAAAATAATGTGAGGCGAAGAGTGCGCCAAAATGTTCACCGATCTTGGTTTTACCAACACCTTGCTTGCCCCGAAGAATAATCGCAGTGCCGATGCGTTCGCGCGGCCGCTGCACAATATGTGCAAACCAGCCGAAAACCCATCTTGCCCGCTCAAGATCGCCGCTGCAGACGTTGTTTTCCAAGTGGTCCCAGAACGTGCGATATTTCAGCCGGCGACTTGGGCGCAATCCATCCTCAATGCCGGCCGCGGAAACCGGCAGCGGTCCCGTATCCGGCGAGACAGAGAATCCCCGCCATAAATTGAAATACCCTTTGGTTCCCGGCGCGTTGTTGCGATCTGGAAAAAACTCGACACCGTCGTAGGTGCGCCGTTCCTTTGAGCTCAACCAATGCGGAGCCCATTTGACATAGGTTGTTTTCTCGACCCACTCACCAGATTCGTCTTTGACGCGCTTTTTGATCGATGAACCTTTGTTGAGAAAATACGATTTGAACGCATCGAGCGAAAGGATGCGCGTTCGATCCTCGATTGGCGCGTATGGTGTTTCACGCATAATGATCGCGCGCGAACCCATCAAAACAAGTGCGTATTCTCGATTTAATGTTTCAACGATGTGACTGGGGCCGTCGCCATCGTCGCGGGGCTGGTTTCCCTTTCCACCATCACCAGGCGGCATACCGCTTCCAGAAGAGCCGGAAACATCATTTGGCAGGCCGCTTGCTTGTTCAGCGAGAGAGGGAGTTTCCGCTGATATTTTTGCCGATGCAGAGCCGTCTTCAGCTCCGACCGCGGATCTTGCTTTTCCA
This sequence comes from Methylocystis sp. sgz306128, assembly GCF_056032725.1. Taxonomy (NCBI): domain Bacteria; kingdom Pseudomonadati; phylum Pseudomonadota; class Alphaproteobacteria; order Hyphomicrobiales; family Methylocystaceae; genus Methylocystis; species Methylocystis sp. sgz306128. The sequence continues at coordinate 178,589 of NZ_JBVYWO010000004.1, forward strand.
GGAAAATGCAAGATCTCGGCCGAGTCGATTTTCGAGGCAATATCGTCGCTCACGGCTGTACCTCGCCGCATTCGCAATGCCACATCAGCACTGACCAAATCGGGTTCCAAGGCGCGATGACCATCCAGCCTCGGGCATGATAATATTCAATTTGCCGATAAGGCACATTGCGACACAGACCGGTTCTGATCATGCGGCCCTCCTTGAATCGACTTGAGGAAGAAGGATTGCTAGGATGGGCTTCGGACGGAGATCGTAATCATGAATACCGATGTCACCATTCATTTTCGTGCCTTTTACGATGATGACGCCAGGGTGTGGGTCGCGATCAGCGACGACAGTGCGATGACGACCGAAGCTGCCAGCAAGGATGACCTGAAACGAAAGCTGGTTGAATTTGTGCCTGACGTACTGGAAGCACGCGGTGTCACTCCTGGCAAGGGACGCATTTTGATTGATTGGCAGGCGATGATCACTTTTGAGACCACTGAAATCGCGGCCGCGTGATTTATGGTCGTAAACCGCTGCTGTCTGGATCATGCCGCTCTCCCAAACAAGCCAATTTGATCGCCGAACGCCGTCCAACCCTTGCGTCGTGTTCGCGCGAAAAGTTCGCAGCGACGTGCATCTGGCGATAATGTTTCACACATCGAATAGAATTCATCGGGCTTGCGACTGTGCTCCCGCGCTAAGCCATCGATCGATGCATGATCCAATGTTTCAATGAAATTCAAACAACTGCGGCCGCCGCGCGTGTCCGCACCTGGCAACGTGCAGATCAGATAGGGCTCGCAGCCCGATCGTTGCACATAACCCGTTCCCCAGCGGATTTTGCCTGACATGGTGCGTTTGGCCCAAACACCTCCGGTCTTGATGTCAAAGCCCCACTGCCGGGCGATCAAACCTTGATCGACGAGCAACGGAAATGTGCACCATAACAAGAGCACGCCACTTTTTGGAAACAGCTGACGCACTGGCAATGCGGCAATATCGGCCATGCTCATAGTCGAATATTGAGCTTCAGGAGACTTTGCTTGTCCCTTTTCAGAATAAACAGCAAAGGGCCATGGCGGATCTGCAACGACCAGATCGAAGCTCGCCGGCTTCAGGGGGGCAAAAGGCCAGCTCATGCGCGCCTCCGCAAATCGTTGAAGTCGACGCCGGCGCCTGCTGTAGCCAGTCTTATGTCGAGATCGGGCCGAACACTGGCAAAGCTTTTTGCGCCGCGAACCATGGCATTTCGCGTGCGAACAGGTTCGCTGTCGCCGTCACCCAATAGAAACAGAATCTCAACGCTAGGAGGAATGGGAATCATTGGCCATTCGTCATTTGCCAACGGCTCATCATTTGGGATCATGCGCCGACGCTGCTTTCCCGTCTTGTCCTCAAAAACCTCGGACGGGTGCGGCATTGTTGCCGCGGCGCGCCGGCCGATATTGCCCAGATTGACGGAAGATCTAAATTCGGCGCCGACAAGCCAATGTGATCTCAGTTCGGTCAGCTCGCACCAGACGGCGAGAACCGTTTCAATACCTTCGCCCAAAAACATCACGCGTGGTCCAAGGGACGGCGCGCTCCAATGACGAGCCAACAAGATTGAGCCACCCTTTTGGCTGCCGCGCACTTTTTTAGCCGCAATCATTTCACCGCTGTCATCGGCAATCATGGCTTTGCCCTTTGGCTCGCGCAGGTCAAGCCAGGTCGTATGAACGCCGGCAAAGCGTCCGTCCGGGCCCATAATCTGAGCCAGCATCACCGGACCACGATGAATCACCCTACCGCCCGGGCGATCCCAAAGCGCATAATCGGCCATAAATTTAAGCCATGATGAACCCGGCAAAAACAGCCCGCGAAGCGCAAGATAATCTTCGACCATCGTTCCTTTGGCTGGAACAGCTTTTTGCCAGATGCGATACATTCGCGCACGCTCGGCCTCACGAAATTCATTTTGAGCGCGCGCTTTGTTTTCTTCTTCGATCCGACGCCGTTCGTTCTCACGCGCTTGGCGCGCCATTCTCTCTTGCCTTTCGGCCTCAGATTCCGCCATTTCATGCGGAGCAGGGCGCCCCGTCAGGATTTCGACCGCGGTTTTGAAATCGCAGCCTTCGATGTGTTGAACCAATGCGATGGCATCACCACCGGTGCCGGATGCGCGGCATCCCCAGACATTCTTGGCTATATTGACGGCAAAGCGGTCGTTGCCGCCGCACCCAGGGCAAGGATAACCCTTTTCATTGATGACCGAGATGCCGCGGCGTGAAAGTTCATTGACGACGCGCATCTGGCGTGCCTCATCAACCCAGGCGTCAAATGCAGGATCAAACTGGCTTCTCATTTCGATAGCCTTTGATCAAGTGCGGACCTGCCAGGCGCGGGATCGCCAAGATCAACAACACCATTTTGACGATGGTCCGTAATTCTTCCCTGACCCTTGGCCAACGGGGAAGGAACAAATTTTCGAACGGGAACATTGGGCGCAGCCGACTTTTTGGCCTGTAGCGGCGTAACGTCCGGCTTTTTCACAATGACGGGAAGATCGTGTTTTTCTTCTAAAGATTTAAGACGCGCACGCACTAACAGGGCAAAATCGCTGCTTGATCCCTTCCAGCCGCCTGCCGAGACATAGTAATCGGAAATGTTACATTGCTGCATAAGTGCAAGCCATCTGGTCCTATCTCGCACCAAATCGGCACGCAGCCTCAGAACACTGCATAATCCTTCAATAACCAGGCGAATAATCATGCCCGGATTGCCATCTCTCGTCTGGGTGATGCCTGACAAAGCTGCAGACAAAACGACGCCGCCATACTGGCGCAAGCATCCCCGCAATGCCGCCAAGGCAACAGTTTCTCCCGGACGCATGACATTGCGCGTCTTGTTGGATCTTAGGATTTTAACCCTGGCGCCCGAACACACGTCGACAAGTTCTTTAGCAACCGCATCTCCGAACGCCAGCTGCGCGTGGAAAAGATGCAGCGGCGAAATTGCCGTAACGGTACGATTGATTGCCGCAAAGCTTTCCGCTTGCGCGACGCGCGTACCTTGAACGACTTGGCACGGCACCTTGCTCAAACCACGCAGACACGCAGCCGTTGTTCTATGTTGCCCATCGATGATGGCGTATTTACCGCCTTCAACCGGGCTCACAATAACCGTGGAAAATTTTCGCCAATCGAAATGGCGCGCAATGCGCAGCACGTTGGAATATCCAGGCGTTTTTTTAAATTGCTCACCATCGGGCAAGATGATTTCGCGCTGGTAGGAAGGATCAACCACCAGATCGGCAATATCGAGCCATTGCAGCATCGGCGCAGGTCCCGGATCATCGGAGAGACAATCTGGCGTGGGAAAACCTTCAATGGAGATAGATCTCATTTGACGCCCCTCACATCATCGCGATGACGAACGCAGGACCAGCGACCAATCTGACCTGCTCGCAAATTGACCCCAAAACCAAAATTTCCCGGAGCGCTGCAAATCACGCAGATCTTGTGAAGAACTGGAGCTTTTGCATCAGGCGAATGTCGCGATGGAGATCCCGGCGCCGGCGCTGCGGAAAACAGATCGTTCATGGCGCAGCCCTCTCGATGATGAGATCGAGAACATGGCCAGCCAGACCAAGTGCCTGGCCACTTCCATCCCGAGATAAAGCCTTGGCGAGGCTCTGGACGTCTGCGCCGTGTTGAAGGGCAAATGAAATCAGGATTGCCACATCGCGTGCATCGTTGTCCGCATCTGTCCCGCGTTTGTGCCGATTAAGAAAAACCTCAGCAAGACGGCCGTCGGGATAAAGCCCGAGGGTGACGGTGTGCTTTTGTTCGCGAAAGATGAAATCAAACGACGCACAAGCGCGGCGTTCGGAAAGAATCTCTCTCATGCCGCCCTCCGCTTGTCGCTGAGCTTGCTCGGCACATAAGCAATCCGAAAATGGTGCGGGCAATAAACCTTGGAATGCTTTGTTCCAGACCCTTGAACGTCTTGGCCACAAAAACCGAAATTTTCTTCGCCGGGATCTCCGACGGGCCAGCGGCAAGTCGTTGATGTCAGTTTCATTAAACCGATCGGCTTTCCAGGCTGCTGATGTGCTTTCGGTTCCAACTGGATCAAATTCGCGTCAGACTTTGCATCTGCCTTCTTCTCAGTTGCCTTCGGCTGAATCGGTGGCTGCAACCGATCCTGCGGCTTTGGCTGGACCATCGCTTTTGATTTTTGTGTCGGCAGCGCAGGGACTGGCTTGGCGCACGCATGATGCTGGCTCTGCCAGGAAAGCCCTGTTCGAAAAGCCTTACCCAAGATTGCGTTTCGCGTGGCTTCGGGACCGAAATGTCGATTGAAACTCTCCGTCACCGCGGAGGCCGTCATGCCGCTTTCGACGCAGAGTTTAAGATAATCAAGTTTTTCCTCAGTCCAGATCATTATCGCATCTCCAAAACGTGGACCGCGATATCGTGCTCGATCTTGTGTTCAATCCACCGCGCGCTCTTTATTTGCGCCGCCTCGGCCCTTCGCGCCCAGTACTGAGCGTTACGAAGGCATTGTCCGGCTCGCCATCCGTGCCAAAGAGTCAACAGCGCGCATGTCCAGCCCTTCATGGCTTTCTCCCCGTCATGACTATTTTCTGATTGAGATTGGCTTGGCGCTGCGCGAGCAGCGCGAGCTGGTGCTCAAGATCGGCCTGCTCCTGCGCCATGCGCGCCATGTCAAGCCAACCGATGTGCTGGCCAAGAACCGCACAAAGCAACGAAGGTCCGTAAAAGGATATCAGCCGGCAAAACCACGCCAGGCTAGGATTGGATCCGGCAAGCCAGCTTTCAACCGTTCTAACGGGCGCGGCGAGATCCGTCGCAATAAGCTTGGCCGTATCGCGCGGATAAACTGACCGCGCCCAGCTCGGGAAACCCTGCGGTTCGGACCGCAGGACTCTCGTACTCAAACCACAGGACTTCCTCATTTTTCTCTCCGATAGTGAGATCGTCGGAGAGAGAGAGGAAGAAGGAGGTGGGATTTTAGATTTCCGAGCTTTAGACGCAAAATATGCAGTTGTCATATCGGCCACCCGAACGGGGTAAATGGTCCAAACCGTGAGCCGCCCTTACGAGCCAGGTCATGTTTGCCCTAAAAGACCTGGCTGGATTTCGGTCCAGCCAGGCAGTTCAGGGAGGAACGCCCAAGGAGGGCAGGGGATGACGACGATGAAAGGAATCGTCGTCAAATTTTTTCAAAGGCGTTGCTGTCAGGCGGCGTCTTTGGAAGAAAACTCAGAGCCCGAACCCCGATCTTTTGACGCGGCTTCCAGCTCCAAAAGATCGAGAAGCTTTTTTATTGCTCCCTTTTCAGGTGCGCCCGCCTCGAGACGAGAAATATTTGCTTGAGAGCATTGCAAATAGTCAGCCATTTGCTGTTGAGACCATTTCATGTGTTTTCGAAGCAGGTGTATACGATTCATACTCCTATTATTAGAAACTAATAGAAACAGTCAATGAGTTTCTAATAATTTTTTTTGTTAGGCGTCGAACATGAGTGAACAATTCGACCGCCTGAAAATTGCACGTGAAAAAGCAGGTTATAAAACTCCGAGAGAAGCTGCTCATGCGATGGGCGTCTCGGAACAAACTTATTACGGTCATGAACGCGGTGTAAGCGGTCTGTCCCGGGCCGGGGAAAGATATGCCAAATTTTTTCGTGTTAGCTATGAATGGCTGATGCACGGAAAAGGAGAAATGCGCTCAAGCAAATCTCATAGGAAAATTATTCCTATTCTGGGAACCGTTGGCGCCGGAGCAGGCGTAGTGCTCCTCGGTGATACAGTGGAAATCCAAGCTGCCGACGAATATGAAATGCCGGGTGATGGTGAAATTGCTGCGCTTGTCGTAAAGGGCGAATCGCAGTGGCCCCGATTTATGGACGGCGAAATTGTTCTTTATGATCCGCGACCCGTAAGTCCAGCATCTCTTATTGGGAAATATGCTGTGGTAGAAACGCTTGATGAAAATCGAATGATTAAAATTCTCAGACGTGGTACGACATCTACCACTTGGCGTTTGGAAAGTCACAACGCGCCGCCGATTGATGATATAGAACTATTGCAAGCTTGGCGCTATTTAGGTGTCATGGCAAAATAGTTGTTTAATATTTATAATTTTGGTTAACCGCGATAGTTAATCCACTCTCTTTCTATTATATCTGCTTGTTCCCGCGATAAAAGAACTCGTTTTCGATCAAATAATCTTGTTCTTACGAATATAAAATTACCGCAATTAGGGCATTTTGTTTTTTTAAATGGCCTTTTTTCAAACACGAATTCACATGACGGGCAAAGGTTATCCAATCGTCCTATATCAGACGCAAAATGATCTATTAAATGGGGATTTCTTTCGGGTAAATTTTTCTTTAAAATTGGGTCCCAAATAGAAATTGGAAATTCTATATCTAGTGTTACTTTAATTTTTTTGGATAAATTTCCGTTATAGGGAAACTTTATTATTAGAGCTCTACATTGAATTTTTGAAAAGTTAATTAAATTACATATTTCTTTAGATAGTAGAATATTTATTTCTTTTTTAACATATCCAACAATTTTTTCATCTATTTGTACTTGTATGGCATTTTTGTCATATCGATTTGTCGGTTCGGGGATAAGAACTGCAATTGTTCGATAATATACCGAACAGTCGTGAGTGCTTTGAACTATTTTTTCCAGGTTTTGTTGATAGTGAGAGCTCCCTGCAACCTCCTGGCCGAAGTTACCAACTCCGCGTCCCTCAATACGTGGTATATTCAAAAGCCATTTTGACGACGAATTTGAATAATAATATTTACCGGTTTTGCTTTCACGTTTCGTCAAAATCGTCGAGCAAACCAACTGTTCGTCTTCTGATTTAAGCGCCGACGGAAAAGTCATATTTATCTGGACGGGGGCATCAGATATTTTCGAATGGATAAGGGAAAAATTTTTATTGGTATCGAGCGGCGGTCTTTGCTCGGTTCGAAAAAGATTTTTTATCCATTTAAACATTGGATATTCCGTTATCAATTTGCCGTCGGCCTAATATTTTGCGAGACGATGTAGGCTATCCAAAAAATTTATTAGAAACTAATTGACAAAATTATTAGTTCCTAATAGGAAATCTCATGCTTTTATGCGTGGGAGAATTCCATGTCCGCATTTACGAGAAGCTCGTCATCGACAACGGACGGTGGAGAGCAGGGCAACGCCGACAACCAAACCAATGCTCAAAAAGGCAATACTGCGACGGAGCTCGCGAAGGAAAAATTGCTCAAAGCATTTGGATATATCAACCTCGCGTATGATTTTTTAAAAACTCACGAACCGACGTTTATGGCGTTCGAAAAAGAATGCCAGGACATGGAAAATTTTGGCTGTGTAATAGCTCCTTCTCTTTATCGATTACGAGAGCGGAAGGAAATCGAAGCTGCAATCCGGCCTTTAAACACTTCTGTTTTATCCTTTTTAAAAGCCTGCGAAGTTTGCCGTAAGCAGCTCGATGCTTTATCGCAGGGAGCTAAGCCGTTATGATTTTACCGGCTTCGAGCGACGCACCACGCGCAACCCATGACGGCACCATCTGGCCGCTTCCGCGGGACCAAATGACGACGCGCGAGCATATCGTTTCCAGGATGGCAGCCGACGTTAAGTTGATTATGGGCGAGTTCGGTTGCGTCCTGGTGGACGACCTTTTGTCGGCAGGGTGGAAACGCCAGCAGATAACGTTCCACTTTCCGTTGGTCCTCAGCAAGCTTGAGACCGAGACAGCGATAACTGCACAGAGTTCCACAGAAATTGCCAGGGCAGGTGAGGAACGTTCATGAATGTTTCCTTTAACGCCGGCCTCAATTGTTACGAAATTCGATCTGACGAAGGCCATACGATCGCGCGCATGGCTCAACCGGCGTCCGTGTTGACCCATGTCCAGGCGCATAAATTTGCAGCCGTTCCTGAAGCGCTTGAGGCCCTGTTGAACGCACGGCTTTTTGTAGCGGATCTGCTCGAACTGTTTCGCTCCATGGGTATGAGCGGCACCGTCCAATTTTTGCGCGCTGAACTTCAGCTGATCGCAATCGAGACCGCAATTTCCAAATCGGAGGTTACACAATGATGCGCTTCTTTGAAGCCCTGGCGGCGTTCTGCATCATCGTTGGTGGGATGACTGGCTATTGCTTGGTATGTCCTCCGCAGCCTCTGCATCTCCATTACGCTCAGGTGCAGAGATGAGCGAAAATCAGGCCGAAAGCGCCAGGCGCGTTCCTTATCCCGGAACACGTCGCTTGCTAACCAATCAGCATGCGATCCGCATGGATATGGCTTCTGATATTTTTTATTTGCGTGAACGCGGGTTACCCGTATCGCAACATAACATGCTCGCCCTTGGTTGGACGCAGTCCCAGGTCGAGGAACATCTCTTTCCTGCCTTTGCCGATTACGTCGATCGGCTGGCGCTTAAGCGATACAGCGCGGCGCGCACCGGCGAAGAGGCACCTGTCATCTTCAAAATAAGTGTTCAAAGCGACGTTTAAATATTTTCCGAGCCCCACCAAACAGAGATTTCCATGAACCACTTTTCGGATATCGATCTTCATTTGTCGCAAATTTCGGGAATTTCGGCATACAACTGCCGCTCGATGCCTGACGAAGCAGATGTCATCAGTCTTGCGGCGAGCATCAAGTCGAGCGGCTTATTGCAGCCACTCTTGGTGCATCGTCGGGCCGATGCGATAACTTACGACGTTTTGGCCGGCGGTCGCCGCTATGCGGCTTTGAAACTGCTGGATAAGCAGGATTATCAGACGGGCTATATCCCGTGCCGCGAATATTTTGGTTCGCCAGCCGAAATGCGTGAGGCCAGTCTTGCGGAAAATGTCGGTCATCAGCCCATGCACGCGGTGGATGAATTTGAAGCGTTTTGCGCATTGCATCTGGAAGGCTTTGATGTTGCCCGCATTGCCCGCGATTTCGGCGTCGATGAAACTCATGTTCGTAAACGCATGCGTCTTGGCAGACTTGCACCTGATATCCGCGCAGCTTGGCGCGCTGGTGAATTGACGGCGGAAGCGGCGCAGGCATTTACGATCAATGACAGCCACGAACAACAATGCCGCGTCCTCGAGCTCGCCAGGGAACATTGGGGGTTTCAGATGCCGAGTGCATCGTTCATTCGCAAGAACCTGGTCGGCGACACAATCAGCAGTAATTTTCGGCTATGCAAATTTATCGGTGCCGAGGCCTACGTTGCTGCAGGCGGTCAGATCGAGGACGATCTCTTTACCGATGAATCCTTGTGGAAGAACGGACCGCTTGTCCGTCTTCTTGCCGCTCAAAAGCTTCAGTCGATCATCGATTCCAAAATAGCTCTTGATGGTTGGGGTTGGGGTGTAAACGCCGAGGACATAAGTCTTTATGATTATGACGAAGTGCCACGGTTCGATTATTTGGATTCGGAAGAGGATGAGCTTGCGGATCTCGATGAAAGCAACCCAGACGACGAGAAGAAAATAGCCGATATCAATTATCGGGCTTTGTTGCGCGCCATATCGCGCGAAGAGCGTTCCAGGCTCGGATTTTCGGTCGATATTGGTTTTGACGGTGATGTTGAATTCAACTGGGCACTTCGAAAGAAGGCAATCCCCGAACCTTCGAGCGAGCAGATTGTACGGCGCCCAGGTTCGGAAGAACCAATGCCGGCGCCGCGCGCTCCTATTCCAAGCAAGATTCAGCCGATTATTTTCGAGGCGTTGAACCGCGGAATTCGCGACATTGTAAAGGGACGTCCGGATCACGCTCTGGCCTTGTTGCTCGCATGGCTTTTGAGCCCTGGCTCAGACATTATGAAATCTGCGTATTTTATTAACGCCGAAGAGCGCGACGGGATACCGTTGCTCGAGAGCATGACTCTTGAACCTTTTGCAAATAAATTTGATCTTGCGCGCTCCGCGCCGCATGTCGACGTTCTTTCGGCCTTGACCAGCGTCGTTGCCTGCCGGCTAGACGTTCGTTTTCTTACAGACGATTGGCTTAGCATCATTTGTGAATTGGCGCAGGACAGCGCGCTCGAGGCAGCGATCGTGCGTCATTTTGACTATGAATCCTTTTTCAAAGCGATCAGTCACGACGAAATCGTCGCGATAGCGCTTGCCATTCAGGGGGAAAGTGCTGCTCAGCTTGTCGCCAGTTCGAAAAAGCTTGCGGCGCGCGAGATGGTGACGACGGCCGCTCGCGCTGCTCAGTGGCTGCCCGAGGCGATTTCCGATTTGTTGCCGGACCATTCAATAAGCCAGGACGCAGATTCGGAAACAACTTGCATCGAAGATGCCGATTCAGCCGCTCAAATTCCGATGTCGTTTGAAGCGATTTTGGCTCAGGCTGCGCGCAAGATTGAAGGAGCCAAGGCTAAGGCCAGTGATCTTCTCGTCGCCTATAACGATCGCGCTGTCGCCCATAATGCGCCGACGTTGAATGTTTTTGAACTTGCTGCCGAGCTTGAAAATCAAGGATTTTCCAAGACGCGATTGAAAACTGGCGTTCATTATCTTGGCCTGGAGCTCATCGAGCAGCCTGCCAAAACGGCAGAGGTCGCGTGATGTCTGGATCCGTCAACAAGGTCATTTTAATCGGCAGGCTAGGCAAGGATCCTGTTGTTCGAACAAGTCAGTCTGGCGACAAGATCGTCAGCTTTGGCCTCGCGACGTCGGACACTTGGCGCGACAAGGCCACCGGCGAGCGCAGGGAGCGCACTGAATGGCACAATATTGTAATTTTCAATGAAGGCCTGGCGAAGATTGCCGAACAATATCTGAAAAAGGGCAGTGCTGTTTACCTCGAAGGCGCTTTGGCCACCCGCAAATGGACTGACCAGCAGGGTGCAGAGCGTTACACAACCGAAGTGATTTTGCAGAAGTTTCGCGGGGAGCTGACGCTGCTTGAAAAGTCAGAGCGCGCGCCGCCTTCCGAGGATTCTTACGGAACGACGCGCAGCCGCCCCGACGACCGCATGTCTTACCCCGCTGAAAACACATCACAGCGTATCGATGACGATATCCCGTTTTGAGGATCAAACCAATGACCGAAGATGAAGCAAAAACAAAATGGTGCAGACACGGGCGCAAGCTGGAGGCGAACGGCACATCTGCCGCCTGCTACAATCGCAACGAGGACAATATGCCGACGACCATGTGCATTGGATCTGAATGCATGTCCTGGCGTTGGCTGCCCAAGCTTTCGATAAATAATCCATCCAGACGGGCGGGATTTGGCCAGTCGATCGACATCAGTCACGGCTATTGCGGCGCCGATGGCAAGCCGGAAGTTCTGTAAGCCGGTTGTAGGTCGGCATTAAAGGCTGCCTTCGTGGTGGCAAAGGAAGTCATATGACCAGGGGCTCAGTCAGATTTCGTCAAGCGGATATCGCTCGGGCCATAAAAGGCGCCAAGGCTGCTGGGCTTGACGTGACGCGCATTGAGATCAATTCTGATGGGAAAATCGTATTGGTCTCCGGCGAGCCGAAGGATTCGCCTTCGAGCGCTCTTGAAGCATGGAAGGCAAAACGTGCGGCTACGGCTCAAAGGGCTTAAAAAAGTCGTCAAACGTCTGGCTGACGGATCCGTCGCCGAATATTGGTATGCTTGGCGCGGTGGTCCCCGCCTTTATGCAAAGCTCGGAACGCCAGAATTTATTGCCGAATACAATGAAGCGGTGAAAGAGCGAAAAGCCAAGCCGTCCGGACAAATTCTTTCTATTCTCCATGCCTATCAGGAAAGCGGTGAATTTACCGGCCTCGCCCTGCGCACGCGGCAAGATTACATCGGCAAAATTAAATTGATCGAAAAGGAATTTGGCGATTTCCCGCTCGAGGCCCTTGCAGATCGCGCGTCTCGCGGTGAATTTATGGCTTGGCGCGATAAGCTGGCCAAGGCGTCGCGGCGACAGGCGGATTACAGCTGGTCGGTGCTGGCGCGCGTTTTGTCATGGGCCTATGATCGCGGCCTGACGCCCGGCAATCCGTGCGAGAAGGGCGGCCGCCTTTATAAGAGCGATCGCAATGACAACATCTGGTCGGCCGAACACGAAGCCGCATTCAACCGAGTTGCCTCATCTGAATTGAAACTGGCTTTGATCCTGGCTTTGTGGACGGGCCAGAGGCAGGGCGATCTTCTGTCTCTGCCATGGTCGGCCTATGATGGTCATTCGATTCGGCTCAGGCAAAGCAAGACTGGCGTGCGTGTCACCATTCCTGTTGGAGCGCCGCTTAAAGCGCAACTCGATGCCACCAAATGCCGTGCGCCGCAAATCCTCGTTAATCAGTCTGGCATTCCCTGGACGCCGGACGGCTTTCGCGTGTCGTGGCGCAAGGCCTGCATCAAGGCTGGGATCAGCGGCGTTACGTTCCATGACCTGCGCGGAACGGCCGTGACGCGGCTTTTTATTGCCGGTTGTTCGGAAGGCGAAATCGCCACTTTGACCGGTCATTCGCTCCAAGATGTCAATTCGATTCTGGATTCGCACTATTTCAGCCGCGACATTGAACTTGCTAAATCAGCGATTAGAAAGCTCGAAACGAGAACAATTTTGGAAACCAAGGTGGAAACCGGTCATACCGGTCTGGTCGGCGCAGAGAAGAAAACTCAATAAAAACAGATGGCTGGGAAACCTGGATTCGAACCAAGATTAACGGAGTCAGAGTCCGCTGTTCTACCGTTGAACTATTTCCCAACGCAGTGCGCTGCGAGGCAGTGGAATAATCGAGGTTGGCGCAGAACGCAAGAGCATTGTTTGGTGTTTTTCTGCTTCTTATGGCTTGCAGGCCGAACTTTGTCTCGCTATAGGCATGGTGTCAGCTGAGTGCTGCGGATATATGTAGAGGCCTCGTGGCGGAGTGGTTACGCAGAGGACTGCAAATCCTTGTACGGGGGTTCGATTCCCTCCGAGGCCTCCAGATGTCCGGGTTTGTAACAATGCGTTTCCCCGATGCGGCAGGGACAGGTGAAAATCATGAACGCTGAAATTCAACGGCAGATGATGGTTGACGGGCAGATCCGCACCAATGAAGTGTCGCAGCCCAGCCTGCTTGAGGCGCTCTATGTCTTGCCGCGCGAAACATTCGTGCCAGCCGAATTTGCCGCCGTTGCCTATTCGGATCGTGAAATTCCTGTCGGAAATGGCCGTATACTGCCGATGCCGATGGTCACCGCCAAGCTCATTCAGGCAATCAACCTTTCGCCCGGCGAGACGGTGCTTGATATTGCCGATGCTGCGGGATACAGCGCCGCTCTGCTGGCTAAGATGGGCGCGAAGGTGACATTGCTTGAGGAAAGCGCGCCGCTGTGCGATCAGGCCCGCGCAAATCTTCTGAAGCTTGCGCTGGGCGATGTTGAATGCCGCAGTGGATCCCTGATTGATGGGGCCGGGCTCACCCAGAAATTTGATGCAATCCTGATCAATGGTGCGGTGGATGAAGTGCCCGCGCCGCTTTTGAACCTGCTTAAGGACGATGGCCGTCTCATCGCCGTCATGGGGCAGGGCAGGGCCGCAAAGGCTGTGCAGTTCGAGCGCAGCGGCGCCGTTTTCAGCGCGCGAAATCTGTTTGACGTGGCTGCTCCCCGCCTCAGCGCATTCCAGAAGAAGCCTGATTTCGTTTTCTGAGCCCGTGAGAATATCCGCAGGCTGACTTTGTCGATATGTCTTTCGGTTGAAAACTGATAATTTGTCTGGCGGTTTGGCGCTCAGGCTTGCCATAATTGCTCAAGGTTCCTTTCTGTGTTGAAAGATGTGACTTTGATTCGGCGTGGGCAGAGGTTGGCATGGCATCGGGGCTTGTTCGTTATCCATTGAATAAGTTGGCTGCCTTGGCTTGTCTCGGGTCAGTGGTTCTGAGCTTTTGCCCGGTAAGAGCCGAGTCATTGCAATCCGCTCTCTCCGAAGCCTATCTCCACAATCCGAAACTTAACGCCCAGCGTGCCGCTACCCGTGCCGTGGACGAAAATGTGCCAAAGGCGACGGCCGGTTACAGGCCCATTGTGTCGTTGTCGGCGCAGGCGGGAGCCCAGAACGCCGCATCGACCTTTCCGAGTTCAGGAACCACCGTTCATACAGATACGAACACCTTGCCGAGATCCGTGGGCATGAGTGTTCAGGAAAACATCTGGAACGGTAACCGGACCGTGAACGGCGTGAGCCAGGCCGAAGCCGATGTGCTGGCCCAGCGCGAGGTGTTGCGCAATACCGAACAGAGCCTCTTTCAGGATGGCGTCACCTATTACATGAACGTCCTGCGGGATTCGGCGATTTATGACTTGCAGAAGAACAATGTCGACGTGCTGAAGGAGCAGCTGCGACAAACGCAGGATCGTTTCAAGGTTGGCGAAGTTACGCGCACCGACGTGGCGCAGGCCGAGGCCGGGCTGGCGAAGGGCCAGTCAGACCAACTGGTTGCGGAATCTAATCTCAAGACCAGCATGGCAAATTATCGTCTTGTCGTCGGGCGCGATCCCTCACGGCTGGAGCCCGTAAATCCGGCAACTTCCGGCCTGCCAAAGGCGCTGGACGATGCGATCAGCATTTCGCAAAAGGAACACCCGGCGATACTTGCCGCTGCTTATGGTGTCGATTCGGCCCGTCTTAGTGTGAAAATTGCCGAGGGCTCGCTGTATCCGACGGTTAATGTCGTGGGTTCAATGCAAAAATCCTATGATTCCGTAAGCAATCTGCCCAATTCGCGCTCGTGGGTTGCTTCAATTGTCGGCCAGATATCCGTGCCGATCTATGACGGCGGCGTATCCACATCGACAATAAGACAGGCCAAGGAAACAGCCAGCCAGCAGCAATTGCAGACCGACGCGGAGCGCGATCTGGTGCGGGCCGCCGTGGTTTCATCCTGGGGTATTCTGTCGAATTCAAAAGCCGTCGTCGAGGCTTCCAAGGCGCAGGTTTCTGCTGCAGAGCTGGCTCTCAACGGCGTGCGCGAGGAGGCCAAGGTCGGTCAGCGCACGACGCTCGACGTGCTGAACGCGCAACAGACATTGCTCAACGCGCGGGTGAGCCTCGTTACGGCGCAGCGGGACAGGGTTGTTGCATCTTATGCACTGTTGGCGGCCATTGGCCGCCTCACGCCGCGCGCGCTTGGCCTGAAAGTGGCAATTTACAATCCAAAGACGCATTTTGATCAGGTCAAGGACAAGTGGTATGGCCTGCGCACGCCGGAAGAACACTGACTATCCACAATCAAATCGGTAGCCGGTCTTGTTGCTGAATCAAAAAAAGCGTCTAATCGCAGCATATAGTTCCACGCGCGGTATTGATTGGTGAACTCGTTATGAATGCGAACCTGACCCAGAATTCCAAAGATCGCCTTGCTGCCGATCAAAGGGCGAATGAGCCCTCGATGGAGGAAATTCTGGCTTCGATCCGGCGGATTATTTCCGATGGCGAGCCGCGGATGCCCGCGCATGCTGCGGCTGAGCGCCGGGCTGAAACACCGTCAATCACCACAAGACCTGCCGAACTGCAGCGTGCGGATTCGCCCAAGAAGGAAGACACGGTCGTCTCGATGACACCGCTGCGCAGTTCGTTGCCTGTAACCGATTCTCCTGCCTACGTGCGCGAGACGACCGCGCCGCTGCCGGAGCCGACAGCGGGGGCTTCAATGAAGCCGGAATTTTCGCCGCAGCCGCGCGTGACCGAAAAAGGCCAGCCGGCGGCGCCAAGCCAGCCGCAACTGCTGTCCACCACATCCAATCAGGCGGTATCTGGGGCGTTTTCGGCCCTGAATCTGGCCAGAACCATTCACGATAACCTCGATATGGACGAATTCGTCAAGGATTTGCTCCGTCCTATGCTGAAAGTCTGGCTGGATCAGAATTTGCCTACACTGGTGGAAAAGCTGGTGCGCGCCGAAATTGAGCGCGTTGCCCGCGGCGGCTGAACAATCTGATAGGTCTGCACTGTCATCACGCATTGACATGCTTGTTCGCGTGGTCTTTTGTGCGTGCAAAATCCAAGAGACTGTAAAGAGATTGTTCCATGATGGATAACCGTTTTGAGTCCGCGTCCGTTGAAGCGCGTATCGCTGCCCTTTGGGAATCTGAAGGGGCATTTCGTGCAGGGCGCGCCGACAGGGCAGGTGCCGAGCCTTATTCCATTGTGATCCCGCCGCCCAATGTCACGGGCAATCTGCATATGGGGCACGCGCTCAACAATACGTTGCAGGATATTCTGTGCCGCTTTGAGCGTATGCGCGGGCGCGACGTTCTCTGGCAACCCGGTACGGATCATGCTGGCATTGCGACGCAGATGATTGTCGAACGTCAACTGGCTGAGCGCAAGCTCCCCGGCCGGCGCGAGATGGGCCGCGAGGCCTTTTTAAAGCGCGTCTGGGAATGGAAGGCCGAGTCCGGAGGGGCCATCATCAATCAGTTGAAGCGTCTTGGTGCCTCCTGCGATTGGTCGCGCGAACGCTTTACCATGGACGAGGGTTTGTCGCGGGCCGTGATCAAGGTCTTTGTTGAGCTTTACAACAACGGGCTGATCTATAAAGCCAAGCGGCTCGTTAATTGGGACCCCAAGTTCCTCACCGCCATTTCAGATCTTGAGGTGGAACTCACAGACATCAAGGGACATCTCTGGCATTTTAAATATCCAATTGAAAATTCGGACGAATATATCGTTGTTGCCACCACGCGGCCCGAAACCATGCTGGGCGATACGGCCGTGGCCGTTCATCCTGAAAATCCGGCGCTGAAGCAATTTATCGGCAAGTTTGCGATCCTGCCGCTGGTTGGGCGCAGGATACCTGTCGTTGCCGACGAATATGCCGATCCCGAAAAAGGCACCGGCGCCGTCAAAATTACGCCGGCGCATGATTTCAACGATTTCGAACTGGGCAAGCGGCATAATCTGCCGCTGATCAATATTCTGGATGCGGAGGCGCGGCTCTCGCTGTGGGGCAATCTCGATTTCCTGCACAATGTGCCGCCATCCGATGATCTTGAGGCCGTGTTAGCGCTGCATGGCAAGGATCGCTTTGCCGCCCGCAAGCTGGTTGTCTCCATGATGGAGGAGCGAAGCCTGCTCGACAAAATAGAGCCGCATCTGCATAAGGTGCCGCATGGCGACCGCTCCGGCGTCGTTATTGAGCCGTGGCTGACCGACCAATGGTATGTCGATGCCAAGACGCTGGCCGGGCCGGCGCTGGAGGCGGTGCGCAGCGGTCGGACGCGATTCGTCCCTAAAAACAATGAGAAGGTCTATTTCCATTGGCTGGAGAATATCGAGCCCTGGTGCATTTCGCGGCAATTATGGTGGGGCCATCAGATTCCGGCCTGGTATGGACCAGACGGGCAGGTGTTCGTCGCCGAGGATCAGGCCGCTGCGGAGGCTGCCGCGCTCAAGCATTATGGGCATGTCTGCGCTCTCAAGCGCGATGAGGACGTGCTGGATACATGGTTTTCTTCGGCGCTCTGGCCGTTTTCAACGCTGGGCTGGCCGGACGAGACTGCAGAACTCAAGCGCTATTACCCAACATCGGTTCTTGTGACGGGCTTCGACATCATCTTTTTCTGGGTAGCCCGGATGATGATGATGGGGCTGCAGTTCCGAAAAGAAATTCCGTTCCATGACATTTATATCCATGGCCTTGTTCTGGACGAAAAAGGCCAGAAAATGTCGAAGACCAAGGGCAATGTTGTTGACCCGCTCGAACTCATCGACAAGTTCGGCGCTGACGCGCTGCGCTTCTTCATGGCCAGTTCCGCCACGCAGGGCCGCAATATCAAGCTCGCCAAGGCGCAGGTCGAGGGCTATCGCAATTTTGCCACCAAGCTCTGGAATGCCGCGCGCTTCGCCGAGATGCAAAATTGCGAGCGTGTCGCCGGATTTGATCCGGCGTCCGTCAGGGAGCAGCTCAATCAGTGGATTATCGGCGAGACAGCCGGGGCTGTTGCCGCCGTCACGGCCTCGCTTGAGGCCTATCGCTTCAACGAGGCGGCCTCGCACGCCTATAAATTCGTCTGGAACATATTTTGCGACTGGCATCTCGAACTGGTCAAGCCAGTCCTCATGGGCGAGGACGAGCAGCTCAAGGCGGAGACGCGCGCAACCATCGCTTTTGTTCTCGATGAAATCCTGAAGCTGTTGCATCCGTTCATGCCGTTCATCACTGAGGAATTATGGGCGATCAAGGGGCTCGCCGGTTCGCCGCGCACGAGTGTGCTGGCTCTGGCCGAATGGCCGAAGGCTGTGGATCTGCCGGCGAACGACGCTGAAGCTGTGATCGGCTTTGTGGTGGATCTGGTCTCCGAGATCAGATCAATCAGGTCAGAAATGAACATCAATGCCGGGGCGCAGATTCCGCTGGTGCTTGTTTCCGCACAGGCTGAAATGAAACAGCTGATTGCCGCGCGCGGCGATACGATCAAGCGTCTTGCGCGAATCTCCGATATTTCATTCGCCGATCAGGTGCCGTCCGGCTCGGTGCAACTGGTAGTGCGCAATCAAACGGTTGCTCTGCCTCTCGCCGGCCTCGTGGATTTTGCTGCCGAGCAGGCGCGTCTCGCTAAAGAAATCGAGAAGTGGCAGGCGGAGGCTGACAAAATTGCCGCGCGCTTTGCCAATGCTGATTTCATGGCCCGGGCCAAGGAAGAAGTGATCGAGGAAAACCGCGACCGTCAGACGGAGGCGCTGGCCCGCGTTGCCAAGCTTCAACTCGCCCTTAAGGCAGTCGGCTGAGCCACGCGTCAATATTGTTGCAAAAGTGCTACACTTGAAAATGAATCGCAGATCGCTGCGTTTCAGGCTTGGATTGCCGCGTTTCAGCCATAAACTGCGCGCTTGATCACAGGTAACATGAACAGAATATGACAGAGTTTTTTGCGCTTGTTATTTTCTGTTGAAAGTCAAGTTTGGTGCTGGTTTATGGCGAAGTCGGGTAATGAGTGTCCTTGTTCGGAATGGCGCGGTTGGCCTGCAGTTTTCGCTATTGCCGGCGGAGTGCAGACAGATGGCTAGTCGCTCCGTAATTTGCTCGCTCCTGATTTCGATTCTGGGTGCCGGACCAGCTCTGGCGCTTGACGGGTCGCGGCTGCCTGCCGAGCAGAAACCTGAAATACCGCTGTTTTCGAATCCTCAGGACGCCTTTCGCGAGGGGTTGGAGGATTATCAATCGGGCGCCTACGAAAATTCAGTTGCTGCCCTGAAATATGCCGCTTCGCAAGGCTATCCGCTGGCGCAATGGAAATTGGGCCGCATGTATGCGGATGGCGACGGCGTGCAGCATGACGACCAGCAGGCCTATGATTATTTTCTGAGCATTGTGAACAATTATCACGAGGACGACGAGGAGGCGATGGATCAGCGCGAACGCGCTGTTGTGTCCAATGCCTTTGTTGCCGTTGGTGTTTACGCGCTGAATGGAATAGCCAAATCCAAGGTGCCGCCCAATCCGGCCCGCGCCTTCGCGATGTTCCAGTTTGCCGCAATGAATTTTGGCGATCCGAATGCGCAATACAATCTTGCGCGCATGTTTCTCGACGGCAAGGGCTGCGAGAAAGATCCGCGTCAGGCTGCGCGATGGCTCTATCTCGCGGCGCTCAAGCATCATCACGCGGCACAGGCCCTTCTGGGTCATATGCTGTTTTTCGGACAGGGCGTGCAGCAGCAGAAAGGCCGCGGCCTGATGTGGCTCTCCCTTGCGCGCAATGCTGTTGCAGGCCCCAAGGACAAGTGGATCATCGACCTTTACAACAATGCCGCCGCCTCCGCCTCCGATGAGGACAAACAGGTGGCGACAATCTACATGACGCAGATGCAGTCCAACGATCAGGGGCAGTAATCAGACAGCGGTTCCGTGCAAGTCGTAGGCGTCGGCGCGTTCGATCTTCACAGTGACGATATCGCCGGCGCGCAACGGGCGGCGCGAACCGACATAGACCGATCCGTCAATCTCAGGAGCATCCGCCTTGCTCCGGCCTTTGGATACGGTCGGGCCGGGTTCATCAATGATGACCTGCAAGCGCTTGCCGACCTTCTGCCTGAGGATTTGCGCTGAAATGGCTTGCTGCTTTTTCATAAAGCGCTCGTAGCGTGCCTGTTTCAGCTCATCTGGCACAATGTTCAGACCAAGATCATTTGCGGGCGCGCCCCGGACCGGCTCATATTTGAAAGCGCCGACACGATCCAGTTTAGCCTCGTCGAGCCAATCCAGCAGGAATTGGAAATCTTCCTCTGTCTCCCCCGGAAATCCGACGATGAAGGTCGAGCGGATGGCCAGATCCGGGCATATTTCACGCCATTTCCGGATACGATCCAGAGTCTTTTCCTGATTGCCGGGACGTTTCATCGCCTTGAGTACATTTGGCGCGGCATGCTGGAAGGGGATGTCGAGGTAGGGTACGATTTTCCCCTCCGCCATCAGAGGAATGACTTCGTCGACGTGAGGATAGGGATAGACATAATGCAATCTGGTCCATGCGCCGAGATTGCCGAGTTCGCTTGCAAGTTCAAAGAACCGGGTTTTGATCATGCGGTCCTGAAACGCGCTTTCGGCATAACGGATGTCGAGCCCGTACGCGGATGTATCCTGCGAAATGACCAGCAATTCCTTGACGCCGGCTTTCACCAGCTTTTCAGCCTCGCGCAACACATCCCCCAGCGGCCGCGATACGAGATCGCCGCGCAGTTTGGGAATGATGCAGAACGAGCAGCGGTTGTTGCAGCCTTCCGATATTTTGAGATAGGCATAATGACGCGGCGTCAGTTTTATGCCTTGTTCGGGCACGAGGTCGATGAACGGATCATGCTGAGGCGGGACAGCGGCATGCACGGCCTGCATCACTGACTCATAGGCCTGCGGCCCGGTGACGGCGGCAATATTGGGATAGACATCGCGGATCTGTTCCGGTTCGGCGCCCATGCAGCCGGTGACGATGACCCTGCCGTTTTCCTTGAGCGCCGCGCCGATCGCCGCCAAAGATTCTGCCTTGGCCGAATCGAGAAAGCCGCAGGTGTTCACGATCACCGCGTCGGCGCCAGCATGAGACTTGGTGAGTTCATAGCCTTCGGCGCGCAGATTTGTGATGATGCGTTCGGAGTCAACCAAGGCCTTAGGGCAGCCGAGGGAGACGAAGGAGATACGGGGTGCGCTGGATGTCGTCATGACGTTCGATTGCCATGACTTGCGGCAAAGGGCAATAAAAACCGCATATTGAGCGGAATTTATTGCAACATAACGGCGTGGCGCAAGCCGCGATAATGTGAATAGCGACCTTGTTTGTCGAATTCCGTTAGAGTCCGGCAATTATTGCCGCTACATTGAACCCGAAAGATCAAACTGGGTGAGGGCGGAAATCATGAACTGGAATTCAGGTCAATTCTACATTGACGGCGCCTGGGTCAGGCCTGCGCATGCCGATCTTCTGGATGTGATCAACCCCGCGACGGAGGAGGTTGTCGCGCATCTGGCGCTGGGCACCGCGCAGGATGTCGATCTGGCTGTTGCTGCCGCGAAACGGGCATTCGCTGGCTATTCAACGACGAGCCGCGACGAGCGTCTGGCCCTTCTGAAGAAAGTCGCCGGACATATGCGGGCGCGATTTGACGCACTGGCCGATGCGATGACGGCGGAAATGGGCTCGCCTTATACATTTGCCCGCGAAGGGCAGGTGGCCTCTGGCATTGAACATATCGACCGCATGATCGAGGTGCTGGAGACGTTTTCCTTTGAGAAACATGCAGGTACAACCTGCGTTGCGCTTGAGGCTGCGGGTGTCTGCGGGCTGATTACGCCGTGGAACTGGCCGCTGAATCAGATCGCCTGCAAGGTGGCGCCAGCGCTGGCCGCCGGATGCACCATGGTGCTCAAGCCCAGCGAAATCGCGCCGCTGAGCGCTATTGTCTTCGCTGAAATTCTGCATGAGGCCGGTGTGCCGAAGGGCGTGTTCAATCTCGTTCACGGCACGGGGCCGGTGGTTGGCCATGCCATGTCCGTGCACCCGGATATCGACGTGATGTCCTTCACCGGATCGACCCGGGCAGGAACGCAGGTGGCGAAGGACTCCGCCGATACGGTCAAGCGCGTTCTGCAGGAACTGGGTGGAAATTCTCCCAATATCATCCTCGACGATGCGGATCTCGATACGGCAGTCACGAATGGCATTGCCGGATGTTATCTCAATTCGGGCCAGTCCTGCGACTCGCCGCAACGCATGCTGGTGCCGCACCGCTGGATGGACCGCGCCATTGCCATCGCAAGAAGCGCGGCGCAGAGCTATAGCGTTGGCAATCCCAAGGATCCGGCCATTCATCTCGGGCCGGTTGTCAGCGAGGCGCATTTTCAGAAAATCCAGAATTTTATTGATCTTGGCATCCGTGAGGGCGCGGAACTGGTGACGGGCGGTCTGGGACGGCCCGATGGCATGAACCGGGGCTATTATGTCAGGCCTACGGTTTTCGCCCGCGTAACACCGCAGATGACCATTGCCCGCAACGAGATTTTTGGGCCAGTGCTGATGATGATCGGCTATGCCGACGAGGATGAGGCTGTCCGCATCGCCAATGATACCGAATATGGCCTCGCTGGATATGTGCAATCGGGAGATATTCGTCGCGCGCGGGCCGTGGCGCGCAGGCTGCGCGTGGGTACGGTACAGATCAATTATCCTCCCGCCGATTATCTCGCCCCGTTCGGCGGCTATAAGCGTTCCGGCAACGGGCGTGAATATGGCGCCTATGGCCTGCATGATTATCTTGAATACAAGTCGATAATCGGCTTTGGAACGGATTGAGTTAAATCGTTTCAGAGTCGCCGGGGAGGCTGTTATTTCGAATCGCGTGAGACAGGGCCCGCTGGCGGGCGGCGATGTCATTGGCGGCGTCTGGGTGATGATTGTCGCCATGCAGATAGCACCCATGATCGATGCGCTGGCAAAGCTTGCCATCAGGAATGTGCCATCGCTGGAGGTTGCCTGCGGCCGTTTTGTTATTCAGGCGCTTTTGTGTCTGATGTTCGCCTGGGCAACCGGGCAGGGCCGAAATTTGATTCCGCCCCTTCTGGGCAGGCAGATTCTGCGCGGGCTGATGCTGGCCCTGACCTCGCTCCTGTTCATATCCTCGCTGAAGGTGATGCCGCTCGTGGATGCGTTCGCCATCGCCTTTGTCGAGCCGATGTTGCTGACGGCGCTGTCCGCCCTCATTCTGAAGGAGAAGGTTGGCGCGCGCCGCTGGGCGGCCTGCTGCGTGGGCTTTGTCGGTTGTCTGGTTGTCGCCCGGCCCAATTACGAGATTTTCGGCTTTCATGCCTTGCTGCCGCTCGGATCGGCGACGGCTTTTGCATTTTATCATCTGCTCACGCGCCAGCTGGCCGGGCACGGAACCATTCTGGCCTCGCAATTCATCACCGGTTTGGCGGGCGCGGCGTTTCTGGGCGTGTCGCTGGTTCTGTCGACGCTGGCCGGCATACCTGAACAGAGCGCCCTCTGGCCGCACGTGTCGGATTTGCTGCTGATCTTTGGTGTCGGGCTGGCCTCGCTGACCTCGCATGGCATGATCATTGTCGCTTTTCAGAAGGCACCCGCCATGGTGCTTGCGCCGCTGGGATATCTGGAGATCATTGCCGGGACGATTTATGGCTATTTCTTTTTTGGCGATTTTCCCCATCCGCTGACATGGATCGGCATCGCCATCATTATCAGCTCCGGCCTGTATATTATCAACCGGGAGCGGATCAAGGCGCGCGATCATGCGCGAAAGGCGGCGCTTCTTCCTTCTGAAACAATTGGTTAGGAAGCTAATTTATAGTCAGACCTGAGCAATGCCGTCAGGAGATTGTCTGCCTTTGCGCGGTGCCGGACCGGGAAAATCCAGCCCGCGATCCCAAGGCGGATTGGGCCCGAACTTGTGAAACAGAAAATCAACGAAAGCACGAACCTTGGCCGGCGGGTGGCGCGTTGCCGGATAGACCGCGTAAATGCCGGGAAACTCTATCGGCGGATGATCGAGCACAAGTGCGACAAGCGCGCCTGTGCGCAAAGCGTCGCCGACCAGAAAGCTTGGTTCGTAAATTATCCCTTGACCGCGCACCGCGGCTTGTACCAGCGCGTCGCCATTGCTGGCGCGCAGGTTTCCATGAATCGCAACGTCAATCTGCTCGTCGGTGCCGAATGTCCATTGCTCCGGCCCGAGCGCATTAGAGAGCGTATAGCCGAGGCAATTGTGCTGCGTGAGGTCGGCGATTGTGCGCGGCGTGCCGTTTGCAGCAAGATAATCCGGTGAAGTGGCCACCACCAGACGGCACGGGGCCAGTTTTCTGGCAATCATGGTGGAACTGCGCATTTGGCCGATACGAATGGCCAGATCCCAGCCTTCCTCGATCAGATCGACGAGGCGGTCGTTCAAGCCAAGATCGATGGTGAGATGCGGGTGAAGCTGCGCAAATTCGGCCAGAAGCGGGGCAATCTCGCGAAATCCGAAGGACAGCGGCGCATTCACGCGCAGCATGCCTTTCACATCAATGCGCTCGCTCATGGCCAGCGCGTCGGCTTCCTCCCATTCAGCAATAATGCGTTCGGCGCGCTCCAGATAGATGCGGCCCGCGTCGGTCAGGGTCAGACGTCGCGTGGTGCGGTGTACGAGTTTGGTACCCAGCCGCTCTTCGAGAGCGTCAAGATGTTTTGTGGCCATGGTCTGCGACATGCGCAGAGCCCGCGCTGCGGGCGAAAGTCCGCCAAGCGCCGCCACTTTGACAAAAACCTGAAGGCTGGTGAAACGATCGGGCATGGATTATTTCACTCTTATAGTGTGAACTGATATCCAAAATAAGCATATTATCAATCCAATGAAAACAGATCATTGTCCGGTCAAACATCAGGAAAGGAATTTGACCATGATTGATACACGTACCGCTCCCTATGCCGCCCTGCTTCTGCGCCTTAGCCTTGGCATTTTGTTTCTCGCCCATGCCGGACTGAAGATTTTTGTCTTCACGCCTGCGGGCACCGCGCAGTTCTTCGGAAGTCTCGGTTTGCCGCCGTTTCTGGCCTATATCACGATTTGTGTTGAGGTGCTTGGCGGTCTGGCTTTGCTCGCCGGCTTCTACAGCCGTATCGCAGCGATCATTCTCATTCCTGTGCTGGTCGGGGCGATTGCCACCGTCCACGGTCACGCAGGGTTTTTCTTCACCAATCCGAATGGCGGCTGGGAATTTCCGGCTTTCTGGATTGCGGGACTGCTTGCGGTGGCGCTGATCGGCGATGGCGCTTTTGCTGCAAAGCGGAGTTCCAGCCTCTGAGAGGAGAGTTTCATGTCAGAAATAAAATCTCAGGCGGACGGCGAGGTTATCCTCGCCGACACGCCGCTCCGGATCGGCAGGGTCACTCTCGTTGTGCGTGATCTTGTCAGGGTCAGTACTTTTTATCGAGAAGCTCTTGGGCTGCACCTCATCCGCTCCAACAAGGATCATCATTGGCTCGGTGCGGCGGGGCGGGAACTGCTCGAACTGCGTCATGTGCCGGAGGCACGGGAGCGCTCGCGCCGGGAGGCCGGTTTGTTTCATACGGCCTTCTTGCTGCCAAGCCGCGCTGATCTGGGCGCGTGGGTGCAATTTGCCATCGAGAAGCGCTTGCCGGTACAGGGCGCATCGGATCATCTGGTGAGCGAAGCGATTTATCTCGCAGATCCCGAAGGCAACGGAATTGAAATCTATTCCGACAGGCCCAGCGCCAGCTGGCCGCGCGTGGATGGCGCGATCAATATGCCAAGCGAGGAGCTTGATATCGAGAGTCTCGTGCGGGCCGGCGCATTGCGCAAATGGGCCGGGTTTCCGAAAGGCGGTGTGGTTGGTCATATGCATCTGCAGGTGGGCGCCATAGCCGAGGCAGAGGCCTTTTATGGGCGGATTCTTGGCTTTGACATCACCTGCCGGTATCCCGGCGGCAGCTTTTTTGGCGCGGGCGGATATCACCATCAGCTTGCAACCAATATCTGGAACAGCCGCGGCGCCGGTGCAAGAACAGACTTGAGTGCCGGTCTTGCGGCCTTCGAGCTGATTGTTGCGAATACCGCAACTGAACAGGCAATAAGGGATCGTCTCAGCGCGGCCGGAACACCATTTCAGATCGCGGACGGTGGCATTGACGTTGCCGACCCGTGGGGTCTGAATGTTCAGCTCCGTCTTGCAGCCTGAATATTTCAGGGCGGGCGACTGATATCGGGGGTTTAACATGACTGTTGCATCCAATGGACTGGTAATTCTTCTGCATGGCGTCGGCAGCAATGGCGCGGGCATGCAGGCTCTCGCCAATCATTGGCGCGCTGAACTGCCCGGATTGGAATTTGCGGCGCCAGATGCGCCGCAGGCCTCGGAATTCGGCTGGGGGTTCCAGTGGTTCAGCGTCGCAGGCGTGACGCGGGACAACAGGCCCGCTCGCATATCTGCTGCGCGTACAGGCTTTGATCATGTGATCGGGCAGGTTCTTCGCCAGTATGGCTTTGAGAACAAGCTCGATCGCATCGTATTTGCGGGCTTTTCGCAGGGCGCGATGATGCTGCTCGATGCTGTGGCTTCCGGCCGCTGGCCGGTGGCGGGCGGGCTGGCCTATTCCGGCAGATTGGCTTCGCCCGGGCCACTGCTGGCCTCGCCGACAAAGCTTCTGCTTGTCCATGGCGATGCCGATAATGTTGTGCCGGTGCAGGACGGTGTCGAAGCGTCGCACATCCTGCAGAATATCGGCTTTGACGTCGAGAGCCGGGTCTATCCCGGCCTCGGACACGAGATTTCGCCTGACGGAGTTGCTCTGGGGCTCAAATTTATCAAGGGCCTTCTGGCCTGAACAGGAATAGCTGATCATGCTTATCGATGGAAAATGGACGTCGGACTGGCACCCGGTGCAGGCCAGCGACGAGAAGGGCGGATTCGTTCGCCAGACCTCGAGCTTCCGGAACTGGATCACGCCGGATGGCGCGCCGGGGCCGACAGGAGAGGGAGGCTTTGCCGCCGAAGCTGACCGCTATCATCTTTATGTCGCCTATATCTGTCCCTGGGCCTCGCGAACGCTGATGGCGCGGGCGCTCAAGAAATTGACCGGAATTATCTCCGTATCGGTTGTGGAACCGGCTTTGACGGATGAAGGTTGGCGATTTGGCGACTATGCGGGGGCGACGCGCGACCATATCAACGGCGCGACCTATCTCCATGAAATATATACACAGGCCGATCCGCATATTTCCGGGCGGGCGACGGTGCCCGTGCTGTGGGACAAGAAGCGCAAGACCATCGTGAATAATGAATCGGCGGATATCCTGCGCATGTTCAATTCGGGTTTCGGGCATCTGGCGGATCAATCGGTGGATCTGTATCCCGAGCATTTGCGCGGACAGATTGATGCGCTGAGCGAGTCGATCTACCCCACGTTGAACAACGGTGTCTATCGCGCTGGGTTTGCCACTACGCAGGCCGCCTATGAGGAGGCCTTTCATCAGGTCTTCGCAACGCTGGATCAACTGGAGGCGCGTCTCGACCAGAAGAAATTCCTGTTTGGCGACGCCTTTACCGAGACGGATATACGGCTCTTCGTGACGCTGGTGCGGTTTGATGCCGCCTATCACGGCCTGTTCAAATGCAATCTGCGCCGTATTGCCGATTATCCGCGCCTCAGTGCCTTCGTCGACCGCGTGCTCTCCATCGAGGGTGTCGCGGCCACCGTGAATATCGATCACATCAAGCGCGGCTATTATTCCATCAAGGCGCTTAATCCGATGCAGATCGTGCCTCTGGGGCCGGATCTTCCGTTTGCAGGTTTGCTGAAGGCTCAGTGAGTTGCAGCAGCGGGTTTAACCGCCATTGCAAAATGGCGGCAATGCGCGCAAGACGGCGGCAGCGAGCGGGGTAGACATCCGGAGGGCCCGATGAGTTGGTCTGCAGCGCAATATCGAAAATACGAGAACGAGCGAAACCGTCCCGTTCTCGATCTTCTGGCGCATATTCCGGATATCGGGGTAAATCGCGCGGTGGACATAGGCTGCGGCCCGGGCAATTCGACGCAATTGCTGCAACAAAGATTTCCGGCGGCGCTTGTTTTCGGGCTCGACAGTTCAGCAGACATGATTGCCGCCGCCACCCGGCGGTTGCCGCAAATCCGGTTTCAGCTTGGCGATATCGCCAGTTGGCAGGCCGATTCGGCGTTTGACGTGATTCTCGCCAATGCCGTTCTGCAATGGCTGCCGGATCATGAGCGGCTGATGCCCCGGCTGATAAAAAGCCTGTCGCCTGGCGGGTGTCTTGCGCTGCAGATGCCCGACAATCTTGAGGAACCGGCACACCGGCTCATGCGGGAAATTGCTCTGGATGGGCCGTGGGCGGGCAGGCTGGCAAGCGCAACGGCCGCACGCGCGCAGATATTGTCTGCTGATCAATATTATCGTGTGTTGAGCAGGGATGGTGCAAAAGTCGATATCTGGCGCACAACCTATTATCACCCGTTGGCCGGCGGGGCTGATGCTGTGGTGGAATGGTTCAAGGGGAGCGGGCTGCGGCCCTTCCTCGATCGTCTGAACGAGGACGAACGCTCCAGCTTTCTGGCACGATACAAAGCTGCCGTTGGCGCGGCCTATCCCGTTCAGGCGGACGGAACATTGCTTTTGCCATTTCCGCGGCTGTTCATGATTGTCCGCCGGGCGCCTGATTGAAACAGTTTCTGTTTGAATCAAAATAACATCGGCGGCTTGCGCCCCCAGCCTTCCACCGGTTCAGGACAAGAGGCAAGAGGGCGCTGATTGACCGCACTTAACGTGTTCAGTCGGCATGAAACAAGGCATTGATCAGGGGCGCATCCGCTTCCTCATTGTCGCCGGCATCGAAAGCTGCGTGATAGGCGACAAGCCGCTCGACTTCGGATTTTGACCCGACGATCATCGGCACGCGCTGATGCAGATCATGGGGCTGCAGTTCCAGCAGGCGCTGGCGTCCCGTGGAGGCGAGGCCGCCCGCCTGTTCGACGATCATGCTGATCGGATTGGCCTCGTACATCAGCCGCAGCCGGCCCGGCTTGTCCGGATTCTTGGTGTCGTAGGGATACATGAATACGCCGCCGCGCATCAGGATACGAAAGATTTCCACCACCAGCGAGGCGATCCAGCGCATGTTGAAATCCTTGCCGCGCGGCCCGCTCTTGCCGGCGATGCACTCGCCGACATAGCGGCGTACAGGCGGCTCCCAGAAGCGGGCGTTGGAGGCGTTTATGGCAAATTCCTGAGTGGTCTCAGGAATGCGCATGTCTGGATGGGTCAGCACATAAGAGCCGATTTCACGGTCAAGCGTGAAGCCCTGCACCCCATCGCCCAGCGTGAGAATGAGCATCGAACTTGGCCCGTAGAGTGCAAAGCCCGCCGCGACCTGAGCCGTTCCCTCTTGCAGGAAATCGGCGGTCGCAGGATTGGTGACGCCGTCCGGCGCGCGCAGAATCGAGAAGATGGTGCCGACAGTCACATTCACGTCGATATTGGAAGAGCCGTCAAGCGGATCGAAAACCAGCAGATATCGTCCGCGCGGATAGCCATCGCGGATCGGATAGGGATTCTCAAGCTCTTCCGAAGCCATGCCGCAGACCTGACCGCCGAATTCGCAGGTCTCAAGCATGATCTGGTTGGTGAGGACATCGAGCGGTTTCTGTTCCTCGCCCTGAATATTGATATCGGTTTTGATGGCGCCGTGATCGTTCAGCGCGCCGCGCGACACGGCGAGCGCAATCTGCTTGCAGGCGGTCTGCACATCATTGAGCAGGGCCGCAAGATTGGCATCGACAACAGCGGACTGGCGCTGTCGCTCGATCATGAACTTGCTGAAGGTGCTGTGTCGGTTCGTCATTTAAACTCCGGAGGGCGGATGGGTTTAAGGCTGTTCTCTCCTCCATACGTCACAACCGGCAGAACGTCATGGCTTTTTGCGATCTGCCGGGGCAGATCTGGCCGATTGGCTGACGCATTTCAGGGGCGGCATCACGCGGCCGATATGACGGCGCGCCAGCGTCCTGTTTCAGGGCGGCAGGCATTTCCCAGTCTCGCGCGCCCTTGAAGCGCGAAGGCGTTCAGGGGTTACACACGTCGCATTTTCCGGGGTCTGACGTCTTCTCCGTTGTAGCTGGCCGCTCCATCCGATGTCCGCATGAACGACATGCCAGCACTTCGGTCATGATCACGCGCGTCGGACTGCCGCAATCAGCACATGGTAATCCGGGGATCCGCTCCGTAACATCGAATCCCGGATAATCGCAGCTTGGGCAGCGGCTATGAAACCGACGGGCAAGATCGCGGGTTGCGCGTTCAATCGCGGCCATGCGGGTAGGGTTGCGGTGGGCGCGCATATCGGTTTCGATAAAAGCACTGCCGCAGGTTCTTAAAGCCTCTTCGACTGCCGCTTCCAGCCCAGCAGCGTCGGTGATGTCCTTTTTAAGCAATAGATGCGGAGCCGGACGCTCGTCCCTGCTGCCCATTACGATCAATCCGTGTCCGGGGAATTTGGCGCGCTGCGCGAAAGCAAAGGCCGCCGCGAGGTCCCGCGCGACAATGTGCGCGTAGTTGGTTTCAACGCTTATGTCATAGCCGGTGAGTTCGAGGCCGCTGACGCGATCTGCCATCAGCACGAGTTCGCGTCCGATGGCCACGAATGGCATGAAAGGATGCGGCCCGAAGCTTCCCTCGCTCGCTAAACCCACCTGTGCGTGAGGCGTTTGCTCGAATCCGGCTGCGATTTTCGCTCTGGCGGCTGTAATCTGAGACCCGATACGCTTGACCTCGCGGCTGAAACTGCCGAATTGGTCGGTATTGACACCTTCGGCCAGCCCGACCTGAAGTCCCAGTTCGGCCCGCAGTACCGGGCCGATGGCACGCTCCTTGGCGTGCATCGACGTCAGTACCGCGATCGTGTCCTGATAGAGCCGTCTTTCAGAGCGCGGCATCAAGAACAACCTTTCTGTCCGTTTTGCTGGCGTGAGCCACTTCTGATGCTGCCCAGACGTACACAGACCGGATATGTTTCATGACATGGTTTCCTCATTCGTAAGCGATTTGCTTTTCTGACCTTGAGAAACTTCAGACTGCGACCTTCAAAAGGGGCGATGGCTCCGCAGTTCCGGTATCGTTCATCGCGGTCCATTGCAGATCGCCGGCGTAGCGCCAGGCCATGCGTCCTTCGTCATCAAGGGCGAACAGATGCAGCCAGCCATTGTCAAAAAGCGCGCGCACATTGTCGTGGCGGCTCAGGACATCCGACATCGCCTCGCGGGGTGCCTCGATACAGACCGAAAGACGCAGGGGTTCGTGCGCATAACCCTCGCCGTCATGCACGGATTGCCAGGGAAGGCCGGCCCGCAGCAGTCCGCCATTGCCTTCGACAACGCCTATGCCGCCTGTGACATTATGCAGGAGCTTGTTTCCACCTCCGAACACGTCGGGCGCCACGGTCGAGCCGTAATATTGCAGACTGATCCAGCTTGCCACGACGACAGGTGCTGTCAGGATAAGCTCCAGAACACCGAAGTTTTTATCCTTCTTCCAATCATAATCGTGCAGGAAGGCGCGGCCCTCAAGGCTCTTGCCCGTTGTGCGCAAGCGGGGCGCGGCAATGAATGCCTTACATCCTGCAAGGGCCCATTCAGGACGCGTCTCCGCCCAGTCGCGGCTTCTTCTGGCGACAGCGGATTCACCCTTGGCCCGCGGCAACCGGAGGGCGCGCTCGCCGCGGGCAAGTTTTCCCGCAGCGGCGAGCCAGGTTCTGGCAGTGGCGATATCCGCTTTGTGGGCGTCGGAGGGGTGATCGCCGGCATAGAGAGTCACCTCATCCGTTGTTGTGTCGTGCAGAGCCGCAAGAAAGAGGGTATCTGCGGGGATGTCGATGCCGCTATGCGCCAGCGCCGACCTCACTTCCGGATCATTCAGCAGAGCGGCCAGCAGGCGCGCGTTGACCTCTCCCGAATAGCCGCCGCAGGCGCCGCAATGGAGCCCGCTGGCGTGGGGATTATTGACCACATTCGCACCGTGGCCGGCCAGAATCACCAGCCTCGCGAAATCCGTCGTCAACGACATGGCCCGCAGCACCGTTTCTGCTGCCTTTGTCTTGCTGGTCAGGTCAAGCCCGGGGTTGAGGCGGGGCGCCGGATCGTTTGGCGCCTTCGTGCCCTTTAAAACCAGTGCATCGCTGATTAGCTTGCCAACATAAACCGGCCCCGTGGCCTCAACAAAGGCGAAGGACGATATGGCGGCGAGCTTGAACCGGCCCCAGGCGCGCTTTGCCCGCGCCCTGATCCTCGTGGATTGATCAGCCGCTGCGACATCGGGGCCGCCAGAGCAGGACCTCAGGACAGGATTGAGCAGCACCGGTAGCCGCAACTCCTCTGTATCGGAGGCAAAGCGACGATGCGCAGTACCCAGACCGAAGAAGCCGGCAAAGCCGAGCGTCTGGATTTGCGGGCTCATGCTCTCGAGCGCGCGGCGGAAAACCTCCGAGCGCACGTCAATGCAAAAGGCGGCCTGCAGAAGCGGGCGCTGCGGCACGGCTTGGGGGCTGGCCTTTGCCATTGTATTTGCCAGCGTCCGCTGAGCGGCGCGTTCCGCCGCGTCCTGAAGGATTGCATCGGTTACGAGGTCGGGTGTCGGCTCGACCGGCACGCCATGCGCCGCGCGCACATTTGCCCACCGGTCGGCAAATTGGCTGCCAAAGCGCAGGAACAGGCACTCTTCCCAGATCAGACGGATTGCAAGGAAATCCGTAATCGTTTGATCCGTTTCACCTGCGAGTTCCGATTTCCAGAGTTTGTAGCGCGCATATTGCGCCCAGCCGCCCAGCGTCATGAGCATCTGGTGGAAGTAGGTTTCCAGCGTCTCCGGCCGAAGGCCAAGCCGATCGGTGACGCGCGCGATAACGGCGCTTGCCGATTCGGGAGCCTCCGCAACATGCAGAGCA
Source organism: Methylocystis sp. sgz306128 (assembly GCF_056032725.1). Classification (NCBI taxonomy): domain Bacteria; kingdom Pseudomonadati; phylum Pseudomonadota; class Alphaproteobacteria; order Hyphomicrobiales; family Methylocystaceae; genus Methylocystis; species Methylocystis sp. sgz306128. Next base: position 211,540 of record NZ_JBVYWO010000004.1, read on the forward strand.
AATCCGGACAGACCCGCAATCTCCGGTGTCAGATCATGCATGGCTGTAGCCCGCCAGGCCGCATAGGCGCTCTTACCGCGCGGCGCGGCCCAGAGGGCCTGACCTTCGTCGAAATAGCCTGCCGCCCAGGCGCCGAACCTCTCTGCAATCAGACCGGGCCAATTTATTCCGGAAATTGCCGCTGCGAGATCGGCGATGGTTGGCAGCGCGTCCGGCTTTGGCGTGTCCGTGGCGGCGGCTTTTTTGAGGGCGGTCAGATCGGCGGGCCGTAAATGGGCAGGCGCACGCGTCCATGCGTCGAGCAGATCTGCGTCGCTGATGACCCCTGCAGCAATTTTCTCGCTGTACCAGTGCCTCGGCATGGTGACGCAGATGCCCGCGACCCGCGCAAGGCGTGCGCCCGCTTTCGGGAGACTGTCGCTCGTCTGGCCCAGAAAGGGGTTAACCGCAACGCTCGATGTCAGCGGCCAGACAGGGGGAATGGCGCGCGCCGCGCGATCCGCCGCCAACAAGAGGAACTGATCATCGTCCATTGCCGGTTGAGATGTGTTTTGCATGTCTAAATCTCCAGAATGATCAGGACGCGCTGCGGCTGGACCAGCCGCCGACGAGCCGGTCAAAGACCGCGTTGGCGTAAAAGCCGTTCGAGAGGTGAACGCGCAGGCCGGTGGCTGCAGGGTGGTAGGCCCAGAGCGGAAACATGGCCTGAACTATGGCAACCAGACCGAAACTCAGGACAGCGAGCACGATAAGTGTCCATTCCAGCGGCCCCGGCGACGGCGTGGCTGGCAGGACACCTGATGTTATAGAGATCGTGGCCGTCTGAAGCGCGAAATAGCTGACGGAAGTCGCCACGGCATAAACAGCGGTGCGAAGGGTGAGGGCCTGGGGCGCCGCATCGGCAAATCCCTGCGCCAGCATATAGGCTACGCCGGATATCATGATCAGCCCCAGCGCGATGGCCTGCGGCGACTCATGTGCAAGGCCAAAGCCCAGCCCCACGAGAATGTAGATCAGGAAGGCCGACAGGAAGGCCCGGCCGACGGCGCCCGCATCGGGGATGGCGACCGCGCCCGGCCTGCGGATGGCGGCGACCCGCTCCACAGCGCCACCGGAGGCGAGGAACGAGTGCGCCTTATAGAGCGAGTGGGCCACAATGTGCAGCAGCGCCAGCGGAAACAGCGCCAGACCACATTCGAAAATCATAAAACCCATCTGCGCAACGGTCGACCAGGCCAGCGACGTTTTCACCGCCGGTTGTGTCAGCATGACCAGACTGCCGAACAGCGCCGTGAAACCGCCGATCATCACAAGGACGGCGAGAACGCCCGGTGCCAGGAGCATGACGTCGGCGAAGCGGACCAGAAGAAAGCCCCCGGCATTGACCACGCCCGCATGAAGCAGGGCGGATACGGGCGTAGGCGTCTCCATGACCTCAGTCAGCCAGCCGTGGGTCGGAAACTGGGCGGATTTGAGCATGGCGGCGACAGCCAGCAGGCTTGCCGCTGCCACTGCAAGGCCTCCGCCATTGCCGGCGCGCGCAGATTGCAGGATCGAGCCGATATCGCCCGTTCCATAAGCCAGCGCGAGCAGTATGGCTGCGCCGAGCAAGGCGACATCGCCGAGGCGGGCGGTGATGAATTTTTTGCGCGCGGCGCGCTGCGCGGTTTCGCGGTCAGGATAGAACAGCAGAAGCTTGTGAAGAAAAAGGCTCGTGGCGATCCAGGCGAGCACCAGCTGGAAGAGATTGCCTGCAGTGGCGAGCAGCAGCACGGCGGCCAGCGTCAGGCAGAGCCACCCTGTGAAAGGACCCTGCCGCGGCTCGCCGTCAAGATAGGTTGCCGCATAGCGAACGACGATCCAGCCGATGAAGCTAACCAGAAGCAGCATCGCAGCGCTGACGGTGTCCAGCCGGGCCGACAAGCCCATACCATAAACTCCGATGACGGCACTGACGCCGGGCCCGGTATGAATCAGCGCTGCGGCCGAGACGAATCCGGCGGCAAGCGCCAGAAGTGCAGCCCCTTCTGCCAGTCTGGGAAGATATCTTGGCCTGTGTCCCGTGTTCAGAAAGCCGGCTGCCGCGCTGAGCAGCAGAGGAATGGGCGCCAGCAATGGCAAGAGATGGATTGGCACGGAATTTCCCCTTCGAAGAATGCTTCAGTTCGGGGGTCTTTGTAATGGAGCAATCGATGTTTAAAAAATTCATTGTTTTGTCATTATCATTCGTTTTAATAGAACGATATGAGAGACCTGAATTACAATCATCTTCGCTATTTCTGGGCGGTCGCGCACGAGGGCAGCCTCACGCGGGCGGCCGAACATATGAACCTGTCGCAGTCGGCGCTCTCGGTTCAGATCCAGAAACTCGAGCATCAGATGGGGCATCCGCTCTTTGAGCGCGCGGGCAAGAAACTTGTCCTGACTGAAGCCGGCCAGATTGCGCTCAACTATGCCGATACGGTGTTCAAGACAGGGGACGAACTGATGAGTACGCTCCGGGGGCGTCCGGTCGCCAGCCGTCAGGTGCTCAGGGTCGGTGCGCTCACGACTTTGTCCCGAAACTTCCAGCTGGAATTCCTCCGGCCTCTGGTTGGCCGTGCGGACGTGGAATTGATCGTCCGGTCCGGCAATATCCGCGATCTTCTCGCTCAATTGGAGGCTCACGCCTTCGATGTTGTTCTGGCCAACAGCGCCGCGCCGCGGGATGCCCGGTCGTTGCTGCGCAATTATCTGCTCAACGAACAGCCGGTTAGTCTGGTGGGCCGTCCACGGAAGGACAAGCGGAAATTTCGTTTTCCGGAGGATCTGCGCTCAGAGCCTGTGCTTCTTCCAAGTCTCGACAGCGATATCCGTGTTGCGTTTGACAGAGTTCTTGAACTGGCGGGCATTCGGCCCACCATTCTCGCCGAGGTTGACGACATGGCCATGCTGCGCCTTCTGGCCCGTGAACGCGAGGGGGTCACGCTGGTGCCGCCTATCGTGGTGCGCGATGAACTGCAGTCCGGCGTGCTGGTGGAGCACTGCCGTATTCCCGAGGTCACCGAGACCTTTTACGCGATCGTGCAGAAACGGCGCTTCCCGAACAAGCTGCTGGCGGGGTTGCTCCCTGCCGCAAGCGACCTGTAGCGCAAGCTCCGCTTCAGCCGGCTGGTCTCAGGCGCACACCGCTCTCAGGGTGGAATAGTCTGATATCTGCAGGTTCGACGCGGATATAGGTCTCGTCGCCTGCCTGAATCGGTGGCCGGTCGGTTGTGAACAGCTTGAGCAATTGCCCGGCAATTTCCAGATGGGCAACGGTGCCAAGCCCGGTAGGTTCGATTAGGACGACCTTTGCGGGTACGCCGTCGGCCTGTGTGGTCAGAGATACGCGCTCGGGGCGCAGGCCAATGGTCACGCGTCCATCGGGGAGGCCATTGGCAGGCATGGGCACAGTGCCCAGCTTCAACGCGCCGATGCAGACGTCGGCGAAGCCGTTATTGGCGCGCAAAGTGCCGTTCAGAAAATTCATTGCGGGCGATCCGATAAACCCGGCAACGAAAATATTGGCGGGGTCATCGTAGAGATCGAGCGGCGTACCGACTTGCTGGATAACGCCGCCGTTCATGGCAACGATGCGGTCCGCCATGGTCATGGCTTCGATCTGATCGTGGGTGACATAAACGGAGGTTGCGCCCAGATCGTGATGCAGCTTGCGGATTTCAAAGCGCATCTGTTCGCGAAGCCGGGCATCGAGATTTGACAGCGGTTCGTCAAACAAAAAAGCCTTGGGCCTGCGCACGATGGCGCGGCCCATGGCGACGCGCTGGCGCTGGCCGCCCGACAACTGGCGTGGCTTGCGCTCCAGCAATTGTTCGAGCCCGAGCAATTTTCCGGCAAGCGCGACGGCATCGGCAATGGCCTGCGTCGGCGTGCGTTTCAGTTTGAGGCTGTAGCTCATATTGTCGCGCACGGTCATGTGCGGATAAAGCGCATAGGATTGAAACACCATGGCAATGTCGCGCTCGCGCGGCGGCAGGTCATTGACGACGCGTCCATCAATGCTGATCTGGCCGGATGACATTTCCTCCAGTCCGGCGATAAGGCGCAGCAACGTTGACTTGCCGCAGCCGGACGGTCCGACCAGCACGACAAATTCGCCCGGTTCGATGTGCAGGTCGACGCCTTTGAGCACCGGCACCGCGCCGAAACTCTTGACCACATTCTTGATATCAATCGACGTCATGGATTTAGCCTTTCACAGCGCCGGCCGTAAGGCCCTGCACAAGGTGCCGCTGGATGAGAAGAAAGAAGATGCAGACGGGAATGAGCGCGAGCACGCCTGCCGCCATCATCTGCCCGAAGTCCACCGAAAATTTCGATACGAAGGTCAGCAGGCCGACCGGAAATGTCGTGGCCTCCTGCCGCGAATTGAGCATGAGCGCGAACAGCAGTTCGCTCCAGGCTGCCGTGAAGACGAAACCCAGCGTCGCGGCAACCCCTGGCAATGTCAGCGGCAGGATAATGTCGCGCAAGGCGCCAAATCGCGTCGCTCCGTCGATCATCGCGGCCTCTTCCAGTTCCTTGGGGATGGCGTCGAAGAAGGACTGCATGAGGAAGGCGGCGAAGGGCACATTATAGGCGGTATAGATGATGATGAGGCCCGTCAGGCTGTTGGTCAGGCCAAGGGGCGCGAACAGCCTGAAGATCGGCGCGATCACCATCACCAGCGGAAACATCTGCGTCACCAGCATCAGACCGATCAGCCAAAATTTGCCGCGGAAAATGAACCGCGAGAAGCCATATCCCGCACCGGCGGCAAAGATCGTCGTAAACAGTGCTGTGGCCGACGACACGATCACGCTGTTACGGAAGAACAGCGGAAAATCCGTGTGATGAATGACGGAATAATAATGTTCCCAGCTTGTCTGCGATGGCCAGAGGCGCACGCCCTCGGTGTAGAGCAGCTTGTTCGGAGTAACCGAAACCTTCAGCAGCCAGAACAGCGGGAACAGGGCCACGGCAACATAGAGCCCGATGACCAGATAGTGAAAGATCCAGAAGCTGATCTTGCGGATTTTGGAACCCCTGACCGACATTTGATTATCCCGCCTTCAACAATTTCTGCCGCAGCATGATCAGACCCAGCGAATAGACCAGCAGCAGGACAAGCAGCACTGTGGCGATCGCCGAGGCGTAGCCAAAATCAAGGCGCTGGAAGGCCTGCGTGAAAATGTAACTGGCGACGATCTGTGTCGAGTCGGCCGGGCCGCCCTTGGTCATGACCACAATGAGATCGGCGGCATTGGCGATCCATACGGCGCGCAGCAGTACGGTAATGGCTATGGTTGGCGCAAGGAAGGGAATCGTGATCGACCAGAAGCGCTGGAAGGCGCTGGCGCCGTCAATCTCCGCCGCCTCGTAAATGTCCTTGGGGATCGATTGCAGTGCCGCCAGCAGCGTAATCGCAAAGAAGGGAATACCCCACCAGACAATGGCCATGATGGGCCCCCAGATGGCATGATCGGGATCGGACAGGATATTCTCCGGCGTGGCCATCAAGCCAACAGCCGTCAGCCAGTAAGGCACCGGGCCGACGACGGGGTTGAGCAGCCAGGCCCAGTTGAGGCCGGAAAGAAAGGTCGGCACTGCCCAGGGGAGGAAGACCAGCGCCTGCACGAGTCCGCGTCCCGGAAACGGCCTGTTGAGCATCAGCGCAAGAATGAGCCCCAGCACGAATTGCAGTACAACAGAGACAATGGTCCAGAGCAGGGTATTTTTCAGGGCGTTCCAGAAATTTGCGTCGTTCCACAATTCGCGAAAATGATCGAAGCCGACAAAGCCGCCACTGAAAGGGTCCAGCAACTGGAGATCGCGGAAGGCGTAGGAGAGGCCAATAGCCAGCGGAACAAGCATCACCACGCCGATAAGAAGTACGGCAGGCGATACGTAAAACCACGGCTCAGCGGCAAGAAGGGCGCTTCGGGTGGAAAAGGGGCGCCGTTCCTGTCGGCTCAGGACTGACATTGCAAAATCTCCATGCGGGAGGAAGGTCGTGCGCCGAAGTTTCTCCCGGCGCACGAGATGTGTTGGTTTGGCTGCGCCGGAATTATTTCTTGGCCATGAATTTCTGCTGGGCTTTGGTTAGATAATCGGCCCATTGCTTGGCCATGTCTTCCGGCTTGAGCTGACCGAGCAGCACCTGCTGCGTGGTCTTCACGGAAATAGAATCGGCAAAGAAGGCAAATTCCTGCAGATAGGTCGGCATGACGGTCGGAATCACGTTCTTGTCGGCCAGTTCGGCGAACCAGCCCTTGAACTTCGGATCGGCATAGAATGGGTCGTGTTCAGCCGATTTGTAGATCGGCAATGCGCCGATTTTTTTGTTCCAGGCGATATTGCCTTCTGGTCCGTCCAGAGTGGCGATCAGCTTCCAGGCGAGATCCTTCTGCTTGGAATTGGAGAACATCGACCAGGAGGCATAGCCGATGGTCGGGAAGGCCTTGCCGGCTTCGCCCTTGGGCATCGGAACGACGTCGTAATCATCCTTGTTCATACGCTCGGCAACGGCAATGAGCGCATCGGGATCCTGATCCAGCATGGCGCAGGTGCCGGAATAGAAGCCCGAGACAATTTCATTGAAGCCCCAGTTCACGCTGTCCTTCGGCGCATAGCCGGCCTTGTAGAGATCCGCGAGGAATGTGACGCCCTTGACCCAGCCGGGGTCCGCCATGGTGGATGTGCCATCCGGCTTGAAGAATGTATTGTCGCCGTTCATCGTGGCGCCGAACATCATCCAGCCATTGAGTCCGCCGGGCCCGCCGCGCAGGCAATAGCCATATTTTCCGGGCAGCGCCGATACTTTCTTGGCGTCGTCCCAGAATTCCGTGAGCGTCTTCGGCGGCTCGGCAATGCCAGCCTGTGCGAACAGCTTCTTGTTGTAGAACATGGCGCGCAGATAGAAGCCGTAAGGCAAGGCATAGGCTGTCTTGTTGACGTAGCGGCCCATTTCCAGCGCGCGGTCGTTCAGATCCTTGGTATGTTCCCATTTGGCCAGATAGGGCTCAAGGCTTTCCAGCATGCCCTTGTTCGCGTAGAGCGAAAGCCAGCGATCCGGCATTTCGACGACGTCAGGCGTGTCGCCCGCAGACACCATGGTCGCGAATTTTTCAAAGGCCTGTCCCCAGGGCAGCGAGGTGATCTCGACCTTGACGCCGGGGTTGGCTGCCTCAAAGGTCTTGACGATCTCCTTGAGGGTGTCCGTGCGCTCCGGGCTGGTGATGACTTCCACCAATTTGAGCGTGGTGTCGGCGTGGGCCTGCGCACCAAGCAGAAGCGTGGCTCCGACGGTCATAAGCAATTTTTTCATCATGGGTGTTTCCTCTTTCCGTTGCGTTGGTTTGCCGATTTGTTGATCAAATCTTGTCATAGACAGGCGGCTCAGGCCGCCCGCTTGTTGCTACCGACAAGAGCTGTCGGAGATTGCGTGAGTGATGTCGGCCCAGAGTGCGTCTGTGCCCTCCAGCCCGACATGAAGCCGGACCATTGTGTCCGGCACGCCAAAATCGAGTGCGGAATTCGGCCCGCCGACCTGTCCGCGCGTAACCAGCGCCGGAACCACCAGACTTTCGTGGCCGCCCCAGCTCACGCCCAGTTTGAACAGGCGCATATTGTTGCAAAAGCGCGGAATATCGACGCTGCCGTCAAATTCAAACGAGAACAGGCCAGACGTGCCTTCGAGGCCATCGGGTAATTTATTGCCAAGGCCGGGGTGGTAGACTTTGGTTACTTTGGGATGTTCGGCCAGACGCCGCGCAATCGTCAGGCCGGCAGATTCATGCGCACGCATGCGTACCGGCAGTGTGCGCAACCCGCGCAGCAACAGCCAGGCATCGAAGGGGGCAAGCTTGGCGCCAAGATAGGGCGCTATGGTGCCGCGGATCTGGCGGATATGATCCGCACTGCCAATCGATACGCCGGCGACGACATCCGAATGACCGCCGATATATTTCGAGGCGGAATGAATGACAATATCGACGCCAAGTTCAAGCGGGCGCTGAAACAAGGGCGTTGCCCAACTGTTGTCTATCATCGACAGAGCGCCGTGCTGACGCGCCATTGCGGCCAGTGCGCGCACATTATGGCTTTCCATGGTCCAGCTTGTCGGGCTCTCCATGTAGAAGAGGGCGGCGCCGGGCAGTGCTGCGGATACGGCCTCATGATCCATGCCATCGACATAGACCGTGGTGATGTTCATCTTTTTCAGGAAGGTTTCAAAAAATCGGTAAGCGTCCGGATAGACGTGCCTTACGCAGACAATTTTGTCGCCCGGTTTGACAAAGGCCAGCACCGTGCCGGAAATTGCGCCCATGCCGCTGGCAAAGCCGATTGCGTCCTCGCCGCATTCCAGCGCCGCAATTTTTTCCTCGAACAGGCGCAGATTGGGGTTGGTGGTGCGTGAATAGACGAAACGCTTGCGTTCGCCGCGATAGGTCGCGGCCATTTCTTCATAAGTGTCGAACGTGAAGAGCGACGTCTGCACGATTGGCGGCACCACGGCATTGTAAGCGTGGCCCTCGTCATGCGCCAGAATAAGCTGTGCGCGATGGAACGTGTCGTTCGGTTCACTCATTTGGACATATCCTTGATGTCGTCTTCAACCACGTCGAGAATGGCCAGCGTATGTTTGCGGGCTTCTTCAGGGTCTTTGTCGCGAATGGCGTTGAAGAGCAGGCGATGAAACGGAAAGGAGCGGGCGGCAAAATCCGGCCTGTCGAACGGCGTATGCCAGAAACGTTCAAAGGCGTCGCGCATCTGCTCCAGCAACTGACCGAACAGCGGATTGTGCGTGGCATCGTAAATTGCCAGATGGAAAGCGAGATCCTCGCGGCCGGCCGTGCCTTTGATATGGTGGACCCGCTCCATTTCGTCGAGTTTCTCTTCCATATTGGCAATATCGTCCGGCGTGCTGCGCAGGGCTGCGAGTGCGCTGGCCTCAAGCTCCAGCCCGCGGCGCACTTCCAATGTGAGCAAAAGACGGTCGCGCAGAGATGCCGCGTCGATGGTCAGCGGCATATGGACGGAATTGGCTGAAATCGTACGCAGCAGGTAGGTACCGCTGCCCTTGCGTGTCTCGACAATGCCGAGCGACTGCAATTTGCGGATCACTTCGCGGATGGTGGAACGCCCGACGGCCAGATTTTCCATGAGCTGGCGTTCCGTCGGTAATTTGTCGCCCGGCTTAAGGTTGGCCTCGGCAATATATCGGCTGATGACGCGCATGACCTCTTCGCTGCGATCCGCAGTGGGCAGGGGCTGTAAATGAGCCAGTGGCGTTTCGCTCGCTTCGGTCATCGCATCCATTTATAAAAGCCATTTTTATCATAATTGGTCTGACATCTTACGAATATCGCGGCTAAATTTAGGAGTCAATGTTGTCAGACCAATTTTATCGATAGCTTTTTCATGTGCCGCAAAGGCCAAATGTCGGCGGCAACAGGCGAAGCCGCAGGCCGTTCCGCTGTACAGGGCGTATATTTACCAAGTTACGCACAGGAAAGAATTCGTGCATTGTCCCGCTTGGACTGCGACGAAATCAAACCAGATTGGAAGATTGAAATGAGCTACAAGCCCCATCCCCACATTGAAGCCCGCAAAAAGCAGGGTGTTCCGACAATTGCAAGGGAGCATGCCGGCTTTAACGGTTGGCTTGCCGTGAAGATCACCGATGGTGTTGCCACGATGTGGTGCGCCTATGGCTTCACCATTCTGGCGTTGATCAGTTTGCCGGATGCCATAAAAGGCGGCACGGCGCAGCTCATAGCCTGGATTGCGCAGACGTTTCTCCAACTGGTTCTGCTTTCAATCATCATGGTGGGGCAGAAGGTTGCAGCCTCTGCTTCCGATAAGCAGGCGTATCAGACATTTAAAGATGCCGAGGCGTTGCTCGACATCAGCAACAATGTGCACAAGCTGCTGGAAACCAATAATCATTTGACATCTGAAATCCACCAGATCCTGGAACAAACCGGCGAAAAGCCGGTTCATTTGAAATAGCAGGATCCGGCTGGTCTAGAGACAGGCTTATCTGCCGGATCGGCATGTTGCAGATCTGTGACTTTCGCCAGAAACGCGCGGCATTCATTTTGCGCCGCGCCGGATCAGGCTTGTTTCGGCTTGGCAAAAACGTCCATGCCCTGTCCCGTTTCCAGAAAGGATTTCAGGCTGGACAAGACAATCGGCCAACCGCGCCTGATGCCGTTCTCCATGCCGCTGCCGGCTTCAAGTTCATTATGGGTGACGGTGAGCCGGGACATGTTTTCATATTCCTCTATCTCAAATGTCACCCGGCTGTGGCTGGCCGGGTCGGTGGCCTGCGAAGCATTTGCCCAAGAAATTACAAGCCGATTCGGGGGCGAGGTTTCAATAACATTGCCGATGAGTTGCACGCTCCGCTCCTCATTGGCGCGCACATGCTGCCATTGCGATCCGGGCTTCCAGTCGGAGACGTTCTCATGGCCCCAGTAGCGCCGTGCAAGTTCCGGTTTGGTAATGGCCTCGAACACCTTTTCAGGTGTCGCGCGGATGTAGGTGACATAAACAAAGCTGGTCGTCTCTCTGGTCATTGGTCCTCTCCTTCAATTTCCCGTTTCAGATCATGCAGCAGGCCGAGACGCTGGCGCTCGAATTTACGTACCCACCGCTCATAGACTTCATGGAGCGGCACGGGGTTGATAAAATGCAGCTTTTCCCGGCCACGCCTCACTGTGCTGATCAGATTGGCGTCCTCCAAAATCCCAAGGTGCTGAGTTGCGGATTGTCGTGTCATGTCGAGGCTTTCGCAAAGCTGGCCGAGGGTCTGCCCGTTCTCCTCGAAAAGAAGATCAAGCAGCTTCCTTCGTGTCGGGTCGCCCAGCGCCTTGAAAACCTTGTCAGCGTGCATCCGTCTCATCCGTAACTGATTTCATAATATGCAGGTAAATACCTGCATGTCAATGAGCGTTGCTCAGGGTGCTTGCCGGGACAGCAGCTAAAGACCGGGCTGCCGTGCAGTTTTGAACGCACAGGTCATGACAAACATAAAAAATGCTGGCACGTTGCAATCACGAATGCATGCGCAGATAAATTGGCCGTCTGGCCGCTGATCGTACTTATTGACACCCAAAGACTATAAAACCAGTGCAGAATTGCCGGGACATCACATTATGACGACAGATACTCTCACCTTTCACGACGGACGCTTGATGCCATCTATCGGGCTTGGCGTCTGGCAAATTCCTGCCACAGATACGGCGCAGGTTGTCAGTGAGGCCATTCGGCTGGGATATCGCCTGATCGACGGCGCTGCAATTTACGGCAATGAAGAGGGACTGGGGGAAGGCATCCGCCGCACGCAGATCCGGCGAGAGGATATTTTTGTAACCAGCAAATTGTGGAATTCAGAACAGGGCTACGACAGCACGCTGCGGGCCTTTGAGGCGAGCCTCGATCGTTTGGGTCTGGATTATCTTGATCTTTATCTGATCCACTGGCCAGCGGCGCAGCGCAACCTCTATGTCGAGACATGGAGGGCGCTGATCCGTCTTCGCGAAGAGGGGCGGGTGCGTTCGATCGGTGTTTCGAATTTCAATGAACGCCATCTGACGCGTTTGATCAGCGAAACAGGCGAGGTGCCTGTCGTCAATCAGATTGAAGTTCACCCCAGATTGCAGCAGGTCGGGCTTCGCGGCGTCAACCAACGGCTGAACATACGCACGCAAAGCTGGACGCCGCTCGGGCAGTCAAGATCGTTTGATGCAGATCCAATACGTTCGGCCGCGCAGCGCCTCGGCAAAACGCCAGCTCAAATTATCCTGCGCTGGCATCTGCAACTTGGTCTTTCCGCCATTCCAAGATCGACTCATCCGCAAAGGCTTGCGGAGAATATCGATATATTCGACTTCGCGCTGACGGCAGATGACATGGCGGGGATTGCCTCGCTCAATGTCAATGATCGTATCGGGCCGGACCCCGAAGTTTTTGCGTAAGCGGCTTGGTTAAAATGGCCAAAGTTTTCAAGAACCGTCGGATAGCCTGCCCCAGATCGCCAAATCGACCACTGTGCCCTGCACAGCCAAGGCCGAGCGTTTGTGGCTGAAAGCTCTTGATGATGAATAAGATTGTTTGAAGTCACCGCGATGGTGGCTAGCCACGACTTGTAGTGTTGATCGCGATGTTTTGGCTATTCCGTTACGATCGAGGCCACAGCCGTAGTACGCTCGTCGAAGGGAAGCACGCATGGATCTTTACATAGGGTTTGATTCTGCCTGGGCGGATAACCCAAAAGCCCTCGGAGCCATTTGCGCCGTCGGCATCGAAGGCGACCATCAGACGTTGTTTCACGCTCCTGAGCTAGTGTCCTTCAACGGCGCATTGTCCTTCATCGGGAAACACCGTTCCAAGAACGGCGTCACGCTTATTGCACTCGACCAGCCGACTCGCGTTCCAAATCCGACTGGCATGCGGCCCGTAGAGCGTACAGCTGCTTCTCTCATGAGCTGGCTCGGCGGCGGGGTTCAGCCCTCGAATCAAGGACGGCGTGGACTGTTCTGCAGCAATGCTCCGATTTGGCGCTTTTTAAAGGAGTTAGCGGCCAACGAAAATCCGGAGGGGGCGCGGAATGCCAACTGTGGGACATACGTGATGGAGGTGTTTCCCGCTCTTGCGATGGCGTCACTGGACACCGGGTTCTTTGGACGTCTGAAAGGTCCTCGCTACAATCCGGGTCGTAAAAAAACCTTTCGTATCGCTGACTGGCGTCTTGTGGCTCAAGCGGCGGCGAAAAACGCCCGAATTCTGGGCTGTAACGAGCTTGCCAAGTGGTGCAGCATCGCCGGCCAAACGGTTCAGCCACGAAAGGCGGATCAAGACATGCTTGATGCAGCGCTATGCACGTTGATTGCGCTCCATTGGAGGCTGCGTCCTCGTGAGGAGTCTTTGCTCCTTGGTAACTTAGACGCCGGATATATGGTTCTACCAGCGAGCCGAGAGGTGCGAGACTATTTGATGACGTCAGCTCGTAATCACCAAGTACAGGTGGACGGCAAAATGCCATCAGCCATTAACGACGATTCCTACGGGCTTTAGAGTAATTTGGCGGAAGGGGTGAGATTCGAACTCACGGTAGGCTTGCACCTACGACGGTTTTCAAGACCGTTGCCTTAAACCACTCGGCCACCCTTCCTTGCGCGTTCCTGATTAATTGATTAACGCATCAAGTCAATAACGCTTATCGCCTTTTATGTTTACCAAAGCATTAATGCAGAAATGAGACAGGCGAGACTTTTAATGCAATTCCGCTACAGGCGCCGCACTAGCCGGGAAAGCGCCGCCGCAGTTCGTCCACCTGCTCCCCGGTAAGCGGGTTCACCGCGGACCCGCGCAGGAGCAGGAAAAGCTTGGCTGTTTCTTCCAGTTCTTCTGTCGCATTCATTGCGGCGTCAAGGCTGGAGCCGGAAACCACGGGGCCGTGGTTGGCGAGCAGAACCGCATGATGGTCTGTGGCCAGCTTTTCAACGGCCAGAGCGAGGCTCTCGTCGCCGGGCGGGTGGTAGGGTACCAGCGGCAGTTTGCCCACGCGCATAACATAATAGGCGGTGAGAGGCGGCAGGCAGTCGTGTGCGTCGATGCCGTGCATGCAGGATACGGCAACCGAATGGGTCGAATGCAGATGGACAACCGCCTCGCATTTCGCCCGCTGCGAATACATGACGCGATGCAGAAAAGCTTCCTTCGTTGGCTTGTCGCCGCTGACGAGACTGCCATCGGCGGCAATTTTCGACAGGCGGGCCGGATCAAGATCGCCGAGAGAGGCATTTGTCGGCGTCATCAGCCAGCCGCCGTCCGGAAGACGCAGGGAAATGTTGCCAGCAGAGCCGAATGTCAGTCCGCGGTTGAACAGCGACGCACCACACCGGCAAATTTGTTCGCGCAGTTTGGCCTCTGTGCTCATTGCAGCATGTTCCAGGCCTTGAGGAAGAAATCAGGTGTCCCGAAATTGCCGGATTTGAGAGCAAGCGCGACCTTTGGCCCCGCCTTGCTGAGCGTCCATGGCACGCCGGGATCAATCTCCGGCCCGATGGCGAGAACTCCGACATTCAGGGCGTTGACCACAGCCCCCGACGTTTCGCCGCCAGCCACCAGAATGCGGCTGAAGCCAAGTCCCGGCAATTGCCGCGCCACATCGGCGAGAAGCGATTCGATCATGTGGCCCGCCTGTTCGCGCCCCAGCTTTTCCTGCACGAGACCAACCTTGGCCGGATCATCGCTCGAATAAATCATGGGAATCACGCTGCCGCTGAGCGTCGCAAGCCAGTCCAGAACCGTCTGCAGATTTACGCGTCCCTCGGCAAGCGCCAGAGGATCAATCCGGAAATTCGGTAATCCGGCGTCGATTGCCGCTTTGACCTGTCCGCGCGTTGCGACCGAACATGAACCGGCCAATATGATGGATCGCCCCTGTGGCGCTGAAATCGTGCTGGGTGGCGGTGTGAGTTGCTTCAGCAACCCGGCTTCGACATAGGCGGCAGGAAGGCCTATGGCGATGCCCGATCCGCCGGTCACAAGCTTGAGCACGGCGGCGGCCTTGCCTATGGTGCGAAGATGCGTGTCGTTCAGGGCATCGACAATAGCGATCTGCCGCCCAGCGGCCTGTTCCCGGCTGAAGGCTTCGGCAGTGCGCGCAGGCCCGGCGTCAACGTCGTCATAGGAGACATGGCCAATCCGGCAGGTCGTCTGCCGCTGCAGCACGCGGCGCAGGTCGGAGTCGCGCATCGGCGTGAGCGGATGATCCTTCATCGGGCTTTCCGCCAGCGGAATGCCGTTGACGAACAGATTTCCCATATAAATGGAGCGTCCGGCTTTGGGGAAGGCCGGGCAGGCGATGGTGAAATCTGCCTCCAGCCGGGCGAGCAGGGCCTCCGCCACCGGTCCGATGTTGCCCTGATCGGTCGAGTCGAACGTGGAGCAATATTTGAAGAAAAGCTGTCTGGCGCCGTGCTGCAAAAGCCAGTCTGCCGCTGCAAGCGACATAGCGACGGCATCCTGAGCCGGAATTGTCCGCGACTTCAGCGCCACGACAACAGCGTCCACCTCGTCGAGATTGAGCTCTTTGTCTGGCAGCCCTGTTGTCTGGATGGTGCGCAGGCCCTCACGAGAAAGCATCAGCGACAAATCTGTCGCTCCGGTGAGATCATCTGCAATGCAACCGAGCAGCATTTTAATGTCCTTTGTCGGAGAATAGCGTTTAATCTTTGATATATTGCGCGAAAGCCGCACTGTAGTCCTTGTGCCAGCGTGAAAGCGGCGGCCGGTTTTCAACAATGTCTCCGGCAGCCCAGGCTATGCGCTTTTCATCGAGTGACCGGGGAACGTCATTGTCAGGGCATAGAATGTAGAAATCGCCAGCGTCCAGCGACTGCATCATGAAATCGACAGTCTGTTCCGGTGTCCATGCCGCGGCCGGCTTTTCCGTTCGTCCGTTGGCCGTGAGCGCGGTAAAGACGAATCCGGGTATGAGAAGATGCGCTGAAAGATGGTTCGCCTGCGTATTGCGCAGTTCATGTTCCAGCGCCTCAGTAAATACTTTTACACCAGCCTTCGACACATTGTAGGCCGGGTCGCCGGGTGGGGTGGTTATGCCTTGCTTGGAGCCGGTATTGATCACGAGACCGGGCTTTCCATGCGCCTGCATTGTCGGCACAAATATCTGACAGCCGTTAATAACGCCCCATAAATTGACGGCGATTACCTTTTGCCAGTTGGCGCGGTCAAGTATGGCGCTGCCGGGCTGAATCCCGGCATTATTCATGAGAACCGTTACATCGTCGCCCATTTCAGCCTGAATGGTGGCCTGCAGTGCGACGACTTCCGCAATCTGGCTGACGTCGCAGCCATAGGCGCGGACCTTGGCATTGCCGGATCTGGCAACCTCAGCGCAGGCCCGCTGCAGCTTTTCGCCCGGAAGATCGACCAGCGCCACAGCCAAGCCAAGCGCCGCAAAGCGATGGGCCGCCGCTAGACCAATTCCGGATGCTGCGCCGGTGACAACAGCGATTCCGCCGGATGAGAGGGCAGGGTGCTTCGACACGTTACGTTTCCTTATTTCGTTTCCAGATCGATGCCATTGAGCCGTGCGATGTGATCAGCCAGCATCGGCACGTAATCTTCCGGATTTTGCGCATTGGCGGCCGCAAAGGTATTTTTGGCGGCATTGCCCATCATGTTGACGATTCCGGCCGCGTCGGCCATGGCTTCGAGATAGCGAAGATCCTTGAAGGCATTGGCAATGCTGAATTTGTGCGCGTCGCGGTTGGCATCCAGCGTCCATTGCATGAACGTCTGGTAGAAGCCGCAGTCCATGCGTCCGCCCCTGATGACGCTATCGAAGCGTTGCGGTGAAATGCCAACCTTGCGGGCCAGAGCCAGCGCCTCCGAATAGAGTGCGCCATAGCCCAGAGAGAGGAAATTATTGAGCAATTTCATCTTATGGCCGTCGCCGACCTGACCAATATGGACAATTTTGCCTGCCCATGTTTCCAGAACCGGCAGCAACCGTGCGAAAACTTCGTCCTTGGCGCCAACCATGGTGTCGAGCGTGCCTGCCCAGGCTTCTTTTGGCGTACGGCCCAGCGGCGCATCGGCATATTCAATGCCATCTTTCTCGAGCTCGGCGGCGAGTGCAAGCGTGGAATTGGGATCGGATGTCGAGCAATCGACGACAATGGCGCCGCGGCGCAACCCCTGCCGGAGACCGTTTTCGCCGCGCAGGATGGATTCAACCTCGCGCGAGCCCGTGACGCAGAGAAACACAATATCGGAATTGGCGCCGATTTCGCGGGCTGTCTTGACCTCGACCGCGCCACGGCCGATCAGATCCTCAATGGCTTCACGTTTCGTGCGCCCCATAACGGTGAGCGCATAGCCCTTCTCAACGATATTCCTGGCCATGCCATGGCCCATATATCCCAAACCGATGAAGCCAATTTTTGGCTTTTGCGCAGCATTCGTCATGACAGTTTCCTCTTTTTGGCGGCCCGGCTTAGCGATCGGCATTTCAGGCGACGGAATTGGGCTCTGCAAGGTCAGAAACGAGTTTTGACGAATAATGTTAGCGCTGTCAATCCGGTCTGCGCCCTGTTTTTTCCCGTCAGGCTGTTTCTCCGAAGATGATTTCGTAGCCGGTGTCGACCACGACCGGGCCTGACCGGCGGTGGACATTCTCAAGTATTTTTTCGACGGCCATTTTGCCGATCAGATATCGGTTTGAGCGGATGGTGGAGAGGGCCATCGGTAAGGCATCGCCTATTTCTAGCCCGTTGAATCCGAAAATGGCCAGTTGCTGCCGGATGGCGACGCCAGAGCCAAGGCAGTGAAACACTCCGCCGATTGCCATGTCGTCGTTGGAATAAACGGCAACTTCTATCGGCTCCTTGTCCGCAAGCAATTGCGCCGTCATGGCGCGTCCCGCCAGGGTTGAGCTTGGGCCGTCGCAGATCGCATGGGCAATGATGCCGAGCCCAGCCTCGGCCAGAGCCTGACAAAGGCCCTCGTAGCGAATGCGCGCGCGTCGGTCGTCCGACCAATTGTGGCCGATATAGCCAAAACGGCGATAGCCCCGGCTGATCAGGTGGCGGCCGGAATCATATCCGGCTTGCCGGTGCGACATGCCGACGGCAATGTCCATGGGCTCGGGATCTATATCCATCAGTTCGGCGATACGAATGTCGCTTTGCAGCAGCATTTGCCGTGTGGGCGGCGTGTGATCGGAACTGGCGATGATCATTGCCGCAGGCTTCCAAGCCATGAGTGAGCGCAC
Source organism: Methylocystis sp. sgz306128 (assembly GCF_056032725.1). Taxonomy (NCBI): domain Bacteria; kingdom Pseudomonadati; phylum Pseudomonadota; class Alphaproteobacteria; order Hyphomicrobiales; family Methylocystaceae; genus Methylocystis; species Methylocystis sp. sgz306128. The sequence continues at coordinate 229,373 of NZ_JBVYWO010000004.1, forward strand.
CAAAGCCTCTTCGATCTTGGAATTATATTCCGTCACGCCGACGACTGGCTGATAATCGGTGCCTTTCAGAGCGGCGTGGATGCCGCGCAACACTTCCGGAAACACGATGTTGGAGAGTGAGGGAATTGCGACGCCGATAATATTCGAGGATGCGGAGGCCAGCGAACCCGCTATGCGATTGGGGACGTAGCCAATTGAATCAACGACTTCCATCACCTTCTTGCGGGTTTCGTTCGAAAATGAACCCTTGTTGCGGATGATTCTTGAAACCGTGATTTCACTGACATTTGCAAGTTTGGCGACTTCGGCCAAGGTAACTTTAGATTTTTTATCTGGCAGTCTGGAGCGCTCTTTCATCGCTTCTTTTCCTTGTACTGAATTTCCCCTCGGGTGCGAACGCCCCAAATTCCCTGATCTTGTGCCGCCAACGGGAGTCGATAGCAATCCCGTTTTCACTATGGATCATAAACCGATTGACATAAGTGGCAATGTTGATGAATATGCCAATGACAGCGCTAACAATATCTCAATGGCTGAACTTTTGCACGGTCTATTTTTGACAGTCAGCGGAAGTTGGCGAGGTCTTCATGCTGCGAACTATTGCAGCCAAGTAATATTTGCGAAATTGAAGGGCGGAATCGGCCAATGACACGTGGCACAACTTTGCAAGCTGCCGTAATAGGTTTGGGCTCCATGGGTTTGGGCATGGCCCAGTCGATGATAAACAAGGGCATTCCAACCTCCGGATTCGATATAAGCGCCCTCGCGCGCGCCGGGCTGGAACAAAAGGGCGGTAAGGCTGCGACCAGCAGCGCCGAGGCCGCGCTGGATGCCGATGTCGTGGTGGTAGTGGTAGTCAATGCCGCGCAGACCGATGCGGTCTTGTTCGGCGAAGGCGGCGCTGCCGCGGCGATGAAACGCGGCGGGGTCATCATTTCCTGCGCGACAATGTCTCCCGATGAGGCGCGCAAGCTTGGTAAAAAGGCGGCCGATATGGGCCTGCTCTACCTCGACGCGCCCATGAGCGGCGGCGCCGTGCGCGCAGCAGAGGGCCAACTGACCTTCATGTCGTCTGGCTCTGCAGAAGCCTTTGAGCGGGCAGGGCCCGTGCTCGATGCCATTGCGGGCAAGGTATACCGGCTGGGCGATGAGGCGGGCATCGGCTCGTCGTTCAAGATCGTGAATCAATTGCTGGCCGGTGTTCATATTGCGGCGGCCTGCGAGGCGATGACCTTCGCGGCGCGGCTGGGTCTCGACCTTGCCAAGGTCTATGAGGTTATCACGGCTTCGGCAGGCAATTCGTGGATGTTTGAAAACCGCGTGCCGCATATTCTCGAGAACGACTATACGCCGCGCAGCGCTATTTCGATTTTCACCAAGGACCTTGGAATCGTCAGCGATATTGGCCGAAGCCAGAAGTTTCCTCTTCCCATCACATCCACGGCTTTGCAGATGTTTCTGATGACGGCGGCGGCCGGCATGGATGGCGACGATGATGCATCCGTTGCCCGGATGATCGCTCAGATCACGGGTCTCGATCTTTCCAACGCCGCCAAGCAAGGTTGATCCCATGCCGCATTTTGCCGCCAATCTGACCATGATGTTCAATGAATGGTCTTTTCTCGACAGGTTCAAGGCTGCCGCCGACGCCGGCTTCGACGCGGTGGAATTTTTGTTTCCCTATGATTTCCCGGCGCAGACCATAGCCGGTGCGCTCAAAGACAATGGCCTTAAGCAGGCTTTGTTCAATCTTCCGCCCGGAGACTGGGCGGCGGGAGCGCGCGGCCTCGCAGCCCTGCCGGAGCGGGCGGAGGATTTTCGCCGTTCTGTCGCCACGGCGCTCGAATATGCGCTGGCGACCGGCGTTCCGACGCTCCATGTGATGAGCGGTCTTGCCGACAGGGCAGATGCGGCTGCAGTATCGGCCTACCGCGCCGCGCTGGAATTTGCCTGCGCAGCTGCTGCGCCGCATGGCTTGACCATCGTCATAGAGCCGATCAACGCCCGCGACATGCCGGGCTACTTTCTGAACGACTTCAATTTCGCTGCTGGCCTTATACGCGAGATGAATCTCCCCAATCTGCGCCTGCAATATGACATCTACCATCGCCAGATCATTCATGGCGACGTGATAAAGAGTCTTGAGCAGCTGATGCCGATGATCGGCCATATTCAGATTGCCTCCGTTCCTGCCCGTAATGAGCCAAACACCGGCGAACTGAATGACAGCCGCATTTTCGAGCGCATTGATGCACTTGGCTACGAGGGGTTTGTCGGATGCGAATATCGTCCCGCCGGAAAGACCATCGATGGTCTGGGCTGGATGAAGCAGGGATAGGTTCCCGCCTTGCCGGGACAGAACTCACATCACTGACTCCGGATCCGATGCGGATTCCGGAGTTTCTTTTTGTTCAATTTTAGCCACAAAAAAGCGGCTGGGGAGAGAGTCCAGCCGCTTTTCTGCCTAGCCTGCCCCGTTGGGGGTTATTTGGGCAGGTAATTACGCCAGTAATGCTGTTCCTTGAAGCCGAGAACCTCACGGATCTTGCGGTTTGACAGCGGGGCCTCGAATTCGCCCATCTTGCGCGTGATCGGCGTATTGGGCGCATATTTGGCCAGGAACTGTTCGGTCGGCATGTCGGCCGTAATCGTGTCGTTCACGGCATTGAATACTTCAAAGCCCAGTCCGTCCTTCTGCAGGCACAGATGAACAATCTCACCCAGATCGCGGGCGTCGATATAGGCCCAGGCATTGCGCTTGCGCATCATCGGATTTTTAACATAGTCCGCAAACGGGCCGTATTCATGCGGCTCGATCACGTTACCGATGCGCAGGGCGTAAATGTCAGCGCCATAGCGCATCGCGAAGGCCTTGGCTGTCTTTTCATTGACGACTTTCGAAAGACCATAGGAATCCATCGGATCGATGTCGTAATCTTCCTCGAGCGGGAACGAGTGGAAATCCTTGTCGCCTTCGGCGAAGCAGACGCCATAGGTGGTTTCGCTCGATGCGATGATCACCTTCTTGACGCCAAGCTTCATGGCGGCCTCGATGACATTATAGGTGCTCATCACATTGGCCTGAAAGGTCTTGTTGTCCGGCTCGATCAGCACACGCGGGATGGCGGCGAAATGAACGACGGCGTCGGGAGCGCTCGGGGCTTTGCCTTCTTCGTAGCCTTCAAAGCCGAAATGCGTGGTCAGGGCGTTGAAGGTCTGGCCGCTGTCGGTCAGGTCAGCTATGAGCGTGTTCACGCCCGGCACGTTGAGCGGCTTCAGGTCGACATTGAGGATAGAATAGCCCTTTGCCAGAAGGTGGGGCACGGCATGACGGCCTGCTTTACCGGTTCCGCCAGTAAAGATGATGCGTTTGCTCAAGATAATTCTCCTTGTTGGTCTTTTGTTAAATTCCGGACGGATTATGTGTCAGCCTGTGGCGGCCAGCATGACCCGTTCCTGTGTGGCCTCGGCGCGGCTCAGTTCGCCGCTGATCTGCCCGCCCTTGACCACAAGAACGCGGTCGCTCACGGCAAGCACTTCCGGTAGATCGGACGAAATGACGATAATCGATATGCCCTGTTCGGCAAGACGCGAAAGCAATGCATGGACTTCCGCTTTGGCGCCGATGTCGATGCCGCGGGTTGGTTCATCGACAATGAGAATACGCGGCTTGCGGGCGACCCATTTTGCGATGACGACCTTCTGCTGATTGCCGCCGCTCAGATTGACGACCTTCTGCTCGATCGACGGCGTACGCACGTCAAGTTCGCGGGCATAGATGCTGCACTGGCTTGATTCCTTGCCGCGATTGACAAAGTCGAACGAGCAATAATCCGACAGATGGGTCAGACTGAAATTTTCCCGGATGTTCATGCCCAGCACAAGGCCCTGACCCTTGCGGTCCTCGGTGACAAATCCGATTCCGTTGCGGATGGCCACGGCGGGGCTGCTGATCTGAACCGGCTTGCCGTCTATGCGGATTTCCCCGGAATATTCGCGGACACCAAAAATCATTTCCATGATTTCGGTTCGTCCGGCGCCTACCAGGCCAAAAAATCCCAGCACCTCGCCCTTGCGCAAATCGAAATTCACGTCCCTGACGGGTGTTTGATGCGGGCCGGGATGCGTCATCGTCAGGTTGCGGACCGACATCAGCACTTCATCGGTTGCATGCGATTTATGCTCGCCGAAAAGCTGGATCAGTTCGCGGTCGACCATTTTCTGAACGAGCAGATCCCGGGTCATTTCGCCGATCGGCCGTGTGTCAACGGTCTTGCCGTCGCGCAGCACCGTGATGTGATCGGCGAGCTGGAAAATCTCTTCGAGACGATGCGTGATGTAGACAATCCCGATATTCTGGCTGCGCAGTTTTTTGATCACGCGCATCAGGGTTGTCGATTCATGGTGGCTGAGCGACGCAGTCGGCTCGTCCATGATGATAATCTTGGATGCATAGGAAATGGCGCGCGCAATCTCGATCATCTGTTTCTGACCGATGCTCAGTTTTTCAACGAGCGTGCGCGGATCGATGTCGATTTCAAGTTCGTCAAGCGCCTTGCGGGCGTCGTCATTCATCTTCTTTGAAGCGATGAAGCCGCCAATGCCAACAGGCTCGCGGGCCAGAAAAATGTTTTCAGCAACCGTCAGATTATCCACCAACGAAAGTTCCTGATGGATGATGTTGATGCCAAGCTCGCGGGCATGCGACGGATCGCGGATGATTGTGGGGACGCCCTCCACCTTGATCACGCCGCCGGGGTCAGCTTTGGTGACGCCGGTCATGATCTTCATGAGCGTGCTCTTGCCGGCGCCATTTTCTCCGGCGATAGCGTGCACTTCTCCCTGCCGCAAAACGAGGCTCACCTTGTCCAGCGCCTTCACGCCGGGGTAAGTCTTCGAGATATTCTGCATTTCAAGAAAAGGCATGGCCGGTTCCAATATTGCTGGCTGTCGTGCGAGGCCGGGCGGCTCCGGAGATCCGCCCGGCTGATGATGCTTCAGGCTTACTTGGTGTAGCTGCCGAGGTTCGAGGCATCAACCACGGTCACGCCGGTGTCGATATCCTTCGGGTCCTTCTCGGTGCCGTTGATCTGGGCGACCAGATGCTCAACAGCCAGCTTGCCCATGGTGACGGGACGCTGCACCATGATGCCCTGGATGAAGCCTTCCTTCACGCCCTTGATGGTGTCCGGCAGATCGTCAAAGGCGAAAACCTTGACCTTGCCCTTGCGGTCGGCGAATTCCTTGGTGTCCATCACCTTGGCAACCGACGGGCCGCCAACCTGGCTGACGCCGAAGATGCCGGCGAGGTTCGGATGTGCGCGGAACAGAGCCTCGTCCACGGAGACGGCCTTGGCAAGGTCGTCCTCGGTGCCTTCGGTGGCGACGATCTTGATGTCCGGATACTTCTTCAGGGCTTCCTTGATACCAGCGATACGCTCGTTCAGGTTGGATGCACCGAGCTGGCCGGTGACAACGGCAACTTCACCCTTGCCGCCGATAGCCTTGGCCATGGACTCGCCCATGGTCTCGCCGGCGGCCTTGTTGATGGTGCCGATATACATGCTGCGGCCGCTCTTGGCGCTGTCGCTGTCGAAGGTCAGAACCTTGATGCCGGCCTTGGTGGCCTGCTTGATCACGCCTTCAACCGACTTGGGCTCGTTGACCGAAATCGCGATGCCGTCCACCTTCTTGGCGATGAGGTCTTCGATGATCTTGACCTGGGTGGAGCCCTGGGTGTTCTGCGGCACAACCCACTGATACTGAACGCCGAGGGCCTTGGCTGCTCCGGCTGCGCCGGTGTTGCAATCGTCGAAGAAGGGGACTGCAACCTTGGGGATAACGGCAACCACAATGTCCTTGGCGTCCTTAGCCATGGCGTGGCCGGCGGCCAGCATGGGCAGCGCTAACATTGCAATGCGGAGTGAACGATGAAATGACGACATTTTATAACCTTCCTTGCTTAATCGTTTCCAGATTTCTAATTTCGAACCATATGAGCGACGACTACGACCGGCCTCCTCTGCTACTGTTGCGCAGCACGTCCAGCCCGACAGCGATCAAAATCACTGCGCCGGTGATGGCTTGCTGTGCGTAGGTGTCGATGTTCATGAGAACCACACCATTTGCGATAATGCCGGCCAAAGCCGCACCAATGACGGCGCCGCCGACACTACCGATCCCTCCCGACAAGCTCGCGCCGCCGATAGCAGCCGCGGCGATAACATCCAGTTCCGCGCCGAAGCCGGAGGCCGGTTCAGCAGAGAGATACCGGGAGAAGCTGATGACACCCGCCAGCGAGGCAATGAGGCTGGAGGTGATATATACGATGAGTTTGACCCGCTTTGTATTGACGCCGCTCAAGCGCGCGGCGGTTTCGTTGCCGCCGGTGGCATAGATATGCCGGCCGAAGCGGGTCTTGGTCATGATGACGGAGAAGATCACCGCCATGATCATCATGATGACAACTGGGACAGGCACAATGCCGACATAGCCCTGCCCGAGATAGGCGAAGCTGTCCGGCGTATCGGGCGTCTGCGGCACGCCGTGGGTGATCATATACATTAGGCCGCGCCCGATGCTAAGCGTTCCCAGCGTTGCGATGAAAGGCGGCAGTCCGATGCCCGTGATCAGCAGGCCGTTGAAAAGACCGAAAACCAGCCCGACGCCAAGGCCGCTGGCGATGCACACCGATGTCGGCAGGCCATAGCTGAAGCCAAGCGCGGTAATGAGCGAGGACAGGCCGAGGGCCGAGCCTACCGAAAGGTCAATGCCGCCGGTGATGATCACCATCACCATGCCGATGCTCATGATGGCCGTCATCGAGAAGGAGCGGAACACGCCCATCAGATTGTTGGTTGTGAGGAAGTAGGGCGTCGAAAGGCTGATGAGCACGCTGACGGCGATAAGCGCCAGAAATACATTCAGCTCCCGGATTTTGAGCACCTGCCTCAGACGGGAAGAGACGTTGCTCTCCGGGGCTGCGGACGATGGTTTGGCGCGGCTTTCTGATAAAGACATGTACTGTTCACCCTAGACCTGAGACTTCAACCGGGGCGCGCGTTATTATTGAATTTCCGCTCGTGGCGAGTGATCGTCCCGAGTGGAAAATCCGGCTTTAATCCACACTGTTGTGGATCATGTTAGCGCTGTCATTTCTTCATATATTCCAGATTATGCCGGACCTGTCAATCACCAGATTTCGCAAATTAAGCGGATCTGAATATAATTTGCGCGCGTAAAGTGCCGTCCAAGCGCAAAATTTGCGCAATATTCGTTGCGAAACGCGCATTGGCTGCGTTGGAGAGCCGATTCCAGTACATGGGCCGCCTGCAAGTTCATTTTTGCCAGACGCATGTCCGGGCCAGCAATCCGCCTTTTTGCTGCGCTGGTCGGCGGGGCCTGACGGCATGGCTGCGCCAAGGTGCGCATTACGCGGGGCCGGTCCTGCCAGCCCGTCCGCTGCCCGACCAATGCTTGCCGGATTTTCAATAATAATGAAGTATAAAATAATATAAAAGTGCTCTCTGCCAGTTTTTACGCAATAATATTTGGGTCATAATTGATACAGAATCAGTATAAATCCTGATATATGCCTTGATATGGTGACCCTGTATGCATTTAAGCTGGAATGAGATCCGCGCCCGCGCCTCCAGATTTTCGGATGATTGGGCAGGTGCCACTTATGAGAAAGGCGAAACGCAGAGTTTCTACAATGACTTTTTCGATGTGTTTGGCGTCCAGCGCCGGAAGGTTGCCAGCTTTGAGGAGCCGGTCAAAAAGCTGGGCAATAAACAGGGTTTCATTGACCTGTTCTGGAAAGGCATGTTGCTGGTTGAGCACAAGAGCGCGGGGCGCTCCCTCATCAAGGCCAAAAGTCAGGCGCTGGAATATTTCCCCGGCCTGAAGGATTGGGAGCTTCCCCGCTATGTTCAGGTTTCGGATTTCCAGAATTTTGAATTGCTGGACCTGGATGAAGGAACCGAGATTCGCTTCACTCTTCCGGAATTGCATCGCAATATCGAGCATTACGGCTTCATTCTTGGTGTGCAGAAGCGCACATTCCGGGATCAGGACCCCGTCAATATCGAAGCTTCTGTCCTCATGGGGCGGCTGCATGATGCGCTGAAGGCTTCCGGATATGGCGGCGATGATCTGGAGCGCCTGCTGGTGCGTCTGGTGTTTTGCCTGTTTGCCGATGACACCGGCATTTTTGAGCGCGATGCTTTTCTTGATCTTATCACAAACCGCACCTCTTTGGACGGCGCGGACACCGGCCTCTGGCTGTCCAAATTGTCTGACGTGCTGAACACGCCCTACAACCAGCGCCAGAAAACGCTGGATGAAGACCTCGCCAAATTTCCCTATATTAATGGCGACCTGTTCAAAGAGCGGCTGCCGATTCCCGATTTTGACAGCGCCATGCGCGGCTTGTTGCTTGAGGCCTGCAATTTTTCATGGGACGCCATTTCGCCCGCCATTTTCGGCTCGCTCTTTCAGAGCGTGATGAACGCCAAGGAGCGCCGCGCGGCAGGCGCGCATTATACCACCGAGAAGAATGTCATGAAGGTCATTCAGCCTTTGTTTCTGGATGATCTGAGGGCAGAACTGAACGCGGCCACAGCCAGACGCGGCACCGCAAAAGCGCAGGCCCTGCGCGCCCTTCATGAGAAAATGGCAAGCCTCACCTTTTTTGACCCCGCCTGCGGCTGCGGCAATTTTCTCATCATCACCTACCGCGAATTGCGGACGCTCGAAATCGAGCTTCTGAAAGAGCTTTATCCCTCCGGCCAGCGCGTTCTGGATGTTGCCAGCCTTTCGAAAATCGATGTGAACCAGTTCTACGGCATTGAGATTGGCGAATTTCCGGCGCGTATCGCCGAGGTGGCTTTGTGGATGATGGATCACATCATGAACAACCGCCTGAGCCTTGAGTTTGGCGAAGCCTTTGCCCGAATTCCGCTGAAAAAATCGCCGCATATTCACCATGCCGATGCGCTGGAACTGGACTGGACCTCGGTTCTGCCACCGGAACAATGCAGCTATATTCTTGGCAATCCGCCGTTTATCGGCCAGAGCTTTCAAACGCCCGGCCAGCGCAAGCAAATGGCGCGCATTGTCGGCAATTTGCGCGGCGGATCGCTCGATTATGTCACCGCGTGGTTTCTGAAAGCGGGGGCCTATGTCAATGCCGCTTCTGCCGTCACGACCCCTTCCGTCATGGCGGTTCCCCGTGTCACGCACGGGGATGATCCGGCCCTCGGGGCAGATGTGGTCAGGCCCGCGCATGATGGCGTTAGAACCCGTATCGGCTTTGTGTCCACCAATTCCATCACGCAGGGCGAGCAGGTGGCGCAGCTCTGGCCGCTGCTGTTTGACCGCTTCAAGCTGGAAATTGCCTTTGCGCACCGCACCTTCGCATGGGGCTCGGATGCGCGCGGCAAGGCCCATGTGCATGTGGTGATCATCGGCCTATGCCGCAGCGACGATGAGCCGAAGGAAAAACGGCTGTTTTCTTATGACGACATCAATGGCGAGCCGGTGGAAAGCCGCCATGCGGCGCTTTCGCCCTATTTGTTTGACGCGGGCGGACTGGGCAACCGGCATTTGGTGGTTGAAGAATGCAACAATCCATTATCGAACGCACCTACTCTCAAGACAGGTGTTCAGATGATCGACAATGGAATTTTGACATTCACGACTGATGAAAAAATTGCCTTCTCAAGAAAGGAGGCTAATTCAGAAGCGCTTTTTCGAAAATATATTGGTGGTGACGAATATATCAACGGATTTTATCGTTGGATTTTATATTTGAGAGATGTGACCCCGGAAGAGTTGCGAACGCTTCCTAATGTCACAGAACGTATCAGGGCAGTGCGAAACTACAGAAAAAACAGTGACCGCCCGAGCACAAAGCGAATGGCCGATTTTCCAACCCAATTAGGCGTTGATGAAAGACCAACAACGCCATTCCTTGTGATACCAAACACGAGTTCTGAGCGCAGAAATTATATCCCTCTCGGTTGGCTGCCGCCGGAAATTATTGCAAATCAAAAATTACGAATTTTGCCAAACGCCGATCTCTGGCATTTCGGTATTCTGACAAGCCAGATGCATATGGCATGGGTGCGGACTGTCACCGGCCGCATGAAAAGCGATTACATGTATTCCGTCGGCATTTGCTACAATCCCTTTCCATGGCCGGAGGCCGATGAAAAGGCGAAGGGCAAAATCCGCGCTCTGGCGCAGTCTGTGCTGGAGGCGCGCTCCGCGCATCCGGGCGCAACATTGGCCGACCTCTATGACCCCGATGTGATGCCGCCGGACCTGCGCAAAGCCCACCGGGCGCTGGATGCCGCCGTGGACAGGCTTTATCGCGCTGCGCCCTTCAGTTCAGACCGCGAGAGGGTGGAGCATCTCTTCGGTCTTTATGAAAAGCTTGTCGCGCCCCTGACAGCACTTGCCAGCGCCAGACCGAAAAAGTCGCGGCCAAAGGGCAGGCGGGCTGATCCGCCGGAATAGCCGGGGCGGCAAGAATGCGCACACTTGCGCATGAGGCGCGGGCAAAAGCGGCGCAGCCTCAGCGAAACAGGCTTTAAACTATTGAAAAGAATGGTGCCGGCGGAGAGGATTGAACTCCCGACCTTCGGTTTACAAAACCGCTGCACTACCGCTGTGCTACGCCGGCATTCCTGAGGCGTTGGCTATCAGCACCTGCGCATTTTCGCAAGTGCTTTTCTTGTTCCGCGGCGGTTTACTGCCCTCTGCGGCTGCGGCTGGCAAAGCGCACCGCTTCCTCCGCCGCCCGGAACAGAGCCTTGGCCTTGTTGACGCATTCCGCCGCCTCGCTGGCCGGAACGCTGTCATAGACAATGCCGGCCCCGGCCTGCACATGCATCACCCCATCCTTGACGACGGATGTGCGCAGCACGATGCAGGTGTCCATGTCGCCATCGGCGCCGAAATAGCCGATGCAGCCCGCGTAAATGCCGCGTTTGTCCTTTTCCAGCTCATCGATGATCTGCATGGCGCGCACCTTGGGCGCGCCGGACACCGTGCCAGCCGGGAACCCGGCGCTCAGGGCAGCGACATTATCGTGGCGCGGGTCGAGATCGCCTTCGACATTGGAGACGATATGCATCACATGGCTGTAATTCTCGATGAAGAAGCGGTCGGTGACCTTGACCGTGCCGATTTTCGAGACGCGGCCCACATCGTTGCGGCCAAGATCGAGCAGCATCAGATGTTCGGCGCATTCCTTCGGATCAGCCAGCAGATCGGCGGCAAGGGCGGCATCGTCCTGCGCGGTTGCGCCGCGCGGGCGGGTGCCTGCGATCGGGCGGATCGTCACCTTGCCGTCGCGCACGCGCACCAGAATTTCCGGCGAGGAGGTGACAATCTGAAACCCGGCGAAGTCGAGATAACACAGGAAGGGCGAGGGGTTGACGCGGCGCAGCGCCCGGTAAAGCGAGAAGGCCGGAAGTTCGAAAGGCGCGCTGAAACGCTGCGAAAGCACAACCTGAAAAATATCTCCGGCGCGGATATAGGCCTTGGCCCTGTCGACCATGGCGTGAAACTCGGCTTCGGATGTGTTCGACACCGGCGCCTTGGCCGTCAGCAACGGATCGGGCAGGGCGGCATCATGTTCCAGCGGCCCCTCAAGCCGGTCGATGATCCGGTTCAGGCGCTCCGCGGCGGCCTCGAAGGCCATCCGGGCCGTAACGCCTGCGCTGGGGCGAACGGGCGTCACCAGCGTCATCTCGTCCTTCACGGCATCGAAAATGACCATCATTGTGGGACGTATCATGATGGCGTCCGGCACGCCGATCGGGTCCGGCTTGGCTGGCGACAGGCGCTCCATGTGGCGCACCATGTCATAGCCCAGATAGCCGAACACGCCCGCCGCCATGGGCGGCAGGTGCTCGGGCAGGTCAATGGCGGATTCGGCCAGCAGGGCGCGCAGCGCGTCGAGCGGCGTGCCGCTGCAGGGTTCAAAATGCGCCGGGTCCGTTTCGGCGGCGCGGTTGATCTCCGACCTCTGACCCGAACAGCGCCAGATGATGTCGGGGTCGAGCCCGATCATCGAATAGCGGCCACGTATCGCGCCGCCCTCCACCGATTCCAGCAGGAAGATATTGCCTTTGCGGCCACGCGCCAGCTTGAGAAAGGCCGATACCGGCGTTTCCAGATCAGCCACCAGCCGCACGGTGAGAACCTGCGGCTTTCCCTGATTGTAAACGGCTTCTAGGGCGGGGAAGTCGGGAGAAATATTGGACATGTTCAGGTTCAGTTCTGGCCCGTGACCTGTTTGAAGGCCTGCTGATTGATTTGAACGCCGAGGTCCGACTGCAGCTTGGTCAGATATTCGCTGATGATGTCGTCCCTGAGGCTGGCCGAAATGCGGCTGGCCACGGCTTTCATCTCGGGGCTGGTCTTGTCGAGCGCGGGCACCACGCTGGCGGTGATCTTGAAAATGGCGCGCTCGCCCGATGCCAGCCCGACGGAGCCTTCGCCATTGGCCGGCTGATCGAAAACCTGCACGACAAAGTTTTCCGGCAGTTCGGATTTGCCGGTGCGCTGGACATTCTTCGCGGATTTAACCGGCAGATTGCCCAGATCGGCGGCGATTGCGGCGAGGCTCGTGCCGTCCTTCAGCCGCTTGACATCGGCGGCGGCCATTTCCGACAGCTTTTTGGTGATTTCTTCGTCCGTCCAGGCCTTGACCACCTTGTCCTTGACCTCGTCGAGCGTGCGGTCATGCGCGGGGTCGATTTTCTGGATCTCGAACCAGATATATCCGCCGTCGCGCGTTGGCACCGTGTCGTTATCGACGCCAACGTCCGAGGCAAAGACAGCCTTCATCAGCTGCAAGGCTTCCGGAATATCGAGAACGGGCTTGCCGCTGCGATCAAGGCCGGTGGCATCAATGCCGTCAATTTTCTCGACAGAGAGCCCGACGCTCTTGGCGGCATCGCCCAGCGCCTTGCCGGAGGCACGCTGATCCTCGATCTTGTCATGCAGATCCTGCACGGCAGATTTGGCGCGCTCACGGGCGATTTCGCCGCGCAATTCGTCGCTGACTTCCGACAGGGGTTTGACAGCTTCCGGATGAATGGCCGCCGCGTGGATGAGGGCGAAGCCGAAGGGCGTTTTCACCGGCTCGCTGACGCCATTGGCGGGCAGGGCAAAGCCTGCGGCGGCGACGTCCTTGTCGAACAACTGCGCTTTGGTCTTTGTGCCGAGATCGATATCCGCGACGGATAGCTTGCGTTCGCTGGCGAGCGCCTCAAAGCTCATTCCAGCCTTGATCCGGGCCAGCGCGTCCGAGGCCTGCTTTTCGTCAGGGAAGGTCATCTGCTGCAGATCGCGGGTTTCGGGCGTGGTAAAGCGGGTCGCCTTGACCTTTTCATACATGGCGGCGACATCCGCGTCGCTGACATCCTGCGGCTTTGCCGCTGTGGCGGGGGTCACGCGCAGCATGGCGATATTGCGGTATTCCGGCGCGCGGAATTCTTCCTTGCGGCTGTCGAAATAGCTCTGCAAGGTGGCCTGATCCGGCGGGGCTATGGTGCCTGCGTTCGCAGCCGTGAGGGTGATATAATCCACGTCGCGCTTCTCTGCTGCGTATTGATTATACATTTCCAGCAGAATATCCGGCGCCTTGACGCTGCCGACAAGCGAATCAAGAATTTCCCGGCGCAGGGACAGGGCCTTCTGTTCGGTCACGAAAGTCGCTTCGGAATATCCGGCATTGCGCAGAGCGGCGAGAAACTTCTGCTTGTCGAACTGGCCCGACGGCGATTTGAATTCCGGCGCATTGGCGATCATGCTGGCGACAGCGTCATCGGACATGCCAAGGCCGAGAGCTTTGGCCTTCTGGCGCAAGGCTTCATCCGAAACGAGCTGGCTGAGGGCGATGCGGTCAAGACCGGCGCGGCGGGCCTCGTCGGGCGAGATCACGCGGCGCGCCTGCTGCTGGGCCTGCTGCAATTCCCGCTCATAGGCGGAGCGATAAGCGTTGATGGAAATTTCGGTTCCGCCGACCGAGGCCAGGTTGCCCTGACCGAATCCGCGGAAAATATCGGCTATGCCCCATATGCCGAAACTGAGGATGATGAAGCCCATCACAATGGAAAGCAGGATCCGGCCAACGACATTGTTGGTCAGGGTTCGCATTGAGTCGAGCATTCACTTCATCCATGTTTCAAGGTTGCGAGCGCGGCGCACTATAGGGATGCAATGGGCTTGGCGCAACGCACTCATCATCAAAGCAGAGGCAGGGCGCGCAATTTCTTTGCTTGCGGACAAAAGTCTGCTATCGGGCAGGCATAAAATCTTTCGGGAGAAGAGCGATGATCCGTCCGCTGGTGGCTGGCAATTGGAAAATGAACGGGCTCACATCCAGCCTTGAGCAGCTTCGTCTGATTGCGCAGGGCATGGACGCCGCACTGCAGGGCAAGGTCGATGTCATGATCTGCCCGCCGGCCACGCTCATTCAATCGGCCAGCCAGACCGCAAAAGATACGCCGGTGGCCATCGGCGCGCAGGACTGCCACACTAAGGCCGCAGGGGCCCATACCGGCGATATCTCTGCTGAAATGCTGGCTGACAGCGGCGCAACGGCTGTCATTGTCGGTCATTCCGAACGCCGCGCCGACCATCATGAAAGCAACGAACTGGTGCAGGCCAAGGCCAGCGCCGCCATGCTGGCGGGGCTCACAGCGATCATCTGCGTTGGCGAAACGCGCGCCGAGCGCGAAGCTGGAAAAACACTCGCTGTTGTCGGGGCGCAGCTTGACGGCTCGATCCCGCCGGGCTCCGCCGCGCGGATTGTGATTGCCTATGAGCCTGTATGGGCTATCGGAACCGGGCTGACGCCGACATTGGCCGATGTTGCCGAAGTTCACCATTTCATCCGCCAGAAATTACGTACGCAGTTTGGCGAAGCGGGCGCGGCGATCCGCATTCTCTATGGCGGTTCGGTCAAGCCATCCAATGCAAAGGATCTGCTTGGCGTGGCCGATGTGAACGGGGCGCTTGTGGGCGGAGCGAGCCTCGTGGCCTCCGATTTCCTCGGAATTGTGGCTGCTTATCGGTAAGGCTCTAGTCAAGCAGAAACTTATCTTGTATGACGCGCAGCAAATATGCGCCGCGGAAAATACCCGTGGCGGACAGGCCTTGATCAGGATCCAAAATGTTATCTGTTCTAATTGTCGTGCACCTTCTGATTGTCGTCGCACTCGTGGGCGTGGTCCTTCTGCAACGCTCGGAAGGCGGCGCACTGGGCTCGAGCGGCGGCGGCGGCTTCATGACCGGGCGCGCGCAGGCCAACGCCCTGACAAAAGCCACGGCCATTCTGGCGACATTGTTCTTCATCACCTCGATCAGCCTGACTGTGCTGGCCAGCATGGGCCACGCAGGAAAATCCATTCTTGACCGGGTGCAGACAACGACGGGCGCGCCGGCCAATGCCGACAAGACCGTGCCGCAGAACGGCGGCTTCGATCTGGGCAAGACGCTCAAGGAGCAGGAACAGAAGGCGCCTGCCGCGCCCGCAACTCCCGTTGCGCCTGAAGCGCCTAAGTCGAACTGAACCTGCACATCACATTTGAGCACACGGCCGGGTCTCACCCGGCTGTGCATAATTTTGCGATTTGTTGCACGAATCAATCAAATCAGGATAAAAGTATAATCCCATGGCGCGATACATTTTCATAACTGGCGGCGTGGTGTCTTCACTTGGCAAGGGGCTTGCGTCTGCGGCTCTTGGCGCATTGTTGCAGGCAAGGGGATATACGGTCCGCCTGCGTAAGCTTGACCCCTATCTTAATGTCGACCCCGGCACGATGAGCCCCTATCAGCACGGCGAAGTGTTTGTTACGGACGATGGCGCCGAAACCGATCTCGATCTCGGCCATTATGAGCGGTTCACAGGCTGTCCGGCGACAAAGCAGGACAACATCACCACCGGGCGGATCTATCAGGACATCATCACCAAGGAGCGGCGCGGCGATTATCTCGGCGCGACCGTGCAGGTCATTCCGCATGTCACCAACGAGATCAAGGATTTCGTGCTGGCGGGCAATGATAATGTTGATTTTGTTCTCACCGAGATTGGCGGCACGGTCGGCGATATCGAGGCATTGCCTTTCTTCGAGGCGATCCGCCAACTTGGCAATGATTTGCCGCGCGGCCATGCTGTCTATGTCCACCTGACATTGCTGCCGTATATTCCCAGCGCCGGGGAACTCAAGACCAAACCGACGCAGCATTCCGTCAAGGAATTGCGTTCCATCGGCATTCAGCCGGATATTCTGCTGTGCCGTTCCGACCGTGAAATTCCGCGCGAGGAGCGCCGCAAGCTGGCCCTGTTTTGCAACGTGCGTGAGAGCGCCGTCATCGAGGCCCGCGACGTTGGCACCATTTATGATGTGCCTCAGGCCTATCATGCTGCCGGCTTGGACCGCGAGGTTCTGGCCGCTTTCGGCATTGAGCCGGCGCCCAAGCCGATCATGACACGCTGGCAAAGCGTTTCGCAGGCCATTCATAATCCTGAGGGCGAGGTCACGATCGCCGTGGTTGGTAAATATACCGGCCTGAAGGATGCCTATAAATCCCTGATTGAAGCGCTGGCTCACGGCGGCATCGCCAACAGAGTGAAGGTCAATCTCGACTGGATAGAAAGCGACCTGTTCGAAGGTCAGGACCCCGCCCCCTACCTCGAACATGTGCATGGCATTCTCGTGCCGGGCGGCTTCGGCCATCGCGGCGCAGAGGGCAAGATACAGGCGGCCAGATTCGCGCGTGAACGCAAGGTGCCTTATTTTGGCATTTGTTTCGGCATGCAGATGGCCGTGATCGAGGCGGTTCGCTCGCTCTCCGGCATCGAGAAGGCCAATTCAACCGAATTCGGCCCCTGTGAGGAGCCTGTGGTCGGGCTGATGACGGAATGGCTGAACGGGAATCAGCTGGAGCAGCGCGCTGCTGGCGGTAATCTGGGCGGCACGATGCGTCTGGGTGCGTTTCGCGCCGCGCTGGAGGAAGGTTCGAAAATTGCGTCGATCTATGGCGAAACAGAGATTTATGAACGTCACCGTCACCGCTATGAGGTCAATATGGCCTACAGGGCCGGACTTGAAGCCAAGGGCATGAAATTCGCCGGGCTTTCGCCCGACGGACTGCTGCCAGAAACGGTTGAGATTGTGGATCATCCCTGGTTCATTGGTGTGCAATATCACCCGGAACTGAAATCTCGTCCTTTCGAGCCGCATCCATTGTTTGCATCCTTCATCGGCGCGGCAATGGTACAGAGCCGGCTGGTTTAGGCCGCTCTTATTCCGCTTCGCGCAGGCGCCTGAACCCTTCGTCAAGATCGGCCTGCAAATCCTCGACATCTTCCAGCCCGATCTGGAAGCGGAGAGCCGGGCCGCCGGGGTTCCAACGGGTTGCTGTGCGATAGGTGCTGCAATCAAATGGAATGACGAGACTTTCGAACCCGCCCCACGAATAGCCCATGCCGAACAGCTCGAGCCCGTCCAGCATGGCGGCGACGGCTTTTTTGGAGCATGGCTTGAGTATGATTGAAAAAAGGCCCGACGAGCCGAGAAAATCGCGCTTCCAGATGTCGTGACCGGGGCAATCGGGCAGGGCAGGGTGAAGCACCTTCAGCACTTCCGGCCGTGTCTGAAACCATTTAGCCATGGCCAGACCCTGACGTTCGGCCTCGCGCAGGCGAAGGTCCATTGTGCGCAGGCCACGAAGAGCCAGAAACACATCCTCCGGCCCGGCGCACATGGCAAAGGCATCGAATGTCTGGCGCAGCGACGGCCAGTATTTTTCATTGGCGGAGACGAGGCCAAGCAGCAGATCGGAATGGCCGCCGAGATATTTCGTACCGGCTTCGATGGCGAGGTCCACGCCGCGCTCGTGCGGGGGAAAGAAGATCGGCGTCGCCCATGTGTTGTCCATGATGATGCAGGCACCATGCGCATGTCCGATTTCCGCAATGGCCGGTATATCCTGCATTTCGAAACTCTGGGAGCCGGGGGCCTCAGTGAAGATGACGCTGGTGTTCGGGCGGATCAGGTCTTTGATGCCCGCGCCGATCAGCGGATCGTAATAGCTTGTCTCGACGCCCATGCGCTTGAGCACAGTCGCGCAAAAGTGGCGGGTCGGACGATAGACGCTGTCGGTGACCAGAATATGGTCTCCGGATTTTACAACGGCCAGCAGAGCCAGCGCGACGGCAGCCAGGCCTGAGGGGGCAAGCACGGTTCCCGATGCCCCGCAAAGCTCTGTCCAGCTTCGCTCAAGCGCTTCGGTTGTCGGCGTACCCTTGGTTCCATAGGTAAAGCGCGCCGAATAGGTCTCAAGTTGGTCCATGGAATCGGCAAGCACGGTGGAGCCGCGATAGATCGGCGTATTCACAAAGCCGAATTGTTCCGCCGGATTACGTCCGGCATAGACAAGTTTGGTTCTGCCCTTAAGATTTTTGCCTGTCTTTTCGTTGATCTTCGTCATTATTGCTAACCATCCCAATGCATTTGCCCGCAAAGCAGGTAATCCGCGCTGCGATTGGAAAGCAAGCGCTTTTACATTTTCGGCGAATGCCTGCCATTTTGGCAATTGGCAACTTGACGCTGCCAGAGAAACACTTTGTTATGGACGCCGGAATAAGCGATTTCGCTTCGCTTTTGTCGGATATCGGCTGTAAACGGGAGAACGAAATGAAAAGGGCCTTCACTTATCTTGCTGCAGCAACAGGTTTCGCTCTTGTTGCGGCAACGGCGCAAGCAGGAACTCTGGATCAGGTGAAACAGCGCGGAATGCTGATCTGCGGCGTCAGCCAGGGATTGCCGGGTTTCAGCCAGCCGGACGACAAGGGCAACTGGACGGGTCTGGACGTTGATGGATGCCGCGCTGTCGCGGCCGTAATATTCAATGACCCTACGAAAGTAAAATTTGTTCCGCTGAGTTCCAAGGATCGTTTTACCGCGCTGCAATCGGGCGAAATTGACGTGCTGTTCCGTAACTCCACGTGGACGATGCAGCGCGACACATCGCTGGGCATCACCTTTGTCGGCGTCAATTATTATGATGGTCAGGGCTTCATGGTTCGCAAGAAGCTCAACGTCGCTTCGGCGCTTGAATTGAATGGCGCGTCCATCTGCGTTCAGCAGGGCACCACCACCGAACTGAACCTTGCGGATTATTTCCGCACCAACAAGATGAAATATGAGGGCGTGGTCTTTGCCACTGACGATGAAACCGTCAAGGCTTACGACTCCGGCCGCTGCGATGTCTACACAACTGACGCCTCCGGTCTTTCTGCCGATCGTCTGAAATTGTCGGCTCCTGATGAACACATCATTCTGCCGGAAATCATCTCGAAAGAGCCGCTTGGCCCGGCTGTGCGCCGCGGCGACGATCAGTGGGCCTCGTTGGTAAAATGGACGAATTTTGCCATGCTGGACGCGGAGGAACTGGGTGTCGATTCAAAGAATGTCGACGAGAAGATGAAATCGGATAACCCCGAAGTGCGCCGCCTGCTGGGCGTCGAGGGTAAATTTGGCGAGGATATCGGCGCCACAACGGACTGGGCTTACCGCATCATCAAGCTTGTCGGCAATTATGGCGAAGTGTTTGATCGCAATGTCGGCGCCGGCTCGCCGCTCAAGATCAAGCGTGGCCTGAATGCCTTGTGGAACAAGGGCGGCATTCAATACGCTCCGCCCGTGCGCTGATCGCGTTTGCCGCGCGCTCTTGCGCGCGGCCCTTCTTCCGAATTGTTGATTTGAACCGAAAGGGACAACAGTGAGGTCTGGCGAAGGTGCGCGCGTTGCTGTCTGGAACAATCCCGTTTACCGGGGCTTGTTCGTTCAGGCCGTTCTGGTTGTTGCAGCAGGGTTTCTGGCCTACAGCGCCGTGCTCAACACCATTTCGAACATGCGCGCGCATGGCATTCCGACGACTCTCGGCTTCTGGAACAATTCGGCGGGTTTTGATATCACGCAATCCGTCATTGCTTATTCCGCCGTTAATTCCTACGGCAGGGCGTTTCTGGTTGGTCTGCTGAATACGTTGATTGTCGGTGGTCTCGGCATAGTTCTGACGACTATTCTTGGATTTATCATCGGCGTGGCGCGTCTGTCCCATAACTGGATTGTAGCCAGACTCGCGGCGGGCTATATCGAGATATTCCGCAATACGCCGCTGCTGCTGCAACTTTTATTCTGGTATAATGCCGTTCTGAAGTCTCTGCCGGGTCCCCGGCAATCGATCAATGTCCTTGACGGTATGTTTCTGAGCAACCGCGGCTTGATCGTCCCAAATCCCGTTCTCCATGATGGTGCGGTTTTTGTGGCGTTGTCGGTGCTTCTGGCGCTGCTTCTGGCCACTGGGGTCTATATATGGGCGCGGCGCCGCAAGGCGCGGACGGGGCTGGATTTTCCTGTATTCAGATTGAATCTCGTTCTTGTTCTTGCTCTGCCGCTCATCGCTTATTTTGCCGCCGGACGACCAATATCGCTGCAGATGCCGGTGCTCAAGGGGTTCAATTTTGCCGGTGGATTGCAGCTTTATCCGGAATTCGTCGCCCTTCTGGGCGGACTGGTCGTTTATACAGCGGCTTTCATCGCCGAAATTGTCCGCGCCGGTATACTTTCAGTGGTTCGGGGGCAGAGCGAGGCGGCTTTCGCACTGGGGCTCAATCGTTCGCAAACCCTGAAAATGATCATTATTCCGCAGGCGATGCGTGTGATTATTCCGCCATTGACCAGCCAATATCTGAATCTGGTCAAAAATTCGACTCTGGCCATTTTCATCGGCTATCCCGAACTGGCGCAGGTGTTCATGGGTACGGTTCTCAATCAGACCGGCGCCGCGGTGCAATGCGTGGTGATCACCATGGCGGTGTATCTGATCATATCGCTGACAACGTCGGTTATGATGAACGTCTACAATCGCCGCAAGGCCTTGGTGGAGCGTTGAATGAGTGAAATGCAGCACGTTTTCTTGCGCACGCACCATAGTCCCGAACTGGAGCCCCCCAGTTATTCGCAAGGTGCGGTGGCGTGGCTACGCGCCAATCTTTTCTCCGATGTCATCTCCACGCTGCTGACATTGCTTGTGGCTTGGGTGCTTTTCAGGTTTCTGCCGCCCCTTTTCGCCTTTCTGACCTATGATTCTGTCTGGAATGCAACCGATGGAGCGCCGTGCCGCGCCAGTGAGGCGGGAGCTTGCTGGGCTTTCGTCGCGCAGAAAATGCCCTTCTTTACCTACGGATTTTATCCTGAAGCCGAGCGCTGGCGGGTGAATGTCTCGGTTCTGCTGGGCGCTGTCCTCATTGGCTGGATGCTCTGGCCCGGCCTGCCGCGCAAGACGCTTGCAGCCCTGATCTTTTTCCTCATTTTCCCGGTTGCGGCATTTATCTTGCTGCACGGTGGCTTGGGTACTGGCCTTCCCGTGATCGGCACGAATTCCTGGGGCGGCATATTTGTCAGTCTGATCGTCTCACTCGTCGGTATCGTTTTTTCGCTGCCGCTTGGCGTGATCCTTGCGCTGGGACGGCGATCCGCAATGCCTGCCGTAAGACTGATGAGCGTGATCTTTATCGAATTCGTGCGCGGCGTGCCATTCATCACTATTTTGTTCATGGCGCAGTTTTTGCTGCCTTTGTTCATGCCGGATCCGAATTATGCCAATGCGTTTGACCATCTGTTGCGGGTTCTGATCGGTACAGCCCTGTTTTCGGCAGCCTATATGGCGGAGGAGGTGCGGGGCGGCCTTCAGGCTATTCCTCGCGGGCAATATGAAGGCGCGCAGGCGCTTGGCCTTGGCTATTGGCAGATGATGCGGCTGGTTATCCTGCCTCAGTCCCTGACGCTGGTGATTCCCGGCATCGTCAATAATTTCATCGGCTTGTTCAAGGATACCACGCTCGTCGCTGTTGTCGGCATTTTTGATTTTCTGGCAACTGTTGATTCTCAGATCAAGGATCCTGTGTGGACGGGACCGTTTATCTCGACAACGGGCTACCTGTTCGCGGCTTTCTTCTATTTCGTCTTTTGTTTCGGCATGTCGCGCTATTCGCTTTATATGGAGCGTAAGCTGGCAGCCGGAAAATCACACTGACCGGGCTTTGGCAACATGAAACCAGACGGCAATCCAACACAGGCACAGGGCGGTCTTGCGATCGAGATCGTCAATATGCACAAATGGTACGGCAAATTTCATGTTCTGCGGGACATTAATCTTCAGGTGGCGCGCGGCGAGAAGATCGTAATCTGCGGTCCCTCCGGTTCCGGCAAATCAACCATGATCCGCTGCGTCAACCGGCTTGAGGAACATCAGCAGGGCCGGATCGTGGTCGATGGCATCGAACTGACCAATGATGTCAGACGGGTGGATGAAATCCGGCGTGAAGTTGGCATGGTTTTCCAGCATTTCAACCTCTTTCCTCATCTGAGCATCTTGGAGAACTGTACTCTGGCTCCCATCTGGGTCCGTAAAATGCCGCGCAAGGATGCGGAAGAGATTGCCATGCACTATCTCAACCGGGTCAAAATTCCGGAGCAGGCGCTCAAATATCCCGGCCAATTGTCAGGAGGCCAGCAGCAGCGTGTGGCGATCGCGCGCGCCTTATGCATGAACCCCAAGATCATGCTTTTTGACGAGCCGACATCGGCACTTGATCCGGAAATGGTCAAGGAGGTGCTGGATACGATGGTGTCTCTGGCCGAGGAGGGCATGACCATGCTCTGCGTCACGCATGAAATGGGTTTTGCCCGTCAGGTGGCGGATCGCGTTGTCTTCATGGATCGCGGCGAGATTGTCGAAATGAACCGGCCAGAACAATTTTTTGCCCATCCTCAGCATGAACGTACTCAATTGTTTTTAAGCCAGATATTGCATTGATCGTCAGCAAATGTCGGTTTTGGCTGGATGTTTCGTAGCCGAGATCATATGGCTGTGGCGAATATGCAGGAGATAATGCGTGGAAAGAGACTGGGCAGAGCCAACAACAGACAAGATCATCGTGCGGGATTTTGTCATCAGCATGATGATCGGAATCTATGAGCACGAGTATCTGAAGCCGCAGCGCGTGCAGTTCAATGTCGATGTGGATATTTCGCGCATTGATCATGTCCCCAACGATATCCGCGATGTTTTCTCCTATGATTATATCACCGATGGTATTCAGGCCATTGCAGCGGAGGGGCATGTGCATTTTGTCGAGCAGATGGCTGAAAGGGTTGCGGCCTTCGTGCTCCGTCACGGGCGCGCGCGGCGCGTTCGCGTCGCAGTGGAAAAGCTTGACCTGCGTCCCGGCAGTGTCGGTATTGAAATCATACGGTTAAAATCGACTTCCTGACATTCGACTTAAAGTATGTGTTGCGGTCAAAGCGGATTGGCCGTGACGGTTGTTATGGTAAAGGCTCAGGTTTTTTGGTAGATACGACTCGCTGCAGTCATTCAAAGCGATGGGTTAATGGCGGAAATCGAGTCACCAGAAGTTACGCCTGCTCCCGAGGAGCCTAAACCGGCTGAGCCCGTGCGCCGGTCGTTTTTTGGCCGTTCCGACGGCGCCAAAAGCCCGTCCGAGGCGCTGCAGCCTGAAGCTGCTCCGCCCCCGCCGCCGCCTCGCAAGAAAAAACGTCGCGGCGGGATTCTGAGCACAACCAGCGGATTTTTATCGTTTTGTCTGGTGCTGATGGCCTTCGCCATGTTCGGCTACGGCGAATTTATTCGCGCTCTGCGCTCGCCGGGGCCGCTCGCCGAAGATAAGGCGGTTGTTGTTGCGCCTGGAAGCGATGGTGCGCAGATCGTTGATCAGCTGGTCAATGAAGGTGTCGTAAGCAACGGGCTGATGTTCACGATCGGGATGCGGTTGGAAAATCAAAACACAAAGACGCTGAAGGCCGGTGAATATCTGTTCAAGCAATATGCCAGCCTGCAGGATGTGATCGACACTCTGGCCAATGGCCGGGTCATCCTGCATAATCTCACGGTCCCCGAGGGCTGGACGAGCGAACAGGCTGTTGAAAGGCTGCGTGAGAACGACCTCTTGTCGGGCGACATCAAGGACGTCCCGCCCGAAGGCGCGATTTTTCCCGATACGTACCGCTTTTCGAAAGGATCGTCGCGCGCGATGATCCTGCGTCACATGGAGGAGGCGGAAAAGAAGGTTGTCGCGGAAGTCTGGGCCAAGCGCGCAAGCGATCTTCCGCTGAAAACGCCGTACGAAATGGTCACGCTGGCGTCCATTGTCGAGAAGGAGACCGCCAAGGCTGACGAACGGGCGCGCATCGCCGGTGTCTACATCAACCGTTTGCAAAAACATATGCGTCTTCAATCGGACCCGACGATTGTCTACGGTCTTGTCGGGGGCAAGGGGACGCTTGGGCATCCCATTCTCAAATCCGAACTGGAAAAGCCGACTCCCTATAACACCTATCTCGTCGACGGCTTGCCGCCGGGGCCGATAGGTAATCCGGGACGGGCCTCGCTTGAGGCTGTTGCCAATCCTTCGCGCACCAAGGAACTTTATTTTGTCGCAGATGGCAGCGGCGGGCACGTGTTCTCGGAAACGCTCGAACAGCACCTGAAAAATGTGGCGCGCTGGCGGCAGATTGAAAACGATATGAAGGACAAGGTCGCGCCCGATCTGGTCCTGCCGCAGGGCAAACCAAGCCCACAGGGCTTGAATGACATGGGTGCCAAGGTAATTCTGGTTGCAGACGCGCAAGATGACGAACTGGTGCGTCAGGCCAGAGCGCGGCTTGCCGCCAGTCTGCGGGAGAAAGGTCAGAACAGTAATGCTTTTGGCGGTCTGGGCCGTCCGGTCGTCGAAGACGGAATGGAAGCTCGCTCTGCCCGGACGCCTGTGACAGGTACCGAATCTGGCGGAGCGATCAATACGGCCAAGGACGATCAATCCGCGAACGGCATCATCAAATATCGTGTTCTGGATGCTTCCGAGGGCACTGCGCTCGATCCCTTGCGCCTCAAGGATTATGATCTCAACTCGCCAAAATCCGTCCCAAAACTGAACTAGAATCCGGATCGCTCATGTCAACGCATAGTATGACGGGCTTCGCGCGCGCCAGCGGAGCCGGAACGACTTTTCAAATCGCCTGGGAAATCAAATCCGTAAACGCCAAGGGGCTCGACATTCGCATCCGGCTTCCGCCCGGGTTTGATGCTCTGGAACAAGCTGTGCGGAATGTTATCGCGCGCCATCTGACGCGGGGAACCATCTATGCCAATCTTGCGGCGCAACGTTCCGGCCTGGCTTCGGGTGTGCGCATCAACGAGGCTTTGCTGGATGAAGTTCTTCGGCTGGTGGGGAAAATTCCGCTGAATGCGAACCTTCGTCCGGCGTCTCTCGACGGCATTCTGGCCATAAAGGGCATAATCGAGACCGTTGAGCCGTTCGATCCATCGATCGAATCCGAGCAGCCTGCAGTTTTGTCGCTGCTCGAAACGGCCTTGACCTCGCTCAGGGAAATGCGGGCCGCAGAAGGAGAGGCGCTTTCGCGTATTCTCGAGCGGCGCATAGAGGCTATGTCGGCGCTGGCGATTGCTGCGGACAAAGTTCCGGGCCGCAAGCCCGAAGCCATCAGACGACAAATCGAGGCAAATGTCGCAGCCCTCATGGGCCAGACGGGTCTTGATCCGGCCCGGCTTCACCAGGAAGCGGTGTTGATTGCGGCTAAGGCGGACATCCGCGAGGAACTGGATCGTCTCAATGCGCATTTTGACGCCGCGCGCACCTTGTTGCGCGCAGGCGGCGCAATCGGCCGGCGCCTTGACTTTCTTGCACAGGAAATATCGCGCGAAGTGAACACATTATGTGCGAAATCGAACGATGCATCCTTGACGGCGATCGGGCTTGATCTCAAGACAGAAGTCGAACAATTTCGTGAACAAGTGCAAAATATAGAGTAGGTGATGACCGATCCCGGAAAACCCTCATTCATCGGCAGACGTGGCCTGATGCTCATTCTGTCTTCTCCATCGGGCGCGGGCAAAACCACTCTCACCCGGATGTTGCTGCAGGATAAATCGACAGATCTTACCCTTTCGGTTTCCGTGACAACCCGGCCGCGCCGTTCCAGCG
The DNA here is from genome assembly GCF_056032725.1 of Methylocystis sp. sgz306128. Taxonomy (NCBI): domain Bacteria; kingdom Pseudomonadati; phylum Pseudomonadota; class Alphaproteobacteria; order Hyphomicrobiales; family Methylocystaceae; genus Methylocystis; species Methylocystis sp. sgz306128. Next base: position 255,492 of record NZ_JBVYWO010000004.1, read on the forward strand.
AGGTTGACGGCATTCATTATCACTTCATCAGTCCGCGGGATTTTGAGCGGATGCGCAAGGATGGAGACCTGCTCGAATCTGCCGAAGTGCATGGCAATTTCTATGGCACGCCGCGTCCGCCCGTGGAGGCCGTGCTGGGGCAGGGAAGGGATATGCTCTTTGATATCGACTATCAGGGCACGCAGCAGGTTCGCGCCAAAGCCGGAGCCGATGTGGTTACGGTGTTCATCCTGCCGCCCTCGATGGCTGAACTGAAACTGCGTCTGGAGCGCCGCAACGAGGATTCGCCTGAGGTCATCGCCAAACGGCTGGCCAATGCACGGAACGAAATACAGCGCTGGACGAGCTATGATTACGTGATTGTGAACCACGATCTGCAAAGCGCCTATGCAGACGTGCTTGCCATCTTGCGTGCCGAGCGGCTAAAACGCGCCCGTCAGGAAGCGGGCGTTGCCGGTTTTGTCAAAGATCTGCTCGCTGCGAAAATATAGCGGCGATCGGCTTCAAACCATTGCTTTCGACGCATTGCCGGTTATAGTCCGGCAAATTTGAAAAGGGAGCAGGAGGCCTGTTCCCTGTGGAGGTCAGATGTTTATTACTCCTGCTTACGCACAGGCTGCCGGAGCGGCCAGCAACATGAATGATATTCTTGTGCAGATCGCTCCCTTTGGTGTGGTTCTGGTCATATTCTATTTCCTCTTGTTGCGGCCTCAGCAGAAGCGGGCCCGCGAGCAGGCTGAAATGCTGGCCAAGGTGAGCCGCGGCGACACAATCGTCACCACGGGCGGCCTGATCGGAAAAGTGACGAAGGATAATGACGCGGCTGAACTCGAAGTGGAAATTGCTGCGAATGTGAAGGTCCGCGTGCTCCGTCAGATGATATCCGAAGTCCGCAGCAAATCCGCCAGCGCCAAAGACTGACCAACCATGCTTCGTTTTGCCCCCTGGAAAGTTGTTTCCATCCTGCTTGGCACGCTTCTGGCGTTTCTGATCATCGTGCCGAGCCTGCTTCCCAAGGAAACACGGGATCATGTCGCCACCTACATGCCATCATGGGTGCCGTATCGGTCCATCGTGCTAGGGCTTGACCTGCAGGGCGGCGCGCATGTGCTGCTCGAAGTGGACAGCGCATCGGTTCTTCGCACGCAAGTGGAAATCCTGCGAGACGATGTACGGCGCATTCTGCGTGAAGAGAAGATTGCCATTTCCGGCGGCATAGGTCTGCAAACCAAGGGCGTTACAGTGCGCATTCCCAATGCGGCGGAGCGCGAAAAGGTTCTGCCGAAGCTTCAGGCGTTGAGTCAGGTGCTGGGCAACACGCTGACCGGAAATATTGCCGGACGTTCGCTTGATGTATCGGCAAAGGATGATGGGCAGGTTGTTCTCACGGTGACGGATGCCGGCGTGGCGGACAAGATTCATCGCGCCATCACCCAATCGATAGAAGTTTTGCGCCGGCGCGTCGACCAGCTCGGCACCACTGAACCGAATATCCAGCAGCAGGGGTCGGATCGTATCCTCGTCGAAGTGCCGGGCTTGCAGGATACGACCAAGCTTAAGGAAATTCTGGGTACGACCGCCAAGCTCGAATTCCGGTTTGCCGCAGCTCCGGGCGCCGATCCATCTGAAGTTGAGAATCTTCCGCAAACCGATCAACCGGGTCTGTTGCCTGTCGAAAAGCGTGTGATCGTGCAGGGTGAAGATCTGACCGATGCTCAGGCCGGTATCGATCCGCAGAGTGGCCGCCCAGACATCAATTTCACCTTCAACATTCGCGGCGGCCAGCGATTTGCGCAGGCTACCGCCGAAAATGTCGGCCGTGTATTTGCTATCGTGCTCGACAACAAGGTTATTTCAGCGCCGGTTATCAATAGTCCTATCCCCGGCGGTAAAGGCCAGATTACGGGCAATTACACGCTGGAATCGGCGAACAACCTCGCTGTTCTGCTGCGCGCCGGTGCACTGCCGGCCAAATTGACGATTGTCGAAGAACGCACCGTCGGGCCCGGCCTTGGTCAGGATTCGATTGATGCTGGCAAGAAAGCTGCTTATGTCGGCGCGGCTCTGGTTCTGAGCTACATGTTGATCACTTATGGCACGTTTGGCATCTTTGCCAATATTGCTCTTGGCGTGCATATCCTGCTGATCTTTGCCTCGATGGTGATGCTTGGCGCGACTCTGACCTTGCCGGGTATCGCCGGCATTGTGCTCACAATCGGCATGGCCGTGGATGCCAACGTGCTTATTTACGAGCGCATCCGCGAAGAGAATCACATGGGCCGTTCGATCATCGCGTCGCTCGATGCAGGTTTCACGCGTGCGTTTGGTACGATTGTCGACTCGAACGTGACGATGTTCGTGGCCGCATTGATTCTCTATCTTTTTGGCTCTGGCCCGGTTCGCGGCTTTGCCGTATCGCTCGGACTTGGCATTCTCACGTCTATCGTGACAGCCGTAACCATGACGCGAATGATGATTGCCTTGTGGTATCGCTATCGCCGTCCCACCAAATTGCCGATTTAAGGTTGTCCATGAAGCTCCTTCGCCTCGCACCGGAAAACACCAAATTTGGGTTCATGCGCTTTCGGCGCTTTTCCTATCCGTTTTCGGCGGTGCTTTCGATTGTGTCGATCGTCATGTTTCTTTCGGTGGGCATGAATTTCGGCATCGACTTTTCCGGCGGCATTCTGATTGAAATGCGGGCCAAAACCGGCAATGCAGATCTGGCGCTCTTGCGTGGTCTGGGCGAAAAGCTGAAAATCGGCGCAATTGAAGTTCAGGGCTTTGGCAATTCCGGTGATGTCTCGATGCGTCTTGGTGTCCAGCCGGGCGGGTCCGAGGCTTTGCAATCGGCGGTTGGGCGGCTGAAATCCGCCATTGGTGATGGCTATGACTTCCGCCGTGTCGAGACCGTCGGTCCCCGTGTCTCCGGAGAATTGGTTCAATCCGGTACGCTCGGCGTGGTGATTTCGATCATCGCGGTGCTCATGTATCTCTGGTTCCGGTTTGAATGGCAGTTTGCGGTTGGCGCGGTGATTGCGACCATGCATGACCTGTTGCTGACGGTCGGCTTTTTTTCGGTGACGCACCTTGAATTCAACACCACCTCGATTGCCGCTATTCTGACCATCGTCGGATATTCGCTCAACGAGGCTGTCGTCGTGCTTGACCGTATCCGGGAAATGATGCGCAAATACAAAAAGCTGGGCATTGCCGAGATGATCGATCTTTCGATCAACGCCGTTCTGCCGCGTACCATCATGACGGCGACGACGGTCTTTCTTGCGCTGCTCGCACTGGTGTTGTTTGGCGGCGAGGTGATCCGCTCGTTCTCGCTGGCGATGATGTGGGGTATCTTTGTCGGAACATATTCGTCGATCTTCATCTGTACGCCGATCCTGATCTATCTGGGCGTGCGCACGGAACATGTTGCCGGCGAAGCGCGCGAGGCAAAGGCGGGGGCTTGAGCACCACCCGAAAATACGATGGCTTCGTACCCGGACGCCATCTTATCGATGCCTATGGCGGGGGCGGGTTCCGCTTCGCCGATATGTCGCATAGAGGATCGATTCTGGCGCTGCCATCGGGAATTTCGTCCTGGCCCGTATCGTCTTTTGCAGAGATCACACCGGCAAGTCTCGGACTTCTTTTCGCTGAACCGAAGGGTGAGGTGGAGTTGCTTCTTCTTGGTGTCGGGGCGGACATGCGCTTTGCGCCTGAACTGCTGAAGATGCGTCTGCGCGAGATCGGCATCCGGATCGAGGCCATGCAGACCGGCGCTGCGGCGCGCACCTATAACATCCTGCTGGCCGAGAACCGGAAGGTTGCCGCAGCACTGATTGCCGTCTCCTGATGAACATTGACGAAGCCTATCAATATTGTGAGAGCCAGCTTCGCGCGCTGGACAAAGACAGGTGGCTGGCCTGCCTGTTTGTCGTGCCGGACATGCGTCGTCATATCATCGCAATTTATGCATTCAGTCTGGAAGTGGCGCGAATTCGCGAATCCGTCCACGAGGCTCTGACAGGAGAGATACGCCTGCAATATTGGCGGGACATCCTGACAAGCGGCGGCCATGGAGAGATGCAGGCCAATCCGGTGGCTGCCGCAGTGCTGGACACGGTCAACAAATTTAATCTCCCGCTGCAGGGATTGTTAAATCTGATCGATGCGCGGGTTTTTGATCTTTACGACGATCCGATGCCGAGCCTGAACGATCTTGAAGGCTATTTCGGTGAAACGAGTTCTGTCCTGTTTCAGATGGCCGCTCTGGTTCTTGGCGCGGATGCAGGGCGGGTCAGCGAGGCCAGCGGCCATGCCGGGGTGGCCTATGGTCTCAGTGGATTGATGCTGGCGTTGCCTCTTCATATCGCAAGAGGGCAATGTTTTATCCCGCTGGATGTGTTGGCTCGCCATAATCTGGACCGTGACAGACTGATAGAAGCGCCCGCAGAATCCATGCTCCGGCCTGTGCTTGATGAATTGGGTGCGTTGGCGATAGGGCATCTGCATAAAGCGCAGGCGGCCATTGCTGCCCTTCCGGCGAAAGTTGCTGCAGCCTTTCTGCCGCTGAGCCTGATAGAGGTCAATCTGAAAGCCGTCAGAGCCAATCGCGATCCCGCGCGGCAGATCAATGTGCCGCCGCAATGGCGCAAGCAATGGGCGCTGTGGCGGGCGGCGCGGGCGCTCGGCTCATCCCGCGCGTAGTAGCTTGATGGCCTCATCCCGTTCAAACAAGTAGAGCAGGTGGCGCAGCGCCTGTCCGCGGGGGCTGTGCAGTTCCGGGTCCTTTTGCAGGATAAGCGCGGCATCGTCGCGCGCCATTTGCAGCAGATTGCCATGAACATCGAGTTGCGCGAGCTTGAAGCCCGGCGTTCCGGACTGACGTGTGCCGAGAATTTCGCCTTCGCCGCGAAGGCGCAGATCTTCTTCTGCAATGCGAAAGCCGTCTTCGCTCTGGCGCAGGATATCCAGCCGTGCGGTCGCTGTTTCGCTGAGCGGCGCCTTATAGAGCAGCAGGCAGGACGATTGTCCGCTGCCGCGCCCGACACGCCCGCGTAATTGGTGCAATTGCGCGAGGCCAAAGCGTTCAGCGTGTTCTATGACCATGATATTGGCTTCTGGCACATCGACTCCCACCTCGATCACCGTTGTGGCAACCAGAATTCTGGTGTCGCCGCGCTGGAACGCGTTCATGGCCTCATCCTTGGCGCGTGCCGGCATTTTGCCATGCACAAGACCGACGTTGCCGCCAAACCATTGCTTAAGTGACGCGAATCGATCCTCCGCTGCAGCGACGTCCAGCGTCTCGCTCTCTTCCACCAGCGGACAAACCCAATAAGCGCGCGAACCTGTGTGAAGCGCTCGATCCAGTGCCTGCACCACTTCGTTGAGCCGGTCCAGCGGCAGGGCGCGGGTCAAGATCGGCTGTCGGTCTGGCGGCTTTTCTCGTAAGTTGGAGACATCCATGTCGCCGAAATAAGTCAGAACCAGCGTCCGCGGAATTGGCGTTGCCGTCATGACGAGGATATCCACGGCATTCCCCTTCTCACTCAGGGCAAGGCGCTGATGGACGCCGAACCTGTGCTGCTCATCTACCACTGCGAGCGCCAGATCGGCAAAAACAACCGATTCCTGAAACAAGGCATGCGTGCCGATGACAATCTGTGCGGCGCCGCTGGCGATGGCGTCGATCTTGGCGTTGCGTTCGGCGCCTTTGTCGCGGCCGGTGAGCAGGCAAATGCGTAATCCCGCCGCTTCGGCCAGAGGTGCCAGTCTGGCATAATGCTGGCGTGCGAGAATTTCTGTGGGCGCCATGAGCGCAGCCTGATGACCGGCCTCCACAACATGCGCCATAGCCAGCAGCCCGACAATGGTCTTGCCGGAGCCGACATCTCCCTGCAGCAGGCGCAGCATTCTCTGTTCGGCTGTCAGATCCTTGTAGATTTCAGCCAGCGCCTGCTGCTGTGCCTGCGTAAGGTCGTAGGGCAGCCTTGCAAGGATGCGTGCCGCGATCTGCCCTTCGGAAATGCTCGCGCGCCCCTTGGCCGCCTTCATGCGTCCGCGCACGAGCCGCAGGGCAAGCTGGGTGGCCAGAAGCTCGTCATAGGCCAGCCGCTGGCGCGCGGCAGAGCCTGGTTCGATATCCTGCGGGCTTTGCGGCGTATGGATCTGACGCAGAGCTGCGCCGAAGCCTGGCCAGCCGCGCTGCTGCATAAGCGCTGTATCGTGCCATTCGGGCAGTTCCGGCAATCGGGTCAGCGCGCCTTCGACTGCCTTGGCGAGAACGCGCGGAAACAGGCCTTCGGTCAGGCCGTAAACCGGTTCAACCGGCGGCAGTCTGGCCAGTCCCTGTTCATCGAGGATGCGGTCGGGGTGCACCATCTGCAAATGACCGTCCCACATTTCCAGTTTGCCGGAGATCCATCGCTTCTGGCCGATGGGAAGAGCGCGTTCGATCCAGGCCGGATTGTTCATGAAAAAGACCAGCATGACGTCGCCGGTTTCGTCCTCAGCGATGACACGGTAAGGGCCTTTGCCATATCTGGATTGCGGCGGGCGGTGTTCTGTCACCGTCACGGCAAGCGTAACAACCTGATCGGGGACGGCCTCGCGGATTTTTGGCCGGGCCCGGCGGTCAATGGCCGAATAGGGCAGGTGAAAAAGCAGATCGAGCAGGCGCGCCGGGCGATCGTCGCCCACAAGCAGGCGCTGAAATAGCGGGGCCATCTTCGGCCCGACGCCGGGCAGCAAAGTCACATCGGCAAAAAGCGGATTGAGCAACGAAGGGCGCATCGTTTCTTATTGGCTTTCAGCGAGAAGTTTGGCAAGTGTTCCTGACATGCACGACGAAGCAAGTTATAGAACAGCACGTCTTCACTCCCGAGGTTCCACCATGTCGCAGCCCGTTTCTTCCATGCTTGATGCGCGTCGTCGCAGGGTGCTCTACCGCGCCTGGCACAGGGGCATGCGCGAGATGGATCTGATTTTTGGTCAATTTGCCGATGAGCAGATATCCCGGCTCAGCGAGAGTGAACTCGACGATCTCGAAAGCCTGATGGAGGAACCCGACAGGGACATATTCATGTGGCTGACCGGCGAGGCGCAGGTGCCGCAACATTTCGATACGCCGGTTTACCGCGCCATCAAGGCCTTTCACACGCATCTCGGTCCCCTGAATATTTAAAAGGCGGTTTATGTCTGCTTCCATGCGCGCGGCACAGATACTTGAAAATGGCGGCTCGGTTCACCTCTCCAGCCTGCCTGAGGGAATGGACGCCCTCGTTCTGGCCGATGTGGTCAAACGCCTCGCCCGGAAGGCAGAAACGCGTTCCGTCGTGCTGGTTCATGTCGCGCGGGACGGACAGCGGGCACGCAGCTTTGCCGAGGCGCTGAATTTTGCCGATCCGCAGATCGAGGTGCTCGATTTTCCAGCCTGGGACTGCCAGCCCTACGATCGCGTTTCGCCCAATGCCGCCATTGCCGCGAAACGCATGACGGTGCTCTCGCGCCTTGCCCGAACGCGCTCGGCACTTGAACGTCCGCGCGTATTGTCCACGACGGTGAATGCCATATTGCAGCGCCTGCCGCCGTTCAAGTGGGTGGCCCGGGAGAGCTTTTCAGCGGCGGTCGGCAATTCAGTCGATGTCGATGCCTTGATCAAATGGCTGGAAACCAACGGCTTCCTGCGCGCATCCAGTGTCAATGAACCGGGTGAATATGCGCTGCGCGGCGGCATTCTCGATCTTTTCCCGGCTGGCATGCCCCTGCCGGTGCGTCTCGACTTCTTCGGCGATATGCTCGACACGATCCGCACCTTCGATATTGAAACCCAGCGCTCCAGCGGCCAGCTGACAAGCCTCGATCTGGTGCCGATGAGCGAAGTCCAGCTCACATCGGATTCGATCCGTCGGTTCAGGCAGAATTACCTTGCCACTTTCGGCGGCGTCACGCGCGCGGATCAGCTTTATGAAGCCGTAAGCGAGGGCCGGCGCTATCCGGGCATGGAGCACTGGCTGCCCCTGTTCCATGAAGGGCTGGACAGCCTGCTCGATTATATCGGCGATGCGCCGCTGGTGCTGGATGACCGCGTGGACGAAGTCATCCAAACCCGCTTCGCAACGATCAGCGATCATTACGACAATCGGCAGCAGGCATTCGACGCTGATCCGGCGCAGGCTGGCTATAAGCCCTTGCCCGCCAACAGACTCTATTTTGCGCCAGCAGAATGGCATGACCGGCTGCAATTGCGGGCCACGGCGCATGTTTTGCCATTTGCCCAGCCTGATAAGGACATGATCGCGCGGTTGTCGCTTTCCGAAAACATCAAGGCCATGGAGGAACAGGGGACATTTGTCGATTGTGGCGGCAGGATTGGCCGCTCCTTTGCGCCCGAGCGGACAACACCGGATGTCAATGTCTTTGAAGCGGTGATCAGCCACGTGCAGGCCAGCCAGAAAGCGGGCAAGCGCGTGATCATCGCCGGGTGGTCCGATGGTTCCCGCGACCGGCTTGCCACTGTTCTGGCTGACCATGGTCTCAAGAAAATCAATCCGATATCGACATATGCTCATGCGCTGACTTACCCTCGAAATGAAGTTTCGCTTGCGGTGCTGGGGGTGGAAAGCGGGTTCGAGACCGACGATCTCATTGTTATCGGCGAGCAGGATATTCTTGGTGACCGACTGGTGCGCCAGCGCAAGAAGCAGAAGAAGCCTGCCAATTTCCTCAAGGAAGTCGCTGCGCTGAGCGAGGGCGATCTCGTCGTACATGTCGATCACGGCATCGGCCGTTTTATCGGTCTCAAGAATATTGAGGCAGGCGGCGTACCGCACGATTGCCTTGAAATTCATTATGCCGGCGACACCAAGCTTTTCCTGCCGGTTGAAAATCTTGAATTGCTCTCGCGCTATGGCGGCGAGGACATGGATGTGCAGCTTGACCGCCTCGGCAGCACGGGCTGGCAGGTGCGCAAGGCGCGGATGAAAAAGCGCATCCGCGAGATTGCGCATGGCCTGATCAAGATTGCCGCCGAGCGCATGCTGCGGCAGGCGCCGCGCCTTATCCCGCCGGAAGGCGCCTATGATGAATTCTGCGCCCGTTTTGCCTATGATGAAACCGAAGATCAGCAGAACGCCATTGACGCCGTACTGGATGATATGGCGTCCGGACGGCCCATGGATCGGCTGGTTTGCGGCGATGTCGGCTTTGGCAAGACCGAAGTGGCGCTGCGGGCAGCCTTTACCGCTGCCATCAACGGCAAACAGGTCGCGGTGATCGTGCCGACGACACTGCTCGCGCGTCAGCACTACAGGAACTTCACGGAGCGCTTTTCCGGACTGCCCGTCCGGGTGGCACAGGCCTCCCGCATGGTGAGCGCGGGCGAACTCAAGGCCACGCGGCAGGGGTTGGCCGACGGTCAGGTGGATATCGTTGTTGGCACCCACGCGCTGCTGGGCAAAAATATCAGCTTCAAGGATCTCGGGCTCGTCATTATCGACGAGGAGCAGCATTTCGGCGTATCGCACAAGGAGCGGCTCAAAGACCTGCGCGCCGAGGTGCATGTGCTGACCTTGTCCGCGACTCCGATTCCGCGCACGCTGCAACTGGCCCTTTCCGGTGTGCGTGAATTGTCGATCATTGCCACGCCGCCGGTCGACAGGCTTGCGGTGCGCTCGTTCGTGACCCCCTTCGATGCGCTTATCGTGCGCGAGGCCTTGCTGCGTGAGCGGTATCGCGGTGGCCAGAGCTTTTACGTCTGCCCGCGAATCGAAGACCTCGACGAGGCGGCGGCATTCCTGCGCAAGAATGTGCCGGAGGCAAAGTTTGTCGTGGCGCATGGCCAGATGTCGGCGACCGAACTGGAAGACAAGATGTCGGCCTTTTATGAGGGACAATATGACATTCTCCTTTCCACCACGATCATTGAATCGGGGCTGGACATTCCCAGAGCCAATACGCTGATCGTGCATCGCGCCGACATGTTCGGTCTTGGTCAGCTCTATCAGCTGCGCGGGCGTGTCGGCAGATCCAAGACGCGCGCCTATGCCTTGTTCACGCTTCCTGAGAAGCGCCTTACGGTTCAGGCCGAAAAGCGTCTCAAGGTGCTTCAGTCGCTCGATACGCTGGGCGCGGGCTTCCAGCTGGCGACGCATGATCTTGATATCCGCGGCGCGGGCAATCTGCTGGGCGACGAACAGTCCGGACATATCAAGGAAGTCGGGTTCGAGCTTTACCAGCAAATGCTGGAAGATGCGGTGGCCGCACTGAAGGCCGGCATACAGGAACCGGTCGAGGAGGCATGGTCGCCGTCGATCACAATCGGCACGCCGGTGACGATCCCCGAACATTACATCCAGGACCTTTCACTGCGCCTGAGCCTTTACCGCCGTCTCTCGACCATTGATACGGACGAGGATCTTGCCACGATGGCAGCTGAGTTCATCGATCGCTTCGGGCCGATGCCGCCTGAGGTGCAGCAGTTGCTCAAGCTGGTGTCGATCAAGGCTCTGGCCCGCCGCGCCAATGTGGACAAGGTGGACGCAGGCCCCAAGGGCGTTATCGTTTCCTTCCGCGACAATGCCTTCGCAAATCCGAACGGTCTGGTTCGCTATATCGCCCAGCAGGGCTCATCGGCCAAGGTGCGGCCAGACATGCGCATTGTCTTCATCCGCGACTTTGACGAAGCGGATCAGCGGCTGGAGGGGACGCAGCTTATTTTGCGCGCCCTTGTGGGGCTTGCAGAGAAGAAGGCCGCCTGACATCGCCCCTGATTCCTCCTGCCCCTGCTTTCATAAGTTGGTGCAGAGGGCAGGGACTGGAGTGCGCGGCGGACGGATAGCAAATTCGCCGCGCTCCCGGGGAACGTTGATGTTCGCTCTGAAAAGGAACAGGCTCTAACCCTCTGCCGCCTTGTCGAGTGCTTGCAGCATGATTTCAACAGGTTGCGCTCCGGAGAGTCCGTATTTGCCAGCAAGGATAAAAAACGGTACGCCATTGATGCCAATTTCCTGGGCCTGCCGTATTTCCGCCTGCACAGCCTCGATATCTTCGCCATCGTCGAGCAGCTTGGCAACAATGTCGCGTTCGAGTCCGTTTTGTTCGGCTACGTCCAGCAGAATATCGCGGTCGCTGATATCGGCGCCGTGCTCGAAATAGAGTGACATGAGCCGTTCATTGACCGCAGCCTGCGTTCCCGCTACCCATGACCAGCGGATCAGCCGGTGTGCGTCCAAGGTATTGACTGCGCGCTTAATATCTGAAAAAGCGAAATTTATTCCGAGTGTTGCGCCAAGTTCCTCAAGACGTTTATGCGCGTCCTGTATGCGCTCCAGTGAGCCGAACTTGCTGATCATATAGTCCGTGCGATCCATGCCGCCGGGCGGAATGCTCGGATCGAGCTGAAAGGGCCGGAAACGCACCTCGACTGCGAGATCGGGTCTTTGGCGCAGGGCGGCGCCCATCTGTTTTTGCCCGACAAAACACCAAGGGCATACAACGTCGGAAATAATATCGATGGTCATCATGGATTGTTGCTCCACCAGGTCGCAAGTGAGGTTGTGGGATCAGGCGTTATGCCAAACAAGGGAACGTGTGCTGGCATTCCGAGATGCGATGAGTAGGCTATCCACTGATCCGGCTTGTAAAACAGGGGTACGATATAAAAACCCGAAAGCAGCAACCGGTCAAATGCCCTGACCGCATCGGTGAATTCGGATTGCGAATGTGCATCGACAATGGCCTCGATCATGGCATCGAGTGCCGGGGAATGAGCGCCAGTCAGGTTAAACGAACCTTCTGCCTTTGCAGCCGCGGAACTCCAGCGTCCGCGCTGCTCATTGCCCGGAGAGGGTGTTGCCGGCCATGAGCCGATCATCATGTCAAAGTCAAAGTGCTGGCGTCGGCGCTGATATTGCACCTCATCGACATAGCGCACCCGGACCTCGATGCCGATGCGGCGCAGACTCTCCGCGTAGAGCAGGGCAAGGCGCTCTTTTTCACGGCTTTCCACCATAATTTCAAAAGAGAAGGGTTGGCCCGATGCATCCAGAAGCTTGTCTCCGTCCAGCCGGTAGCCGGCCTGCGCCAGCAGTGCGAGCGCGGATTTAGCCTCCGCCCGGTCATGGCCTGTGCCGTCGGAGGCGGGCGGTGTCCATTTTCCCGCCAATATATCGGCGGGAATATCTTTTAGATAGGGCTTGAGCAAGGCGATTTCGCCGGGGCTGGCCGGGTGCCCATGCGCTGAGAGCGGGGAATCGTCAAAGAAAGAGGCTGATCTGCGGTAAGCGCCGCCGTAGAGCTTCGAATTGATCCATTCAAAGTCAAACATCAAGCCGAGGGCCTCGCGGACCCTTTTATCGGCGAAGAAAGCGCGGCGCGTGTTGAAGGCAAAGCCGTCCATGCCCTTTGGCAAGCCGATGGGCAGGGATTTGCGCAGGATCGAGCCGTTTCGGACAGCCGGAAAATCATAGGCCTCCTGCCAGCGCGCGGCATCCGTTTCCACCCGAAAATCCACAAGACCGGCTTTGAACGATTCAAACACTGCATTTGCATCGCGCATGTACGTGATGTGGATCGTATCGAAATTATAGAGACCTTGCGAAATGGGTAGGTCCTTGGCCCAATAGTCCGGGTTACGCTGCAAGGTCAGTTCGCTGCCGGGCGTAAGGGCTGTGATCTTGTAGGGGCCGGAGCCGATCGGAATTTTCAGGCTGGCATCGGAAAAATGCGCGACATCTGTTGCATGCTTGGGCAGGATTGGCATCAGCGCCAAGGTCAGCGGCATCTCCCTGTCGTTGACGCCGCTCAGGTCGAAACGGATATTATAGGGCGAGAGAACCTGAACAGCCTTGACCTGCGCGTAGGCCGTGCGCTGCGGCGGTCGTCCCTGCTTTTTGAGAAGGTCGAAGCTGAACAGCACATCGGCAGTGGTGAGAGGCACGCCGTCGGAAAAACGGGCCTTCGGGTTCAGATGAAACGAGATGAAGCTGCGCGCGTCGTCCGTGGCGTAGGTTTCTGCGACCAGCCCATATAATGTGAACGGCTCATCCAGCGAGCGCATCATCAGCGTCTGGAACACATCGCCGAGCAAGCCCTGTGCGGTCGAGCCAGCCTTCAGATTAAACGGGTTAAGACTGTCGAACGTGCCGATCATGCCCAGTTCAAGCTTTCCGCCCTTCGGGGCGTCGGGATTGGCATAGGAAAGGGGTTGCACACCGGAATAGGCAGCCTCGCCATGCATGGCCAATGCGGTCTGCTGGGCATGGCCGGTGCCGAAGGCCATCAGAGGCAGGATCATGGCTGCGGCAAGTGTCAGGAAGCGAATCGAATGAATATTCATTGGCCGAGTTTAGGCATCTCCTCTTTCATCGTCACGTCCGGTTGTCGGCAATTCTGTGACAGATTCGCCTGCACCGCGTAAAAAAGCGAGAAAAGCTGTAGAACGCGCTGGAAAGCCGCCTGCAGACAGGGTATGAGCGTGGCAGTCAAGTTATTGCCTTAATGTCGCGGGATAGACAGTTGCATCTGGTTCGGTCCGACGCGACCGCCTGTCGAAAGGAATTCAAATGTTGTTCGACTTCAAACGCTTCGGCATAGCCGTAATCCTCGCTGGTGCTTTCGTCAGCGGTGGCGCCGCTCTGGCACAGACAAAGCAAAAGCCAGCGGCTGAGCCGAAACCCGCAGCTGAAGCCAAGCCTGCCGCTGCGCCGGCTGATTCCAAGGTGCAGTTGCAGGCCTCGCAGGCTGACTGGACCAAGGTCTGCGGCAAGGACAACACAAGCGGCAAGGAAATCTGCTACACCACACGCGACTTCGGTCAGGGCAACAATCAGGCGCCGGTGCTGGCGCTTGCGGTTTATGACGTGAAGGGTGATGACAAGCGCATCCTGCGTATGCTGCTGCCTGTGGCGCTCATGCTCAAGCCGGGCTTCCGCTACACGATTGATCAAGGCCAGCCGCGCGAAGGGTCCTTCGCGATCTGCTTCCCGAACGGTTGCTTTGCTGAATCTGAAATGACCGGTGATGTTCTTGCCGCCTTGAAGAAGGCCACCAATCTGAACGTTACCGTCCGCAATCAGGTTGGTAACGACGTGACCTTCGTGGTGCCGGTTGCCGGTTTCGCCAAGGCCTTCGACGGCCCGGCTATCGATCCCAAGAAGCTCCAGCAGCAGCAGGAAGAATTGCAGCGCCAGCTTGAGGAACGCGCCAAGAAGCAGCGTCAGGAACTTGAAAACCAGAACAGCGCTGCGCCGCCGGCTGCGCCCAAGCCCTGATCCGCTATATTCATCGAAAAAAGCCGCAAACTCTGAGTTTGCGGCTTTTTTGTTGCGAAAGTGCAATGACGACGCGGGCCGATGCCCGCTTTCAGCCGAATTGATAGGCTTTTGACAGGATTGCATCCTGAGAGGCTATCTGGCGGGCGAGATCAACGATCACCTTGGCCTGCTTCCAGGTGGCGTCATCCTGCATCTTGCCATCGATCATCACGGCTCCCGAGCCATCCGGCATGGCCTCCAGAATGCGCTTGGCGAAAAGCACTTCGTCTACATCGGGAGAGAACACTCTCTTCGCGATTTCAATCTGGGTGGGGTGCAGGGTCCACGCGCCGGAGCAGCCCAGCAAAAACGCGTTGCGAAACTGCACTTCACAAGCAGCCGGATCGGAGAAATCTCCAAACGGGCCGTAAAAAGCCTTGATTCCATTGGATGCACAGGAGTCTACCATTCTCGCGACGGTATAGTGCCATAAATCCTGCTGAAACGTCGCGCGGTCTTTATCCGCGCCGGTTGCATCGGCCAGAACCTTGTATTCGGGATGGCCGCCGCCGACGCGGGTGGTCTTCATGGCGCGCGAGGCGGCAAGATCGGCGGGGCCAAGGCTCATGCCATGCATGCGCGGAGATGCCGCTGCGATATCATCGACGTTCTTGACGCCTTCGGCCGTCTCCAGAATGGCATGAATTAGAATTGGCCGGGACACGTGATGTCTGGCCTCCAATTGTGCCAGGAGTTGATCGAGGTAATGGATGTCCCAGGGGCCTTCAACCTTGGGCACCATGATCACATCAACCTTGTTACCGATCTCGCGCACAATTTCCAGAACATCGTCCAGCATCCAGGGTGAATTGAGCGCGTTGATCCGTACCCACAAACCTGTCTTGCCAAAATCAAGCGATCTGCCCATTTCAATGAAGCCCCGGCGCGCCGCGACCTTCGATTCAACCGGGATCGCATCCTCCAGATTGCCGAGTATGACATCGACCTGACCGAGAAGATCAGGCAATTTGGCGCGCACCTTTTCATTGTGTGGCGGCACAAAATGAATCATCCGCTCCAGTTTGATGGGCAGAGCGCGCAAGGGCTGCGGCGCGCCTATGGCAAGCGGCTCAAAAAAACGACGAGGAAGTTTCATATCCGGCCCTCTATGGATTGCTGCATTGCAATAGAGCCGAAAAGCCGGGCAGGCGCAATTGGCCGAAAGGCGTCCGGCCAATTGCCTGTTGAAGACTGATCAGTCCTTCAGAGTGATTTTCGGATCCTTGCACAGATCCATGGCGGACGCATCGGTCTCGGAATCGTCGGCAAAGGTGCCATGCACATCGAAGGAGCAGCTCTTCTTTGTATCGATTTTCAGGCTCACGCTCTTGCCCGGTTCGAGCGGCGCGGTCAGTTGGCCGGCGCTGTCCATTGTCCCGGCAATGCTGATTTCCAGCTCATCGAGCGCAACGGACCGGGAATTTGTTATTTTAACAAGGACGCTGGCCGGCTGCTTCATTTTTTTGGCGGGTTTGGCCATTGCCTTTGGTTTGGCTGGGGTGCTTTCGCCCGCGGCGTACGCCAAAGGCGCCGCAAATGCCGAGATTGCAAACATGCCGACCACGCATGCACCTAGCAGTCTTGCTTGTTTATTCATTCCCATTTCTCCTCCGACTGGCCAACGAGAGCTTGACCAGACGGAGTCTAACCAAGATTTCGCATGTTGCGAAGCCCTATTGTCGGTCGGCAGAATGATGATTGTTGCTTCCGGGTACTTAAAGCGCCGGATTGAGCGAAGCGTGCAGCCTGGCTTTTTCAGTTTCCCGCCGGGCCGTCTCATGCAGCATCGGAAGTATCTCATCGGTTGTCTGGGCAACAAGATATTTTACTTCTGCATTGGCGCGAATGAAATTGGCACTGCGCATGTGGGCCAGCAGATCAAGCAATGGTGTCCAGAACTGGTTGATGTTGGCGAGCAAAACCGGCTTCACATGCCTGTCCAGTTGAACCCATGTCATCTGCTCGACCAGTTCCTCCAGCGTACCAATGCCGCCCGGAAGAGCGACGAAGGCGTCGGCCTTTTCGAACATCAGCCTCTTGCGTGTATGCATGTCCTCGACGACCAGCAGCTCCTGCGCGTCGTCCATCATGGATTCCTTGCGAATCAAGAATTCCGGAATGATGCCCGTGACAAAGCCGCCGTGATCAAGCACGGCGCGCGCGACGGTACCCATCAGGCCGTTTGTTCCGCCGCCATAGACGAGGCTTATGCCGGATCTGGCCATGCTGCGGCCCAGTTCAGCGGCGCAGGCCACGTAAGCCGGGTCATTGCCCGTGCTTGAGCCGCAATAGACACAGATGGAACGAATGGGAGAGGGGCGGACAATTTCATGCATTGTTTCGTTTTGCCTATCTGCAGAGCTGTGGTCAAGAATCAAAAATAATTTTATGCCTTATAGACACTGTCATAAGTTATAGGTGCTGTGACAGGTGAGGGGACGTGTCATGACCAACGAAACAAATAACAACCAGAAGCCGCCATCAAATAGCGGCCGTATGCTGGCGGCTGTTGCTGCCGTTTTGGCCATCGGTGGCGGCTGGTATGCATGGCAAAAAGAGGCTGCCAAAGCCCCCGTAGGCGAGCAGCAGTCCAAGAGCGTTTCACCGGCCCCGGTCACGCCCGCGCAGGAACCCCCTGCTCCCGTCTCCGCGCCAAGCGCAAAAGCCGAGGCGCCGGCCGCAGCGGCTATCGTTCCCTCTTTTGATGTCGCGCGCGTTGAGCCGGATGGTTCAACGCTGGTTGCCGGCCGGGCAGGGCCCAACGCTGAAATCGACCTTCTCGATTCCGGAAACGCGATCAGCCATATTACGGCGGATGCTACCGGACAATTTGTTATTCTGCCCAAGGATCTGGCCCCGGGATCGCATTTGCTGTCACTGCAGTCCCGCGCGGCGGATGGAAGTTTCGTTCTCTCCACACAGAATGTGACAGTCGTCATTCCGCAAAATAAAAAGGACGAAGTGATTGTAGCGCTGACAGCGCCGGGTGAGCCCACAAAATTGCTGTCTGACGCGGCGCCTGCCTCAAAGCCGCTGCCATCCACGAGCGCGGTGCCCGGGCTTGCGCCGGTAACGATCCGCACCGTGGAGGCGGGCGAAGGGGGCGCTCTTTTTGCGTCCGGGCTGGCGGGAACCGGACAAACCGTGCAAGTCTATCTGAGCGGCACATTGGTGGCAAAAGCCGTGACAGCAGCAGATGGCCATTGGTCGCTTCACGTTGCCAAGGGCATGAAGCCGGGCAAATACCTTGTCCGGGCGGATGCATTGAACGAAAAAGGCGATGTGGTTTCGCGCGCTGAAGTTGCGTTTGATTATCCTGAAGCGCCCGGCGCTGCCGCGACGCTTGCGGGCGAATCGTCTGGGGCGAATCAGGCTGCTGCATCCGGTACAGCCGCTGCTCCACAAGCCGGGCAGGCGGCGGGTAGTTCCTCGGCCGATGCCGTGGTCAAGCAGCTTGAGACGGCTTCTGTCTCACGCGGAGACAGCCTCTGGCGCATCAGCCGTAAGGTCTATGGCCGCGGCATCCGCTACACTGAAATCTATGAGGCCAATACCAAACAGATACGCGATCCGCAATTGATCTATCCAGGGCAGGTTTTCGTCCTGCCCGCAGATGGCAAGAAAAATTGAGCGCTCTCGTTTCGTCTCGGATTAGTATCGGCAAGCTGTCGCATACCCCTGTCCGTCAGATGACTATCCGCGCGCGTCAATACGCGGGCAGCTCCGGATAAGGATTTGTCTCAGCGGACAAGCCCTTATCCAGATCTTCCTGACTGCGTCAAAGGATTATGCCGTCCGGCTTAATGCCTTCTTCCAGCCGCAGCGATCAATTTTCGCTATAGGCTACGACGTGCTGTGCCTGACGGCCCAAACCTTCGATGCCCAGTGAAACGGTGTCGCCCGGCTTAAGGAAGCGCGGCGGCTTCATGCCAAGGCCCACGCCCGGCGGCGTACCTGTGGTGATGACGTCACCCGGCTCCAGAATCATGAACTGCGAGATATAGGAAACAAGGGTCTTCACGCTGAAGATCATTGTTTTCGTATTGCCGCTCTGCATCCGCTCGCCATTCACGTCAAGGAACATGTCGAGGTTCTGAATGTCGGGGATTTCGTCCAGAGTCACCAGCCATGGCCCCAGCGGTCCAAACGTTGGGCAGCCTTTGCCCTTCATCCACTGGCCGCCGCGCTCCGTCTGGAACTCACGTTCCGATACATCGTGGCACAGGGCTAATCCGGCGACATAATCAAGCGCTTCATCTTCCGAAACATAGGAGCAGCGCGAACCGATAACCACGGCAAGCTCGACCTCCCAATCGGTCTTCTTTGAGTTTTTAGGTATGACCAGAGCATCATTGGGGCCTGCGATGCAGCTTGGCGCCTTATTGAAAAGAATAGGTTCGCTGGGAATGGGCGCTCCCGTTTCGGCGGCGTGATCTGCATAATTGAGGCCAACAGCAATAAAATTCCCGACCTTGCCGACGCAGGCGCCAAGACGCGGCTTGCCGGACACCAATGGCAGGTTTTTCTCTTTCAGTTTTGCCAGCTTTGCCAGACTTTTGGGTGAGAGAGCCTCTGCGCTCACATCCTTGATGATCTCGCTCAGGTCGCGCAGGCGACCTTCCTTGTCGATCAGGCCCGGCTTTTCCTTACCCGGTTTACCGTAACGCACCAGCTTCATGAATCTTCTCCCAATTATTAAATGCTAGCATTCCAGAAATCTGAAGTGCTGAAATTGCGCCAGAAGAGCCGGGCTTGGCAAGCCCATGCCAGCTTTTTTGACGCCATGAATGTTGAAAACTTCGATCTGAACCGGCTTGGCTGTCTAAACGCGGGCTTTCACATAAGAGCCGGGGGCATCTTCCAGAGGCTCGAGCGGCCCGGATGCCGGATCGCGCGCTGGTACCCGCTCAGGCGCCTGTGCTTCGATCCATTTTATCCAATCGACCCACCATGAACCGGGATGCTCCTCGGCCTGTTTGAGCCAGGCCTCATATTCGCCCGTGGGCCTCGGGCCAAGCCAATATTGATATTTGGTTTTGTAGGGCGGGTTCACAACCCCGGCGATATGCCCGGATCCGGCCAGCACATAGCGCATTTCTCCGCCAAAAAACTGCGCCCCTCTGAATACGGACGGCGCAGGCGCGATATGGTCCTCGCGCGCGGCGAGATTATAGACCGGGATCTTGACTTTGGAGAGGTCCAGCATGATTCCGCCCAGCGGCATCCGCTTGTTGACAAGGTCATTGTTGAGATAGCAATGCCGCAGATAGAACGAATGGTTCGCGGCCGGCATGCGGGTAGAGTCCGAATTCCAGTAAAGCAGGTCAAATGGCGCGGGTGGTTCACCCTTCATGTAATTTTTCACGACATAAGACCAGATCAGGTCGTTGGGGCGCAGCATATTGAACGCATTGGCCATGCTTGAGCCTTCGAGGTAGCCTGTCTTCGACATGCGCTCCTCGGTGGCGCGCACCTGTTCCTCGTCGACAAAGACTTTCAGATCGCCGGGGTCGGTGAAATCAACCTGCGTCGTCAGGAGCGTGGCGCTGTTGATACGGTCGTCCCCGGTTGCGGCCATATAGGCTAATGTCGCAGACAGAAGCGTTCCGCCAACGCAATAGCCGATGGCCGTGACCTGCCGTTCACCTGTCTGCGTGTGGATCGCATCCAACGCGGCAAATATACCTTCGCGCATATAGGCTTCGAAGGATTTTTGCGCCTGACGCTCATCCGGGTTGACCCACGAAATCACGAAGACGCTCAGCCCTTGGGCCACTGCCCAGCGAATGAAGGATTTTTCGGGATTGAGGTCGAGTACGTAGAATTTGTTGATCCATGGCGGCACGATCAGCAGCGGCCGTTTGATGACTGTTTCCGTTGAGGGGCTATATTGCAGCAGTTCAATCAGGTCGTTGCGAAAAACCACCTTGCCCGGGGTATTTGCGAGATTGATCCCAACCTGAAACTTGGACGGATCGCTCTGCCGGATTTTGAGCTGTCCCTTGCCGGCTTCAATATCTTCGGCGAGCATCTGCATGCCGCGCACGAGATTCTCGCCATCCTGCGACAGCGTCGTGCGCAACAATTCCGGGTTGGTGAAGAGAAAATTCGAAGGCGCCAGCGCCGCGCCCAATTGCCGGACATAGAAATTGGCCTTGGCACGGGTGTGCGGATCAAGCCCCTCGGCATCCTGAACCAGATAATTGGCCCAGTTGGTTGCCACTGAATGCGCCTGACGCAGGAAGTCAAAGAAGGGATTGGCCCGCCACTCGGGGTCGCTGTAGCGCTTGTCGGACGGGTCGATCTCGACAACCGGCTTGGCCTGCTCGCCGACGAGCCGTTTCATCGTCTGTTGCCAAAGATCGATGAACTGGGTGGATAGCGCGGTTTGCGCCATGGCGGCCTTTTGCGGATCGCTCATCCAGCGTTCGGCGACGGTACCCAGCGTTTTTACGGCATCCGTCAATTCGGTGGAGACAGGGCTGCCGGTCGTCTGTCCGCCCTTGCTGTATGCGGCGAAGACCTTGCCTGTTTCGTCGACGAGGCGCGCCATGTTCTGCGCCATCTGTTCAAAATTCGGCATGGGTGTCGGGCCGCCCTGAGCGGTATTGTCTGGCCGGGCCTGCGATGCGGCGTGCTGGGGAGCCACCTTCGGTTCATCGGGCAATGCAGAGACCTTGGAGGCCGCGGGCTTCCTGGCCTTGGCGGCCTTCGGGGATTTTTCACGCGCGCGGACGGTGCCGGGCGCGGCTTTTTCGGATTTTGGCCCGGGTCCGGTCGTTCTGGACTTCTCGCGCGCCATGCATTCCCTCCGCAAACCTCAGCATTATCGTCTGTTGCCGATTGTAGCAGCAATTTTTTGAAAATCAGCTTCGATTGATAATAATGACGAGGTTGGACAATCGAAAATAAGACTGTAAGACTGACTGATAATATCACGTTTCTCTGAAAGGTATGAGTTCTCTGCCATGAGCCAATTCGCCGGACACTTTCGCCGTGGATTTCTGGCTGTCGCCGTCGCGCTTTCGGGATGCGCTTCTGGTTCCGACCCGGTTCAATCCTTTGTGACCAGTGCGGGCCTCGTACCGCCGGCGCCTGAAGCCAAGGACTTTGTCAAAGCCTCGCGCCCCGATCCTGCCAAGCTCGATTATATCCCGGTCGGCTTTGAGCCTGTCGAGCGTAAGACGCCGGTGCGCACGCCCGCAGAGGCTGCGGCGGATGATCAGGCCCTGCAAAAGGCTGCAGCACAGGCCGGCCCGGGCAAAGCGCAGCCAGTTGCAGGCGCGAAACAGCCGCCGAAGAAAAAGCTGCCGAAGAAAAAGCCCTTGGCCGTGCCTGAAACTACTCCCGATCAAAATTAATCTTTGCTTCGGTTCTTGCGCAGGTGATAGAACCTGCCTGGCTTGTCACATGACAAGGCCAAACCCTTAAACTCTAACTTTGAGTGTGCAGAGTAATCTCATGACCGACTTTCACAATGTTCGCCGCCTTCCCCCCTATGTCTTTGAGCAGGTCAATCGCCTCAAGGCCAAGGCGCGCGCGGCGGGCGCGGATATTGTCGACCTCGGCATGGGCAATCCTGATCTTGACGCGCCGAAGCACGTCAAGGACAAGCTGATTGAGACCGTCAACAAGCCGCGTACCGACCGCTATTCGTCATCCAAGGGCATTCCGGGCCTGAGGCGCGCGCAGGCGGCATATTATGACCGGCGATTTGGCGTCAAGCTCAATCCCGATACGCAGGTGATCGCCACTCTGGGTTCGAAGGAAGGCTTCGCCAATATGGCGCAGGCCATAACGGCGCCGGGCGATGTCGTACTGGTCCCCAATCCCTCATACCCGATTCACGCCTTCGGCTTTCTCATGGCCGGCGGAGTCATCCGTTCTGTTCCGGCAGAACCGACACCGGATTATTTCCCGGCGCTCGAACGCGCTCTGATGCATTCGATTCCGAAGCCGATCGCCGTTGTGGTGTGCTATCCTTCAAATCCCACCGCCATGGTGGCTTCGCTGGATTTCTATCGCGATCTGGTGGCGTTTGCCCGCAAGCATGAAGTGTTCATCTTGTCGGACCTTGCTTATTCGGAAGTGTATTTCGACAATAATCCGCCGCCGTCTGTCCTGCAGGTGCCGGGGGCGATGGACGTCTGCGTGGAATTCACGTCCATGTCGAAGACCTTCTCCATGGCTGGCTGGCGTATGGGTTTTGCAGTTGGCAACGAGCGCCTGCTGGCGGCGCTGGCCCGGGTCAAATCCTATCTTGATTATGGTGCCTATACGCCCATTCAGGTTGCGGCCACGGCCGCGCTGAATGGCCCTGACGCCTGCATCGAGGAAATGCGCCAGACCTACAAGAAGCGCCGCGATGTCATGGTTGAAAGCTTCGCTCAGGCGGGTTGGGAAATCCCTTCGCCGGTTGCCTCGATGTTTGCCTGGGTTCCGGTTCCGCCCAAGTTCCAGCATCTCGGCAGTCTTGAATTTTCCAAGTTGCTGATCGAAAAGGCCGATGTGGCGGTCGCCCCGGGCATCGGTTTTGGCGAACATGGCGATAATTACGTGCGTCTGGCGCTGGTGGAAAATGAACAGCGGATTCGCCAGGCCGCGCGCGGCATCCGACGCTTCTTCGACAGCGCCGATGAAAAATTGCATAATATGATCGGATAAGCCGTCCGAACACTTGCAATTTATTTGAACGTCCTTCTCCCTGCTGCAATGGGGAGAAGGACGTTTGCCGGACTCTAAGGCATGGGACAATTGTCCCAACACTGCGCAACTTTGTATAGTGTTGCGCAAATGGGTTTAGGAAAGTCTCTAACCCAAGGAATTCATGACCATTTTTTTAAAGGCCCGCGTGTCGATCTCCCAGCAAATGTCGGCGCGATGCGGCTGGTCGCGCCAGATGTCGCGATTGTTGTCGTCCGCGCTCACGCCGAGCTGATCCACAACGGTCATGCCGCGAGTAAGTTCGCTCTGCGTCTCCACGTCGACGGCGTGCAGGCTCCATCGCGTGCCGATGGATTTATCGAGAGCAACAGCCATGGCCGTCGGATCGGGCAGGGATATGCCGTCTTGTCCTGTCTGAGTTCTGAATGCACTGCGGGCAATGCGGTTGCATTCAACGGCGAAGCGGGCGCGCTCCGTGCCAAGCTCCAGCGCAGCCTGAATATAGGTTTCGTCGAATACGGCGTCATCCCGGCTCACGTGCCAGCCGATCATTTCAACGGGCATGCCCGAACGAAACACCATGCGCGCTGCCTCGGGATCGACCCAGATATTATATTCGGCGGCAGGCGTGACATTGCCGACACAACAGGGGTTGCCGCCCATGACTATGCAGCGCTTGACCTTGTGCGCCATCGCGGGCGAGCGCGCCAAGGCCAGCGCGATATTGGTCAGCGGGCCCAAGGTCACGATTTCCAGCTCGGAGCAGTTTTCGGCATGTTCGATAATGGCATCTACCGCATGCATCGATTCGGCATGTCTGGCCGGAACAGGATAGTTCATATTTCCCATGCCGTCCTGTCCGTGAAACCAAGACGCGTCGCTATGGCTGCGCAACAGCGGCTTTTCGGCGCCAATGAACACAGGCACATCCGAGCCGCAGATTTGCGCGGTGTATAGCGCGTTGCGGGCGGCCTGTTTCACCGAAACGTTGCCGGCCACGGCTGTAATAGCCGCAACCCGCACATCCCGCGCCTGAAGCGCCATGATTAGAGCCACTGCGTCATCAGACGCCGTATCCGTGTCAATAAGAAAAGTCCGGGTCATGCGAATCCTCGTTAATTCGCAAATCTAGCGCTTTTTGATGAAATTCATCTATCGCATTTCTTGATTGGATCATCGAAATCAGGCACAAGCAACGCGTCGGTTCCCCGGCGATTTACTTCATCAACTCAGGTTTTTCTCATGTCCTCACCGCTTCGCGTTGGCATTGCAGGCCTCGGCACCGTAGGCGCGTCCGTCATTCAGTTGCTTCGCAATCAGTCGACGGCCCTGACCAAGCTCACAGGACGCGAAATTGTTGTCACCGCCGTAAGCGCGCGCAACAGGCAGCGTGACCGCGGTGTCGCACTGGACAATATGCGTTGGTTTGACGATCCGGTGCAGCTTGCCTGCGCCAATGATATTGATCTCTTCGTTGAGTTGATCGGCGGCGATGAGGGGCCGGCGCGCGCGGCAGTGGAAGCGGCTCTCACATGCAGCAAAAGCGTGGTCACAGCCAACAAGGCACTGTTGGCCAAGCACGGCATGGCCCTCGCGCATCTGGCTGAAGCGCACAAAGTGGCGCTTTCATTCGAGGCTTCCGTCGCAGGCGGCATTCCCGTTGTGAAGACATTACGCGAAGGGCTTGCGGGCAATTCGATCCAGCGCGTTTACGGCATTCTCAACGGGACCTGCAATTATATCCTGTCCAAGATGGAGCAGGAGGGACTCTCGTTTGACGATTGCCTGGCCGAGGCGCAGCGCCTTGGCTATGCAGAGGCCGACCCCACCTTTGATATCGGTGGCTTCGACACGGCGCATAAGCTTGCGATCCTGACCTCGCTGGCCTTCGGCACGGCGATAGATGCCGAAGCGGTTCATATCGAGGGCATCCAATCGATCACGCTGGAAGACTTGCGTTCCGCCGATGAGCTCGGTTTCCGCATCAAATTGCTCGGCGTTGCCCAGCGCACTGAAAACGGCATCGAACAGCGCGTTCATCCGACGATGGTGCCGAAATCTTCGCCGATCGCACAGGTGATGGGCGTGCTCAATGCCGTGACCATCGATGCTGACGCTGTGAAAGAGCTGACGCTGGTCGGCCCGGGGGCCGGTGGTCTGGCGACGGCCTCTGCCGTTGTGGCGGATATCGCCGATATTGCCCGTGGCATCCGTTCGGCGCCCTTCGGGTTGCCGACAGGCGAATTGTCCGTGGTTGAGCGCATACCGATGCAGCGCCACGAGGGCGGCTATTATATACGGCTGATGGTGCATGACAGGCCGGGCGCCGTCGCTTCCATCGCGACGCGCATGGCTGAGCGTGGGATATCCTTGGAAAGCATCATGCAGAAGCGCTCAACTTCGCTGGCTCAGGCCAGCAAGCCGGGCGCGGCCGTGCCGGTGGTGTTGATAACTTATGCTACAACTGAAACAACGGTGCGTGAGGCACTGGAACAAGTTGTCAAAGACAATACAATCGCTCAACTACCGCAAGTCATCCGTATCGAGCGCGAGTGATTGGCGCACTTAGGAGGAAATCAAGGCCCATGACCGATCTTGTCATCAAACAGCAGGATATAATCGAACGTATCCTCACTCTCGAACTTGTACGCGTGACGGAGCGCGCGGCGGTCTCGGCCGCACGGCTGCGCGGACGCGGCAATGAGAAAGCTGCCGATCAGGCCGCAGTGGATGCCATGCGCCGCGAGCTTAACCGCCTGCCGATTGACGGCACGATCGTGATCGGCGAGGGCGAGCGCGACGAAGCGCCAATGCTGTTCATTGGCGAGAAGGTTGGCACGAAAACTGGTCCACGGGTTGATATCGCTGTCGATCCGCTGGAGGGCACGACACTGTGCGCCAAGGACATGCCGGGTTCGATCGCTGTCATGGCTATGGCGCAAGCGGGCTCGCTGCTGAATGCGCCGGACGTGTATATGGATAAAATCGCCATCGGCCCAGGCTATCCTGCTGGCACAGTGGATCTCGATTGGACGCCCGAGGAAAACATTCGTTCCCTGGCCAAGGCCAAGGGCGTAAAACCAAGTGAAATTACGGTGCTGGTGCTGGATCGTCCGCGCCATCACGACCTTATCGAGGCTTGCCGCAAGGCCGGGGCCTCTATTCGTCTGATTACGGACGGCGATGTGGCTGGAATTATTTTCACGACGCAGGCGGAAAAGACGGGAATAGACCTTTATCTGGGCAGCGGCGGCGCGCCGGAGGGTGTGCTGGCAGCCGGGGCGCTGCGCTGTGTTGGCGGCCAGATGCAGGGACGCCTGATCCTCGATACGCAGGCCAAAATCGAGCGGGCAGCATCGATGGGGATACAAGACCCCAGAAAAAAATACGATATGAAGGAACTTGCGAGCGGTGATGTTGTTGTAGCCGCCACCGGCGTTACGGACGGTGCGCTTATCGATGGCGTTCGCTTCCATCGTGACGTGATTGAAACCGAAACAGTGATTTATCGCTCTTTGACAGGCACTGTGCGCCGCATCCGGGCTGAGCATCGTGAAATGGGCAAATTCCGGCTCGATTGATGGCGGCTTCATGGCGCTGTCTGATCCATATGTTGTCGGAACAGCAAACGGGCTGGTTCACATTAACCAGCCCGGGTAACGGAGCGCGTGTTGGCTGACCATTCTGATCTGTCTGTACGATTCGGATCATCCGCCCGGGGAAAGATCTGGCGCAGCCGGCTCTCGCCAATGCAGGATGCACAAGCGCTGGCGATTGCTCAATCGACCGATATTCCTGAAATCGTTGCGCGGATAATCGCGTCGCGCGGCATTCAGGCGGCGGATGCAGCAAGTTTCCTCGATCCGACCCTGCGGCGCCTCATGCCGGATCCCGATGGTCTGGTCGACATGGGCAAACTGGCTGATCGCATTGCAGCAGCGGTTATCCGGCGCGAGACCGTGGCTATCTTCGGCGATTATGATGTCGATGGCGCATGTTCCGCGGCGCTGATGGCGCAATATCTTGACGCGCTGGGCTGCACCACAATCATTCACATTCCGGATCGCATATTCGAGGGCTACGGGCCGAATGTTGAAGCAGTGAAGGCCTTGGCCAAGGCCGGTGCGAGCCTTCTCGTTTGCGTCGATTGCGGCACGACAAGTTTTGAGCCTTTCGCGGTAGCGGCGGGTCTGGGGCTGGATGTGCTGGTTATCGATCATCATCAGGCTCCCGAACATCTTCCGTCCATTGCGGCTCTCGTAAACCCAAACCGGCAGGATGATATTTCCGGTCTGGGCTATCTGTGCGCGGCGGGCGTCACATATATGGCCCTTGTCGCCGTGACGCGCGCTTTGCGCCAACGGGATTTCTGGGCGTCGCATGAGGAGCCGGATCTGCTTGCGGCGCTTGATCTTGTGGCGCTTGCCACGGTCGCCGATGTGGTGCCGCTCGTTGGTCTTAACCGGGCCTTTGTCGCCAAGGGTCTGGCCGTCATGCGGGGCAGGGCGCGGCATGGGCTGCGCGCCCTTATGGATGTTGCGCGGCTTGATGGTCCGCCCACGCCCTATCACCTTGGCTTTTTGTTGGGGCCGCGCATAAATGCCGGCGGGCGGATCGGCGATGCGGCAATGGGCGTCCGGCTGCTCACGAGCCAGCGGGATGAAGAGGCTCTCGCGCTCGCCAGCCAGCTGGATCACCTCAACCGGGAACGCCAGGCCATCGAGGCGGCTGCGCTCGAAGAAGCAGAAGTGCAGGCGATGCTGCATCTGGAGCGGCTGGCGCCCTCCAGCGCCGTTGTCGTTGTCAGTGATGAGGGCTGGCATCCCGGCGTCATGGGTCTTGTCGCAGCGCGGCTCAAGGAAAAATTCGGCCTGCCCGCGTTCTCTATAAGCTGGACCGGGGAAACCGGCACGGGTTCAGGACGCTCGATTGCCGGGGTTGATCTCGGCGTTGCGGTACGGCTCGCCGTTGAAAAAGGACTGGCGCTTAAGGGCGGGGGGCATGCCATGGCTGCCGGCATTACCCTGCAGCGCAGCAAGCTCGACGAGTTCCGTGCGTTCATGTCTGAAAATCTGGCTCATGCCGTTGCGCAGTCGCGGGCCCAAAACCATCTTTCGATCGATGGCGTGCTGCACGCACGTGCGGTTCATGTGGATTTGCTCCGGCAGATCGAGCGGGCCGGGCCTTTTGGCTCGGCCAGTCCTGAACCTGTCTTCGTATTGCCCGATATGCGAATCATCGATGTCGCGCGGGTTGGAACAGGACATCTTCGCCTGCGCGCCCGCGCCGCAGATGGTGCCATCGTCAAGGCCATTGCCTTCCGCGCCGTCGATACGGCCCTGGGAGAAGCGCTTTCGACGGCTAAAACCTCCATGCCTCTGGCGCTTGCCGGCAGCCTTTCTCTGAATCATTGGGGCGGGCGTGAAGAAGTGCAATTTCGTGTCATCGATCTTGCACAAATGGGGTAGACAAGACCGAATTCGCTTTCTATAAAGCGGCAACTTCGCTTCGCGGCGTTGGCCAGATAGCTCAGTTGGTAGAGCATGCGACTGAAAATCGCAGTGTCGCTGGTTCGATTCCAGCTCTGGCCACCACTCTCCCTTTCGCAGCTGTTCCAAATCGTTCAAAAATGTACGGTTTTCAATGATTTAGCTCTTGTTGCTTGTCCAGCGCTGCCGGTATGCCGCTGGAATTGCAGGCAGGTGCCAGTTTCGGGGCCGAACGTGGAAAGCCGGTGGAGAGCGGCTTTAAACTGATGACGGAACCCGCAGCGGTCAAGCCTGCTCACTTGAATGTCGGTACATTCCGTAGTCAGATGTTCTCATGCAGTCCAAGCCGCGCTATTCAACGCTCAAGCAGATTCCATCCGGCG
Source organism: Methylocystis sp. sgz306128 (assembly GCF_056032725.1). NCBI lineage: Bacteria > Pseudomonadati > Pseudomonadota > Alphaproteobacteria > Hyphomicrobiales > Methylocystaceae > Methylocystis > Methylocystis sp. sgz306128. Next base: position 284,343 of record NZ_JBVYWO010000004.1, read on the forward strand.
TGTGGGTGCTGGGACTGGTAAGCCTGTTCATGGATATTTCTTCAGAAACGATCCATAGCCTGCTGCCGATGTTCATGATCGGCGTTCTGGGTGCCAGCGGTCTTGAGGTCGGACTGATCGAGGGAGTGGCCGAATCTACCGCGCTGATCGTCAAGATTTTTTCTGGCGCTCTGAGTGATTACCTCGGGCAACGAAAGTCTCTTGCTGTTTTTGGCTATGCGCTGGGTGCTTTGTCCAAGCCGCTTTTTGCTCTGGCGCCGGGAATATCACTCATTTTCACCGCGCGAATCGTCGACAGGATAGGCAAAGGCATCCGCGGCGCACCGCGCGATGCATGGATCGCTGACATGGTGCCGCCAAAATTGCGCGGTGCGGCCTTCGGACTAAGGCAATCGCTCGACACGGTGGGGTCCTTCCTTGGCCCAATTCTCGCGGTGATCCTGATGTTGATATTTGCCGACAATTTTCGGGCCGTTTTCTGGTTTGCCGTTATCCCCGGGTTGATATCCGTGGCGCTGCTGGCTTTTGGCGCCAAAGAACCGCAGCGTCTTCATAATGAAAAGCGGCAAAACCCGATCCGCCGGGAAAATCTGGCGCGGCTGAACGCATCCTACTGGTGGGTCGTTGCCATCGGGGCAATATTTACACTGGCGCGTTTCAGCGAGGCGTTTCTGGTCCTGCGCGCGCAGCAGAGCGGTATTCCAATCGCCTGGGTTCCGTTGGTTATGGTCGCAATGAACGTGATCTATGCGCTGACGGCCTATCCGTTTGGCAAGCTTGCGGATCAGTTCAGTCATCGCAGGCTGCTGGCGCTGGGTCTTGGCGTTCTTATTCTGGCAGATGCGGTTCTGGCCTCAGAGCGGCATTGGAGCGTCATTTTGATCGGTGTGGCCATATGGGGCGTGCACATGGGCATGACGCAGGGCCTGTTGGCGACCATGGTGGCCGATGTCGCGCCGGCCGACCTGCGGGGTACGGCCTTTGGCGTATTCAATCTTGTCAGCGGCGTTTCTATGCTTTTTGCCAGCCTGCTGGCCGGGTTGCTTTGGGATCAACTAGGACACAGATTTACATTTTATGCCGGAATTGTTGTCTGCGTTGTCGCGCTGATCGTGCTTGCCATCCAACCTGCGCATTCAAAGGCAATGAAACCCGGTTGAAGCAATCAGCCGTTTCGTTTCCGAGACAATGCTCTGTAATATCAATATTTTTTATTGATAACAGGTTGCTCTGCTTCTCCCGGAATAGGCGCGGTTGCCGTACTGCTGGCGGCGGCATAGCGCACGACGAGTATCGGGTGCCCATCCTTCTGGCTCCAGACATCCACGATCATGTAATTTTGCCCGCGGCGTTTATCGCTGGACGTGGTGAGCGTGAAACTGACAATGCGAACCGTATCAAGATCATGCACCGCCATGTCGCTGATTGAGACAAATGGGGCGGGGTTCCTGATCGATTGTGCAAGCCAGGCCGCTCGCGGCACAGGGTCGCCGGTATGTCCGGGTGTGCGCATTTCAAAATTATCGGCAACCAGTTTGTCGATTTCCGCCTTGTCCTTTTGTCCGATTGCTTGCGACAACCGCACCTCATAATCGGAATATTCCTGAACGAGGCGGGTAATGACGGGAACGTTGCTGCGCACCGATTGTGCATTGGCAAAAGCTGGAATTGCTATTGCCAATGCCAGGGAAGCCATCAATCGCACAGACATGCTTATCTTCATTGTCAAATTCAGCACCCGCAATCGGACTTAAATATGGCTGCGGAAATAACGCTCACACCTTATTGCAGAGCACAAGAACCGCCGTTTGCATTCTTCCAGTTCTGCTGAATGAGATAGATGTTGTTCGACCACGTGACATTATAAAGCGCGCCACCCGAGGTTTTCGATGTCGTGCCGAAATTCCAGGCACATTTATCAGCGTTTTCATAGCCGCGCTTGTCGTACCAGGCATTCAGATCCGGATCGGTAACAGCCTCGCTCAATTCATGCGCGATGATGCTGGCCATTCCGTCCGCGCCTGAATTGCCGTTGGGACTGTTGGTCTGTGCTTCGCAGGCCGAGGGACACATGTCCGGATTACCGACAAAGGAATATTTGATGTCATAGCCGTTAAGCAGGCCATGCGTGTGCCAGCCACAATAAGAGGTGCAGAAGCCGGATGTTTCGTTGACGCCCTTGGCGGTCAGCACGAAGTACACGCCATTGGTGTCATTCGGAACTTGTTTGGCATTGATAGCGTCAGCCACGATCTGCTGAACATTGGCATCGGTGAGTGAATTGCCGAATTTGGAGTAATCGGCGCTCTGCGCCTGGCCTTTCAGATTTGCGCTGCCGCTGAGGTAGGTTTTTGTCCCTGATGAATTGGCGTAATAATAGGTGGCGTTTATCTTAAAGTAGGGCGTATTGTTACCCATCTCACTGGCGAAAGTTGGGAGAATTGTCGTCGCGGTATTGGAGTTCCATGTGACGGGATTGTTGTTTCCGTTGGTTCCGCTGGTGGTGTCTCCATACCAGATATAATAAACGTTGGGTGCACCTGCGGCTGTATCCAGCATCACCGGGCCGCCGTGATAATTGATGCCATTAGTCGATGTTTGCGAGAAAGTCTTGGCATCCCGTGCCGACTTGCCGGTGGGGTCAATAACGCCGCGTCCTTTTCCGTTCGGAACCAGATTAAAATTCGGGGGCACCAATTCATTCTGATGTCCTCTCGATTCCATAGCCGACGCACCCGCAACACCAGCAAGCGAAAGCGATGCAGCTATCACGGCAGAAACCGACACTTTGTGCGCTGAAAAATTCATTTTCATGAAAGCCCCCAATTACGGAAAGAAATGTCTGATCAAATATTGGTCAAACTGTAGCGCAAAATTCGAAAAATTTCAATCCGCATGAATTGGGAATGCGCAATATTCAAATTATTTAAAATTTCTGCTTAATCAGGTTAATTAACTATTAATTACACGCCGATTTAAATACTTCAGTGTAATTAATATATTTCACAACTGAGCCATAAATTTTGGAATGCCATTCGCCTGATATCCGGCAGGGTAAAAAAATTGGGCGCGTTTTCATAAATTGAGACACACGTCATCGGCGTACGTCCTCGAAGGCAAGGCAAAAATTCCGCTTTAAAGTCATTGAGTCCGGAGCAGGACGCGCCAATTTTTCGGAGGCAGGCTGCAGTCTATTGGTTCGTGATGAGCCTGCGAAACCGGTTATCCAGCCGGTTCAGGAGCGCCATCGCCTGTTCCGGAAGCATGGAACGCAGGACATCGTCCGCAAGTACGTAATGGTGGAACAAGGCCGCTGCGGCATGAATCCCTGCCAGCCACATTATGGCATCGCCAAGCAGGGTATGTATTTCAAGCGTCCATCGACCAAGGTTCATCATTTCGGGCAGCGACAAGGCAAATTCGCCCGCCAGAAAAATGAAGACGCCATGGCCGGTCAGACCGCTGCCAATTATCGCCGAAACTGGGACGCCGAGCAAAAGCGCATATAGTCCATAATGCGTTAACTGGGCTGCGAGCGTCATCCACCGCGGCATAGGCACAGCCTGTGGCTGCCGATCAAACGTCCGCCACAAGAGACGAAGCAGCGTAAGCGTAAAAACCGCCATGCCGAGAGTTTCATGGAGAATCAGAGCGCTGCGATTCTGGTCGGCAAAAACTCGTTGCACGCTGCCGCCTTCACCCGAAATAAACGCCAGCAGCACCGCAAGGGCTGTTAGCCAGTGAAGCGCCCGCGTGAGGCCGCTATAGGCGGTTGGTGACGAGTGGAGGTTCTGAGCCATAAAAAGGATTCCAATATAGAGACCCGCAAATTCTCGGATATGTTTTTGGTCAATTTATGTCGCAGTGCAAAATTAACGAAATTTAATGCAACTTTCGCGCTGCGCCCTTTAATTGCACAGAATCCAGGTATGAGACACTGAAGCGGACGATCAGAAAAACATAGTTTTTATCAGGATATGGCGAAGTATTGATCAATTCGGCAAATCAACTGCGCTATTTTTAGGCACAAATTGCACCAACATTTCGAAATATATAATTCAAAAATTTAAATGATAATAAATCAATAACTTAAGACGATTTCCCCTTAATGGCACGTGACTTGCTTTGTTGGGTTTGTCCTCCTGGACACAGCTTCAACTGATGCGCCAAGTCGCGCATCCAATAATGGTGGGTCGTCACATGGTTCTCTCGCGTCGCAATTTTCTGGCAGCTTCCGGCGCCTTGATAGGCACGGCAGCAAGCGGCATTTCATCAAAGGTTTTTGCCGCCAACGACACAATCAAGGTTGGCATTCTGCACTCGCTTTCGGGCACCATGGCCATTTCCGAAACAACCCTCAAAGACGTAATGCTCATGCTGATCGAGGAGCAGAACAAGAAGGGCGGCTTATTGGGCAAGAAGCTTGAGCCCGTGGTTGTTGATCCGGCATCGAACTGGCCGCTGTTTGCCGAAAAGGCGCGCGAGTTGATTTCTAAGGACAAGACTGTTGTCACGTTCGGCTGCTGGACCTCGGTTTCGCGCAAGTCTGTGCTTCCGGTGTATGAGGAGCTCAACTCCATTCTGTTTTATCCGGTTCAATATGAAGGCGAGGAGTCGCAGCGTAATGTCTTCTATACGGGCGCCGCGCCAAACCAGCAGGCCATTCCCGCTGTCGACTATCTGATGAGCGAGGATGGCGGCGCCGTGAAGCGGTGGGTGCTTGCCGGCACAGACTATGTCTATCCGCGCACCACCAACAAGATTCTTGAAGCCTATCTGAAAGCCAAGGGCGTCAAGGAAGAAGATATCATGATCAACTATACGCCGTTTGGCCAGTCCGACTGGCAGACAATTGTGTCGGACATCAAGAAGTTTGGCTCGTCGGGCAAAAAGACGGCCGTGGTTTCGACGATCAATGGCGATGCCAATGTGCCTTTCTATAAGGAACTTGGCAATCAGGGCATCAAGGCGACGGACATTCCGGTTGTCGCATTCTCCGTTGGCGAGGAAGAACTCGCCGGCCTCGATACCAAGCCGCTCGTCGGCCATCTCGCCGCCTGGAATTATTTTGAATCGATCGATACGCCTGCCAACAAAGATTTTATCGCCAAGTGGCACAAGTTCATCAAGAACGACAAGCGCACCACGAATGATCCGATGGAGGCCCATTACATTGGCTTCAACATCTGGGTCAAGGCGGTAGAAAAGGCCGGAACAACCGATACAGATGCCGTGCTCGATGCCGCAATCGGTGTCACCGTTCCCAATCTGACCGGCGGTTACGCCACCATGATGCCGAACCACCACATCACGAAGCCGGTGTTCGTGGGCGAAATTCAAGGCAATGGCCAGTTCAATGTGGTCTGGCAATCGCCGGGCGAAGTGGCTGGCGACGAATGGTCCGACTATTTGCCGGGTTCAAAGGATCTCATCTCCGATTGGCGTAAGCCGCTCAATTGCGGCAATTTCAACGTCGTGACCGGAAAGTGCGGCGGCAAGGTCTGAACGCAACGCATTTGAAAGGGGAGGCAGTGAACTGCCTCCCCAACTACCGGCGGATGATCATGAACTCGCGCATTAGCTCTTTCTTTGTCAGCCTTTCGGCTGTCCTGTTTTTATGTCTGATCGGACCTGTCCGCGCTGATCCGGCCGACGGTTTGCTCGAACGGTTTGCGGCCGATAAATTCCCGGAGACTGTTGCCGGGGTCTCAGCTTTGCCGGGGTCTGGCTTGCCGGACGCGGATCAGATTCTGGAGGCGCTTGGCGACGGCAGACTGCTGTATGCGCCGGATCGGACGATCTTTTTCAAAGACAAGGGCGGCAAATTTCATATTGCCAGAACGGGTGAGTATGTCGCTGATGTCCCGCCGGGGCTCAAGAAGGTTCGCCTGAACAATATGGTACGCAGCGCGATAGACGCGGCGCACGGGGCCCTGACATTACAAGCCGATGATCCGGCGCGCCGCCTGCAGGCATCCGAGGCGATTTTCAAAACACGAGACTATGCGGCGCTCGCTAGCCTCGACGCAGCGCTTGCCAAAGAGACAGACCCGCGCATCCGCCGCTCGATGAACGAGGCGCGGGCCGCTCTTGTTCTCGTTGGTGAGAAGGACACTCTCGAACGCCTGAAGGCCATTGATGTGGTGTCGGCACGTGGAGATCAGGATGCGGTCAATCTGTTGACGCAGGTGGTCAATTCTTCGGAAGGTAAGGTCAGAGCCGCCGCACAAAGTGCATTGAATTCCATCAATAACACTCTGTTATTGTGGAGCAATGTTCAAAATATTATTTACGGGATGTCGCTCGGGTCCGTGCTGCTGCTGGCCGCAATCGGCCTTGCAATAACTTTTGGCGTCATGGGTATTATCAATATGGCGCATGGCGAGATGGTCATGCTTGGGGCCTATACGACCTTTGCGGTGCAGGAATGGCTTCGTGGCCATGCGCCGGGTCTGTTTGAATGGTCGCTGGCGATTGCGCTGCCTCTGGCCTTTCTGTTCACCGGTGCAGTTGGTATTATGATCGAGCGGTCGATCATCCGCTTTCTTTATGGGCGGCCGCTGGAGACACTTCTCGCCACATGGGGGCTTTCGCTCGTTCTGCAACAGGCTGTCCGTTCAATTTTTGGTGCAAATAACCGCGAGGTTGCCGCGCCGCATTGGATGGCCGGTTCACTTGATCTAGGAAGCCTGACCATTACCGCAGGAAGAATGTGGATCATCGTCTTTGCGATTGCGGTTTTTGCGGCCCTGCTTGCGGTGTTGCGGTTCACGCCCTTTGGCCTGCATGTGAGGGCCGTAACGCAAAACCGTCGCATGGCCGCCGCCATGGGCATCGCCACTTCCCGGGTCGATGCGCTCGCCTTCGGGCTGGGTTCAGGCATTGCCGGCATGGCCGGGGTAGCCCTGTCGCAGCTCGACAATGTTTCGCCCAATCTGGGACAAAGCTACATAATCGATTCATTTCTTGTCGTGGTATTTGGCGGCGTCGGCAATCTCTGGGGTACGCTGGTCGCAGCATTTGGCCTCGGCATCGCCAACAAGCTGCTTGAGCCGGTCGCGGGGGCTGTGCTTGGCAAGATTGTCATGCTCGTCTTCATCATCCTGTTCATTCAAAAGCGTCCGCGCGGCCTGTTTGCGCTGAAGGGCCGGGCGGTGGAGGCCTGAATGAAAAATCAATTCACATTTCTTGACCGGCGCAGCGTCGCTTTCGTGCTGGTGCTGCTTGCCGCGGCAGTTATTGTGCCTTTGCTCAATCTCGTGCTTGCAGATGGTTCGGCCTTGCATGTGCCCACCTATCTTGTCGCCCTGCTGGGTAAGTATCTTTGCTATGCGTTGCTGGCTCTGGCACTTGATCTGGTCTGGGGCTATTGCGGCATCCTTTCTCTGGGACACGGCGCCTTTTTTGCGCTTGGCGGCTATGCCATGGGCATGTATCTGATGCGCCAGATCGGCACGCGCGGCGTTTATGCCAATCCGGACCTGCCCGATTTCATGGTGTTTCTCAACTGGAAAACGCTGCCTTTCACCTGGTGGGGCTTTTCGTCCTTTTCCTACGCCATGCTGATGGTCTTGCTGATACCGGGTTTGCTGGCCTTTATCTTCGGCTGGTTTGCGTTCCGCTCCCGGGTCAACGGAGTCTATCTGTCCATTATCACGCAGGCTATGACCTATGCGCTGTTGCTGGCTTTTTTCCGCAACGACATGGGCTTTGGCGGCAATAATGGCCTGACGGATTTCAAGGATATTCTTGGCTTCAACATCCAGGCCGACCCGACGCGGGCGGCGCTGTTTTCACTGTCTGCGCTGGCGCTTGCAGGAAGCTTTCTTCTGGCAAGGGCCATCGTTACGTCAAAGTTTGGCAAGGTGCTTGTCGCCATCCGCGATGCGGAATCGCGAGTGCGCTTCACGGGCTTCAAAGTCGAGCATTACAAGCTGTGCATTTTCGTGATTTCGGCGATGATGGCTGGTCTTGCGGGCGCGCTTTATGTGCCGCAGGTCGGCATAATCAATCCGAGCGAATTTGCACCCGCAAATTCCATCGAAGCGGTTATCTGGGTCGCAACAGGCGGGCGAGGCACGCTTGTGGGCGCGGCGCTGGGCGCTGTTCTGGTCAATTTCGCCAAGACATTTTTTACGGGCAGCCTGCCTGAATACTGGCTGTTCGCGCTTGGCCTGCTGTTTGTCGGAGTTACCCTGTTCCTGCCCAAAGGCGTGATCGGACTCTGGGGTCAGTTGCGGTCCAACAGGTTGAAAATATTAAAGACAGCGGGAGTGAAGCCATGACCAATACCAGACTGGCGCGCTCAATGCTCTATCTCGACGGCGTGAGCGTCTCCTTTGATGGGTACAAGGCTTTGCGCGGATTGTCGCTTGATCTCGCGCCCGGCGAAATGCGCGCGATTATCGGCCCCAACGGCGCAGGCAAAACAACGATGATGGATGTCATCACCGGCAAGACGCGCCCCGACGCCGGCGAAGTCTTTTTCGATGGGCAACATGACCTGACCAAGCTGGATGAGGCCGATATAGCCGAGTTGGGCATAGGCAGAAAGTTTCAGAAGCCCACGGTCTTCGAGAGTCTTTCGGTGCAGGATAATATTCTGCTGAGCTTGCGTGACAGGCGCGGCCCGTTTGCCACGTTGCTGGGCAAATCAGCGAAAAACTCTGTTGCGCGGGGGGATTCCATTCTCGAAACCATCCGGATGACAGGTCAGCGCCAGCGTCTTGCAGGAGATTTATCGCATGGCCAGAAGCAATGGCTCGAGATTGGCATGCTGTTGGCGCAGGATCCCAAGCTGCTGCTGGTGGACGAGCCCGTCGCCGGGATGACGGATGCGGAGACTGAAGCCACCGCCGATCTGCTGCGTGATATCGCCCGGGATCATTCGGTCGTTGTTGTCGAGCATGACATGAATTTTGTCCGCGCGCTCGATGTGCGCGTCACGGTTCTGCATGAAGGCGCGGTTCTGGCTGAGGGCCCTTTGGCTATGGTGAGCAGCGACCCCCGCGTTATTGAAGTTTACCTTGGACGATAAAATGCTGCAGGTCGAACATATCAATCTCTTCTATGGCGCGTCACAGGCGTTGCGCGAGGTCAGCCTCCGTGCGGAAATCGGCAAGGTTACAGCTGTGCTTGGCCGGAACGGTGTGGGCAAAACGTCGCTGATGCGGGCACTTATCGGCCATCAGCGGATTGCTTCGGGCGCGATCACATGGAAAGGTGAAAACATCGCGCATCTGGAACCGCACCAAAGGGCCCGCCGCGGTCTGGCCTATGTGCCGCAGGGCCGGGAAGTCTTTCCGCTGCTCAATGTGCGGGAAAATCTTGAAACCGGCTTTGCGCCGCTTAGAAAGAGCCAGCGGGTTGTTGAGGACGACATTTTCAGCCTGTTTCCCGTTCTGGCCGAGATGCTGCATCGTCGTGCCGGAGATCTCTCGGGCGGCCAGCAACAGCAATTGGCGATCGCCCGCGCCCTCGTGACCCGGCCACAGCTTCTCATTCTGGATGAGCCCACGGAAGGTATACAGCCATCCATTATCAAGGACATCGCGCGTGCGATCGACTATCTCCGGCAGCGCGGCGATATGGCGATTGTGCTCGTCGAGCAATATTTCGAATTTGCCCGCGATCTTTGCGATGCCTATGCCGTCATGGACCGGGGGCGCGTCGTGCTCTCTGGACTGAAAGCCGATATGTCTGAACATGAGGTGCGCAAACATCTCTCGGTCTGATCTCCGCCTTTCCGCTTGCCAGCGCGCAAGGTAAGCGGATATTGCTCTGAGCAAAAGTTTTGTGAGGCTGAGCAATGAATGCGAACGAGATTGTAACGGTTGGACAGGGCGCGCGCATGGTCAGATTTGGCAATGCTCTGCCGCTCTCGCTCATTGCTGGTCCCTGTGCCATGGAGAGCAGGGCGCACGCACTGGAAATGGCGGCGGCGCTGTCCGAAATCACCGCACAGCTTGGCATCGGTCTGGTTTATAAATCTTCGTTCGACAAGGCCAACCGGACTTCGGCGAGCGGCAGGCGCGGCGTGGGCCTGAAGGAGGCCTTGCCGGTTTTTGCTGAAATCAAGGAGAAGTTCGGCCTTCCTGTCGTCACCGATATTCACGAGCGTGAACAATGCGCGCTGGTGGCTGAGGTTGTCGATATGCTGCAAATTCCAGCTTTTTTGTGCCGGCAAACAGACCTGCTCGTTGCTGCTGCCCAGACGGGACGCACCGTAAACATCAAGAAAGGGCAGTTTCTGGCGCCGTGGGACATGGTCAATGTCGTCGATAAAGTGACAGGGGCCGGCAATGCGAATGTGCTCGTCACCGAGCGCGGAGTCTCCTTCGGATATAACACGCTCGTTTCCGATATGCGCGCCCTGCCGATCATGGCGCAGAAAACCGGCGCGCCGGTGATCTTCGACGCGACACATTCAGTCCAGCAACCGGGCGGGCAGGGCACGTCCTCCGGTGGGCAGCGGGAGTTTGTCGCCGTTCTGGCGCGCGCGGCTGTCGCCGTCGGCGTTGCAGGTGTATTCATTGAAACGCACGACGATCCGGCAAATGCGTTTTCTGACGGCCCCAATCAGGTCAATCTGAAGGACATGCCGGCGCTGATCCGGCAGTTGATGGCATTTGATAATTTGGCCAAGGCTCAGACATTGACATTACGCGGTTAACCCTTGGATCAGCTTGCACTGGCTCGCGGCCTCGGCTAGATCGTTGATATGGTCAAGACTATCGATCCGCCGGCGCCCAAGGGCGAAACTGAAATCATCCCTCTGCGTGATGCGCTGGAAGAGCGCTATCTTGCCTATGCACTCTCGACCATCATGCATCGCGCCCTGCCGGATGCCCGCGACGGCCTGAAGCCGGTGCATCGCCGTATTTTATATGGAATGAATCTCTTGCGGCTCGATCCTGCCGCTCCGTTCAAGAAATCCGCAAAAATTGTCGGCGACGTGATGGGTGCGTTCCATCCGCATGGGGATCAGGCAATTTATGATGCCTTGGTGCGTCTGGCACAGGATTTTTCGTCGCGTTATCCGCTTGTGGACGGGCAGGGGAACTTCGGCAATATCGACGGCGACAGCGCAGCCGCCTACCGCTACACCGAAGCGCGCATGACCGATGTCGCTCGGTTGCTGCTGGAAGGGCTTGACGAGGACGCTGTTGATTTTCGCGACAATTATGCCGCCGATACGACAGAACCCGTTGTGTTGCCCGCGGCCTTTCCAAATCTTCTTGCCAACGGCTCTCAGGGAATCGCCGTCGGCATGGCGACATCCATACCGCCGCATAATGTTGCGGAATTATGCGACGCGGCGCTTTATCTCATCAATAATCCGCAGGCAGAAACCGACGCGCTGCTGACTTTTGTTCAAGGCCCGGATTTTCCTACCGGCGGGATAGTCATCGAGAGCCGCGAGGTCATCGCCGAAACCTACCGCACCGGCCGGGGCGGCTTTCGTACGCGCGCCCGCTGGAATAAGGAAGAAACTTCGCGCGGAAACTGGGTGATTGTCGTCACCGAAATTCCGTATCTCGTGCAAAAGTCGCGGTTGATCGAAAAAATTGCCGATCTGCTGAACGACAAGAAAGTGCCGCTTCTGGCCGATGTGCGGGATGAATCGACCGATGACATCCGCATCGTCCTTGAGCCGCGTGCCCGCACTGTCGATCCCGTGGTGCTGATGGAATCGCTTTTCCGCCTCACGGAGCTGGAAAGCCGCATTTCGATGAACATGAACGTGCTGGTTGATGGCGTGGTTCCGCGCGTGCTCAGCCTGCATGAGGCCTTGCAGCAATGGCTCGATCACCGGCGCGCGGTGTTGTTGCGCCGTTCGCGCTATCGTCTGGCGGAGATCGAGCGCCGCCTCGAACTACTGGCGGGCATGCTCATTGTCTTTTTGAATCTCGATGAAGTTATCCGCATCATCCGGGAGGAAGATGAGCCGAAGGAAATGTTGAAATCGACATTTACCCTCTCCGACAATCAGGCCAATTATGTTCTCGACACCAGACTGCGCTCGCTGCGCCGCCTTGAGGAAATGGAAATCAAGCGCGAGTTTGATGAACTGACCAAGGAGAAGACCGAGATCGAACAATTGCTCGGCAGTGAACCGGCTCAGTGGAAAGCCATTGCCTGGCAGATTCGCGATGTGCGCAAGAAATACAGCGGCGAAACCAAAATCGGCAAGCGCCGGACGTCCTTTGCCTCGGCGCCGGATGTGCAGATATCCGATACCGCCGAAATGCTGATCGAGCGCGAGCCGCTGACCGTGGTTGTGTCGCAGAAGGGATGGATTCGCGCGCTCAAAGGGCATGTCGCCGATCTTTCCAGCCTGCAGTTCAAAGGCGATGATTCTCTTAAATCATCCTTCTTTACTGAAACGACCGCCAAAATTCTGGTTCTCGCCACCAACGGCAAGATATTCACCCTCGAAGCCGCGAAATTGCCGGGCGGGCGCAGTCAGGGCGAGCCGATCCGTCTGATGGCGGACCTTGACGAAAATTCGGAAATTTCCGTTGTCCGGCCGTTCATGCCCGGCGGAAAAATGCTCGTGGCCAGCAGCGACGCGCGCGGTTTTGTGGTCAATCAGGATGAGATGATCGCCAATACGCGCAAGGGCAAGGCCTTGCTTTCCGTTGAAGCTCCGGCCGTCGCGGTCCAGATGCAACCAGTGACTGGAGATCATGTCGCGGTTATCGGGGAGAATCGCAAGCTTCTCGTATTTCCCTTGCAGCAGCTTCCTGAAATGGCGCGGGGCAAGGGCGTGCGCCTGCAAAAATACCGGGATGGCTCTCTTTCCGATGTGAAAACATTCGGGCTGAGCGACGGCCTGACCTGGCTCGACAGTTCGGGCCGCACCTGGACAGTCTCGCAGAACGATCTGAAGGATTGGATCGGTAATCGCGGTGAGACGGGTCGCTTGCCACCCAAGGGCTTCCCGAAAAATAATAAATTCGAAGGCTAGCGGCGAAATTTTCGCCTGTTGTCCGGCGCCGTCGCGACCGGGGCATGACTGTTCTCGTCAATTCAAATAACTGAAAAAAATAACGAATTCGACTTTGGTCGTATTTCGAATATAAACTCGCCGATTTTCGCGGCGGATTTAATCCTTAAATTCGATTTTTATGTCTATAAATATAGATAAATCATACATTTGAGATTTATATTATTAGATTTTTCTAATTTTCATTTTTGATCATCATGTATATGATTATTTTTAAGTATTTTTAGGAAATATGTAAGTTAAACAATCTTATTATTCTATGTCATAAAAGCTTCATACTTAAGTGTCAGGCGCGTAAGTGTGATTAAAAAGCAACAATACGGTAAAGAATGTCATTTTCATTCGTAAATTAGTTTCAAGCTGTTGACCTGACGGAGTGCCTCGCTGCATAGTCCTCGTGTGCTGAACGGGTTTCCATCAATGATGAAACTTTCAGCACATTCTTGTTGATTTCATAGGCAGTAGACATGCAGTCATATTGCCGAAGGGGCACAAATGAAAAATCTAGCTATTCTTCTTTCCGCCAGCGCAGCCGGTCTCATGGTTGTCGGTGGAGCCAATGCTGCCGATCTGCCTTCCAAGAAGGCGGCTCCGGCTCAATATGTGAAAGTGTGTGACGCGTTCGGCGCCGGCTTCTTCTACATCCCGGGCACCGACACCTGCCTCAAGATCGGTGGCGAACTGCGTGCTGAAGAGACAATACGTCCCACGAACTCGGGTTCCACCGCCCGCACCAAGAATGAGCTCAGTTTCCGAGCCCGCGCGTACACTTCTCTCGATGCACGCACCAAGACCTCCTATGGTGACCTGCAGACATTCATCAACTATCGGTTCACTCAGGACACGGGCAGCAGCACAGTAGCCGTGATCCAGCAGGCATACATCAAGTTTGCCGGCATCACTGCTGGTCGCGATTTTTCGACGTTTGATTTCTATGGTCTCGCACCGGAAATCATCGGCTCGTCCTTCGCTTCCTATCAGCCCGTCAATAAGCTGGCCTACACCGCTTCGTTCGGCAGCGGCTTCACCGCTACAATTTCGGCTGAAGACGGTTCTGACCGCAATGTCGGCGGTCTGGCCAATGGTTCTGCCGGTTCGAGCTACGGCCTGAATGGCGAATCAAATATCGCTTATGGCGGCCAGAAGGTTCCGGATGTTGTCGGCGCTTTCAAGGTTGACCAGAGCTGGGGTCAGGCGCAGTTGGCTGGCGCTTATCATCATGTTTATGATGGCACCCATGACGTCAACGCCGATGGCTATGCCTTCATGGCCGGCGTGAAGCTGAACCTGCCGATGCTGGCTGCAAAGGACGCATTCTGGTTCCAGGGCACTGTTGCCAAGGGCGCAACCGGCTATACCAACCCTGTCAACTACGGTGCAGGCATTGCCGACATCTATGATAAGGATGCGACTGGCGGAGTACAGAAGGTTCCGACTGCGGAAGCTGTTTACAATGTTGGCAGCGGCAAGATAGACCTTGCCAAGACCTGGTCGCTGGTTGGTGCTCTGCAGCACAATTGGTCGGCTGAATTCAACTCTCTGGTGTTCGCGTCCTACATGAACTATGATGGCCCGGAAGCAGGCAATGCTGACAATGCCAAGCTCTGGCTGGTCGGCGCCAACACGGTGTGGACACCGGTTGCTGGCTTCAAGATGGGCCCGGAAGTGGTTTACACCCAGATGAAGCTTGATGGCACCGACAAGACCTATTCGGATTGGCGCGCTCGCTTCACCATCCGTCGTGCTTTCTGATCTGCGACAGACGATACGAAAAACCCCGGTTCGCCGGGGTTTTTTATTTTAGGGCATGCTTATGTCGTTGCAGCAACTGGAGTGGAGAACCTTTGCCACTCGCCGCCATACAAGCGTTCCTGCGGGCGAAAGCGGGCCTTGTAATCCATCTTGTCTGAACCCTCGACCCAATAGCCGAGATAGAGATAGGGCAGGCCAAGCCGTCTGGTGCGCAGAATATGATCGAGAATCATGAACGAGCCCAGCGACCTGTGCTCCTGTTCAATATCATAAAAAGAATAGACCATTGAAAGGCCATCGCTGAGCACATCAGTGATCACCATGCCGGAGAGCACACCGGCCGAATTGCGGTACTCAATCGCTCTTGTGTCGATATGAGTATCCTCAAGCATGGTGGCATATTCGACAAGACCCATGTCCGCCATGCCGCCATCTTTGTGCCTGGACTGCACATAGCGGGAAAACAGATCATATTGTTCGCTCGTAGCCTGAGCTGGACGGGCTTCTACCCGCATTTCGGCATTCTGTGTCAAAATGCGGCGAAAGCTGCGGCTGGGAACAAATTCATCTACCAGAACGCGCACCGAAACACAGGCGCGGCATCCCTCGCAAGCCGGACGATAGGCGATTGTTTGCGAGCGACGAAATCCTGACTGGGTGAGGGCATCATTGAGCGCTCTTGCCCGAAACCCCACAAGGTGCGTGAAGACCTTGCGCTCTTCCCGTCCCGGCAGGTAGGGGCATGGCGTCGGGGATGTCATATAAAACTGTGGCCCGTCCCGCATTTCCTTGCTCAAGATTTACCCTCTGGCAAATATCAACCCGCAGAAACTTGCCGCGGATTTTCGTTATCTTCGTTCAATTCGCACACCCAGAATCATGTCGTGAAGACATCTCTTCTGCGATGAAAACAGCGAAACCAACAAAATCAGCGGTGAAAGCGTATAAGAAAAAACATAGAATAACAGCGCGTGGCTTGCCGCAACAAGAAATGTTGGTTGTCCAAACTCCGCTTGGCGTACCATACGCAGATCCATGAATCGCATTCCCCAGGTTGCGCAGCTTGGCCCCGAGATCGTCAGGCCATTATAGGCGAAGGCCGTTGCCGGAACAATGATCGGGATCAGGCGCCAAGTGGCGCCTTGAGTCAGAATTCCAGCCATGAACACCAACAGGAAAACTGCCATCGACAATATCGAAATGCATAATCCGTCAATGGCATAAGCAAATATGCGGCGCATGCGTACGCCTTCCAGCCGGTTGGTCGGCATGGACCATCCGGCACCCGCGGCATTCTGGCGGCTTAACTGCGACGACTCCATTATGATTGTCCTTTATACGCGGCGGGGATCGATCATCGGAAAACCCAGTAGTCCACCCGGTCGGAAGATAAGAATTATTGTCAGGATTATATAGGAGACAAGATCGCGGTAAATGTTTGAAAAATATGCTGACCACAATACGTCAATCTCGCCAATGAAAATACCACCCAGAAATGCTCCGGGCAGCGACCCAATCCCGCCAAATATCGCGGCGATAAGTGCTTTCAACCCGAGCGAAGTGGCGGATGCATAGCCGAACCCGCCGTAAAACAAACTCATGATTGCACCAGCCATTCCTGCAATGCTGCAGGCGAGAATGAATGTCTGGCCAAAAATCAGCACGGGGCTGATGCCAAACATCTGCGCAGCCAGCGGATCATCAGAATAGGCCCGCCAATTGCGGCCAAAATGGCTGTGCCGCATGAATGCGAGCAGCGCCACGGCCGTTGTCGCTGCTGCCAGGGTGACAAGCAAAGCCATGGGCGTCGTGGTGGTGACAAATGCGCCCGCGCGCAACAAGGCAATTGGTTCGCCGAAAATTGGCTTGATCCAATGAAGCGAATCGCCCTGCGTCAGCCGCAGGTATTCCTGCAGGAAAACGGCGAGACCCAATGTTGCAACAAGCGCCTGCTGGCCGGTTGAGCGGCTGGTTGGCAGAAAAACAATGCGACCAATCACGTGTCCGTGGAAGGCCGCAGCATAAATGGCAAGGATCACAGCCGAAAACATGAGCCAACCCGGGCCGGAAGCCAGCAGCAGGAACGCCCCGTAAAATGCCGCATAACCACCAATGGCGGCGATCTCGCCAAAAGCGAGATTGATGCGACCCACTAGACCAAAAATCAGGGAATATGCCGCCGCCAGCAGTCCATAAATGGCCATGAGCGGCAGGCCGTTGAAGCTGTGTTGCGCAAAATAGGCGATCGCCAGACTGGTGTGCGGCACTGCGTCGGCATTGGCAATGGGCTGTGGGTCGGCAACAGAGGCGTCAAGTGTGGCCAGCCAGAAGCGCTTGAGCAGAAAGAGCTTTAGGTCGGAATATGGTCGCGCGTCCTTTGAAAAGGCTATCAATTGGTCGATGCTGCTGCCTGAACGGTTTGCGTCAAATGTGCAGCGCGCAACATGCAGGGAAGGCGAGGGGGCAGCGCCCGCCGCGTAAAAAAGCATGATTTCGTCGCGCGAGGCAGAATTGGATGAACCCGAAATCTGTTTGTAAATGCGGATATCCGCTCCGGGAGGCTCTATTGCCGGCAGTATAATGCGGCACATGCGCGCGTGATCCGGGTCCATGGCTTTCTGACAGCCGCTGACCAGAAATGCCAGACAAAGTGCAGCGAAATACCAGCGCATTCGGCCATATTAGACGTATTCTGGCTTATGTGCGAGTGTCGCTGTTGGCAATGTCTGCCTTTGAGCTGGAAATCATAAATTGCCACGCTGCCCAACTTTGCTCTTGCTGTCATGGTTGCGGTTGGGCAAGGTAACTGCGCGGCGTTCTGATGAGATGTGCCGTATGGCGTCCTGCGCGGACTGTAGTGTTTATGCCGGATCTGGCTTGCGATGCATGAGAAAATCACTGCAATTGACGGAGCATGGCCGGGATGGAAGCGGTTATCGGTGAGTGTTGTGGTGCCGGACTATAGAAATTCCGCCGAGCGCTTGTGGATGCCCGCATGAACTGGCAAATATTTCAGCTTTCGCAAGCAGAGCGGGAAGCGCTATGGCTCAGTCTTCAGGTCGCTTCGCTGGCCACTGCGGGAGCTTTGCCGGTTGCAGGATTGGTTGCCTATGCCTTGGCGCGCAAGAAATTTCTGGGCCGGTCGCTGCTCAATATCATTATCGTATTGCCGCTCGTCCTTCCGCCCGTGGTAACCGGCTACTTGCTCTTGCTTGGATTTGGTGCGCACGGGGTCATAGGAAAATTTCTGGGCGATTATCTCGGCATTCATCTCGCCTTCCGCTGGACTGGTGCCGCCCTTGCCGCGGCCGTGATGAGTTTTCCGCTGATGGTGCGCTCCATCCGCCTGTCTTTCGAGACGATTGACACCAGATTGGAACAGGCCGCTGCGACGCTCGGGGCCACAAGGTTGCAGGTGTTTCTGTTCATAACGCTGCCGTTGGCCATGCCCGGCATTCTGGCGGCGATCGTGCTCGGACTGGCTAAGTCACTTGGTGAATTTGGGGCGACGATCGCCTTTGTCGCGAATATACCCGGTGAAACGCAAACATTGTCGCTGGCAATCTACACGCAGCTGCAAATTCCCGGAGGCGAGCCTGCCGCATATCGCCTGCTCGTCATTTCGCTCGTTCTGGCCGTTGCGGCTGTGGCCTTTTCAGAGATTCTGGGCCGGAGAGGGCGCGCGCCATGACGATAAAATTCGAGCTCTCGGCCAGCGAACCCGTCCCTATGAATTGTACTCTGTCGACCGAAGCCTGGGCTGTCGGTCTTGTCGGGGCGTCGGGTGAGGGTAAGACCACGCTGCTGAACATGATTGCCGGTCTGGTGCCGTCGCGTGGCTATCTTGAGGTGGGCGGTATTCTGCTACAGAATTCTGCTAACGGTCTGGTCAAGCCGCCGCACGCGCGTCGAATCGGTTATGCCTTTCAGGATGCGCGGCTTTTTCCGCATCTCGACGTGGCGGGCAATTTGCAGTTTGCCGCATGGCTCAGATGGAAGAGACGCCCCGAGCAATACGACGCTGTCGTGAAGGCGCTGGGGCTTGGTCGGATTCTCCAGCGTGACGTGCGGGCGTTATCGGGCGGGGAACGGCAGCGGGTCGCGCTGGCGCGAGCTATCCTGTCCGATCCGATCCTGCTGTTGCTCGATGAGCCGCTTGCCAATGTCGATCCGGAACAAAAGGAAGAGACCCTGAGCTATATTGAGCAGGCGCAGCGTATTAAGCAACTGCCCATGATTTATGTCAGTCATGATAGTGCCGAAGTGATCCGCATGACGGATGTACGGTACCGGCTGGGGCGTAACGGATTAACCAAGGTGAAGTAGCAACATGGATCAAGCGCAGGACACAGACGAATTTCTTCGCAAAATTCTGGTTAACACCCGCACGATCGCACTGGTGGGCGCCTCGGATAATCCGCAGCGGCCATCAAACGAGGTCATGCATTTTTTGTCCCGGCATGGATATCGGGTGTTCGCCGTGAATCCGGGCTTGCCAGGAACCAGCATTGACGGAATTCCGTTATATCGTTCGTTGCAAGATATTCCTGAAAACATTGATATGGTTGATATATTCAGAAATTCGCAGGCGGCGGCGGATGTTGTTGACGCTGCATTGGCGCTGCCCCTTCCGCCGAAGACGATCTGGATGCAGATTGGCGTGATCAATGAGCCGGCGGCGGCGCGCGCGCGGGCAAGAGGTCTTTCGGTCGTCATGGATAAATGCCCGAAAATTGAAATTCGCCGTCTTTCGATTGCGGCCCGAACTTTCAGTTGATTGTGATTTTCGGCCAGGTGCCTTGAATAGTGAAATCGCCGGGGCGATCGTCACCCGGTGCTGCAGTTTGTGTGCTGGCTTGAGCGGGATTTGAACAATTGCCGTGCAGGTCGATGCGGCCGTCGGTGAGTTGGATCGAGCCTGTTGCTCTGCCATTGCATTGCGGGGCTGTAAAAGAAAGCGCCTTGAATGTTAATGTGCCATTCGTCAGCTGAAGTGACGAAGTCATTTCATCGAGCGAGAAACGACGATTGAGCAGGAGAGCGGCTCTTCCTGTGGCGGGCTTATGGAAGAGTTGCGCCATATCTGCCGGATTGAAACTTCCCGCCAGAATGTTCAACTGGGCATCTCCAGACCATTGCGAAGGGGCGTTCTGCTGATCAAGCAAGGCTGACAGCGACCAGGTGCCGGTTAGTATTCCGCTGGGGTGGCTAATGCCGACAGGCAGAATCGGATCGAGTTCCCGTAAATCTATGTGATCCATCCAATATTGATGCGACACGTTTATATCGTTGCCCTGGCGCGTGTATGTTGTCTGACCGCGGACGGCTCCATTGCCGAGCTTCGCATCGTCTACCGAAAATTCCATCATGTCGGGCTTGGTGCGAAAGGAAAATGCCACATTATCTGTCTTTACGCCGTCGAAATTAAATCGTCCGAATGAGGCGCGTAGGTCTATATTGCTCTGGATGCGTGTAAGATAGGTTCCTTCTGCCGTCGCCTTGACCTGATCCGCCAGACGGCGCTTGAATTGCGCCAACCACGCCGATGACAGGTCAATGGCTTCCACTGCAAGCGTCGCGGAAACGAGCGGACGTGGTTCCGCCTGATAGGCGATGGTTCCATCCACTGTCTTGCCATTGATTGACCCGGAAAGATTTTCCAGCGAGGCCCGATCCTTTTGCAGATCCAGTTGTCCGTGCAGTGCTATGGACGTTATTTCATTGCTGATGCGATATTGCTGTGGCAGGTATTCAAATACAGCATCAGGATGGTTCAACCTGAGCGACATAACCCCCGACGCAGAAGATGCACCGGCAGAAAAACTGCCGTCGAATTCAAATTTGTTGTCAGCCAGCGCCAATGTCAGGTTTACGCCGCTGACAGCTGGCTGGCTATAGTCCAGATTCAGAGCAATCGAGCCGTTTTGTCCGGATGTCGTAAACAGGCCCGACATGATCAGACGCGTAGAAGCCCTCGCGGCAATTTCCGCGTTGAGGTGCTCCAGCAGGAGTGGCGGCTTGCCCGCGCGGTCAATATGCCAGACGACATTATTCAATTTCACGCCGGCAACAGATCGCATGAGGATATCGTGTAAATTTTCGAGCAGATCCGCCTTAATTCCGCCCGAGCGCAACTCGCCGTTCTGGACGGTGAAATTCGAAAATTCGATACGCCCGGCAAGCAAAGGCAAAAATCGAAGCGACGCCGATATGTCGATGTTTTCAATCGTTAATTTGAGAGCAGGAATACTGCCGGATAAATGCGTGACGGCGACATCCGGCCAGGGAAACAGGCGTGTATTGATTACAAGGTCATCGCTCTGGTTTGCTGGAATGAAGCCAGAATTTTCAAATAACTGTTGCCGGAATTGCCCGCGCAGGCCCCGCAGATCCGAAATCTGCCAGAACATTAAGCCTGCGAACAGGACAATCAGGGCCAGCATTGCTGACCCTATATGAATTGGCCGGAGTCTCGTCATCCGTATCTCGCCGCTTCAGGACCTTGATACGCGCAAGCCATCAGGGACACATGACAAAATTGAGGCGGTTTCGGCTCATTTGGGCCAGGTTGCGCCATGCGCATTGACGTAAACGCTGTAGAGTGAAGTCGTGCCGCAAATGTAGATGCGGTTTCTTTTTATGCCGCCAAAGGTCAGATTGGCAACCACCTCGGGGATCTTGATCTTGCCGATCAGTATGCCGTCAGGTGCATAACAATGCACGCCGTCGCCGGCGGAGGTCCAGAGATTTCCCTTCGTATCAAGGCGAAATCCGTCAAAGCATCCGACACCGCATTGGGCAAATATCTTTGTTCCTGAAACGCTCCGACCATCCGCCCCGACATCCAGAACCCGGATATGCCGGGGTCCATTCTTGACATGGCTGAAACCCGTATCGGCGACATAAAGCAGCTTTTCGTCCGGAGAAAAGGCAAGGCCATTCGGCTTGACGAAATCAGTGGCGACAGCGGTGAGTTCCTGCGATGCCGGATCGAAGCGATAGACATATGAGCCTTCCAGTTCGGAAGGCGCGGCATCTCCTTCATAATGGGAGTCGATTCCGTATGTGGGATCGGTGAACCAGATTGTTCCGTCGGATTTGACCACGACATCGTTGGGAGAATTGAGGCGTTTGCCCTGATAATGGCTCACCAGCACCGTACGCTGGCCGTCATGCTCGATTCGGGAAACGCAGCGCCCCTGATGTTCGC
Organism: Methylocystis sp. sgz306128; assembly: GCF_056032725.1. Classification (NCBI taxonomy): domain Bacteria; kingdom Pseudomonadati; phylum Pseudomonadota; class Alphaproteobacteria; order Hyphomicrobiales; family Methylocystaceae; genus Methylocystis; species Methylocystis sp. sgz306128. The sequence continues at coordinate 306,314 of NZ_JBVYWO010000004.1, forward strand.
AGGCGATCAGGCGCCCCTGCTGATCAACCGTATGGCCGTTCTGATTGTTTGCAGGACTCTGGAATATCGAAACGGAGCTATCCGTCTCGTCAAAGCGGATGGTTCTGTTGTTCGGAATGTCGGAGAAGATTAGGTATTTGCCAGCCGGAAAATAGGCGGGACCTTCGGCCCAGCGTGCGCCGGTCCACAATTTCTCAACGTGAACATTGCCAAATATGAGTGCCTCGAATCGTTGATCCAGGACTTCAAAATCCGAAGTAAGCATGCAATCTCCCTGAAAATATCTTTGTCGGAATGCGCCTTACGCGCCTGCTCCGGTCTGTGCGGGCGGGAGATTAGCAATTTTGCCGCATCAAGAATAGAGCGGTTGCAGAACAAACCCAATCTGAACTGGCAGAATGCTGCTTTTTAGAGATTCTTCCGAACCCGGATACTCTGCCAACAAGCACTCCCTCTGATAAAGGGCGCTATTTCTGATACACTATCTGCCTTACGTCGATGTTTCCGGCAAGAAATCCAGCTTCGCAATAGGCAAAATAATATTCCCACATCCGCCGGAACCGCTCGTCGAAGCCAAGAGGCATCAAACCCGGCCAGACAGCCCTGAATTTCTTCCGCCATTCCTGCAATGTGCGCGCGTAATCCACGCCGAAAACGCGCTCTCCGGTCTGAGAAAGGCCGTGTTTCTGTGCCAGTTCGGACAAAATTTTCGGAGTAGGCAGCATTCCGCCCGGAAATATATATTTACGGATGAAATCCAGTTCGCGCTTATAGCCCGTCCACAGCCGGTCCTGAATCGTAATGATCTGCAGACCTGCGCGACCACCAGCCTTCATGCGCTCACGCAACTGACGGAAATAAACTGGCCAATATTCCGCGCCAACCGCCTCAAACATTTCTATCGAGGCTATTCGGTCGTAAAGGCCTTTTTCGTCACGATAATCCTGCAGCTTGATGTCAACTTTTTCATTCAGTCCTGCCTTGAAAATGCGCTCGCGGGCAAATTCGTGCTGGGCTGGAGAAATGGTGATGCCGGTGATCCGGCAACCGCGCTCCTTGGCCGCAAATTCTGCAAAGCCGCCCCAGCCGCAACCAATTTCAAGCACATGATGATCAGGCGCAAGGCGTAATTCCTCCGCCAGTGCGGCATATTTATGTATCTGCGCCTCGGCCAGGCTTTGATGCTGGTTTTTGAACAGGGCCGAAGAATAGGTCATCGTTTCATCGAGCCACTGGCGGTAGAACTGATTGCCAAGATCGTAATGGGCCATGATGTTGCGGCGTGATCCGGCTTTCGAATTCCGGTGGAACCAATGATAGAGCCGCTGAGCCAGCCGCGCGAAGGGTTTGCCATCGAGCATCGTCTGTACAGCATCGACATTGGCGCAGAACAACAACAAAAACTGCGTGAGATCGGGCGTGTCCCATTCATTCTGGAGAAAGGCTTCTGCAATGCCGATTTCCCCCTCGCGCGCCATGCGGCTGGCGAAGGCCACATCATGAATGATCATGGATGCTTCCGGGCCCTCTTCGGCGCCGCGAAAGGCATATTTGCCGCCATCCGGCAATTCAAGCCAGAGCGTTCCTGCGCGAAGTCTGACGGCAAAGCCGAAGGCCTGCTTCAGCCCAAACGGCATGCCTTGCGTAACGACGCTTAAATTCTCTTGGGTAACAATAATGGTTTCGTTATTCGTATTCATCGGAATGCCCCTCAATGCTTTGAGATTATATCCGGAATTATTTTCTGCAATCCATCCGTGCTCACCGGAAGCGGCGCGGCGGGGCGGGGCCTGATCCTCATGCCTTTAAGCCAGAGCCTGAGCGCCTCCCAATGAATGCCGCCTATGATTTTAAAATTATGCAGCGGCAGCCGGAAAAACAGATCCATGAACGTTCCGGTCGAAAATGGCCGGCGTTCTCCGTGAAAAATGGCGGCAAGCATGGGGCCGGTTGCATCATGTTCCATGATGCGCAGAAGCACTTCGTCCTGCGGCGGGCGGATATGAAACTTATACCGCAAATCCATATCCATGAAAGGCGAGACATAAAACAGCTTGTCGCGCTCCTGCCTGACATCGGAGACGCAAAATTCGCTGGCTTTGACGGGCGCAAAATAGGTGTGCCGCTGTCCGAAAGTGTTGCGCACTTCGTAAATCAATGCCGAAATTCTGAAGTCGCTGTCATAGCAAAAATAAACCGAAAGCGGATTGAACACAAAGCCAAGAATGCGCGGATAGCATAGCAGAAAGACGTGTTGAGGCGGCGAGAGTTTATGCGCAGAAAAAAGCCCGTCCACATAGGCGCGCAGATTATCCGATTTTTTGTTGCCGTGATCCGAGGGATAAAAGCTGAACAGGTTGAATGCGCCGATAGAGAAGATCGTGCTCAGCTTTTTCACCCGGTCCAACTTGTCGAGGTCAATAAGCAGCGAGAAAACGCGATATTGAAACCTGTGCTGCACAGGCTTAAGCCGCGCGTGCATCACTTTTCCGACATAGAGAGCAGCGCCGGCGGGAGCCGGGTTGCTCGGCGAACTCTTATCCATTGTCATTGCGCTGCTTCATATTCCAGCGTCCTGTTTTCACCATCCCGCAGGGCGATAATCTGCCGGGCCGCATCCAAGCCTGACTTTACGCCATCTTCATGAAACCCGTAAGCCGTCCATGCGCCGCAGAACCATATTTTGCGGTTACCTTGAATTTCCGGCAGCCGCTGCTGTGCGGCTATTGCTGTTCTGGTCATCTGAGGATGAAAGAAAACCTCATGCGAGAACGTCAGTTCCGGGCGGGGCGGCACAGGCGGATTAAGCGTCACGAACACCGGCCGCTCCGGATCAAGCTTCTGCAGTCTGTTCATCCAGTAAGTGAGCGTGATTGGCGCGTTTTCATCGTCCTGCCGCAAAAAATTCCAGGAGGCCCATGCGGCTTTGCGTTTCGGCATGAACGAACTGTCACGGTGGAGATAGACGTCATTGGGTGCTGTGGTCACGGCGCCCAGCAGTTCGCGCTCCAGAGGCGTTGCGTCTTTCAGCATGGCCAGTGCTTCAGGTGCATGCGTGGCAATCACCACGCCATCGAATGATTCGGCTCTGCCCAGAGTATCTGTAACGCGTATTTCGCCCGAGAGGCTCTCGATCGACGCCACGCCGCTGTTGCGCCTGATTTTGTCACGGAAGGATCGGGTCAGGGCAAGGACATAGCGGATGCTGCCGCCGGTCACGGTTCGCCATGTCGGCCGGTTCCATTGCAATAGCCGGTGATTCTCAAAAAAGGCGAAGAAGGACTGCGCCGGAAAATTCATCATCGCGCGCGGGGACATCGACCAGATAGCAGCCCCCATGGGGATGATATAATCATCGCGCAGGCGGGCTGAGAAGCCGCGGGCAGCAAGATATTCTCCCAACGTCGCTGTTCCGATCTGATCTGCCGCGAGATCTGCCCGGGCCTGCCGCTGAAATTTCAGGATTTCGAGCAACATCCTGAGATAAGACAGGGAAAACAGGTTGCTGCGCTGGGCGAATAAGCCATTCAGCACCGTGAGCCATCCGGCTTCTTGTCCGCACCATTCAAACCGGCCCTGTCTGGCTGAAAGGGCGAAGCTCATGTCCGATTCATGAGTCGGAACATCCAGTTCCCGCATCAGGCGGGTGAAATGCGGGTAGTTGAGCTCGTTGTAGACGATAAAGCCAGTATCGACGTGCATTTCGACGCCATCATACTGAATTGTCTGCGTAGCCGAATGGCCGCCGATGCGCCCCGCCTTCTCATAGACGACAATATCGACACCGGCTTTTGTCAATTCATATGCGGCTATATTGCCGCTTATTCCGGTGCCAATCACTGCTATTCTCATGAAGTCGTCCTCCTGACGATCAAGATACGTTGCCCGCCGTCAAATAGTTTCACCCGATATCGCTGTGTTTTTCAGATTTTGAAATGCGGCCAGTGCACGGTCCCTTGCTTTGTCATGATCCACCACGGGATGCGGATAGGTTTTTCCAAGCGTCACGCCGGCTCGGGCGAGGGTGGAAGCGGGCGCCGTCCAGGGCGAATGGATGAATTTTGTGTCGAGATGCCGGAGTTCCGGCACGAAGCTGCGGATATAGTCGCCATTGGGATCGAATTTTGCGCCCTGCAGGATCGGGTTGAATATGCGGAAATACGGTGCCGCATCGGCGCCGGAACCGGCAACCCATTGCCAGCTCGCTGCATTATTGGCGATGTCGGCATCCAGGAGCGTATCCCAGAACCAGGCTTCGCCCACGCGCCAGTGAACCATCAGATGTTTGATCAAAAAGGATGCGGCGATCATGCGAACGCGGTTATGCATATATCCAGTCTGCCACAGTTCACGCATGCCCGCATCGACAACGGGATAGCCGGTCTTGCCTTTTTGCCAGGCCCTGATCAGTTCCAGCTCCGGCTCGCCCCAGGGAAAATCATCGAAACGCGGCTGAAAATTGCGCGAGGGCAAGTCAGGGAAGTGAAAGAGCAGATTATAGGAAAATTCGCGCCAGCCGAGTTCGCTGAGGAATTTGTTCACGTCTCCCGACTGCGCCTGACCCGAATCTCGTGTCATCTGCGCGGCGTGGAATATCTGCCGCGGCGATATTTCGCCGAAGCGCAGATGTGGGGAAAGTCGCGACGTTCCGGCCATATCCGGACGATTGCGATTTTCGCCATAGCCATGAATGCCGCGCGCCAGAAAATCATCGAGCCGGCTGCGCGCGCCCGCTTCGCCCGGTTCCCAGCTTGTGGCAAATGCGCTGGCCCAGTCCGGCTGCGTTGGCAGCAAGGCCAGATCCTTGATCCTTGTGACGCCGGGGAGCTCAGGGCCGGGTTGGATGCTGGAGGGCGCGGGGAGGGGCGGCGCGGGCTCCGGCCCAGCCAATGCAGCCCGCCAGAAGGGCGTGAACACTTTAAAGAACCCGCCGCCCTTTGCCTTTATGTCCCAAGGCTCGAACAAGAGGTGGCCGTTATGGCTTTGCGCAACTATGCCTGCGTGCTTCAGTTCAGCCTTGAGGGCGGCATCCAATTCCCGGCCCGTTTGATCGTAGCGGCGGCACCAATGCACTTCCCTGACCGGGCAGTTTTCGGCGATATTCTGCATGACATCGCGGGCACTTCCGCGGAAAACCTGCAGCCTGCCGCCAGCCTTGCGCAGATTCGCATCCAGTGCATTCAGCGAATGATGAAGCCACCAGCGCGCAGCGCCGCCAAGAGGCCGGAGATTGCTCTCAGTCTCGTCGATGTAGATGCAACAGACCGGAAGACCGGACTGAACAGCGGCATGAAGCGCTGGATTATCGGCCAGCCGCATATCATTGCGGAACCACACCAAGGCGATAGATGTTTGAGAGGTCGATATCATACATTGCTTACGCAGCGGAGAGGCGGTCGGATGAAAAAAGCCTGATATCGTGAGATATCAGGCTTTTGAAACTGGCTCCTCGAGCAGGACTCGAACCTGCGACCATTCGATTAACAGTCGAACGCTCTACCAACTGAGCTATCGAGGAATGATGGAGCAAACTAAAAACCGCTTGGGCAAATCGCCTCGCTCATCAATGTGTGCCGCCTATAGCAAGCTCTCCGTTTTTTGCCAAGTGATAAGTGTCATTTTTCTGCAAATTTCCTGACCAAGGTCATTTCGCGACGCTGGGCAGGCTGACGAGCAGCGCGATGAGTGCACGATCATGCAGCAACACCATGCGCTCCTTCGGCTTGAGCCAGGCAATGGCCTCTTCAAGCGAATTGGCATCCGTGAGCTTGGCTTCGGCCATGGCGCGATCCGGTTCAATCTGGCCGCGCTGACGTCGCTTGGCAACAGGAAGAAAAGCCTGATGCGCAGCCTGCAATTTGGGAGAATCATGCAAAGCGCGCAATCCATCGGCTTCGTCAAAATTCATTGCCGCCATTTCATGGGCCAGTTCGTTTGCCCGGATTGCGATGGGCGGCACATCGGCTTCCTCGGGTGTTTTGAGCAGGTTCAGCTTTTTCAGCCACAGACCTATGGAGAGCTGCCCGCTCGCCCATGACAGGAAGATGGCCAGAATCAGTCCGGCTATGGTTGGAGACATCCATGCGACCAGCGACGGCGATATCAACAATCCGCCCATGAGGCTGATTATCCCGAGCACCACATGGCTGCGATGGCGCCGGACGATATCTTTCATCGGAATCGAACCGTCATCGCGTCGCTGCGGGTTCCAGCCCGTATCGCGCCCGAACAGAATCTGCATCACCGAGCCAGACTGAACCAGCATCATGATCGGCGCAAGCAAAGCCGAGAGAATAATCTCAAATAATGTCGAGATCAGCAGCAGCAGGGCGCCGCCAGCGGCGCGGCGCGTATCTCTCTGAAACAGGCTGATCAGCAGTCCGAGAAATTTGGGAGCCAGCAGGATAGCCAGCGTGAGTTCAAACAGGCTCAGCGACCGTTGCGCGTCAAAGCGCGGCCAAGCGGGAAACAATGTGAACTGATCGGTGAAATATTCGGGACGGATGTACCGGGTCTGCAAAACCAGCACCAGACCGATCAGGAGTTGCGCCATCCAGAGCGGAGAGGCCAGATAAGACATGATCCCGGTGGCAAAATGCTGCCGTGTCGCCAGATGCAGGCCTTTGGCGGGGAGGACGCGGATATGTTGCAGGTTGCCCTGACACCAGCGCCGGTCGCGCGCCGACAGATCGATGAGCGAGGGCGGACTTTCCTCGTATGAGCCGCCGAGCACCGGCAACATATAGACCGCATAGCCCGCACGGCGGATCAAGGCTGCTTCGACAAAATCATGGCTCAGGATGTGGCCGCCGAACGGGGGCTTGCCGTTGAGATCAGGCAATCCGCAATGCGCGGCAAAAGCCTTGGTGCGGATGATTGCATTATGGCCCCAGTAGTTTCCGTCGCGCCCCATCCATGCCGAGAGACCGGCGGCAATCACCGGCCCATAAATGCGCGCCGCGAACTGCTGCTGCCGGGCAAACAATGTGTTGCGGTTAATGATCAGCGGCAATGTCTGTATGATTCCGGCGTCGGGGTCGGCCTCCATGGCCGCCGCCAGCGATACAACGGAATGGCCGGTCATCAGGCTGTCGGCATCCAGCACGACCATGTGGTCGTAATGCCCGCCCCAACGCGTCACGAAATCGGCAATGTTGCCGGCCTTGCGCGCCGTGTTTTTGGGCCGGTGGCGGTAGTAGATCCGATAGTCATTGCCCAGCCGCGCCCGTATTGCCAGAAAAGCCTGCTCCTCCGCGATCCAGACATCCGGATTTGTCGTGTCGGACAGAAAAAAATAATCGAAATGCGCGCCGAGACCAGTCCGGGCCACGTCCTCCGCAATAGCCTGAACCGCGCCAAACACCCGGCTCGGGGCTTCATTATAGATCGGCATCACTATTGCCGTACGCCGGCTCAGTGTCTTGGGTAGATCACGCATTTTTGGCTGGCGCAGTGCCAGCCATAGAAAGCCTATGATCGAACTGGTGAAGGCGAGGGCGATCCAGGAAAAGTTCGCCACAAAAAGAATCAGGAGCAGCCATTTGAGCAGGCTGACGCCGCCCACATCGACGACCATATACATCTGGTAGGCGCCATAGGCCGTCAACGCCAGCCCGCCGCCGAACACAACCAGCCTCTCAAGCACTGGACGGTAGGCCAGCTCCGGCGCGGCCCATTTGCGGCGCTCGGTTCTGGCGTCGAAATGCGTAAGCGACTGCACAGGCATATCGAGATGCGCTTCATCCGGCATGGCAGGGGCAAAGCCTGAACTGTCAACCTGCGTGATCGGCGCGTGGCGCAAGGCGGCGCTGTCGTTCAGGCGTGGTTCCGCCTCGCGGTGAGCTTGTTTCAGATTGTCCAACGGTACAACCATGTTTCGCTTAATGCCTGACTTCCGGATTGGAGAATGAGACGGATTTCGACAAGATTATCGCTGTTTGGCTGAAAATCGAACAGCACCCGCATTGTTTTGGGCGTTTTCCCCGCAACAACCCGGGATGAGAGCAATTCTGCTCCTGTGAGTGTCACCGATGCTTTGACATTGGCTTCGCGGGGCAGGTTTTCAAGATTATCGCCAGTAAAATCGACCAAAATGCGGTAACGCGTTTTGCCGCCAAGTGTGACCTTGCCGCTGCGCGCCTGTGTGGCGATGGCCAGGGGCGGTTTGAGCGGCGGTGACCAGCACCAGAACTGCCGGTAGGAATAACGCGTTTCGACCGCCTGTTTCAGGCCTTCCTTGGGACGCCAATAGGCGTTGATGTTCTGATTGATTTCAGACTCGCTCGGAATTTCGATCAATTCGAATTGTCCGGCACCCCAGTCGCCGATTGGCTCGATCCAGAGCGAGGGCCGGCGCTCCCAGTGCTGGTCATCATCTTCAAATGTCGCCGGATCGCGATCCCGCTGCAGCAAACCGAATCCATTGGGATTTTCATCGACGAAAGCAGATCCTTGCAGGGTTTGTCGGTTTGAGACCGGCCGCCAGAGCCATTCATCCTTGCCGGTCAGCATGCGCAGCCCTGTCACCTCGTAAACTGCGGGCCGGATATCGTCGACCTTGCGCCTATCGAGCGGCGAAAAAAAGGATGTAGCCTGCATGGCGGCGATACCGACATGGTTGATAGCCACGCGCGGGATAAGCACCGATTCAGTATCGATGATTGTCGCGTCGCTTGTGCGGAGCGTGAAGCGGTAAGCGCCGGCGACACTTTCGGAATCGAGCAGGGCATGGATCACAAGTGCATGTGTGGCCGCGGAAGGGCGCTCGATCCAGACTGCGCGGATAATCGGAAATTCCTCGCCGCGCGGATCGGCTGTCCGGATCGCCAGTGCGCGCGCCATCACGCCCTGGTTCTGATCGCGCGCCAGAGCCCGGAAAAAGCTCGCACCCTGAAATATGGCGCGTTCATCGAAGGTGCCATTGCGCGCCTCCAGAATACGGAAACCGGAATAGCCGATATCCTTGATATCGCCGCCAACCTTGAGTTTGCCGAAATCAAAACGGCCCATGTCATAGCCGACCCGCGTGATCATGTCCCCGTTGACGAGGTTCAGGTCCATCGGCGTGTTGAAGATAAAGCCCCGATGCAGCGGTTCTATGGCAAAGCCGAGATTTTCATTAATCCATATCTGGCCGCCGGGCTTTGCGCGAATATCCACGTACTGATCGTAAGTGAGCGCCGAAAACGGTGATGGAAGGGATGAATCAGGTGCCTTGTAAGGTGATTTCGCCAGATTGCGTGCAATGTTGAGCACGTAATTATCGTCAAATGCGGCCGGCGCCGCCGGCGCCTCGTCAGCCATGGCTGACAGGTTGGTCAGAGCACTGGCGAAGCCTGCTCCTGTCATCAACCCAAGTCTGAGAAAATCACGGCGATGAAACATAGGGTGCAACTGCCTCGGGATCTGAATAAAATTGTGTCGATCGTGTCATTCTTATCAATTATGACAGATTCCACTCCCACCCTTTCTATAGCGCAATGCACCAAAATTGCGCGACGTTTTTTCGGCGCTCATGCAAATTATTGCGGTTGAATGCGGGGTTTTCATGGTGCAAAGGTTGCCACTGGTTTAAGTGGATGTCAGTTTGCAGCATAGTTCTCATCCCACACAAAGACAGATCAGACAGAAATGCCCAATTCCTCATCGCCCCAGAACCCGCGTCGGCGGCTGGCTGTTATTCTGGCCGCCGGAGAGGGAACGCGGATGCGTTCCTCGCAGCCGAAAGTGCTGCATGAAATCGGCGCGCGCGCACTGGTGCTTCATGTCATGGACACGGCCCGCGAGGCAGATTGCGATATAGCGGTCGTCATTGGCCCCGGCAGGCCGGATGTTGAGGCGGTCGTCAGGACGCATTCAGCCAATGTATCTGTTTTCACACAGACCCAGCGTCTGGGCACGGCACATGCAGCTTTATGCGCGGCTCCGCTTCTTTCTGGCAATTATGACGAGGTTTTCATCGCCTTTGGCGATACGCCGCTCGTGACAGGAGCGACATTGGGACGAATGGCCGACGTGCTCACCAATGGTTCTGATCTCACTGTGCTGGGATTTGTCGCCGCTGATCCGACCGGCTATGGCCGGCTGATCATGCAGGACGACAGGCTCGTTGCCATACGCGAGCACAAGGATGCCACTTTGGCCGAACGTGACGTCCGCCTGTGCAATGCCGGCTGGATGGGATTTGCGGGCGACAAAATTCTGGGCATCCTCCAGACGATTTCCAACGCCAATGCACAGCAGGAATTTTACCTTACCGATGCGGTGGCTCTCGCAGCGGAACAGGGCCTGAGCGCTCAGGTTGTCATCGCCGATGAACGCGAAGTTATGGGGGTTAATGATCGCAGCCAATTGGCGATTGCCGAGCGTTTATATCAAGATCGCGCGCGGCAAAAATGGATGCTGGAAGGGGTGACGATGCTGGCGCCCGAAACGGTTTATTTTGCCCATGACACGGAGCTTGCCCGCGACGTGCTTCTGGAGCCCAACGTCTTTTTTGGCAGAGGCGTAAAAATCAGCGAAGGCGTCACGGTTCACGCGAATTCGCATATCGAGGGCGCGGAAATCGCGTCGGGCGCGCATATCGGCCCGTTTGCAAGAATTCGCCCCGGAAGCCGCATTGGTGCTGGCGCCAAAATCGGTAATTTCGTCGAGACCAAGGCTGCGCTGATTGCCGAGGGCGCGAAAGTTAATCATCTGAGCTATATTGGCGACGCGGAGATCGGTGCGAAGGCCAATATAGGCGCAGGAACAATCACGTGTAATTATGACGGTTTTTCTAAGTTCAGGACAATCATCGGCGCGCAGGCCTTCATCGGATCAAATTCCGCGCTGGTGGCGCCAGTTTCCATTGGCGAAGGAGCCTATGTCGGTTCTGGTTCCGTAATCACGGCAGATGTCCCGCCCAATGCTCTGGCCCTCGGGCGAGGTCGTCAGGTCGAGAAGGCCGGCTGGGCCACCGAATTCAGGGCCTCAAAAAAATCGAAATAAACATTAAATTCGCTCAAGGCTCGTTCAGCAGGAAATATCATGTGTGGAATTGTTGGCATTCTCGGCCATGAAGCGGTTGCTCCCCAACTTGTGGAAGCGCTCAAGCGGCTTGAATATCGAGGATATGACTCGGCCGGTGTTGCCACGCTCGAGGCAGGGCATATTCATCGCTGCCGGGCGCAGGGCAAGCTGAAAAATCTTGAAGGTCGCCTGAATGCCGAACCGCTGCTTGGCCATTCCGGCATAGGCCATACGCGCTGGGCTACCCACGGCAAACCGACTGAAGCGAACGCGCATCCCCATGCCAATGAGCATGTCGCGGTTGTGCATAATGGCATTATCGAGAATTTTCGTGAATTGCGGGAAGAACTCGCAGGCAAGGGTTTCGTCTTCACTACAGAAACCGATACGGAAGTGGTCGCACATCTTGTGAGCGATGCGATCAGGCGGGGTAAAGGCCCGGTCGACGCGGTGGCGGAAACTCTGACCCGCCTGCGTGGTGCTTTCGCGCTGGGTTTTCTGTTTGAAGGCGAGGATGACCTGCTTATCGGAGCCCGGCAGGGCGCGCCTCTGGCCGTTGGATATGGCGACGGCGAGATGTATCTCGGGTCGGATGCCCTTGCGCTGGCACCCTTCACCGATCAGATCACCTATCTCGAAGACGGGGACTGGGTGATTCTCACCCGCACTTCCGCAGAATTTCGCGATTCCGCCAATCGCCGCGTCAATCGCGCCAAGCAGCGGTCTCAGGCCGGCGCCTTCATGATCGACAAAGGCAATTACCGGCACTTTATGGCCAAGGAGATCCACGAGCAGCCGGAAGTCGTCGGCCGCACACTGGCACATTATCTGGATATGGCCGATGGCTCCATCCGGCTGCCGTTTGACCTTCCCTTCGACATACGCAAAGTGTCGCGGATCACTATTTGTGCCTGCGGCACTGCAAGCTATGCGGGCCTCGTCGCCAAATATTGGCTGGAGCGCTACGCCCGCATCAATGTCGAGATCGATGTAGCCTCCGAGTTTCGCTACCGCGAAGCGCCGATGGAGGCGGGTGGCCTGATGATCGTCATTTCCCAGTCCGGCGAGACGGCGGATACGCTGGCCGGTCTGCGTTACGCCAAGGCACAGGACCAGCACGTTCTTTCGGTGGTCAATGTTGCCTCGTCAACTATCGCCCGGGAAAGCGATCTGGTCGCGCCGACACTGGCCGGTCCCGAGATCGGCGTCGCCTCGACCAAGGCTTTCACCTGCCAGCTTACGGTGCTCGCCTGTCTGGCTCTGGCCTTTGGCAAAATGCGCGGCCATATCGACGAGACAAAGGAGCGCGAACTTGTCTCGCGCCTGATGGCTGTGCCGGGGCTTATGGCTGAGGCGATCAAACGCGAGCAAAGCCTGCAGCAGATTTCCCATCATCTCGCAAAATCCCATGATGTGCTTTATCTGGGTCGGGGCACGTCCTATCCTTTGGCGCTGGAGGGCGCGCTCAAGCTCAAGGAATTGTCCTATATCCACGCTGAGGGCTATCCGGCAGGTGAACTCAAGCACGGCCCCATCGCACTTATCGACGAGACGATGCCGGTTATCGTCATCGCGCCGCATGATGCCGTTTTCGAAAAGACTGTATCCAACATGCAGGAGGTTGCTGCGCGCGGAGGGCGGATTATTTTCATTGGCGACCAGCGCGGGGTTATCGAATCCGGGCTGACACTTGAGGCCAGTTTCGTTCTGCCGGACATGCCTGCGGATTTTGCGCCTATCGTCTATGCTGTGCCGGTGCAGATGCTGGCTTATTATACGGCTGTATTTATGGGCAAGGACGTGGATCAGCCACGCAACCTCGCCAAATCAGTGACCGTGGAATAGGACGTGCAGACTTTTTCACCTGTTATGAACATTGAAGAATTGCTCGCATTTCTTCATGAGGCCTTTCCTCAGATCCGCTATGCCGGCCCTCAAGGCAGCGGCGACCTACAGAATCCCGCGGACGTTGAAATCCTCTCGGTTTCAGCGGGCAGATGCCGTGTGCGGGCGCCTTTCCGCGCCAGCAGCCTGCGTCCCGGCGGCACAATTTCCGGGCCGACCATGTTCACCTTGGCCGATGTCGGCGTTTACATAGCCATTCTGGCGCATATCGGCCCTGTCGGTCTTGCCGTCACCACCAATATGACGATCAATTTTCTGAACAAGCCGGGTCCCGAGCCGATCGTGGCCGATTGCACTTTGCTCAAGCTCGGCAAGCGGTTGGCCATCGGCGACGCGCACATATATGCCGAAAGCAGCGAAACTCTCGTCGCGCATGCAGTCGGCACTTATTCGATTCCGCCATCATCCCACAAATAGCTCGGCAGGCAGCCCATTGCGCTGCAATGTGTGGGCTATGGCGGGCGGCGCATTTGCGAAGCTGATTGACGTGCCGAGGCGCTTCATCCGCAACATGAATGTTGTCAGCACGGGGTTGATGCTGGCATCGACGAACAACACGTGCTCCATTCTGACGACAAGATGCGGTCCGGGCGGCTCGATTCTGGCGAGCGCTTCATGAATTTCTGCGGCGGTTCCGGTGAACAGGGTTCCCTGCAAGGCAATGGCCGGCGCGGTATCGGTCAACTCGTTTGTGTTGACATGTGTATTCTGCGCCGACCGATACATGAATATGATCGCGCCCAGCAGGGTTCCCGCACCAATACCGGTGGGAAGATCGATGAAGACTGTCAGGAGAAATGTCGCGAGCAACACCAGCGAATCCTGCCAGTCGTGACGCAATATTTTCACAAATTCATGGCGATCCGCCATGTTCCAGACCACAATCATAAGAATGGCAGCGAGCGAGGGAAGCGGAATGTAGCTTGCGAGCGGTGCGGCGATAAGAATGAACAAAAGCACGAATATGCTGTGATATACGCCAGCGAGCGGTGTCACTGCGTGGGCGCGGATATTCGTGGCTGTGCGGGCAATGGTGCCGGTGGCGCAAATGCCGCCAAACATGGCTGCACCGATATTTGCCAGGCCCTGCGCGACAATTTCAGCATTGGGTCTGTGCCGCGTTCCGGCCATGGCGTCAGCAACGACGGCGGAGAGCAGGGATTCGATGCCGCCCAGCAGGGCAATGGTCAGCCCGGCCGGAAATACCGTGGTGATCGTGTGCCAGCGCAGATCCGGCCATTGCGGCGCTGGTAATGACGAGGGAATGCCGCCGAAACGTGTTCCGATCGTATCGACGGGCAGATGCAGCACCAGTGCGCCCAGTCCTGTTATCACCACGACGATGAGAAAGGCAGGCCAATGAGGGCGATATTTTCTCAGCATGGCGATCAGCACCACCGAGAAAATGGCCAGAGCCGAGGCGCTGAACGACAGCGTATTTCTGACGCCCCACAAGGCAGAAAGTTTCTCAAAAAATGGCCCCGGTTCATGGGCGATATTCAACCCGAAAAAGTCTTTCAGTTGGCTCGCGCCGATGATAACGGCAATGCCGGCGGAAAATCCGACGATAACGGAGTGAGGAATGAATTTGATGAGACTGCCCAATCGCAAAACGCCGATGACTAGCAAAGTCAGGCCTGCGATCATGGTCGCCGTCAGAAATCCGCCAAATCCGACCGTGGCAATGGTGCTGGCCACCAGCACGATAAATGCACCGGCCGGTCCGCCGATCTGATATCGGCTGCCGCCGAACAGGGAAATAATCAATCCGCCGACCACCGCCGTGATCAGACCTTGCACCGGCTGCGCGCCGGAGGCTATGGCTATGGCCATCGATAAAGGCAGCGCGACGATAGCGACGGTGAGACCGGCAGAAAAGTCGGCTTTTAAGGCGTTTATCGAGTAACCCTTGCGCAGAACGGAAAAGCTCTGCGGCACAAATGAATCATGATCGCCGGATTCAGCGGCGGGACGGGAATTGGGCATGGGCGGGACTCACTGGGAACACTAGCATTTCACTGCTTTGGCAATCGCAGTGCAACAAAAATCGTCTCACCTTTGCACAAAATCTTTCTATCAAAATTATAGAATTAAAAAGCTTGCTTGTCGGCAGGTGCCTGAGTCATTAATCTTGGCTCAGACAGAGGATTGATGATGACTTATGCAAAAACCGTCATTGAAGCCATCGGCAATACGCCGCTGATCAAACTCCGCGCGGCTTCCGAGCTCACTGGCTGCACCATTCTGGGCAAAGCAGAATTCATGAACCCCGGTGGCTCGGTCAAGGACAGGGCTGCTCTGGGCATCATCCAGCATGCCATCAAGACCGGTGAATTGCGTCCGGGCGGCACGATTGTCGAGGGCACAGCTGGGAACACCGGCATAGGGCTCGCAATGGTGGCCAGAGCCATGGGGTTTCGCGCTGTCATTGTCATTCCTGATACACAGGCGCAGGAAAAGAAGGATCTCATCCGCACGCAGGGCGCTGAACTCATCGAGGTGCCGGCTGTTCCTTATGCCAATCCGAACAATTACGTTAAATTTTCCGGGCGTCTGGCTGAGAAACTGGCTAGGACCGATCCGAAAGGCGCTGTCTGGGCCAATCAATTCGACAATGTGGCGAATCGTCAGGCCCATATCGACACCACCGGGCCGGAAATATGGACGCAAACCGAGGGCAAGGTTGACGGTTTCATCTGCGCCGTAGGCTCGGGAGGCACGCTTGCAGGCGTTGGCATGTCGCTCAAATCCTTCAACGCGGAAATTCAGATCGGCCTTGCTGATCCGATGGGTGCCGCACTTTACAGCTTTTACACGCAAGGCGTGCTGAAAGCTGAGGGGTCTTCGATCACAGAAGGCATAGGTCAGGGGCGTATTACGGAAAATTTGTCGGGATTCCGCCCCGATGCCGCCTTTCAGATCAACGATCAGGAAGCCGTGAGCATCGTCTTCGATCTGGCGGAACATGAAGGGTTGCTGCTCGGCGGCTCATCCGGCATTAACGTCGCTGGCGCAATTCACCTCGCCAAAAAGCTGGGGCCGGGCCATACAATCGTAACAATTCTGTGCGATGGCGGCATGCGCTATGCGTCCAAGCTGTTTAATCCGGCTTTCCTGCGTTCCAAGCAATTGCCGGTGCCGGGCTGGCTTGAGCGCCAGCCCGCAGATCATCGGGACGTGTTCGCGTGACAACAAAGCTGTTCATCGAAGATGCCTACATGCGAGAGGTGAAAGCCCGCGTGGTCGCAATTGAAGGCAATGGTGCTGTTGTGCTCGACAGAACCATTTTCTACGCGCAGGGCGGGGGGCAGCCCGGCGACAGCGGCTCAATCACAACGATGTCCGGAGATGTGCTGACGGTTCAGAACACGCAATATTCCGCCGACCGGCAAGCGATCTGGCACATGACCGAACATGCGGAAGCAAAACTCATCCCCGGCGACGAGGTGCATATCGCGATCGACTGGGCCAGACGCTATGCCCGCATGCGCGCACACACGGCGTTACATCTTCTCACTGCCGTATTGCCTTATCCCGTGACTGGCGGCGCTGTCTCAGAGGATGAGGGGCGGCTTGATTTCGATATCCCTGAAGCCGGGCTGGACAAGCAGGAGATAACCGACAAACTCAATGCGCTGATCGCCACTAACGCGCAGGTGCGTACGCGCTGGATATCGGACGAAGAATTATTGGCCAATCCGGGACTGGTCAAGACCATGTCGGTCAAGCCGCCAATGGGAACGGGCAAGGTGCGTCTGGTGGAAATCGTCGGACTCGATCTTCAGCCCTGCGGAGGAACCCATGTCGCCGGAACTGCGGAAATAGGCCGGGCGGAAATCACCGACATTGAAAAGAAGGGCAAGCAAAATCGCCGTATCCGGATCCGGCTCACCCAAAGCGGATAACGAATGCGGCGATAGCGGCAACGAGTGTAAGAAGAAACAGGCCAGCAACTGCAGTTCCTTGCGAATGATCGGTCTGCGGCGGGCTCATCTACAAAACCTCGGTGGATATTTCCTGCATCCTAATTCAATGTTGTGACGAACCTTTGTCTGAAAACGATCGAATTTTTGCAATTTTCGAGATGTTTTCTTAAATCCGAGTCGTGGTAGAAACAGTAAAAGCAAGAGATCACCGGTTAACTGCCGCAATGTGATTGATATGCAGGTCCAGATATCGGGGAGATCATCCAAATGGCACAGCGTCCGGCTCCGGAAAATTTTGTCTCAACCGAGTGGCTGGAAGCCCATCTTGGCGCACCTGACATAGCGATCATAGACGGTTCATGGCATTTGCCGCCGCTCAAGCGCGATGCGAAGGCGGAATATCTCGCAGCACATATTCCGGGTGCTGTGTTTTTCAATATCGATGAAATTGCGGATCTATCGACGGGATTGCCGCATATGATGCCGCAACCGGTGCAATTTGCCGAAGCCATGGGCAAGCTCGGGTTGGGTGATGGCATGCAATTCATCGTCTATGATCAGAGCGGACTGTTTTCCGCGCCGCGCGTGTGGTGGATGCTGCGAACATTCGGCGCCAGAGACGTCAAGATTCTGGCGGGCGGATTACCTAAATGGCTGGCCGAGGGCCGCGCTACCCAGTCGGGACCCGCGGTCCACAAACATCGCAGCTTCACCCCCCGTCTTGACCACGGTGCCATTGCCCGGGTGGACGATATCCGGCGGATACTTAATGAAGGCAGCGCGCAGATCGTGGACGCGCGTCCGGCTGATCGTTTTCGCGGAGAGGCGCCGGAGCCGAGGCCGGGCGTTCGCTCAGGGCATATTCCGGGAAGTTTCAACCTCCCGTTCGGGCAGATTGTTGAAAACGGTCAACTTAAACCCAGAGCGGAAATCGAGCAGGCATTTGCAGCATCGGGTGTCGATCTTGCAAAGCCCATCGTCACGTCCTGCGGTTCTGGCGTCAGCGCGGCCATATTGGCTCTGGCCATCGAAGAAACGGGGCGTCATGTTGCCGGCATATATGATGGATCCTGGGCCGAATGGGGATCGCGGCCTGATCTGCCGGTGGCTACCGGAAGCGCTAAGCCATGAGCGCTTATCGGGCAAGACCACAGGACGGGTTGGCCTGGGTGACTGGCGCCAGCACCGGAATTGGCAGAGCGGTAGCCCTTGAACTTGCACGGCGCGGCTTCAGCGTGGTGGCAACAGCGCGGCGGCAGAGCCTGCTGGATGAATTGTCTGCCGAGGCCGGAAAATTTGCTGGCCGCATTATACCCGCTTGCGGCGATGTTACCGACAGGGCCGGTATGGGCGAATTGGTGCGCTCGATAGAAGCGGAGCACGGTCCGATCAATCTCGCATTTCTCAATGTCGGCACGTACATGCCTGACAATGTGGATGCTTTCGGCGGACAGGGGTTTCGGGAGACGTTCAGCATCAATATTGATGGCACCGTCAATTGCCTTGAACATCTCTTGCCGATGATGAAGGCCCGCGGACGGGGACAACTCGCGGTTAATGCCTCTGTCGCCGGTTATGTCGGCCTGCCGCGCGCCATTGCCTATGGGGCGACGAAGGCCGCGCTGATCAACATGTGTGAAAGCCTGAAGTTTTCGCTGGATCGCCACGGTATCACGTTACAAGTGGTCAATCCCGGTTTCGTGCGGACGCCGCTGACCGACAAGAATGACTTTCCGATGCCGTTTCTTGTGGAACTCGACGAGGCGGCCATCCGCATCTGCGATGGTTTTGCAAAAGGCGGATTCGAAATTACATTTCCGCGACGCCTGTCCTGGACTTTGAAATTTCTCCGCATGCTGCCATATCCAGTCTACTTCTGGCTGGTGAAAGCCACTATCGGATCGAAGATTTAAATCGGGGAAGCACCATGAAAGCCATAAAGATCTATGAAACCGGCGGTCCGGAGGTTATGCGCTGGGAAGATGCCGAACTTATGCCCTTGCAGCCGCATGAGGTGCGCGTCAGGCATCATGCGATAGGGATCAATTTTATCGACGTTTATTTTCGCAACGGTGTTTATCCGGCGCCGCAATTTCCGTTCACTCCGGGCAATGAAGGCGCAGGCGAGATCATCGATGTCGGCAGCGAGGTCAAAGGCTTCCAGACGGGCGACCGTGTCGCCTATGTTGCGCCGCTCGGCGCATATAGCGAGGTGCGAAACATAGACCCAAAGCATCTGATAAAAATTCCAAAGTCCATTTCGTACGAGACGGGCGCTGCCATGATGCTCAAGGGCATGACGGCCTATTACCTGCTCCATGACACCTACAAGGTCAAAGCGGGCGACACCATCCTCGTGCATGCGGCAGCCGGTGGCGTTGGACAGCTGCTCTGCAGGTGGGGCAAGGCCTTGGGTGCGCATGTGATCGGCACTGTCGGCTCCCGTGAGAAGGCGCAGATGGCGCTTGAGGCCGGGGCGAAAGACGTCATCCTGTATAATGAGGAAGATTTCGTCAGCCGCGTTATCGAGATCACGAATGGCAAGAAATGTGATGTCGTTTATGACGGCATCGGCCGGGCAACTTTCCCTGCGTCGCTTGATTGCATTCGTCCGCTGGGATTGTTTGTGACTTACGGCAATGCCTCCGGGCCCATTGAGGCGTTCAGCCCTCTGATCTTGTCGCAGAAGGGTTCCTTGTACATGACCCGCCCGACGCTCAACACCTACACTGCGACCCGCGAGAGTCTGGAGCGCTGCGCAGGCGCGGTCATTTCAGCCATTGAAAGCGGCGTGATCGCTATCGATGTGCATTCGCGCTTTGCCTTGCAGGACGCGGCAGCGGCCCATCAGGCGCTTGAGAGCCGCTTGACGACCGCTTCCACCGTATTGTTGCCCTAGTCATTTTCATTTTTTGGTTGAAAAACATTCCGCCCGGCGGGCGGAATGTTTGGCCTGCTTGCATAAGATTTAGTGTAGCGCCTAGAAAAGAGCAGGATAAGATCAAAATCCGGCAGTATGGCGGGGGCGCGATGACATGACGGACATTACCATCGACCAGAACCACTTGGGCAAATCGTCGCACGCATTGATACGCGTTGAGAATATCACCAAAAAGTTTGGTTCTTTCACAGCAAATGACACTATCAACCTCGAACTTCATTCGGGTGAAGTCCATGCTCTGCTGGGAGAGAATGGCGCCGGCAAGTCCACATTGGTGAAAATACTTTATGGTTTGCTGACTCCGACAAGTGGGCATATCTACTGGGACGGAAAACCGATCTCTCTCGATAATCCCGAACAGGCCCGCAGTCTCGGCATAGGCATGGTGTTTCAGCATTTTTCGCTGTTCGACAACCTGAGTGTCTCAGACAATATTGCGCTGGTGCTGCCGCGTTCGGTCAAGCTGACCGATGTGCCGGACATGATCGCGGGCGTTTCCAAAAAATATGGAATTGAGCTTGAAGCTGATCGTCCGGTTTGGAGCCTTTCGGCGGGCGAACGTCAACGCATCGAAATCGTGCGCTGTCTGTTGCAGAATCCGAAATTGCTGATTCTTGATGAACCGACATCCGTTCTCACGCCTCAGGAAGCAGATCAGCTCTTTGTTACGCTTGAACAACTGAAATCCGAGGGCAGGGCGCTGCTTTACATTTCGCATAAGCTGGATGAGGTGAAGCGTCTTTGCGACAGGGCAACTATCCTGCGTCTTGGCAAGGTGGTCGGCACATGCAATCCGCGGGCTGAAAGTGCCCGGTCCATGGCAAATCTGATGGTGGGAACGCATATCGCCGATATACGTCCGCCGACGGATCGCAGGATCGGCCCGGTCCGCATCAAGCTTGCAGGTCTTTCACTGGATTCGCCCGAACTTCATGGCACGGATCTGAAGGATATTCGTCTGGAGGTGCGCGCCGGGGAAGTGCTTGGTATTGCAGGTATCGCTGGCAATGGCCAATCCGAGTTGTTCGCGGCGCTTTCGGGGGAGACATTGGCCGGTCGAAATGACGCGATCGAAATTGATGGGCAGGCCTGTGGCCAGTCTGGCGTCACGGAACGGCGCAGGATGAATGCGGCCTTCGTGCCGGAAGAGCGCAATGGCCATGCTGCCGCGCCGGATTTTTCTCTCTCCGATAATGTCATCCTGACGCATCATGCACTCGGGCAGGTGGTCCAGCACGGCCTTTTGCAGCCTGATCGGGCCAGAAACATATCGGCGGAAGTGATCAAATCCTTTGACGTACGAAAATCTGGGCCGGATCCGGCGGCGCGGACGCTCTCGGGCGGCAATTTGCAGAAATTTGTGGTTGGCAGGGAAATTTGGCTGCAGCCCGATATTCTTGTCGTCAATCAGCCGACATGGGGCGTCGATGCCGCTGCAGCTGCCGCCATCCGTCAAGCTCTGATCGATCTTGCCGGGAAAGGGGCTGCAGTCATCGTGATCAGTCAGGATCTGGATGAACTGTTCGAAATATCCGACAGGCTGGCTGTTCTCAATCATGGGCATCTGTCGCAGCCATGTGACGCAAGAGAAACAAGCCGCGAGGAAATTGGGCTGCTGATGGCCGCACATTCACCCTTGGCGCATGGCGAGAATTCGGGAGCGGCTGCACATGCACATTGATCTGGAACCAAGGCAGTCCGTCTCGCGGCTTCGCGAAATCATTTCTCCCATCGTGGCGCTGATTTTTGCTCTCATTCTTGGCGGAATCGCGGTCTTTGTGCTGGGAAAGTCGCCCCTTGAAGCGTTCGATGTCTATTTTCTCTCGCCTTTGACCAATTCCACCGATCTGCAGGAATTGGGCGTGAAGGCGACGCCGCTTGTGCTGATCGCGATCGGCCTGTCGTTCTGCTATCGGGCGAATATCTGGAACATTGGTGCGGAGGGCCAGTTCATCATCGGCGGCACACTGGGTGGCGGGATTGGCATTCTCACCAATGGCGGCGCCGGGCAGGGTACTTTCGGTTCCTGGTGGATATTGCCGGCGATGATGATCGTGGGGGCGCTTGGCGGCATGATCTATGCCATGATTCCAGCCTTTCTGCGGGTGCGTCTTGGCGTTTCCGAAATTCTGACAAGCCTGATGCTGGTCTATGTCGCGCAGCTCATTTTGGATTATCTGGTGCGCGGCCCGTGGCGCGACCCGAAGGGCTATAATTTTCCGCAATCTGTCCAGTTCGATCCTGAAGCCACTCTGCCGTTGCTGTTCAGTTCCGGCCGGCTGCACTTTGGTGCGATTCTCGCCCTGCTCACGGTGGTGATTGCCGCATTCATCTTTGCACGGACAATTTTTGGCTATCGCGTGCGGCTTGTTGGCAGCGCGCCAAAGGCGGCGCTTTTTTCCGGATTCAGCGATCGTCAATTGACCTATGCGGTCTTTGCGATCTCCGGCGGCTTGGCAGGTCTGGCGGGCATCGTTGAGGTTTCGGGCCAGATCGGTCAGTTGCAGCCGTCGATTTCCCCCGGCTATGGCTTCACAGCCATTATTGTCGCCTTTCTGGGCCGACTCTCGCCGTTCGGCATTTTGATCGCGGGGCTGGTTCTGGCGCTGACCTATATCGGCGGAGAATTTGCTCAGGTCACGATGCATATTCCGCAGGATCTCACGCGGGTATTTCAGGGTATTTTGCTGATGTGCGTTCTGGCGGCTGATGTTTCAACACGCTATTCGCTCCGGTTCAGGCTTGGGAGGCGGTTATGAATATGCATCTGATCGAGCTTGTTCTTATCACAATCGTCAGTTCGGCGACGCCGCTTCTCATCGCTGGCATAGGTGAACTGGTGACGGAAAAGGCTGGTGTCCTGAACCTTGGCGTTGAAGGCATGATGCTTGTGGGCGCTGCGGTTGGTTTCGCGGTTGCTTTCAGCACTGACTCAACACTTCTGGGTGCGCTTGCGGGAATTGCGGCAGGCATGATCCTCTCGCTCGTCTTTGCATTTCTTGCCATCGGATTGGCCACTAATCAGGTGGCGACAGGGCTGGCGCTCACTATTCTGGGGGGAGGGCTGTCCAGTCTTATCGGTGCGGCGTATGTCGGACAAAAGCGTGACAGCGCACCCACGCTGCATATTCCGGGACTTTCCGATCTGCCGCTCGTAGGCAAGCTGGTGTTTGGCGAGGATGCCTTTGTTTACAGCGCCATTCTGCTGGTTATTGCGGTCAACTGGTTCGTCTTCCGCACGCGGGCGGGCCTGACCCTGCGGGCCGTGGGCGAGAGCCACGGTTCGGCCCATGCGCTGGGTGTGCCTGTACGGCGGATCCGTATTCTCGCCATAGTTTTTGGCGGTGGATGCGCGGGGCTGGCGGGTGCCTTTCTGCCTTTGGCGGATACGCCGTTCTGGTCGCCGGGGATGACGGCCGGACGGGGATGGATTGCGCTGGCTCTGGTGGTTTTTGCGTCCTGGAAGCCTTGGCGGGTTGTCTGGGGCGCGTTGCTGTTTGGCGGCGCAACCATGCTGGAATTGCATTTGCAAGCCTTGGGGGTAGGGTTGCCGGGGCAGGTGCTCTCTTCGCTGCCCTATCTGGCCACCATTGCCGCTCTGGTCATTCTTTCGATCCGGGACAGGCGCGGCGCGGCGGCCCCCGCAGCTCTGGGGACATCTTTTATCGCGGACCGCTGAATGGCTTTGGCGGGACGCTCTTGCGGAATGAGAATTGCTTCGCATACTTTAGCCTTGGGCGACGCATGGTTGAAGATTTCAGGGCTGAATGAATGCCTGATTTTGTCGCGCAGATCTGGAGGGAGAACGAATGTTTAAACTTGCGAAATTGGCCACGGCCGTTGCATTTGCAGCGGGCCTGTCCAGCGCGGCGCTGGCCGCGGAAAAATTGAAGGTCGGCTTTGTCTATGTCGGCCCGATAGGCGATCATGGCTTTACGTATCAGCACGAACTGGGTCGGCAGGCGCTGCAAAAAGCCCTCGGCGATCAGGTTGAAACCACCTATATCGAAAATGTTCCGGAAGCTGATTCCGAGCGCGCCATCGAACAATTGGCACGCGCCGGCAACAAGCTGATTTTCACCTGCTCGTTCGGCTTCATGGAGCCGACGCTGAAAGTTGCAAAGAAATATCCAAATGTGAAATTCGAACATAATACCGGATATAAGCGTGCCGCCAATCTGGCCACCTATTCGGCAAAGTTCCATGAAGGCCGCTATGTCATTGGGCAGATTGCCGGAAAAATGACCAAGTCGAACGTCATCGGCTATGTCGCGTCCTTCCCGATTCCGGAAGTTGTGTCAGGCATCAACGCCTTTTATCTGGGCGCAAAATCGGTCAATCCGAATGTGAAGATCAAGATTGTCTGGGCGAATACATGGTTTGATCCGGGCAAGGAAGCCGATGCCGCAAAAGCGCTGCTGGCGCAGGGCGCAGATATCATCACGCAGCACACCGATAGCCCGGCTCCGTTGCAGGAAGCTGAAAAGGCCGGCAAGTATGCCTTTGGTCAGGCATCTGACATGATCAAATACGCGCCAAAAGGCCAACTGACTGCTATCGAGGATAATTGGGGCCCATACTATATCGCCCGGGCCAAGGCCGTCCTGAACGGTACCTGGAAGTCGGAAGATACGTGGGGCGGCATGAAGGAAAATTTTGTCGTCATGGCGCCCTATACCAATATGCCTGATGACGTGAAGAAGATGGCTGAAGCCACTCAGGCCGACATTGCTTCCGGAAAGCTTAATCCGTTCCAGGGTCCGATCGTCAAGCAGGACGGCACAGTTGCCGCCAAGGCTGGTGAAGTCCTTAAAGACAGCGATATCCTCAGCATGAACTGGTATGTGCAGGGCATCGACGATAAGCTGCCGCAATAACTGGCGGCACTGATCAGACAGGATAAATGCCGGGGCAGGGACACTGCCCCGGTTTTATTTTTGGCGTTTGGCTTTGTTCCAGAGATCTTCCATCTCATCGAGGCTGGCGCCATCGATGGATCGTCCCTGAGCCTTAAGTTCGGTCTCGATGAAATGAAACCGGCTGAGGAACTTTTGATTGGTCAATCGAAGCGCGCTTTCTGGGTCCACTTTGAGATGGCGGCCCAGATTGGCCACAGCAAACAGCACGTCGCCCAGTTCGCCGGCCAGTTCGTCATTTGCCTCACGCGTCAGCGCATCTTCCACTTCATCCAATTCCTCGCGAATTTTTGCGAGCACCGCGCGCGGATCGTTCCAGTCAAAGCCAACCTTGCCGGCCAGTTCCTGCAATTTCACGGCGCGCGTTAAACCGGGCAGGGCAACGGGCACGCCGTCGAGCACGGAGAGTGCTTTCTCGTTCGACAGGCCGGCAGCAGCGCGTTCAGCAGCCCGCTGCTGCTTTTCAACAGCCTTGATCGCAGACCAGTTCTGCTTGACACTCTCGGTGGAAGCGACCGTTTGTGCTTCGAAGACATGCGGGTGACGGCGGATCATTTTTGCGCAAATTGCATGAACCACGTCGCCAAAATCGAACAAACCTTCTTCCTGTGCCATTTGCGCGTGAAAAACCACCTGTAACAGGAGATCTCCAAGTTCATCGCGCAGATCGAGCATGTCGTTTCGCTCGATGGCATCAACGACCTCATAGGCTTCCTCAATCGCATAGGGCGCAATGGAAGCGAAATTTTGCTGAAGATCCCAGGGGCACCCAGTTACCGGAGTGCGCAATGCACGCATGATTTCGAGAAGGCGCTGAATGTCGGAGGAGGGCTTCATAATCGCTCCAATAAAAAAGGCCGGAGCTTGGCCCCGGCCTGAAACATTATGGGTGCTTTTGATCAGTCAGCGGAAATGGAAAGTGCCTCACGACCCTTAGGGGTGTCGACAACCTTCATGGTCACAGCCTGACCTTCTGCGAGGGAACGAAGCCCGGCAGCGCCCAATGTGGAAATATGGACGAAAACGTCCTTTCCGCCGGCATTATTGGCAACAAAACCAAAACCCTTGGCTTCGTCAAACCATTTGACCGTTCCTTGGACTTCAACGGCGCTCGATGCATCCGGCACGTGCCGTTGCGGGCGTCCGCCACCACCAAAGCCGCCGCGATCACCGCCGCCAAACGACGGCCGGTCGCCAAAGGAGCGGGGACGCTCAGGTGTTGCGGTCGAAAGATCTACTTCCAGAACCTTTGTCACCTGCAGGCCCTTGGCGCCCTGGCCAACCTGAACACGCAGCTTGGCGCCCGAGGGCACGGCTTCATGGCCAGCAGACTGCAGCGCGCCAATGTGAAGGAACGCGTCGCCCTGACCATTGCCAAGCTCAACGAAACCAAAACCCTTGTCAGCTTTGAACCATTTTACGGTTGCGTCGACGGGCGGGCCGGATGAAACAGAGTCCTGTCCAAAACTCGCGGGACGCGCCGGGCGCGATCCGAAAGCTGGTGGCATATCGAAGGGCATCGGCCCATCATCATCAAAACCACGCTTACGCTGACCGCGAAATTCTTTTCCCTTGCTCATGATGCCTTCAAATCTCCACTCACCAAATTCGACCCATTCGCCGTCGCCGCTGGCACATACCCAAATGTGCAGCCTACATATAGCAGGCATCAGGGGTTCATGGCTAGCCCATTCCTTGGCCAGAACTTGACAATTTTCAAAGCCGCCCCAGCAATTCCTCGCCAAACAGACGGGGAATGTGTGTATGAAATTCGCATAAGATATATTATGGAACTAAAATGACCGGATCATGCAGGCTGCGGCAAACAAGGTCTTTACGAAACGGCTACAGAGCTGGCCTGCAATGTCGGTGGTTCGCAGTAGCTGGCTTTAGGCGTCAATCGACTTCGATCACCATTCCATCATAGGCTGGCGCAACATGATCGGGCAGAATTCTGCGCAAGGCCTTATAGTCGAGATCCGTATGCAAATTGGTCAATATGGCCCGCCGCGGCTTCATGCGCTCGATCCAATGCATTGCGTCGTCAAAATTGAAATGCGACGGATGCGGCGCATAACGTAAGGCATCGATGATCCACAGATCGAGATTTTCGAGATACGGCACGCTTTCATCCGGAATGGTCTTTACGTCCGGCAGATAGGCCACGTTGTGGAAACGAAAACCCAAAGCGTCGATCTCGCCGTGATTGACGGTAAACGGCATGGCCGAAACAACTCCGCCATCTCCGTCAATTTCGCAATATTCTCCGGGCTTTATGCGCTTTTCATTCAGCAAGGGCGGATAAAGGCTGCCGGCAGGAGTTCGAAAAATATAGGAAAAAGCGTTGGTTACGATGCGCGATGTAGCATCGTCCATATGCACATCGACGCGGCGGCGCATATGCTGCACCAGAGGCCGCACATCATCAATGCCATGGATATGATCCGCATGCGGATGCGTCAGCAATATGCCGTCGAGCGCTTCAAGCGCTACATCCAGCAATTGCGCACGCAGATCCGGCGCCATGTCCACCAGCACGGAGGTTGTTGAATCTCCGGTAATTTTTTGAACCAACATTGAGCAGCGCCGCCGCCGGTTTTTCGGCTCGGCTGGATCGCAGGCGCCCCAACCATCCTTGCCGATGCGCGGCACACCGCCAGATGAGCCGCAGCCTAAGATTGTGAAGCGCGTGGTCATGATTTGCGCGCCTCGAAAGATTCGATTTTATTGAATAATCTTAATACATTAGACGTCGTGACCTCAACAATCCTGTCAAAGCTGACATCCTTCACCTGCGCCAGAACTCTCGCCGTTTCCACGACATAGGCCGGTTCGTTGCGCTTGCCGCGATACGGCGTCGGCGCGAGATAGGGCGCATCCGTTTCAACGAGCAGACGATCGAGAGGCACATCGCGGGCGATGTCCCGCAAATCCGTTGAATTTTTGAATGTCAGCACGCCTGAAAAGGAAACATACAGCCCCAGACGAAGGCCGGTTTCGGCCAGAGCCCTTGAGGAAGTGAAGCAATGCAAAAGGGCAGGGAAAGCCCCCTTCCCCATCTCGTCCTCGAGTATAGCCGCCATATCTTCGTCAGCATCGCGAGAATGAATGACAAGCGGCAACCGCGTTATGCGCGCTGCCGTGATGTGCCTGCGCAGCACGGTGGCGGCGAGATCACGCGGGGCTTTGTCATAATGATAATCGAGCCCCGCCTCGCCAACTCCGACGCATTTGGGGTGAGATGCCAGCGCAACCAGCTGCTCAACAGCAGCATCTGGCTCCTCGTTCACATGATTGGGATGGGTGCCTATGGTGAAGAAGACGTTTTCATGCGCTTCAGCCAGAGTGCGATAGATATCGTAATGTCGAACCTCGGTCGAAATGGTGATTACGCGTCCGACGCCAGCCGTCCGCGCCCGTTCCAGCACGGCAGCCGTATCGGCAAAATCCGGGAAATCGAGATGGCAATGACTGTCAATCAGCATTTCAAGCCACGACTTCTTCAACATAGCGCGGAAATATGCCGCTCGGCGCGGGTAATTCCTGGCCGCTGACGCACCGCCCGGCCGCCCCTGCCCGATCAAACTGTCGCTCTGCTTCCGGCACTCCAAGCAGATCGAGCAGCTTGCCTGCCGACGCGGGAATGAAAGGCTGGGCCATCAATGCAATATTGCGCAGTACTTCTGCCGTGACATAAAGCACGGTGTCCCGGCGCGCCGGATCTGTTTTGCTCAGACGCCAGGGCTCCTCGCCGGCAAAATAGCGGTTCGCCTCAGCAACGACCTGCCATATTTCCGCAAGGATAAGGTGAAGCGCGAACTCCTGCATCAGCAGCCGGGCCTTGCCGGGCAGAGCATCCGCCAGATCAAGAATTTGCTGATCGGCAGGTGTCAGCGCGCCGCAGGCGGGCATCTTGCCGCCGCAGTTCTTGGCGATCATCGACAGCGATCTCTGCGCAAGATTGCCGAGATCATTGGCGAGATCGGCGTTGATGCGCGCAACGATGGCCTCGTGAGAATAATTGCCGTCCTGCCCGAGGGAAACCTCGCGCAAAAAGAAATAGCGCATCTGATCGACGCCGTAATGCGCCGCCAGCGTGAACGGGTCGATGACATTGCCGACGGATTTCGACATTTTCTCGCCCTTGTTGAACAAAAAGCCATGGACGACGATCTGCCTGGGCACAGGCAATTGCGCCGACATCAGGAATGCAGGCCAATAAATCGCATGGAATCGCGTAATGTCCTTACCGATGACATGAACATCCGCCGGCCAGAAATGATTGCGCGGATTTCCATCTGCAAATCCGGTTGCGGTGATGTAATTCGTCAGGGCATCCACCCAGACATACATCACGTGTTTCGGATCCTTTGGAACCGGCACGCCCCAGTCGAATGTTGTGCGGCTGATCGAGAGGTCTTTTAACCCGCGTTTGACGAAGGCGACAATTTCATTGCGATAATGATCCGGCGTGACAAACTCCGGA
This sequence comes from Methylocystis sp. sgz306128, assembly GCF_056032725.1. Classification (NCBI taxonomy): domain Bacteria; kingdom Pseudomonadati; phylum Pseudomonadota; class Alphaproteobacteria; order Hyphomicrobiales; family Methylocystaceae; genus Methylocystis; species Methylocystis sp. sgz306128. The sequence continues at coordinate 335,498 of NZ_JBVYWO010000004.1, forward strand.
TGCGCCTCGTAATGCGCAAGCAGCCGTTCCGCATAGGCTGAGAGACGAAAAAAGTAACTCTCCTCTTCAACCCACTCGACCGGCGAGCCGGTCGGCGCGAATTTTTTGCCGTCGGCATGCGTGGTCAACTCGCCTTCATCGAAATAGGCTTCGTCGCGTACAGAATAAAAGCCAGAATATTTGGCGAGATAAATATCGCCGTTGGCTTCCATTCGCTCCCATATCGCCTGAGACGCCTTTTTATGGCGCGCTTGTGTTGTGCGCACGATGTCGTCGGTTGGCGCATTGAGCATCTCGCCCATTCTCGCGAATTGCTCGGCAGTGCGGTCGGCTAAAGCCTGCGGCGTCAACCCCTCGCGTTGGGCAGTCTGCTGCATTTTTAATCCATGTTCGTCCATGCCCGTGACAAACAAGGTTTCATATCCGTCCAGCCGCTTAAACCGCTGGATCGCATCCGAGACAATGCGCTCATAAGCATGTCCGATATGCGGAGCACCATTCGCGTAGGGAATGGCCGTGGTCAGATAAAAGCTTGGGCGCTGCGCCATGATGAAATATCCGGTTGATTGCTGGCTGGTTTTGCCGCGATCCGACGCCATTCGTCAAGCGATGCGTGCAGCTTTTGCCAGTTCGGAAAATATGTTGAGGAAAAGCGGCCGGCGATCCAGATTGTAACTCTCCGTTTCGCGGATTTGCGCTTCGATCGAGGCCCACACATCCGCCCAGGGCCAGAGCGCGCTGCTGCCGCCGGGCACGAGCCGTGACTCGAGCCAGTCCTGAATGATTTCCAGACTGGTTTCAAAAGTTTCGTCATTGGCGCGCCCGGCGATTGCATCGGCCAGTGCATGGATATCGCGCCATTTCACGTCGGGAAGCGCCGAAAGACTCCGATGCAATTGCTGATAAAAACCGAGGCTGTCGGCATTTAGCAGTTTTAGCGCGCGCGCCACCGATCCGCCTGCCAGCCGAGCCGCCGACTCGAGCTGTTCGTCCGGTACAGTGGCGCAAAATTCTTTCAATGCGGCGACGCATTCCCCGGCTGTCAGACCGCGCAGCAGCAATTTGCGGCAACGGGATCGTATCGTGGGCAGAATTTGATTTGGTCTGTGCGCCACGATCAGGAACAGTGATTTGGACGGCGGCTCCTCGATCATCTTGAGCAGGCTGTTGGCCCCGGCGGTATTAAGATCTTCAGCGCTGTCGAGGATGACAATGCGATAGCCGCCTTCTGAAGCCGCCTGCTGGAAGAGATGCACGGCGGCGCGTACGTCTTCCGCGCGGATTTCGGTGTAATGCTTTTTAGTCTTTTCGTTCCATTCGCGCCGCAAGACATGGACATCTCCGTGACCCAATGCCTGTATGCGCTGAACGGCGGGATTATCCGGCGCGACAGCCAATGTTCTGGCGGCCTGAATGGCGCGGCTGGAGTTTTCGGGGTTGCTCAGAATGAATTTTGCAAACCGCCAGGCAAGAGTTGCCTTGCCGATACCCTTTTCTCCGCCGATGATCCAGGCATGATGCAATTTGTCGGATCTGTAGGCATCCAGCAATTCGCGTTCGGCCTCAGCATGGCCATACAACTGCATGGACATGCGCGGATGGGGCGCGTCGGACGTGGCATCGCTCTCCGGCACATTTTCATCGCTCACGCGCGCCATCAGCGGCCTCCATCTTCCGGCAGTCCAAACCGGGCGCGCACGCCCGACCAGATTTCCTCCGCTATGACCTGGGGATCGCCATCGCCACTCACAACGATGCAGCGTTGCGGCTCGGCATTGGCAATGTCCAGAAAGGCTTTGCGCAGGGCGCGATGAAAATCGAGATCCTCGGCCTCGAACCGGTCCGCGGCGGAAACATTTCCCCGACGCAGCCCGGCTCGTTCCAGCCCCATCTCCGCAGGGAGGTCAAGTACGATCGTCAAAGACGGATAGATGCCGTGCAGGGTTACCCGCTCCAATGCCTGAATAACGCTGGGTTCCACCTGACCCATGACGCCCTGATAGGCGCGGGTAGAATCGGAAAAGCGATCACATAAGACCCACTGGCCGCTTTCCAACGCAGGTTTTATCCTTTGTTCGATATGGTCGATGCGTGCGGCACAAAACAAAAGTGTTTCGGTGAATGGCCCCAGATGCTTGGCTGCACCGGAAAGAATGACCTGCCGCACAGCTTCTGCTCCGGCCGAACCTCCCGGTTCGCGCGTTTCCATGACACTGATGCCGATACGCCGCAGATTTTGACCGAGGAGCTTGATCTGGGTTGACTTGCCCGTCCCCTCCCCGCCCTCAAAAGTGATAAAACGCCCTGTCACTGGTCTATCCGCTGCCTGATCCTTTGCCTTTCTGGATCAATTGACGAAATATATCCAGAATTAATTCGAGACCGGAATCCAGCGCGCGTTGCGACATGGTGCCAACTGCGACAGGTTCCGCTGTCAATAAGGGCGTCTCGGAAACAAGCTTGGCGCCCCGATAGAGTTGCAGGGAGCCAATTTCCTGCTCTGGCTGAACTGGCGCAACCAGTGGTCCCTTATAAACAATTTTTCCGCTTATTCTGTCGCCACTGGTGCGCGGCACCAGAATCCGCACATCACTGGCTGTTTTAAGATCAACATCGCCTTTTGCCCCGCCAAAAACCTTGGCTGTTCCGACGATGTCTTGTGCCTTGAACAAGACCTTTGGCTCGAAGCTCCTGAACCCCCAGTTAAGCAACCGGCGCGCTTCTTCTGCGCGCGCATTCATCGAACTCAGGCCGCCGATGAAGATGATAAGCCGTTGCCCGTTCTGCACTGCCGAGCCAATGAACACATAGCCGCCGTCTTTGGTGTCTCCGGTCAAAAGCCCATCAGCCCCCATGTCCATCTGCAGCAACGGGTTTCGGTTAGTCTGGCGGATCTTGTTCCAGGTAAAATCTTTCTCGCTGAAATAATGATAGTATTGCGGGTAGACCCGAATGACATGCATAGCCAGCAGCGCCATCTCGCGCGCCGTGACCCGTTGATCCGGTTCGTCCTTACCTGATGAATTGCTGAAGGTTGATTTTTCCATGCCGATCTGGCGTGCGCGCCTTGTCATCAAGGTCGCAAAAGCGTCTTCCGAACCGGCAATACCCTCTGCCAGCGCAATCGCCGCATCATTGCCTGCCTGCACGAGCAGGCCTTGCAGAAGATCGTCAACACTTACATGGCTATGAAGAACCGCGAACATGCTTGCGCCGCCTGAGGGACCTCCGCCTTTTCGCCATGCGTTTTCTGATATGGGCAGTGTGTCTTCAAGCTTAAGCCGGCCTTCCGCCAACTCGCGAAAAACCAGCGCGGCCGTCATTAATTTTGCGGTCGATCCGGGTTGAACCAGAGTATCAGCGGCCTTTTCATAGAGCACTGCGCCAGAGTCGTAATCGACGAGAATTGCTGTTGGCGCCACTGATTGAAAGGTCTGTCCAAAAGCGGGGACAAGAAACAAAAAAATTACGGACAAAGCCGTAAGATTGGTCTTCAGAAAAGTGGCAAAAATCTTCAACTGACCCCGCCCTCGAAGAATCTATGTCAGAAATGACATTAACAATTCGAGTTCACCCCGCCAAGGCCTGAGTGCCCCTGCTCACTGATCGGCGACGCATCTGTTCTGCAGAGCCGCCGTCAGAAAAATAGCATTTCAGGGCTGGAACTTGCGGAAGGGACCGTTTTTCTCGAATTTCGCGATAGGCGGCAGCTCGTCGGTATAATACAGAGCCGTCAGACGACCGTGGTCAAAAACCGGCGGCAAAGGAACATTTCGAGGCGCAGCAACGGCGCGGGTGGCCGGAGTCGCGATTGCTGCGGTTCTGAACACTGGAGCCGGTGGCGGCGCGGGTGGTGCAATCACATTTCGCACAGCACCAAGATCAAACGGCCGTGATGGAGGCCGTGGCGCTAAGGCAGGTTGCGCAACAGTGGTGACCAACGGCGCTGCCTCGGCAGCGGCCTGACTCTCGGCCTGCTGCTCAGCGGCAGGTTCAAGCGCTGCCAGTTTCTGCAACTTCTCAGGCTGATTTTCCGCAACCATCACAGGCTCAGACGATGGTGAACCTAAGGTTGCCGGCAGTCCATCGGTGCGCAGAGATGCGAGGAGCATGCGATCATCGGAACCAGCCAGACTTGCCCGCCCGACATATTCCACCTTGACCGTAGCTGTGCCAATACGCTGGAAGCCAAGGGCATCGGCGACCTTTTCTGATACGTCCATCAGACGATGGCCGTGATAAGGACCGCGATCATTCACGCGGACGATGATCGAGCGATGATTGCGCAAGTTCGTTACACGCGCATAGCTCGGCAAGGGCATTGTCGGGTGCGCTGCAGATATTGAATCCGAATCAAACACTTCCCCGTTGGCGGTTTTGCGCCCGTGGAAGTCCGAACCATACCACGACGCAAGCCCTACGGCGGTATAACTCGGCTTTTCTGAAGGATAGTAAGTATGCCCTGCTACAGTATAAGGCTTTCCAACCAGATAGGTCCCGCCTCCTTTGGGCACAGGCTCGCCATCAGCCACGACGCGCGGACTGGCCGGGCCGTAAATGCTTTGCGGGAACTTGTTTCCCGCAGCAGCAAAATGACGTTGATCCTGAGAGCAGCCAGCGGCAAATAAACCTAAAATGCCAATGCAGGCCAGCGAACCGAAGCGGGCATCAATGCCCTTGATTTGAGAGATACGAACCATCATTGAAACGCACGCCAACCCGTTACACAACAATCGCTCATGAACCAATGCCCTTTTAAGCCTGTCTTATTGATACTTTTCCGGCTCGCCAGATGCTGGGCAGATCCATCGCCTGTTGTCATGTAGAATGCACTCCAATGGTAAAGGGCCGATTAATCACGACACTGTGATGTTACCTCGTGATGACGGCGAAATCAATCCGGGGTGCAAAGCCGAAATTCAAACACAAGCAGCGGTCTTTGTTTGTATAATTTTATGTATAATTTGAATATAAATTGAAAAACTTTAAAGTATTTAACGTATTTTCTCGGTATTAAAAGCCTTTTGCTCGCAAAATATCTGTACTTTAGAATCGTTCAAATGAATGATTATGCTGCGTTTTCTGATTTGCGGCTAATTTAGAATTATTTTAATCGGTTCAATATTTCTTGCTACGGCTTTTTTGTTGCGGTAATTGACAGAAGTGGCTGCGGGCCTTGAACCCGCCAGTTAGCGGAGAAATTATGAAATATCTTTCTTTCAGGACCTTGGGCAGGAGCATTTTGACACCCATACCGGTTGTTATCGCTGCCCTGCTTATGGTGGCCCCTGCCGCTCTGGCAGCAGAAACTAAAACAATAACCATCGAACTGAAAGACCATCAGTTCAGCCCGGCTCAGACAACAATTCCCGCCAATGAGAATGTTATCCTTGAGATCGTCAACAAGGATGCTTCCCCGGCAGAATTCGAATGCAAGACCTTGCGAATCGAAAAGATCGTTCCGCCGTCGGGTAAAATCAGCGTAAACCTGCGCGCCCTCAAGGCCGGGACACACAGCTGCGTGGATGAATATCACGAGGATGTCGCCAAAGAAGTGCTTGTGGTCCAGTAAATGATTGAATGACGGCGCGAGCCCGATTGAAAGTTGATAATATGCTTGGTTCTTTCATCATTGTTTTTCGGGAAGTCATTGAAGCCGGGCTGATCGTCGGCATCATTCTCGCGGTCACGCGCGGGGTGCCGAAATCCCGTCTTTGGATATCGTCCGGGATTGGCGCCGGAATTTTCGGCGCCTCATTGGTCGCCATATTCGCGCAATGGATCTCGAGTGCGCTCGAAGGAAACGGGCAGGAACTGTTCAACGGTTCCATTCTTGCTCTGGCTGTCATCATGCTGGCCTGGCATAACGTCTGGATGGCGAGCCACGGCAAGCAGATGGCCAGCGAGATGCGTCAGATCGGGCAAGATGTCAAAAGTGGCTCGCGGTCGATCGCCGCCCTCGCCATTGTTGTGGCCGTAGCCCTGATGCGGGAAGGTTCGGAAGTTGCGATATTCCTCTATGGGCTGTTCGCCACCGACGGCTCCGGTTCCGGGACATTGGTTGGCGGAGCATTGCTGGGGCTTCTGGCTGGCGGTGTTCTCTCGACGCTCACATTTTACGGTCTGGTGGTTATACCGCCGCGGCATCTGTTCCGTGTGACAACGGCGTTGATCACCTTCGTGGCTGCTGGTCTGGCAGCTCAGAGCATATCCATGTTTCAGCAGGCTGGGATCATTTCCTTCCTTTCCGAAACCGCATGGAACAGTTCGGCCATTTTGTCTGACACGAGCATATTTGGGCGCATTCTCCATGCCCTGATAGGTTACTCGGATCAGCCGTCCATCATGCAGGTTGTTGTTTATGTTCTCACACTCGCTGCCATAACCATGGCATCCAGAATATCCTTATCCCCGCGCGTGATGTCGCACAGGGCTTCGCCTGCCCTTTGAGGCAGCAATTGCCGGAACCTTCCTGTCCCGATCAGGAAGGGCTGCCGGTATGGCTTGCGCGCGGGATTGGTTCTTCTTACTGTCGTGGGAGAGGCTCATTTAACAAGCCCCGGATCAGACATTGTTGCTCTCTGAAGAAGAACGCGCCATGGCGCAAGGCGCATCCGGGGAAGGCACCGCTATTGCCATGCGTGTTGTCGCGGAAACTGCGCGGCTCATGGGCGCACCCAATCTCATTCCTATAGAATCTGCTCACATTGATGGGGCGCTGTATCACGGCGATTCGGGAACGCTTTTTGCGGAGCGTCTGGTTGATGCCAATGCCGCTGTAAAGGTCAGGTCGACGCTGAATGTCGGCACCATAGATCTGATGGGTTGTTCGCAAAATCGGCTTCCGGCGCATGAACGCGAAATGGCGCGCCGGATGATGAGCGCCTACAGGAAATTGGGCTGCGAACAGAGCTGGACCTGCGCGCCCTACCAGGCTGGTCACCGCCCTGCCCCCGGCACTGATGTGGCCTGGGGTGAATCCAATGCTGTCGTTTTCTGCAATTCGGTTCTCGGCGCCAGAACAAACCGTTATGGCGATTTTCTGGATATTGCCTGCGCCATCACCGGCCGAGCGCCCAATTACGGCCTTCACAGACCGGAAAGCCGCCGAGCCACGGTCGTTGTCGATGTATCCGGTCTTTCGCCGGGCTTCGTTCGTTCCGAGGTTGCCTGGCCGATCATGGGTTCGCTCTTTGGCAGGATGGTCGGCAACAGCATCGGCGTGATGACCGGTGTCGGGCAGCACCCGGGAGAAGATGCTCTCAAGGCTTTTGGCGCCGCCGCAGCCTCGACGGGGGCCGTCGGCCTGTTTCACATTGCGGGCGTCACGCCGGAAGCCTCCAGCTTGGACATGGCTTTGCAAGGCCAGAAAGCAGATGAAATCATTCATGTTTCAGACAGCATGATCGCCGATGCCCGCGCGCGGCTTTCAACTGCGCTGCAGGCCCGCAGCATCGATGCCGTCGCTATCGGCAGCCCCCATCTTTCGCTCGCGGAATTTGACCGTCTGGAATCGCTGATCGACAATCGTAAACTTGCCGTGCCGCTCTATGCCTGCACCGGTCGGCACGTTCTCAGGGAACTGGAGTCTGGCAACCGCCGTAACAAGCTGGAGGCGCTGGGCGTGGTTATCGTTGTCGATACATGTGTCGTCGTGACACCCATTCTGCCGGACCGCAAAAACGGGGTGCTCATGACCAATTCGGGAAAATTTGCCCATTATACGCCCGGCAATACCGGCTATGGCGTGATTTACGGTTCCCTTGGCGAATGCGTCAACAGCGCGGTCGCCGGCGCACCACACTTTGAGCTGAGCACCGCATGAGCACGCACATGCAAGCAGAAATATTGATCCCCGGCGGCGAGGCAAGCGGTTCGGGGCTTGCCCTGCACGCGCCGATCAGCTTCTGGGGCGGCGTCCATCCGCAGACAGGCATGATCACTGATGTGCGGCACCCTGACCACGGGCTTTTCATCGACGGTCGCGTATTATGTCTTCCCGGCACCATCGGCTCGTCTTCCGCCGCTGCCGTCCTGCTTGAACTTGTCTATCGCGGCAAGGCACCTGCCGCTCTGCTTCTGCATGAGCCTGATGCAATTTTGCTGCTCGGCCTGATCGTCGCGCGCGAGATGTCTTATCAGACACCTCCTGCTTATCGCCTGGACCGCAAACATTTTGTGGCGATGCATGATCGCCAGATTTCAATTTCGGATGCCGGAGTGATCACTCCGGCCTGACGGGCGCCTTGCCTGCGGCAATCTCAGCCGCCTTCGTGCGCTCCAGCCTTCCGCGTGCGCCCTGATGTGTTGATTCAAAATCACCATTCATGGCGAGCAGCCGGGCGGAATTCGACAGAAAGAGCAATTCCGATCCGACATGGATGAAAGCTGCGAGCAACGGGCTCAGAAATCCAAAGGCCGCCAGCACCATGCCGAGAGCGTCGACGGCCAGAGTTCCGGCAAAATTCTGCCATATGATCCCGCGCGTCTGACGCGCTATCCGCAAGGTCTCGACCAATTTGAAAAGATCGTTGCCGATCAGAACGATGTCGGCGCTTTCCTTGGCAATATCGGTGCCGGACCCCATGGCCACGCCGATGTTAGCTGCAGTCAGTGCGGGCGCATCGTTCACCCCGTCGCCCACCATGGCAACAATGTGTTTGTCGGCAACAAGCTGGCGTACCCGTGCCAGCTTCTGTTCCGGCAGCATTTCGGCTTCAAACTCGGCAATATCGAGATCTCCGGCAACGCGTTCCGCCACCTGACGGACATCTCCGGTCAGGAGCAATGTCCTTACGCCCAGATTACGCAATTTCTGCATTGCTATATGCGCCTCGGGCCGGATCGTGTCGGCCACGAATATTTCTCCGGCAAACACGCCGTCAGCCGCGACGACAATATCGGACCCGATGGCGTCCGCCCGGCGCTGGGGCACAGCTATGCCGGCTTCACTCAATAATTTGCGATTGCCCACGAGCACAGTGCGGCCATCGACAAGCGCGGTTATGCCCCTGCCCATTTTATAGTTGAAGCTGCCAGGTTCAGAGATCACGATACCGCGGCGGCGCGCCTCGGTCACAACCGCGCGGGCCAGAGGATGCTCAGAGTGAAGTTCTGCGGCGGCGGCGAAGCCCAGCAAGACTTCGTCCGAAACCCCGTTTGCAGCATGCACCATCTGCACCGCAGGTTCGCCGAAGGTCAAAGTGCCGGTCTTGTCGAGAATGATCGTATCGACCCGGCCAAGCATTTCAAGGTGAATGCCGCCCTTGATGATGGCGCCGAGCTTGGCCGCCCTTCCGATGCCGCCCAGAATGGCCAGCGGCGTACCGGCAGCGATGCCGCAGGCTCCGGCAACGATGACAACCGAGATTGTATCGCGGATATTATAAGTCAGCAGATAGGTGATCGCGGCTCCGGCAAAGGCGACATAAACCAGATAGCCCGCCAGCTGATCCGCCAGTTTCTGCACCGGAGCCCGCGTCTGCTCGGCCGCTTCCACGGCCTCTATGATCCGGCCATAACTTGTATCCCGGCCAACCTGCTGCACCTTGATTTCCAATGTCCCCATCTGGTTGATGGAACCGGCATAAACCTTCTCGCCGCTGATCTTTTCTGCAGGCATGGATTCGCCGGTGATGCGGGACTGGTCAACGTAGGAATGACCCTGAATTACCGTGCCATCAACTGGAACCTTTTCGCCGGGACTCACCAATACCAGTTCGCCGGTTACGATTGTCTCCACACGCACTGTCTGAATCGCTCCATCCCGGCGCACGCGCGCCTCGGACGGCACAAAATTCACCAGATCGAGAATAGCCATGCGTCCGCGCGAAATGGTGAGGTGTTCCAGTTCTTCGGCAACAAGCACGAAAGCCGTTACAACCAGTGCAGTGAAGAATTCCTTGATCCCGGCTGCGGCTATGATCGCAATGGTCATGGACAGTTCCATGGTCATGCGCCGGGCAACAAGATTGGCGATAGCTTCCTCGAAGATCGGCCAGCCGGCAAAAGCGAGTGCCGCCAGACCTATAATGCTGATCTGGGGGATGGGCTCATAAACCGCGAACCAGACGGCTGCCGCACCCAGAAAGGCGACAGAAATGCGCATGATTGCCCAAACCTCGAAGGGCGCGTGATCGTGCACCGAAGCAGCCTGTCCGGATACATTTGTATCGGAATGCGTATGGGCTGCATCGATCGGGGCCGCAGAACCATTGCCAACAGATGAGGACGGCATCGAACCTCCTGATTATTGCTGCGTGAAATCCGGCGCAGCCTTTTTTCGGGTTAGTCCCCTCGCCCGGAGATTGCAAGCATTATGGGATCAATCCTGCCATGCTATACGCCGAAATAGCTGCGATACCATGCGACAAATGCGGGAACGCCAATTGAAACGGGTGTCGAGGGCCGGTATTGGGTCAGATTTTCAAGCAAATCGGCGTTCGCATGGGTGCGCAGGACATCGCCTTTTTGCAATGGCAGGTAATTGCGAACGGCGGGCCTGCCGACGGCACGCTCAATCTCCTCGATAAATGCCATCAGCGTTACCGGCATTGCACCGGCGATATTCACTATGCGATGCGGCGCAACCGTCGAAAGCGAATCTCCCTGATCAGGACCCTGCGTCGCAGACGGTCTTTCCGGTGGCACCATCGCCAGCCGGAACACGGCCTCCACCAGATCATCGATATAGGTGAAGTCCCGAGACATTTCTCCGTTGTTATAGATGTCGATCGGTGTACCTTCCAGAATGCCCTTGGTGAACTTGAAAAGCGCCATGTCTGGCCGTCCCCAAGGTCCGTAAACCGTGAAGAACCGGAAGGCCGTCGTGGGAATGTTCCACAAATGGGCATAGCAATGGCTCATGCTCTCCGCTGCCTTTTTCGTGGCGGCGTAGAGCGTGATCTGCATGTCGGCTTTGTCCGTTTCAAAAAAAGGCATCTGGCTGTTGGCGCCATAAACCGAGCTTGTCGATGCCAGCATGAAATGCCGCACCGGACGCAGCCGCGCCAGTTCCATAATATTAAATGTGCCGACGAGATTGCTGTCGATATAGGCGCGCGGGTTCTCGAGGCTGTATCGCACACCGGCCTGCGCGGCCAGATGAATGATGATGTCGCAAGGATTATCGTTCCAGATGCGTTCCAGACCCGCAAAATCCTCCAGCATCGCCTCAAAGCCGGAAAAACGCTCATATCCGCGCAGTAATGCCGTCCGGCGATGCTTGAGCGTGACGTCGTAATAGGGCGTGAACCCGTCGATGCCGACGACTTCATGCCCTTCATCAAGCAAACGGCGCGACAGGTGATATCCGATGAAACCTGCCGAGCCTGTCACCAAAAACCGCATTATTCAGCCCTCTGTTACCGGAATCGCCTGTACATATGCTCCCGGTGCCAAGGCGCACACCATCTCCGATCATTTCCGTTCCGCCAAGCAAAAAACAGCAGGTTGCGCGCCCGATCAATGAACCAATTGCTCAGATGGCGGCAGCAGGCTCGAAGTTCGGCCGCTCAGGCGGTAGTAGATGAGCCCCAGCCATTCATGGACGGCTGTATCCACCATTCGCAGGCCGCCGCTGCCGTCGCGGTGAAAGGACCAGAAGTCGGCTTGCTCGCCAGTGGTCATGTAATCCGCAGGCCATGGAACCACGTTAAATCCAGCCTGACGAAACAGGCTGACTGCTCTTGGCATGTGAAATGCGGATGTCACCAGAAGCCAATGCTGATCGGCGCGGGGATGAAGCAACCGTGCCGTAAAAATCGCGTTTTCGGGAGTATTTCTGGATTGGCTCTCATAGATCATTCTTGGTCCTGTGAGGCCAAGCTCGCCGAAAAGTTGCCGGGCCGCGTCGGCTTCTGTTGTCGTATGGCTGATCAGATTGGCGCTGCCGCCTGTAAAGATAACTTTAGCTTCAGGAAACCGCCGCGCAAGCGCTGCGGCCTCTGTCATGCGAGATCCGTGCTCGCCAAGCACCAGTGCGCCGCGTGCTGCAGAAATATTCTCGTTCATGGCGCCGCCGAGCACGATAATACCGTCCGGCGACCCAAAGGAAGATACAGGCGGGCGTGGAAACCGGTCCTCTAACGGCCGCAAAAGCCATGATGCCACAGGGCCGAAGGCAAAAAGAAAGTAGAGGGCCACAGACACGATAACCAGCCCGCGTCCAAGTTCATCATATCCGACAAGAAGGGCCAGAGCTGCGCCGCACATCAGCAGAAACAGCATGTTTGACGGGGCGGCAAGCAGCCACAGAAGCTTCGATATGAGGAAAACCATGCATATTTCACTGTTAGCGCCTTGGAGCCGGTTGCTTCCATGGCTCGTTGCGGGATCTATGATGCCAGCAATTTTTCGCGCAGTGTCTCCAGACGGGCGAGTTCCAGTTCCTGCTCGGCGATCAGTTCAGCAAGCCGCGATTCGTCGCCTGCTCCCGACAAGGCAGCCGCGCGCTCTGTCAGATCGCGGATATTCTCGCGGATTGCTGCGATATGCTCGTCGATTTGGGCCAGTGTCAGAAAACTGCTCATATCACGCCTCTCGATTATAAATCCGCTCCGGTCATGTGCAGAGCTGACACCATCTTCGGCATCTGCAGATAATAATCAATAACGAACGCAGCTAGTGGCTTATTCTGGGAGAAAGTCTGCTGCCTCGTTGTCATGGGACAAGAACCGCTGCACCCTGAAATCGCCCTGCCCGCAAATCGGACAGAGCCTGATTGGCCTGCGTCAAAGGATAGATTGTTGTGTGCAGATAGGGCTTTGCCTGTCTGGCTATGGCGAGGAACTCAACGGCATCCGTCCGCGTCAGATTAGCCACCGAACGGATTTGCCGCTCTTCCCAAAGAATATGATAGGGGAAGCTCGGTATATCGCTCATATGAATGCCGCCGCAAATGACGCGCCCACCTTTTCTCACCATGCGCAGCGCCATCGGGACCAGATCGCCTGCCGGGGCAAAAATAATAACGGCGTCCATTTCCTCGGGCGGCATCTCGGCGGAGCTGCCCGCCCATTCCGCACCCAACCTGAGGGCAAATTGCTGTGATTCGATATCGCCGGGACGGGTTAAGGCGAAAACCCGCTGCCCCTGCCAGAGGCAGATTTGCGCGAGTATATGCGCTGCAGCGCCGAAACCGATCAGACCGACGGATCTGGCATCTCCGGCGGCCTTCAGGCAGCGCCAGCCGATCAGCCCCGCGCACATGAGGGGAGCTGCCTTCACAGGATCTTCGAATTCAGAAAGATCGAAGCAAAAATCTGCGTCCGCGACCACATGAGAGGCAAAGCCGCCATCGCGGCCATAACCGGTGAAAACCGGTTCATCACACAGGTTCTCTTGTCCTGTCCGGCAAAACCCGCAGTGGCCGCAGGTATGGCCCAGCCAGGGCACACCAACACGCTGGCCTATTGTAAATCTGGCATCGCCAGCCCCAAATTTTTCGACGCGGCCGACAATCTCGTGTCCCGGCACAAGAGGCAGGGGCGGATCAGGCAATTCGCCATCGACAACATGCAGATCAGTGCGGCAGACGCCGCATGCTTCCACTCTTATGCGAATCTGGCCGATGCCGGGTTCCGGTTCTGGGCGGAATGTTTCGACGAGCGGTGCTCCGACAGAATTCAAAACCATGGCGCGCATGACATCAGCCTGCCAGATTAATGCTTGTAGTGATGCCGCTAGGCGGCAGGCCTTCAATCTAGCTGGTTCGGGACGCACAGACCTTGCGCGGAATCAAAAGGGCATTGAAAGGCTAAGAGGCCAAGATTATGGCCATATTTGAACACTGGCCGTGAAACAGACCTTTAACGCTTACTCGTGGCGCATTTTTCAAGGAGAAAATTGGTCGGAGTGAGAGGATTTGAACCTCCGCCCCCCTCGTCCCGAACGAGGTGCGCTACCAGACTGCGCTACACTCCGACCCATGCCCTCAGGCAAAGCCTCTATAACCATTTCACTGGCAGCCCGCAAGCCATGCCCGTCGATTCATGTAAATTATTCGTGCGGGTAATTATTCGTCAGCCCAGGGTGATTTGCGCAGCAATGGCAGCGAGAGAAAATAGACCGCGACCACAATAAGCCCGATACGGCTGAGCCAGCCGCCATTAAGATTGTCCAGCACAGCAATGGCGGCGCAGACAAACCAGGCCGTCATCATGGCAATGGTCACGGTGCGGAATTTTACGACCCGGATCGGGTGCACAAAGACCACCGGGGCGAACATCAGCGCCGAGAACACCAGAAGCAATGCTGCATTCACGATGGCCGACATTTTGAAGACAAACAGGTAAAGCACGAATACATTCCACAGTGCCGGAAATCCGCGAAACCAGTTGTCCTTGGTTTTCATCCGCGTGTCGGCAAAATACATTGCAGACGCGATGGTAACGACAAGCCCTATCCAGAACGACCAAGGCTGAGGCATAAGATCGGAACGCCAGATTGCGACAACCGGGACCAGAACATAGGTCAGGAAATCCACGACAAGATCGAGAATTGCCCCGTCGATCACCGGAGCCGTTTCGGTAATCTTGACGGCGCGCGCAAGGGTTCCATCGATACCGTCGATAAAAAAGGCCAGCGCAAGCCAGCCGAACATAACCGCGAATTTCTGATCTATGGCGGCATAAAGCGCCAGAACAGCGACCGCACCGCCCGATGCCGTGAATAAATGCACCGAAATGCCGGCTGCCTGCCGCACCTGCTTGCGGGCTTTATAATCGATATTCAAATGCCACCCCTGCTCTGCGCAATCGCACGGCATCACCCGCCGTGTCGAAAAATTTTCCTAAATAAGCATGCTCTTCGCGGTTCCGCAAATGCTGTAACAGCTTGCTGCGCGCATGTGACCTCTGTTCAATTTCATCATTTGCGTTCAAAGATGAGGAAAATCGACGATTGGTGACAGATGGTTGCGGATAATAAAGAGATTTTCATCGTTGGTGCAGGGGCAACCGGTCTTTGCCTCGCGCTTGGTTTGGCATCGCAGGGCATAAGAAGCACGTTGATCGGCAAGCTGGATCTGCGCGTCACCGGCAGAACCATCGCGCTGTTTGAAGGCTCCCTGCGCCTGCTGCGTCATATCGGAGTCTGGCCCGATTGCGAGGCTTTATCGGCACCGCTGCGCATTATGCGCATTATCGACGACACAGGCTCATTCTTCAGGCCTCCGCCCGCCAGTTTCAAGGCCCGCGACCTTGGACTTGAGGCCTTTGGCGCCAATATCGAAAACAGGCTTCTGCTGCAAATTCTGGCGCGTCATGCTGAACAATCGGGTTTCATCACCATGAGGGAGGACTGGGTGGATTCGATGAGCCTTGACGCCGAAGGTGTTTCGCTCGGACTTGCCGGCGGCGAGCGGCTCCAAGGCGCTCTGCTGGTCGGAGCGGACGGGGCGCAATCGCCGGTCCGTAAAGCTGCCGGTATCGAGACGCGGCGCTGGACTTATCCGCAGATGGCGCTGACCTGCATTCTGGCGCATCAAAAGCCGCATGATGAAATCTCTACGGAATTTCATACGCGGCAAGGGCCATTCACATTCGTACCGCTGCCGCCTTCCGATGAATCCCCGCACCGGTCGAGCCTTGTCTGGCTTACGGATCAAGCCACGGCGGCAAAGCTGAAAAATCTGTCCCGCGCAGAACTTGGCAACATGATAGAGCGGCAATCGCATTCATTTCTGGGTAAAATTGCGGTGCAGACAGACCCGCATATCTTTCCGATGGCTGGCATGACGGCAAAAACATTGATCGGCACGCGCACGGCTCTGATTGGCGAAGCCGCGCATGCTTTTCCGCCCATCGGCGCACAGGGCCTCAATCTGGGCCTGCGCGACGTGGCGCATCTGGTCGATGAAGTGAGCAAAGCTATCAAAGAGAACGGCGATCCGGGATACGCCCCGGCGTTAGAGGCTTATGATCAGGCCCGCAGGCAGGACATTATGTTCCGGACGCGGGGGGTGGACATGCTCAATCGCTCGCTGCTCACCCAATTTCTCCCGGTAGATTTTTTGAGAGGCGCCGGTTTATTGACCTTGAACGTCGTCCCGCCGCTGCGCAAACTCATCATGCGCACGGGCCTCATGCCGCAAGGAAAACAACCAAGACTGATGCTGCCGGTTGAATGATTGGCGGCCCTGGCTTATCAAAGACCTCCGTCAGTCTCGAGGTCCGTCATGCGCATTGCCACTTGGAACGTCAACTCAATCCGGCAACGGCACGACCACCTGCTCGCCTATCTGCGCGGAAACAACCCGGATATTCTGTGCCTTCAAGAATTGAAATGTCTCGAAGACGCCTTTCCTCGCGGAGAAATTGAGTCTCTGGGCTATAATATCGCGCTTCAGGGACAGAAAACGTTCAACGGCGTAGCCTTATTGTCAAAATTGCCGCTGGAAGATGTCCGTCTTGGCTTGCCGGGCAATGAGGACGATGAGCAGGCGCGTTATATTGAAGCCGTTGTTTCGACCAAAAGCGGCGTTCTTCGGATCGCCTCGATCTATCTGCCGAACGGCAATCCCGTCGACACGGAAAAATATGCATATAAATTGCGCTGGATGGACATTTTGCGCCGACATGCCGCTGCGTTGCTGGAACAGGAAGAACCGCTGGTACTGGCAGGCGATTATAATGTCATCCCTCAGCCACGCGACTGCCACGACCCCAAAGTCTGGGCCAATGACGCGCTCTTCTTGCCGCAAACGCGCGCCGCGTTTCAAAGCCTGCTCAACCTTGGCTTCACGGATGCTTTGCGTGCCTGCAGTGACGCCGAAAAGACATACACATTCTGGGATTATCAAGCCGGTGCCTGGCAGAAAAATGCCGGTATCCGCATTGATCATCTTCTGTTGTCGCCGCAGGCCGCGGATCGGCTGGAGAGCGCGCATATAGAAAAATCTATGCGCGCCCTCGAAAAACCCTCGGACCATGTTCCGGTCGAGATCAGCCTGGCAATTTAGCCGGGTCTATAGCTTTTTGCCGGTAATGTCGAACTGCTTGAGATAAGCGATCACGTCGGCGATATCCTCATCCTTGGGCAATCCCGAGAACGACATTTTGGTGCCGGGTACCATGCCGCGCGGATCCTTGAGGTATTTGGTCAGGGCCGCCTCGTCCCAGGTTATGCCCGAGTTCTTGTTCGCATCGGAATAGGAATAATTCGGCCAGCTGCCGGCCTTGCGTCCGACAATGCCGTTCAGCGGCGGCCCGACGCGGATGCCTGCGCCTTCGCCGATGGCGTGGCAGGCCATGCATTTCTTGAAAACCTGTTCGCCTTTCTCCACCGATTGCGCAAAGGCGCCCGAGAACGAAAAGGCAAGAACCCCAGCGGAGAGTGCCAAAGTCAAATTTCTCATAATATCCTCCTTCAAATGAAACGATATTCGATCTGATGCCGGTAGGATTGCCCCGGACGTAAGATTGAATTTGGAAAATGCCGTTTGTTGGGCGCATCTGGAAAATTCTGCGGCTCAAAGCACAAACCGGCATGGGCGCCATATTTTGCGCCGCCAAGGCCTGCAACGGGGCAATTGATCTTCGCGCCATCATAGAACTGGATGCCGCGCTCATCGGAATGCACTTCCATCAGAAGGCCGTTCTTGGGAGAGCGCAGATTTGCCATATGCACTAACCCGCTTTTCGGGTCAGGCCGGCCCGAAACCACGAAATTTGTATCGTAAAGCGTTCCGGCCGCGTTACGCACCGGCCGCGACTGTGCGAAAGAATAAGGCGTGTTCTCCACCGACAGAATTTCACCTGTTGGGATGAGATCGGCGTCGGTGGGCGTGTAAAAGGGCGCGAACAACTGCACTTCATGGTCGCGGGCATCTGCCGAACCGTCGAGGTTGAAATAGGAATGATGCGTCAGATTGACTGGTGTAGGCGCATCGCTCGTGGCGTCCAGATCGATGCGCAATGCGGATGGCGCAATCAGGCTATAGGTGCACGATGCTTTCACGCGGCCAGGGAACCCGGAATCGCCGTCCGGCGAATCCAATTCGAGGCGCACCGAGGAGGCCCCGACATCAGCAACACGCCAGACGCATTTGCCAAAACCCTTAGGCCCGCCGTGCAGGCAATGACGAGAATTCCTGTTCGGCGTGAGATGATGCGTCTGCCCGTCCAGTTCAAATTGTGCATTACCGATACGATTGGCAAAACGCCCCGGCGTGGAGCCAAAATTAGGCGAATGCGCCAGATAATCCTCGATTGAATTGAGGCCCAGCACCACCCTTTGCGGGCCGTTGCGCGAAGGAACGATCATATCCTTCAGAACGGCACCCCAATTCAGCACTTTCGCTGAAAAATTGTCGCCCAGCCGAATAGTGATTTCGACAACCTCTTGTCCATCGATGTTTCCAAAGGGTTGCACGGTCATGGCCAGCCTCTTGCCTGATGCGAACGATCAACAATTGATTTATGTCAAACATGGCCGTCCGACCACCCGGAGTGTCAAGTATTTTTCTCTGCAGGTGCTGCGGCAATTCATACCTGTGGGCAACGGGGAAAAGGAACCGATGCTTAACTTTTTCTTAAATCTTCCGGGCAAGCCATGTCATAGTGCAAGCATCGGAACTTCCCTCGAATTGAAAATCACCTATGGCTTTCGTTGACCAGCTTTCTTCCCGCACGCCTTCCAGCGAGACTCCCGCGCGCGTCGCACCGCACAATCTGGAAGCCGAGCAGGCTCTGCTTGGCGCAATAATTGTCAATAATGACGCATTCGACCGCGTATCGGATTTTCTGAAACCCGAACATTTTTTCGAGCCGGTTCATCAGCGCATTTTTGAAGTAATGACTTCGCTCATCCGTGCCGGCAAGGTTGCCACGCCGATAACCCTGAAAACCTTCCTCGGCGAAACGGATATGAACGGCACCAGCCTGCCGCAATACCTCGCCCGGCTGGCGGGCGAGGCCACAACCATCATCAACGCGGCTGATTACGGCCGCACGATATATGATCTTGCGGTGCGCCGCGGTCTTATCACCATCGGCGAGGAACTGGTCAACACCGCCTACGATTCGACAGTCGAACAGGCACCGCGCCTGCAGATTGAGGAGGCGGAGCGCCGGCTCTATGAAATTGCGGAAAGCGGACGATACGACGGCGGGTTCCAGCGTTTTTCACAGGCCCTGACAACAGCGGTGGACATGGCCGCCAAGGCCTTCGAACGCGATGGTCACCTGTCCGGCATTGCCACGCATATGACCGATCTCGACAACAAGATGGGCGGGCTTCAATCCTCCGACCTTATCATCGTGGCCGGACGCCCGGGCATGGGCAAGACGGCGCTGGCCACCAATATTGCGTTCAACATCGCTAAAGCCTACGAATTCCGCCTGCGTCCGGATGGCACGCGTGAAACCATCAATGGCGGCATTGTCGGCTTCTTCTCGCTGGAAATGTCGTCTGAACAGCTCGCAACACGTATCATTGCCGAGCAGGCGGGCGTCCCGTCCTACAAGATCAGGCGGGGCGATATTACGGAATCGGAATTTCACTCGGTTTCGGATGCTGCCCGCGCCATGCAGTCCGTGCCCTTCTATATTGACCAGACCGGCGGCATCTCGATAGCCCAGCTCACGGCGCGTGCACGCCGTCTCAAGCGGCAGCACGGGCTTGATGTGCTGGTTGTGGACTATCTCCAACTGCTTTCAGGTTCCAAGTCCAAGGGCGACAATCGCGTGCAGGAACTGACAGAAATCACCACCGGCCTGAAAGCGCTGGCCAAGGAGCTCAACGTGCCGGTGATGGCTTTGTCGCAGCTCTCCCGTCAGGTTGAGGCGCGCGACGACAAGCGGCCCCAATTGTCGGATCTGCGTGAATCAGGTTCCATTGAGCAGGATGCCGACGTGGTTATCTTCGTTTACCGCGAGGAATATTACCTCAAGAACAAGGAACCCCGCCCCGGCACCGAGGAACATCTCAAATGGATTTCCGACATGGAGAAAGTGCACGGCAAGGCCGAAGTTATTATAGGAAAGCAGCGTCACGGCCCGACAGGCACGGTTCAGCTTCAGTTCGAGGCCGAATTCACCCGCTTCGGCAATCTGGCGGATGAGGATAAATTGCCAGAGCGGATCGAGGACTGATGTCATCCGACTCCCATGCGGCCCATGGCGCGAAGCTGACAATTGACCTGAAGGCTCTCGTGGCCAACTGGCGGCTGCTTGCGGCGCGTGCTGCTCCCGCTGAATGTGCCGCCGTTGTCAAGGCAGATGCCTATGGTCTGGGGCTTGAACAGGCCGTAACGGCGCTTGATAGGGCTGGATGCGGCGTCTTTTTTGTGGCGCACCTTTCTGAAGCTATTCGCTTCAGAAAAATCGTAAATAATAAAAAAATATTTGTTTTAAATGGTTTGCGAGACAATTCTGAACGAGAATATAAGGAATTCAGCCTCATTCCTGTTCTGGGTTCGCGGCAGGAACTCGACCGCTGGAATGCGTATTGCGTGCAGGAGCGCCGACGCTTGCCGGCTGCCTTGCATTTTGACACCGGTATGAACAGGCATGGATTTGCCGCACAGGATATGACCGTCATTCTACCGGGTGAATTTCGCTTTCTCCCCGAATTGATCATGAGCCATTTTTCCGCTTCGGAAATGCCAGACGATCCGACTGTCACCGCGCAGATTGCTCTTTTCGATCAAATTCGCAAAAAATTTCCCGATGTACCGGCCAGTCTTGCCAATTCGTCCGGCCTTTTTCTTACACAACGGCCATTCTATGACCTTGCGCGGCCCGGATATGCCCTTTACGGCGGCAATCCGACACCCGGTGTTGATAACCCGATGCGCAGGGTTGTTACATTGAAGGCCAGAATCCTCCAGATCAGGTCGGTGATCAAGGGCGAGCGCGTTGGCTATAATGGCCGCTGGCATGCCCCGCGCGACAGCCGTATTGCAACATTAAGCATTGGCTATGCCGACGGCCTGCCGCGATCCGCGATGGGGACGGATAACAAGCCCGGCGCGCAGTTCTTCCATGACGGCAGACCCTGCCCCATCGTCGGGGCCATTTCCATGGATCTGACCACGATCGACGTGACGCGCTGCGCCGACGCCGCCGTTGACCAATTTGTTGAGATACTCGGGCCAAATCAATCTATCGATGATCTGGCCTCGGCCTCAGGGACGATTGGCTATGAAATACTGACACGGCTTGGACGGCGTTATTGCCGCGAATATATCGGAACAGATTGATGGCACGGGTAAAATCTCAATTCATCTGCCAGAATTGCGGCGCCGTGACACAGCGCTGGCAGGGACGCTGTGAATCGTGCGGGGAATGGAACACCATTCAGGAGGAAAATTCCGACAGCGGCATTGGCGCGCAAATGTCACGCGGCATGAAAAAAGGCCGTGTTTTCGCACTTGAGGGTCTCAGCGGCAATCAGGCACAGCCCCCCCGCATAATGAGCGGCATCAGCGAGCTTGATCGCGTTACCGGAGGCGGCTTTGTGCCGGGCTCCGTGATATTGCTCGGCGGCGAGCCGGGAATCGGCAAGTCGACATTGCTCATCCAAGCCTGCGCCAGTCTTGCGGGCAGAGGCAATCGCGTTGTTTATATTTCTGGCGAAGAGGCCGTGGCGCAGGTGCGTCTGCGAGCCGGGCGGCTGGGGCTTTCCGGTTCGCCGGTCGAACTGGCCGCAGAAACAAGCGTCGAGGATATCATCGCCACGCTCTCCGCCGGAGAATTGCCTGGTCTTGTCATCATCGACTCCATTCAGACCATGTTTACGGACATGGTGGAATCGGCGCCCGGCACTGTAACGCAGGTGCGCGGTTCCGCACAGGCACTGATTCGCTATGCTAAACTCTCCGGCGCCAGCGTGATTCTTGTCGGCCATGTCACCAAGGACGGGCAGATCGCCGGGCCGCGCGTTGTCGAACATATGGTCGATGCCGTATTGTCGTTTGAGGGCGATGGCTCTCATCATTTCCGAATTTTGCGCGGGATTAAAAACCGGTTCGGCCCAACCGACGAAATCGGCGTTTTTGAAATGACGGGTCTCGGCCTGAGCGAAGTGAGCAATCCTTCGGCGCTGTTTTTATCCGGCCGCGATGCCGGCGCGGCAGGAACGGCAGTCTTTGCCGGGATGGAGGGTACGCGCCCCGTTCTGGTTGAATTCCAGGCGCTCGTTGCGCCGTCAAGTCTCGGCACGCCGCGCCGTGCGGTTGTCGGCTGGGACTCAAACCGTCTGGCCATGGTGATCGCCGTGCTGGAAGCGCATGCTGGTGTGCGTCTGGCCCAGCACGATGTCTATCTCAACGTGGCGGGCGGACTGAAGATCAGCGAGCCAGCGGCTGATCTGGCCGTAGCTGCGGCGCTTGTGTCGTCGCTGACTGGCGCGCATCTGCCAAGAACCGCTGTCTATTTTGGTGAAATTGGCCTCTCCGGCGCTGTCCGGCCTGTGGTTCACGCCGGCTTACGCGTCAAGGAAGCCGCCAAACTGGGCTTCGAACTTGCCTTCGCGCCGCCCAGACGTGACGAAAGCGGCGATAAAATGCCGCTGAAACTCGAACACGTCAGCCATATTTCGGCATTGGTGGCAAATATCGCACAGCAATCAACATCACGCGGAAATGCCAACTAAAGAGTGACGCCGCGCGGAGACTTGGTTATAAGGCGGGGCAGCAGCGCCAAATCAGTTTCAAAATTTCCGTGCAGAGGCCATGAGATGCCATCCTATCTTGATCTCGGATTGATCGTCGTTGTGCTGATATCAGCACTTCTCTCCATGGTGCGCGGCTTTACGCGCGAGGTTCTTGCAATCGGCTCATGGGCGGCTGCAGCGGTGGCGGCCTACTACGGCTATCCTCTGGCATTGCCGCACGTCAAACCCTATATAGCAAAAGATACTTTTGCTTTGGCCGCCTCGGTGGCACTCGTCTTTTTCGTCGTGCTCATTCTCGTGTCGATTATTACGGTCAAGCTTTCAGATGTCATCCTTGACTCGAAAATCGGAGCTCTGGATCGGACGTTAGGTTTTATTTTTGGTGCGGCCCGCGGTTTTCTTTTGTGCACGGTTGCTTTCATGTTCTTCAATTGGCTTGTCGCCGACAAACAAAAGCCAGAGTGGGTTAAGACAGCGCGCTTCCGCCCCTATCTGGAAGTGGCTGGGACAGAGCTGCAAGGCTTCCTGCCGGAAGACCCGGAAAAAACCCTGTTGAAGAACTTGAAAATTCCAAAAAATGGCGTTTCATCGGGAAGCGCTCCAATTTTGGAACAGAATGCCGCTCCCAAGACGCCTGACGATGGAGCCGGCGCCCAAGGTGACGCAGCCGCCAGTCCGGATAAAGCCGACTCGCAGCAGCTTGATTTGCTGATCGACAAGACACAAAAGCCGTGAAATTGCGTAAATTACAGGAATACTTGAATGGTTGAGTTGGCAGCACCGTCCTTGGACAGCTCGGATCCTTCGATTTTCGACCCCTATGCCGACCGGTTGCGGGAAGAATGCGGCGTGTTCGGCATATTCGGACATCCACAAGCAGCGGCAATTACGGCTCTTGGCCTGCATGCGCTTCAGCACCGCGGTCAGGAAGCGGCGGGTATCGTGACTTTTGACGGTCATCGTTTCAGCTCCGAACGCCGGATGGGTCTGGTCGGTGACCACTTCTCCTCAGCGTCCACAATTGCCCGTCTGCCCGGCACAATGGCTATCGGCCACGTGCGCTATGCCACGACCGGAGGCACCATTCTGCGCAATGTGCAGCCGCTGTTTGCTGAACTCGCCTCTGGCGGGTTTGCGGTGGCACATAACGGCAATCTGACCAATGGCCTGACCTTGCGCAAGCAATTGATCGCCGATGGCGCCATTTGTCAGGCCACCACCGATACCGAAGTGATGTTGCATCTGGTCGCCCGCAGCCGCAAGACGCGGTTCATGGATCGGTATATAGAAGCGCTCCGCCAACTCGAGGGCGCTTATTCGCTGGTCAGCCTGACCAACAAGAAACTGATCGGCGCCCGTGATCCTCTCGGCATCCGTCCGTTGGTGCTTGGCGAACTCGACGGCTGCTATATTCTCGCTTCGGAAACCTGCGCGCTGGATATTATTGGCGCTCGGTTCATCCGCGATGTCGAAAACGGCGAAGTGATCGTTATCTCAGAATCTGGTCTGGAGAGCATCAAGCCTTTCCCGCCGCGCGTGATGCGGCCCTGCATCTTTGAATATGTTTATTTTGCCCGTCCTGATTCGGTTGTGCATGGGCGCAGCGTCTATGACATCCGCAAGAACATGGGTGCGGAACTGGCTCGCGAGAGCGCCGTGGAAGCGGATGTGGTCGTGCCTGTGCCCGACTCCGGCGTACCGGCGGCCATCGGCTTTGCGCGGGCCTCGGGCATTCCTTTCGAGCTGGGAATTATCCGCAATCATTATGTCGGACGCACGTTTATCCAGCCGACGCAGGCCATACGCGAAATCGGCGTGCGCCTTAAGCACAGCGCCAACCGCTCAGTGATTGAAGGCAAGCGCATCATCCTGCTGGACGACTCGATTGTGCGCGGAACGACGTCTGTCAAAATCGTGCGGATGATGCGTGAGGCCGGCGCAAAGGAAGTGCATTTCCGCATTTCTTCGCCGCCGATCAAACATCCAGATTTTTATGGCATTGATACGCCGGAGCGCGAAAATCTGCTTGCTGCGACCCACTCGCTTGAGCAGATCCGCGAATATATCGGCTGCGACTCCATTGCCTTCCTTTCGATTGACGGGCTTTACCGTGCCGTCGGCGAGCAGCGCCGCGATCCGGTGCAGCCGCAGTTCACCGACCATTGCTTTACCGGCGATTATCCCACCCCGCTGGCGGATATTGCGAATGAGGGCAATGGTCATCAATTGTCCATGTTGGCGGAAGCGAGCTGAAAATGAAGTTGTTGCAGGATCGCGTAGCCCTCGTAACCGGGGCTTCGCGGGGTATTGGTCGTGCATTGGCGCTGGAACTGGCGCGGCAAGGCGCTCATGTCATCGCATTGGCCCGCACGCAAGGCGCGCTTGAAAAGCTTGACGATGAAATTCAGCAACTGGGGGGCCAGACAACACTTGTGCCCTGCGACCTTAAAGATTTTGACGCGCTCGACCGTCTGGGTGCGGCCGTATACCAGCGCTGGGGCAAGCTTGATATCCTTCTGGGCAATGGCGCGGTTCTGGGACCTATCTCGCCGCTGGCGCATGTCGACGCCAAGGACTGGGACAATGTATTAGCAACCAATGTCACCGCCAACTGGCGGCTGATCCGCGCTCTTGATCTGCCGCTGCGCCAATCGGACGCCGGACGCGTGATCATGATGAGTTCAGGCGCGGGAAACCGGGCGGAATTCAAGCCGTTCTGGGGGCCTTATGCGGCTTCCAAGGCCGCTCTGGACGCGATTGTGCGCACCTATGCCGAAGAAACCCGCAATATCACCCCGATCCGCGTCATGGCGGTTGACCCCGGCCGGTTGCGCACCCGCATGCGCGCGCAGGCCATGCCCGGTGAAGACCCTGAAACACTGACGACGCCAGAAGAATTCGCCCCGTTTCTTATGCCGCTCTGCGCGCCGCAATGGCAGGAAACGGGCAAGCTCTATCATTTCCCGTCACGGAAAGTGCTCAGCTTTCAGGGACCGGCCTGATCATTCTTCCAGATCCTGTGAAAAATCATCGAAGAGCGGTCCATCGAACGGCTCTTCGTCTTCGTTCAGGCGTTCATCGTCATTGGGCAGCGGAATCTTAAGCCCCTTTGGCAAGTTGGCGTCCAATAGCCCTGCCCCCTTCAATTCCTCAAGCCCGGGCAGATCGCCGATCTGCTCAAGGCCGAAATGATCGAGGAATTTTGCGGTCGTGCCATAGGTAACGGGCCTGCCCGGAACCCGTCTTCGCCCGCGCAGGCGTATCCATCCGGCCTCGAGCAGCACATCAATGGTGCCCTTGGCCACGGCCACGCCGCGGATTTCCTCGATCTCGGCGCGCGTCGCCGGCTGGTGATAGGCTATGATCGCCAATGTCTCCAGCGCGGCCCGGGTAAGCTTCCGGGGTTCCGGGGCTCCTTCTGCCATCAGCCAGGACAGGTCCTTGGCCGTGCGGAAAGCCCATTTCTCACCAATACGCACCAGTTCGACTCCGCGGCCCGCATAGTGCGTCTGCAATGTCTCCACCAGCGCGCGGATGTCCGTGCCCTCCGGCAGGCGGGCTGCAAGTTCTGCCTCGCCAACAGGTTCGGAACTGGCAAAAAACATAGCCTCGATGATTCTCAGCGCCAGAGCTTCACGCTCCGCGTAGCCCTTTTCAAACAACGTGAAAGACATGCGCGTCATGCCAGTGCCTTGCGTTGCTGGCTTGGCTTCAGCCAGATGGTCGCGAAGGGCTTTTCCTGACGCATGGCGCATTTACCTTCGCGCACCAGTTCCAGCGTGGCGGAAAAGCTCGATGCCTTCAGCGAGCGTAATTGCTCAGGTGTGCTCATGTAAGTAAGAAGATAGGGCTCCAGCGCGGCCCAATCCTGACTTATGCCCAGCAGACGCTCCAGAGCCGTTCGCGCCTCCACCAGTGACCAGACAAAGCGTTGCCGCAGGGTGACCCGGGCAAGAGCATGCTTTTGCCGCTGCGTGGCGTAGGCGCTCAGCAGATCATAGAGGCTGGCCTCATAGACCGTGGTTTTGACTTCGACCATGGGCTCGGTTGCGCCTCTGGCAAAAAAATCCCGTCCGAGGCACGGCCTGTTGATGAGCTGTTCCGCGACACGTCGCATGGCCTCGAGCCGTCGCAGACGATGGGCAAGCGCCAGAGCCATATCCGCAGCATCGGGTTCGGCATCCGATGTCGGCCCCGGAAGCAGCAGGCGGGATTTCAGATAAGCCAGCCATGCTGCCATCACGAGGTAATCGGCAGCCAGTTCAAGACGTATCTTCCGGGCCGCCTCGATGAAGGCAAGATATTGCTCCGCCAGCGCGAGAACGGAAATTCGGATGAGGTCAACCTTCTGCCGCCGCGCAAGATCCAGCAAAAGATCAAGCGGCCCTTCGTAGCCTTCAATGTCGATCAGCAGCGCGCTATCCTCAGCTTCGCTGCCCGGGGCAGAAGCAATGTCATCGTCAAACTGAAAAATGGCTGGCCGCTTCATTAACCACAAATGTGACGCGCAGCCTATCCCGAAGCAAGCGCTGATTCGAGCCGCCGGCGCGCATCCACAAGATCAAGTGGTTCCGGCACATGTTTGGTCACGGCCAAGGCCCGCAAAGCCCGTTCATGGCGCCTGCGGTTCATCACAGGGGTAGCCTCGGCAACCTCCCGCATTTCGTCGAGATTACCGTTGCAATGCAGCACGATGTCAACGCCGGCGCGAAATGCGCGCAACACCTTCTGCCGGAATGTGCCGGACAGAGCCTTCATCGACAAATCGTCGCTGAGCAGCAGTCCATCAAAGCCAATCGTGCCCCGGATATGCTTCCGGATGATTGAGCGGGATATGGTTGCCGGATTTCGCGGATCCAGCGTCTTGAAAATGACATGGGCTGTCATCGCCGCTGGCAAATCAGCATTGACTGAGAATGGATAAAAATCATGGGCGATCAGGTCTTCCCGCGAGGCTCCGACCTTCGGCAGTTCAAGATGGCTATCGGCCAGAGCGCGGCCATGACCAGGCACATGCTTCATGACGGGGAGCACTGCGCCGGCCATCATCCCCTCTGCGGCAGCCCTGCCGAGCACGGCCACCCGGACGGGGTCAGGCGCATAGGCCCTGTTGCCGATCACGTCATGGCTGCCGGAAATCGGCACGTCCAGAACGGGCATGCAATCAACATTGATGCCCACCGCACGCAGATCATGCGCCATGAGCCGCGCCGAGAGACGCACCAGTTCGCGGCGCTCGTGCGCCGTGATCTTGGTCAGCGCCTCAAACCGTGCCGCAGGCGGATAGGCAGGCCAATGGGGTGGACCTAGTCTTTGCACCCTGCCCCCCTCCTGATCGACCAGAACAGGTGCATCGTGCCGGGCTACAAGACTTCGGAATTCGGCTGTTAATTGAGCCACTTGCTCAGGATTTTCAATGTTTCGCCGGAACAGAATCAATCCCCAGGGCTGGGCCGTCTGAATAAAGGCCCGTTCGTCGTGCGACAGGACAGGTCCCGCACACCCGCATATAAAGGCCCTGATTGCCATGAACTTTCCCCGCAGTCGTGAAATTATTATTGCATAGTGGCTGATTCAACATGATTTGGCGAAGATTTTCGGATTCTGATCTCGTCAGACTTGCAGGCGGCGACCGCAGCCTCTATACATCTGCGACCTCGACAGAGGCAGCGATGGGGCGTCGCCAAGTGGTAAGGCAGCGGATTTTGATTCCGCCATACGGAGGTTCGAATCCTCCCGCCCCAGCCATGCATTCCGTTATGCGGGATAGAGCGCTCAATACGCGCAGAATGATCCGGTCACAGAGGACTTTAGCTTGAACCCTTATATCTGCGCCTTGCAGAAATCGGCTTAAATCGACCAATTCTTGCCCATTTTAATATCCGGTCTGGGCTGCGTAATTTTGAATCTCCGGAATTTTTAAAATCTAGAATCCGAGACCCGGTTTGACTACAGGGGAAGACTGGATCGATTTATGACCTAATCAGGGTATGGACCGGCGTGCCAACTGCTTTTTGGTGATCAATCGCATGACCAAAGAGCAACAGGCAATCGCTGCCGTTGGCGATGGCCTCGATTAATCGCGGCGAGACGAAGGCCAGAGGCGCAAGATATCGAATATGGCGCTGGACCTTGCGTTCGCGCTGCGCGATCTCCTTGAACGCTGCCGCGCGCCCCTCGGCAAGATCTTCCAACCAGCATCGCGCCTTGGCAATCGCAGTTAGGATGGTCTCGCTCATCGCTGGATCGAGATTGGCTTGCTCCGATGGTTTTCAGGCGATGCCTTTTCGCGCAATTGTGCTGTATGGTGTCTACGGCACCTGTACTTTAAGCGAAGACGTGTCGGTTCAATCCTGACCATGCTCCTTCGCTTGAATAGTTCCCTCGGCATTTATCTCCTCCACGTTTGTCATGCTCGATACCATGATGATGTCGATGTATTTCGAGTGCAGGACAACGCGTTCGACTTGCATGGCGCCAAGATTACGATTGGAGAATTCTGTCATTGGCGGCATCGCCCGGTCTGGCGCCACTCCAGACGTCTCATGGCTGGCATTGGCCTCTGAGTGTCGTTCGTCTAAATCACGTCTGACAACTGCGACAATCAGATTCTCAATCTCCGGAGCCGCAATCCGGGAAATACTGCCGGCCTCTGATTTACGGTTCTGCAACAAAGCCTGCGAGACATAATAGCGATAACGGACACCCTTCTTGTTGGAATGGCTCGGGCTCATCCGGTTGCCGCGATCGTCAAAGAGCAGACCGGAGAGAAAAGCCGATGACTTCGATCGTCGCACCTTTCGAGAGACAGCTCCATCCTTGAGCTTTGCCTGCACCGCCTCGAACAACTCCCTCTCAATAATCGGTGCATGTTCGCCGCAATGGATTTCGTTTCGATATGAGATTTCCGATATATAGAAACGGTTTTTGAGAATATGGGCGAGTGGTCCAACCATGAAATGGCTAGACTGAACGGCGCTACCCTCTCGGCCGCATCTTATTCTCGCCCGCACGCCTCGACGATGCCGATTATCGACGAGCAGGCCTAGCGAGCCAATCGCGAGGTAGCGCTGAAAGATGGTTCTCACCTGCTCGGCGTCGTCTTCCTCGACCACGATCGCATCCACCCTGCCCAGCTTCACGGCGTCGAGAAGCTGTTGCAAACCCGAAACTTCCAGCGAAGCGCCCGATAATCCGCCGTCGTCTTAGTGTTCGGCCAGAAGCCGCCAGCCCTCATGCGCCTGACTTTTAATATAGGCTTCACACGCCTCTCTTTTGGGCATCTAATGAGTTGAACGCCATATCGAGATTACACTCGGTCGATTTGCGGGTATAGATGGCGCAGCGCAGCGATTTTGGCACGGATGTCCGCAAAGCCCTGTTCTATCTTGCCGCGATCTATTCTGCGCCGCTTGCTGTTATTATCGACGCCAGAAGCGTTCTTTGCCCTACCCTGCTCGGCCTTGTTCAGCCTCTCCCAATCTTCCATTCTTCGACATTTTTTGCTCCTGGCGGTCAGCCGGGCCAAAATCGCCCCGTCACCACCACGACCCCGCCGGGGCCCATTAGTCAGCGGGGTAAGAAGCTTCCAGACCGCCATGATCCGTGGCGCCCTGTCATCCATGACATTGCTCTCAAGTGCGGCGAAGTCCAGTCTACAGTCTTAAAGACGACCTGAAGCCGAAATTTCCTGGCAAGGGGGCTACACTGATGTGCCAGTCGCCGCCCCCTTTCTTTGCGTTGCGCGCTCAGTCTTGTGTCAACGGCGGCCCAAGCAGGGTCATGTCATGTTTTGCAAACACCTGGGCAATTGCTGCGCGATCCGGTTTTTCCGCACGCGCGACCGGAGCCAGATCGGCGAAGAACCTGTGGCCACCGCCAGGAACGAACGTGAGGATGAGCTCTCCAGGTGCATCGGTAAGATTAAGAAAGGCGTGCGGCACAGTCGCTGGCAAATATGCGAAGCCGCCCTGGTTCAGCGTAAACGTTTCATCGCCGATCCGAACTTTGAAGGAGCCCTTGAGGACATGAATGGTTTCGTCCTGCTTGTGATGGACGTGGAGTGGCGGACCGCCGCGAGGGGCAACTTCGACAACAAAATAGTCAAATGCACCGCCGGTCTGGTCGCCGGTGAGCTTGAAGATCAGGTCACGGCCCGGCCCGGACCATAGCCGCTGGCCTTCGCCTTCACGAAGAACGACGCGAGCCGCCAAAGCCCGGGGGGGGGGGGCCGCGGCCGGATTTGATCTATTGGTCATGGCGTTCATGGTCTTTCTCCCTCGTCTTCCCCGCTGGATAGCTGGAACTTTTGACCCTGGCGCTGCCTGCGGGGGGACGCGCGATTGGCTGGCCATTGTCGAACAGTACGCTACGCTCACTTCTGTACCGGTGGAATTCCTTAACTTCGCCCAGCACTTGTGCTAAAAAGCACAACATGAATTGGGATGACTTGCGATATTTTCTTGCGGTCTATCGCTCCGGCTCTTCCAACGCCGCGGCGCGAAAGTTGCGGGTTCAGCACACCACAGTCGGACGGCGCATTGCGGCGCTCGAGGCGATACTAGGCGAAAGACTTTTCATCCGCACGCCAGAAGGTCTGACGCCGACCGAAGCAGCACTCGCCATTGTGCCTTCCGCTGAGGAAGCGGAGCGCTGCTTCCTTGCCATAGAGCGGCAGGTGCGCCACACCGATAGCGGCATTGAAGGCAAGGTTCGCCTGACAACGTCTGAGGCGTTCGGTGGCTATCTCATCCGTCATCTTGCGAAGCTGCAGTCACGCTACCCGAACCTCACGGTTGAGATTGACACCTCCAACGCGGTGAGAGACCTGACGCGAGGCGAGGCGGACATAGCGTTGCGCATGGTGCCTACGGTGCAATCGGAGCTGATCTGTCGACGGATTGGGGAAGCCGGCTGGTCGCTCTTCGGTTCTGCGGATTACATAGCGCGCCACGGTATTCCCGATCTCGCGAACGGGCTCGCGGGGCACAATGTGATCGGATTTGGCGAAAGCCTCGCGGCGTCGCCGGGTGCCCGCTGGCTCGGCGCGAACGCCAGCAGCGCGCATATAGCGCTGCGCGGAGAGTCGGTCGTCGCGGTGATCAACGCCGCCTCAGCCGGAATTGGCTTGGCGGTCGTGCCGTGCTTTCTCGCCTCCAGAGCGCCGAATCTACGCCAGGTCGCGCCAAAGGTCTTGACCTCACGCGAGATATGGCTGGTATACCATCCCGACGTTGCACGGCTCGCAAGGGTCAGGGCGGCAATCGACTTCTTCGTCGAAATCGTCGGTGCCGACCGCGTCTTCCTTATGGGGACCACGGCTCCATTAATAGACACCGGGTGGGTCAAGTCGTAGACTAGGTAAGCTTCGCTCGCCGAGTTGAGCGGAGACTTGCAAGCCTGCTTCTTCACGTCCAGCTGCCGTCGGACAAGGCTGTCCGTCGTGGAATGCTTTGAAACAAACTGAAGTGAACCCCTAGGGCTGGACCACGGCGCACGTAAAAACTGATACGCTCCGTGAGCCTTAAATGGAGAAGGCTCATGAACTGCAGAGGTCCATATCGGCTGCAGTCGACACCGTTCAAGTTGCAGCTTTGTCAGGATATCGGAAACGGCGTCATTGGACGCCGTATTGCCGGCGGCCCATCAGCCATAATTTCCAGCGCTGAAGCGCGTGTGGAGCGACGCACGACGCGCCGGATTATCCGCAGGAGGCGTATATCGCCGTGATTCCGGTCGGCTGTCCTTACGGGGTCTAAAGCGGGTACAACCTCTATTATTGTGGCGGAACCTACTACCAAAAATCCGGCGGCAGCTATGTGATCGTCTATTTCTGATTGAGGCAGTTTGGACTTAAGGACAAACACCGCCGGAAGGCTTAACAACCAGTTTCGCGCAGGCAAAGGAACTGTGCGTAATCGGGCAACAGCTTAAAATGTTGCTGTGGCGGCGTTTATCACCCATGATCGGAATTTCAGAGGGAGGATTTGAACAGCAACCTGCCTAGCAAGCGGATTGCCTGCACTTTGCTCTTCGGGGCCGTTTAAGGGATTCTCTGCAACTTGCGGGCACTTCTTGGAGTAAGTTGGCAATGATATCGATAATATTGAAGCCGATCTCGTTGGGCCTTCTCCTAGCGATAACTCTTTTCGGAAGTCCCTCAATGGCCATTGAAGAGCCCTCCTTCAAAACCGTCCTCAGCGATGGCGCGTTTGAAGTAAGGGATTATTCGAGCCTCATCGTCGCCGAGGTCACCGTCACGGGAGAGCAGAAGGAAGCCGCAAGCAAGGGCTTTCGCCTGCTCGCAGGCTACATCTTTGGCGGAAACAAACGTCGACAAAGCATTGCTATGACGGCGCCAGTGGCGCAGGAGCCAACCGGCGAAAGCATCGCAATGACAGCCCCGGTTACGCAGATGGAAAGCGCAGGCGCTTGGGTTGTCCGTTTCACGATGCCGAGTGCCTACACCATGCAGTCGCTGCCAGAACCTGACGACCCTAAAGTTCGTTTGCGAAGCCTGCCGGCCAAACGCTTCGCCGTACTTCGGTTTTCCGGCTTGGCTGGCAAAGACGACGTGGACGGCAAAAGCGCGGAGCTTCTCGCATTAGCCAAAGCCCACCATCTGCGCACGAAAGGTCCAGTAACGCTTGCTCAATACGATCCGCCTTGGACGCTCTGGTTCATGCGGCGCAACGAAGTAATGATACAGGTCATTCCCTGACACAGAGGACAGCCTCTGGTTTTGTATTCCGCAAGCGAACGCTGGAGCCTCGATTTTGTCAGCTATGCCGTCACAGATGAACTGCGGTCCTGGATTCTGACTGTCGTAGATGCCCATTCGCAATATTGCCCCTGCGATCGACGCCCTGTTTATCTACCCGAGGCGAGAATGTGGTCCAAACGTTCGAAACTATTTGTAAGCTCGGTGGTTATCCGACGACCATCAAGATAGTCCATGACAGCGCATTCAACTGCCGCGATCCCGGCCTGCGGGCGTGCGCAAACAACGTGAGGCTGGACTTCTCCTGTCTAGGCCAGCAGACCGACAATGGTTTCATCGAAGCATTCAACAGCGAGTTCTGGGCAAAGTGCCTGAATGCACATTGGTTCTTGAGCCTTGACGATGCCTGCCGAAAAATGGAGGATTGGCTTAGGGACTATAACGAGGTTCGGCCACACAGCACCATCGGCAATAAACCGCCGATATCGCGAGTAAATAGCTCATCAGCACACCCGCAGTCCTGAGCCAAAACCCCGGAAAATTCCAGCTCCTGCCGGCCTAAAATGGAGGGCACTTCAGTTGGGCCAGAACGAACTTCAAATCGAATTAAGCTCCGGGGGCAAACTCAGAGGCAGATCAAATGCTCTAAGAAGCGTATTTCCTACAATTCGCCAGAGGTAGTTAAAAGGCGCAAAAATGTCCGTTAGAAAATATAAACTTCCACCTTTGGATTTGTTTCACAGCTTTGAGGCAGTTGCGCGCCATCGTAGTTTTACCCTCGCGGCGGATGAACTGTGTCTGACCCAAAGTGCGGTCAGCAGGCAAATTAAGGCGCTTGAAGTTGCGCTAGATTTGCGGCTATTCCGCCGCTCGCATCGCGCTATCGATCTGAATAGCCCCGAGTTTTCTAGACACCTTACAGTTTCAATTTTTGCTGCTGCTCGAAGTCAGCCGGTGACAGCATGCCGTTTCTGACATGCTTACGTTGCGGGTTATAGAACATCTCGATGTAGTCGAACACATCCT
>NZ_JBVYWO010000005.1:0-239307 GCF_056032725.1 Methylocystis sp. sgz306128
GGCGCGATCCAGCATCTGGCCGGCATGAAGGACTCGAAGGTCATCGTCGCCATCAACAAGGACGAGGAAGCTCCGATCTTCCAGGTCGCCGATTATGGCCTCGTCGCTGACCTCTATACCGCCCTGCCGGAGCTTGCTCAGGAATTGGGCAAGTAGATATTATTGGATAAAAAGCGGCATTAGCCCTATGTCGCATGAGAGAAGACTGGACGAAGCGCGATCAAAGCCTATGATCGCGCTTCGGTTTGAATTCTCGGATAATGGACTTGCACGATGGCATTTGAAATTAACACGGTAGGTGTTATTGGCGCGGGCCAAATGGGCAACGGAATTGCACAGGTCTGCGCGCAGGCTGGCATCAGCGTATATATCAATGACGTTTCCGAGGATCGCATTCACGCCGGTCTGGCCACAATCAATGGCAATCTTTCGCGTCAGGTTTCCCGCCAGCAGATCAGCGAGGCGGAGCGCGCGGCTATTCTGGCCCGTATTTCGTCGGTGCCGGATTATTCGGGTTTTGGCACCTGCGATCTGGTGATCGAGGCTGCGAGCGAAAACGAATCCGTCAAACGCAAGATTTTCTCGACGCTGTCGGCGCACCTCAAGCCCGAAGCCATCATGGCGTCCAACACCTCATCCATTTCCATTACCCGGCTCGCGTCCGTAACAGACCGGCCGGAGCGGTTTATCGGTATTCATTTCATGAATCCGGTGCCGAAGATGCAGCTTGTCGAACTGATCCGCGGCATTGCCACCGAAGACGATACATTCGAGACGGCGCGCCAGTTCATCTCGCGTCTCGGCAAGACGGTGACGACATCGGAAGATTTCCCGGCCTTCATCGTCAACCGCATTCTGCTGCCGATGATCAATGAGGCCATTTACACGCTTTACGAGGGCGTGGGCTCGGTCGATGCCATTGACACGGCCATGCGTCTCGGTGCCAATCATCCGATGGGGCCGCTGCAACTGGCTGATTTTATCGGTCTGGATACCTGCCTCTCCGTCATGCAGGTGCTGCATGAAGGGCTGGCGGATTCAAAATACCGGCCCTGTCCGCTGCTGGTGAAATATGTCGAGGCCGGATGGCTTGGCCGCAAGACTCAGCGCGGCTTTTACGATTATCGCGGCGAGACGCCGATTCCGACGCGCTGAGGTTCTGTCGCGCTTTGGCCTGCAGGCCGGCCCCCGCATGGAGGCCGGCTTTTTCGTTTAATAGTTTCCCGCTTCGGCCATCAGCCGGTCTCCGGAAGAGGAGGCGATATTGAGACCCCAATGGGCCCGTCCCTGCCATTGGCGCGCATCCAGATTGAACACCAGGCTTGGCTGATGGCTGCCCAGAGCCGTGACATGACACTGGCCCTGCGCCACCTGACGGAAGCCATTCTTCTCCAGCACGCGCCGCGAGGCGTCATTGCCGCTGCGGATGGTGGCGGAAATGTCGCGAACCGGCGTCAGGCTGAACAATGTATCGACAAGAGCCGCCACAGCCTCGGGCATGTAGCCTTCGCCCCAATAATCCGGATGCAACGCATAGCCGATTTCAGCCCGTGTCTCGGACTTCATTTCGGCATTGATGAAGCCGATGACATCGCGGTTGCCGGAACGCAGGGTCAGCACCAGATTCAGCGCTTCTCCCAGCGCATTAAAGCGCCGCGCCTCGACAACATAGCTGTTGGCGGCATCCCTCGGGTAGGGGTGCGGAATTCGGCTGCTTTGCTCGGCGACTTCCTTGCGCGAGGCAATGGCGGCAATGGCGGCTGCATCTGCCGCACGGGGCCAGCGCAGCCATAAACGCCGCGTTTCAAGCCGGAAGACATCGTCACGGGTCAGATCAGGAAACATGGTTTGAGCTCCAGTTTCTGTATCATATGCAATTTGCATAACGCAGATACGACAAAGGGAAGTGGTTTCCCACTTCCCCGCTCAAAACCCGTTCAGGTTTTTATGAATTTGTTCCGCTTTTGGCGGATGGTTCGGCTAAAACCCAAATTCACCGGTTCGTGGGATCCGGTGGGGCTTTAGCTTTCCCCACCTTATTCTGCTGCTTTAAGTGCCGGCGCCGCGACGACCGAAATGTAGGATCGCCCATTGCCCTTGGTTTTAAACTCTACTCGTCCTTCCGTAAGCGCGAAGAGCGTATGGTCTACGCCCATGCCTACATTGCTGCCGGCGTGCCACTTGGTGCCACGTTGACGCACAATGATATTGCCCGGAATGACGGCTTCGCCGCCAAACTTCTTGACACCGAGGCGGCGACCGTCTGAGTCGCGCCCGTTGCGGGATGAACCGCCTGCCTTTTTATGAGCCATCTGAATGCTCCGAATTCTTTATGGCGTTTTTACGCCGATCCTTTGACGATAATCCGGCGGGGCCGGACGTTGGTTCAGTTGCAACCCTGCGAGGCCGCCGCGCGGCACCCGCCAGGGCCTTAGCCGTGAATTTCCTTGATCTGAACGATGGTCAGATCCTGACGGTGGCCACGCTTGCGCTTCGAATTCTGGCGGCGGCGCTTCTTGAAGGAAATAACCTTCGGGCCGCGGCTCTGCTCGACAATTTCGCCGATGACCGATGCGCCGGCAATGGCGGGCGCGCCGAACTTCGCCGCACCGTCCTTGGTGAGCATCAGAACTTCGTCAAACGTAACCTTGTCGCCGGCAGCGCCAGCAACGGTGGAGAGAGTAATCGTGTCGTCGACAGCAACTTTATATTGCTTGCCGGCGGCTTTGATGACTGCGAACATCTTTTGTCCTCGTGTTCAAACCGGCTTGAACGCCCAGAGGGCGCACAGACGGCTTTTTGGCAGCTGTAACCAGCGGGTGAAACCTGGCGGAATTTTGGCGCGCTCAACGTCTTGGCCGGAAAAGCAACAGGAAATTACCTTGCAGGCAAAACGAAAAGCGCGGCATAGGCCGCGCCAGATGATGAGCTTATAGGCCCCGCAGGCCGCCTTTGTCAAGCGAAGGGATTGATGAATCTCAGTCTTTCGCTATTGTGGCGCAGGTTTGGGGAGATGAATTATGCCAGTGCATTTTTCGGAACATGAGATGGCGGCGCGTCTTGAGCGCCTGCGAAGGGCGATGCAGGCCCAGCAACTGGACGGGATGCTGCTGTTCAATCAGGAGAGCATGTATTGGCTCACCGGCTATGACACATTCGGCTTTTGCTTTTTCCAGTGTCTTTATGTCGGACTTGACGGGCGCACCGCGCTGCTCACACGCTCTGCGGATCTGAGACAGGCGCAGCATACGTCCAACATTCAGGATATCCGCATCTGGAAGGATTCGGCTCATGCGAATCCGGCGCTCGACCTGAGGGCCATGCTTGAGAGCCTTGGCGTGCGCGGGCGGCTCGGCGTCGAGAATGACGCCTATGGGCTGACCCATGCCAATGGCAAACGGCTCGATGCCGCGCTCGAAGGGTTTGTCGAATGCACCGATGCCTCGCGGCTGGTGGCTTTTCTGCGCGTCACGAAAAGCGCAGCCGAACTGGCCTTCGTGCGCAAGGCTGCCTATCTTTCCGATCTGGCCGACCGCGCCGCTGCAGAGGCGACGCAGGCCGGCGCAGACGAGGGCGAAATACTCGCGGCGCAGCACAATGCCATCTTCACCCATGGCGGCGATTATCCGGCCAATGAATTCATTATCGGATCGGGGCGCGATGCGCTTTTGTGCCGCTACAAGGCAGGACGGCGCAAGCTTGACGAGCAGGATCAACTGACCCTCGAATTTGCCGGGGTTTACCGGCATTATCATGCCGCCATCATGCGCACGTTTGTGATCGGCAGGCCTTCGCCGCTGCATGTTTCCTATCATGCCGCGGCGCGGGCGGCCCTGCTCGCCTGCGAGGCGGAACTGCGCCCCGGACGCACGGCGGGCGACGTATTCGCCGCGCATGCCCGCATTTTTGACGAGCATGGTCTCTCCGCCCACCGGCTCAATGCCTGCGGCTATGCGCTTGGCGCCAAGTTCACGCCGAGCTGGATGGATCCGCCGATGTTTTACGAGGACAATGAATTCGTCCTTGCTGAAGATCAGGTGTTTTTTGCCCATATGATATTGATGGATTCAGCCAGCGAGACGGCGATGTGCCTTGGCCGGACCTCTCTTATCCGCGCGGCCGGCGCCGAACCGCTCAACGCGCATCAGCTTGATCTGGTTCTGTGTTGATGAGGGAGCGGCGTCTTTCCCTGATCGGCCTGCTGCTTCTGGCCGTCTTCGTGCTGTCCGCCTGTGTCGAGACCCAGCAGAAGCCACAGGCCAAGCCGGTTGATGAGCCGGTCATAGATACTGTCAAGGTGGAGAAATTGCCGGGGGCGAATCTGGCGGCCGCGTCGCTGACGCTGCTGAGCTTTGACGGGCTGCCGCCCGCCGAGAGCATGGCGCTCGCCGCTGACCTGCAAAAGGAAGCCGGATCGCGGCATATTGTGCTGGTTGAGGCCGGCAAGGCCGCTTATCTGGCGCGTGGCTATTTTTCGGCCTTCGCCAGCGGAGAGGACACGCATTTTGTCTATGTGTGGGATTTTGCCGATGCCGCCCGGCACAATACGCAGCGCGTCAGCGATTCGGTAGTAATCAAGGGCGTGGCGGACGAGCCATGGTCGCTGTTCACCAGCGATGTGTCGCAGGCGCTGGCCGCCAAGAGCGCCAATGATCTCGAGGCTCTGCTCTCGCGTACGCCCGAGGCCCGGCCTGTCCGCTGACATTCCCTTCCTGACCCGCCTCCCCGGGCGTGTCAGGCGCTCAGGGCGCCGCGTCGCGCAATATCGGTTTTTTATCATATAAAAGATTTATGACTTGCCTTGTTCCGCCGCGCTTCGCCTGCTAAGAGCCAAGGCATCCTGAAGTTGGTTCGTTGCGTAACGTCCCTGGTGTGAGGAGCATGTCCCCGATGGCTGAAATCCGAAAAGCCCCCGCGATGAAAATCCTGGCTGGCAATTCCAATACGTCGCTGGCCGAGGCCATAGCCGCTTATCTTGGCGAACCGCTTGCCAAGTGTCAGGTGCGTCGCTTTGCCGATATGGAAATTTTCGTCGAAATTCAGGAAAACGTCCGCGGACAGGATGCGTTCATCATCCAGTCCACCTCCTTTCCCACCAATGACCATCTGATGGAATTGCTCATCATGATCGACGCGCTGCGCCGGTCCTCGGCCAAGCGCATCACGGCGGTCATTCCCTATTTCGGTTATGCCCGGCAGGATCGCAAGCCCGGTCCGCGCACACCGATCTCGGCCAAGTTGGTCGCCAATCTCATCACGCAGGCCGGTGCCGACCGCGTGCTCACCGTCGATCTGCATGCCGGGCAGATTCAGGGGTTCTTCGACATCCCCACCGACAATTTGTATGGCGCGCCGGTGATGGTGCGCGACATCAAGGAGCGGATGAACCTCTCCAACGTGATGGTGGTCTCGCCGGATGTCGGCGGCGTGGTGCGTGCGCGCGCGCTCGCCAAACGCATCGACGCGCCTCTTGCCATTGTCGACAAGCGCCGCGAGCGCGCCGGCGAATCCGAAGTGATGAACATCATCGGCGAGGTGGCCGGCAAGAGCTGCATACTGGTCGATGACATTATCGATTCGGGCGGCACGCTCTGCAATGCCGCAGAGGCGCTGCTGGCGAAGGGCGCGCGCGAGGTCTATGCCTATATCACGCATGGCGTGCTCTCCGGCGGGGCTGTGGCGCGCATTTCAGCCTCGAAACTGAAAGAACTTGTGCTCACCGATACGATCATGCCGACCGAAGCCGTGCGCGTGGCAAAAAATATCCGCGTCATTTCCATCGCGCCGCTCATCGGCGAGGCGATTCAGCGTACCGCGCGCGAGGAAAGCGTATCCAGTCTGTTTGACTGAAGGCGCATGTAACGCGGTCTGACTAAGCCTTTGTGCCGTATCTTGTGTGTCACCATGCAAGAAGACAGGAAATCATCGATCATGACCACGACCGGCGCCAGCCTATCCCAGCGCGAAGACTTCAAGCGGACCGGGCCGCTGCCGCCCGGGCATCCGCCTGTTCTGACGCCGAAGATCGGCGTGCTGCTGATGAATCTCGGCACGCCGGATGCGACCGATTATTGGTCGATGCGCCGTTACCTCAAAGAATTTCTCTCCGACCGCCGCGTCATCGAGACGAGCCGCTGGCTCTGGTGGCCGATCCTGAATCTGATCATTCTGACCGTGCGCCCGGGACGCAAGGGCAAGGATTATGATTCGATCTGGAACCGGGAGCGCGACGAGAGCCCGCTCAAAACCATCACGCGCAGCCAGAGCGAAAAACTTGCGCAGTGGATCGCAGATGGCGGCCTTGGCGAAAATGGCGATAAGGTCGTCGTCGACTGGGCGATGCGCTATGGCAATCCATCGGTCAGGAGCCGTCTTGAAGCGCTGCAGGCGCAGGGCTGCGACCGCATTCTGCTGGTGCCGCTCTATCCGCAATATGCCGCGGCCACCAGCGCCACGGCCTGCGACAAGGCATTCGAGGCGCTGATGCAGATGCGCTGGCAGCCGACGGTGCGTGTCTCGCCGCCCTATCACGACGAGCCGGTTTATATCGAGGCGCTGGCGCAGAGCCTGCGCGACGGGCTGGCGAAACTCGATTTTGAGCCTGATGTGATTCTGGCCAGTTTTCACGGCGTGCCGAAGGAATATCTCGACAAGGGCGATCCCTATCATTGCGCCTGTGTCAAGACGACGAGGTTGCTGCGCGACTTTCTGGGCTATTCCAAGGAAAAGCTCCGCCTGACCTTTCAGAGCCGCTTTGGACCGGCCGAATGGCTGCAGCCCTATACCGACAAAACAGTGATCGAACTGGCGAAATCCGGCGTTCGCAAGCTGGCAGTGATCACGCCCGGCTTTTCCGCCGATTGTCTGGAGACGATCGAGGAAATCGGCGTCGAAAATGCGGAATATTTTCTGCATAACGGCGGCGAGAAATTCGCACGCATCGAATGCCTGAATGATTCCGATCTTGGCATCCGCGTCATTGCCGATGTGGTGCAGCGCGAGCTGCAGGGCTGGATCTGACGAAAGCGCGCTTCCGGCGGCGCGCTGCATTTTATTTCTCGGGGCGTATGAGCCTGTGAGCTAGCTGCGGTTGTGCTGGCGGCGCTCCCAGTTCAGCGCGCCGGTGATGATTTCCTCGAGATTGTCGTGTTGCGGCCGCCAATTGAGCAGGGTGCGCGCACGGCTGGCGTTGGCAACGACAGCGGCAGGGTCGCCTGCCCGGCGCGGCGAGAGAGTCACCTCAAAATCTGCGCCTGATACCGCCTTGACCACCCGTATGACATCGAGAACCGAATAGCCCCGGCCATAGCCGCAATTGGCAATGATGCTCGTGCCGCCGCCACGCAGGCGGT
Organism: Methylocystis sp. sgz306128; assembly: GCF_056032725.1. Lineage (NCBI taxonomy): Bacteria > Pseudomonadati > Pseudomonadota > Alphaproteobacteria > Hyphomicrobiales > Methylocystaceae > Methylocystis > Methylocystis sp. sgz306128. Next base: position 7,353 of record NZ_JBVYWO010000005.1, read on the forward strand.
TGAGCGCATCGAGATGCGCCGCGGCAAGATCGGTGACGTGAATATAGTCGCGCAGGCCGGAGCCGTCCGGAGTCGGATAATCGGTGCCGAAGACTTCCACGCCTTTGCGTGTGCCAAGCGCTGCTTCCACGGCCACCTTGATGAGATGGGTCGCGTTGCGCGTGTTCTGCCCGGCGCGTCCGCGTGGGTCGGCTCCGGCCACATTGAAATAACGCAGCACCGTATAGGCAAGGCCGTGGGCGCGGGCGACATCCTCCAGCATCCACTCCACGATCAGTTTGGAGCGGCCATAGGGCGAGAGCGGCTGGAGCGGGGAATCTTCCGCGACAGGCTCCGCGCCGACATTGCCATAGACGGCGGCGGTGGATGAAAAGATGAAATGCCGGACGCCGCCCCTGACCGCGCATTCGATCAGGTTGCGCGCATTGGCGACATTGTTGTGATAATAGCCGAGCGGATCGGAGAGGGATTCGGGCACGATCAATTTGGCGGCGAAATGGATGATGGACGTGATGCCATGTTCGGCAATCAGCCGCGAGACAAGGGCGCTGTCGCCGAAGTCGCCGACAACAAGCGGCACCTCCGGCGGCACGGCGAAGGCGAAGCCGGTCGAGAGGTCGTCCAGCGTGATGACGCGTTCTCCGGCGTCAAGCAGCGCGAGTATCATATGAGAGCCGATATATCCCGCGCCGCCCGTAACTAGAATCGTCATTCTGCCCCCATGCCATGCCTGTTCATTTCGCTTTCATCCTTGTTAACCCATAGATATTAATGTGCAGTAATACAAAGTCCGGAAGGCCTCGGTCTCAAGGACAGCGCGCAAACACTTTCTCTGATGGAATCTCTCATGCAAAAGCGCATTCGAAAAGCGGTCTTTCCTGTTGCGGGGCTTGGCACCCGCTTTCTGCCGGCAACCAAATCGGTGCCGAAGGAAATGATGACAGTGGTCGACCGCCCTGTGCTGCAGCATGTGGTGGATGAGGCCCGCGAGGCGGGCATCGAACATTTTGTCTTTGTTACCGGCCGCAACAAGGGCGTGATCGAGGATCATTTCGACATGGCCTATGAGCTTGAGGACACGCTGAAGAAGCGCGGGAAAGACAAGGATTATGCCGCGCTGATGGCCGATCTGCCGGCGGCGGGCGCCACCAGCTTCACCCGTCAGCAGGCGCCGCTCGGTCTTGGCCATGCGGTGTGGTGCGCGCGCGATATCATCGGCGACGAGCCCTTCGCGGTACTGCTGCCCGATATGATCACTCAGGCCAATGGCGCGCGCAAAAGCCGCTGCCTCGCCCAGTGCATCGAGGCCTATGAGCGCCACGGCGGCAATATCATCGCTGTCGAGGAAGTACCGATGAGCGAGACGCATCAATATGGCGTCGTGGCCATGGGCAAGGACTACGGCCATTCGTTCGAAATCACCGGCATGGTGGAAAAGCCGCCGCAGGGTACCGCTCCATCCAACCAGATCATCTCCGGGCGCTACATTCTCGGGCCGGAAATCTTCGGCATTCTGGAACGCGTCGAAAAGGGCGCGGGGGGCGAGATTCAGCTTACCGACGGCATGAAGCACCTGTCAAAAAGCCAGAGCTTTCATGGCGTGCGCTTTGATGGCCGCACCTTCGACACAGGTTCGAAGATTGGCTTTCTGGCAGCCAATGTCGCTTTTGCGCTGGATCGGCCCGAACTCGCCGACGCCTTTCGGCGTGAGGCAAAAAAACTGCTGGGTCTCTAATTTATTGCGTGAGGGAAGCGCGTCATCCTTGACAGAGACCGCGCGCCTCGCCTATATCGCCTCCAGCCCGGCCATGAGCCGGGCGAGGCGCTTGTCGCCGTGGCGGGATAGCTCAGCTGGCTAGAGCACGGGAATCATAATCCTGGGGTCGGGGGTTCAAGTCCCTCTCCCGCTACCATCTTTCCTGAATGACATGATGCAGATGGTTTTTTCTCGCCTTTAGCGGTCGATTGCTTGCGGTGGAAAATTTTGCCGGCGGCTTTTCTGACAATGTGAGTCAGGCCTCGGGAGCCTCTTTTGCCGCGACCGGCAAGTTCTGCTGCCGGCTTTGTGCGCAATTTCTAAACTATCTAAAAATTCGGCCATGCCGCCAGAATTAGATCATGGACCAACAGGCTGCAGCCTCTTGTGCGATGGTTTTTTCCCCGCTCTAATCTCGCGGTGCGCAGCGGGGATTTTTCATGAAAATCAAAGACCTCAAAACCTTCATCGTTGGCAATCCGCCGCCCTATCACGGCGGGCGTTATTTTATTTTCGTAAAACTGACCACGGATAACGGCATTACCGGCATCGGCGAAGTTTACACGGCGAGCTTCGGCCCGAAGGCGATCGGCGCCATGATCGAGGATGTGTTCGAGCATCACGTGCTGGGCGCCGATCCGTTCCAGATCGAGACAATCTGGCGCAATGTCTATGGGCGGGGCTATTCGCAACGCCCTGATATTTCGCTCCTCGGCGTGCTTTCGGGCATTGAATGCGCCCTCTGGGACATTGTCGGCAAGGCGCTGAACAAGCCCGTACATGCGCTTCTGGGGGGCAAGGTGCATGAGCGCCTTCGCTCCTATACCTATATTTATCCCAGCATCGAGGAAGGGCACGCCTATAGCGATTCGCCGGTCTACCGCGATGCCGATGCTGCGGCCGAGCGCGCTGTCGATTATATGCGTCAGGGATTTACGGCGGTTAAATTTGATCCTGCCGGGGCCTATTCCACCTTTGATCCGCGCCAGCCCTCGCTGGAAAAGCTCGAAGTTTCCGAAGCCTTCTGCAAGAAGATCCGCGCAGCGGTGGGCACCAAATGCGATCTGCTGTTTGGCACGCATGGCCAGTTCACCACATCGGGCGCGATCCGTCTGGCCCGGAAGCTGGAAGCCTATGATCCTTTATGGTTCGAGGAGCCCGTGCCGCCGGAAATGCCAGAGGAAATGGCCAAAGTCGCCCGCCAGACCACGATTCCGATCGCGGCAGGCGAGCGGCTGACGACAAAATATGAATTTGCCCGGCTGTTGCAGACGGGCGCGGCTTCCATCCTGCAAATGGCGCTGGGCCGTGTGGGCGGCATATTGGAAGCCAAGAAAGTCGCCGGCATGGCCGAGACGCATTATGCGCAGGTGGCGCCGCATCTCTATTGCGGGCCTATCGAGGGCGCGGCCAATATCCAGCTTTCGGCCTGCATCCCGAATTTCCTCATTCTGGAGAGCATCGAGCAATGGGGCGGCTTTCATGGCGAATTGCTTAAAAAGCCCATCCGCTGGGAAGATGGCTATGTCATTGTGCCGGATGAGCCGGGACTGGGTGTTGAACTCAACGAGGATGTGGCGCTGGCCCATCCGTATACCGGTCAGGCCCTGCATCTGGTGCCGACCTTCCGTCCGCTGAATCCGCCAAACTAGATCTGGGGAGAGATCAATGAAATATGGTTTTATCGGCCTTGGCCATCTGGGCGCCAATCTCGCGGGCAGCCTGCTGCGTGAAGGCTTTGATGTCACGATCACCGACATCAACCGCGCCAATGCGGAAAATCTGTTATCAAAAGGCGCGCACTGGGCCGAGGACGCGAAGGGCGTCGCGGAAAAGGTGGATGCCGTCATTACCTGCCTGCCCTCGCCCAAGGTCTCCCAGGCCGTGCTGACCGGGCCGCGCGGCATTCTCGCCGGCTTGAAAAAGGGCGGCACCTGGATCGAAATGAGCACCAATTCCTCCGAGGAGATCGCCAGAATGGCGGCTCTGGCGCAGGAAAAGGGCGTGAACGTGCTGGAGTGCCCGGTAACAGGGGGTGTGCATCTGGCCGCCTCAGGCCAGATCACGGTCATTGCCGGCGGCGAGGCTGCCATTTTCGAGCAGCACAAGCCCGCGCTTCAAGCCATGGGCGGGCGGATATTCCATGTCGGGCCGCTGGGCAAAGCAGCGCTGATCAAGGTCATCACCAATATGCTGGCCTTCATTCATCTGGTGGCGACCGGCGAGGCGCTGATGCTGGCCAAGAAAGGCGGGCTTGATCTCGCGACCGCGTTTCATGTCATTCAGGCCAGTTCGGGCAATAGTTTCGTGTTCGAAACCGAAGGACAGGTTATTCTCAACGGCAGCTACAACATCAATTTCACCATGGATCTTGCGTGCAAGGATCTGGGCTTCGCGCTGGGCTTTGGCCGGGAATTCGGCGTACCGCTCGATCTGGCCGGCATGACCGAACAGACCTTCATCCGTGCGCGCTCAGCCTATGGCGGCGACGCCTGGTCAAGTCAGGTGGTGAAGCTGCTTGAGGACGCTCTCAAGACCGATCTGCGTGCGCCCGGCTTCCCGGCCGAATTGTGATATTGCTCAATCTGATTGCACCATGACCACAAACACCACATTTGATTACATCATCGTCGGGGCGGGTTCGGCGGGCTGCGTGCTGGCCGAGCGTCTTTCTCGCAATGGCAAATTCAGTGTCGCCGTGATCGAAGCGGGCGGCACTGACCGGCGATTCTGGGTGCAGGTGCCGCTTGGCTATGGCAAGACCTTCTATGACAAGACCCTCAACTGGGGCTACAAGACGCAGCCTGATCCCGGCTTTGGCGGGCGCTCCGACTATTGGCCGCGCGGCAAGGTTATCGGCGGTTCTTCCTCGCTCAATGCCATGGTCTGGATCAGGGGGGATGCACGCGATTATGACGATTGGGCGGCGGAGGGCAATACGGGCTGGGGTTTTGTCGATTGTCTGCCCTATTTCAAGGCGATCGAGGACAATGAGGCCGGAGCGGATGATTGGCGCGCCAAAGGCGGCGACGTGCACATTTCCGATGTCAGCCGGCAATTGCATCCGCTGGCAGAAACATTCCTGAAGGCCGGCGAGCAACTGGGCTATTCCCGCAACCGGGATTTTAACGGCGCCGTGCAGGAGGGCGTCGGTATTTATCAGATCAACACCAAGGGCGGCTGGCGCATGTCGGCGGCCAAGGCCTTTCTCTATCCGGCCCTGAAGCGCGCCAATGTGCGGCTGTTGCGCGAGACGCAGGCGCTGCGTCTGCTGTTTGAAGGGCGGCGCGCCAGCGGCATCGAGGTGGAGCATGGCGGCCAGAGGCAGAATCTTTTCGCCAGCCGCGAAGTGATTGTCTGCGGCGGCGCGGTCAATTCGCCCCAGCTGCTGCAACTCTCCGGCATCGGCCCGGCCAGCCTCCTGCAGGGTCTGGGCATCGAGGTGCGGCAGGATTCGCCCGCCTGCGGCTATTATCTGCAGGATCACCTCGGCATTAATTATACCTATCGCGCCAAAGTGCCGACGCTGAACCAGACTCTCGGGCCGTGGTGGGGCAAATTGGCGGCAGGGCTGCAATTTCTGGCCTTTGGCAGCGGGCCGCTGTCGCTCAGCCTCAATCAGGCCGGGGGCTTCGTCAAGACGCGGCCTGAGCTTGATCGCCCGAACATCCAGCTTTATTTCCAGACTATTTCCACCTATGGCGCGCTCTCCGGCACGCGGCCGCTGCTCTCGCCGGATCCGTTTCCGGGCTTCAACATCGGCCTGTCCACCTGCAAGCAGACCAGCCGCGGCTCGATTCTGATCACTTCGCCAAATCCATATGCAGCCCCGGCGATTCACGCCAATGCCTTTGGCACCGATCACGACATGCGCGACATGCTGGAAGGTGTGAAACTCTTGCGCAAGATTGCCGCCCAGCCCGCTTTTGCTCAGATTATCGCCGAAGAACTGGCGCCGGGACCGAAAGTAACCTCCGACGAGGATATTATTGCGGATTTTCGCGCCCGTTCCGGCACGGTCTACCATGCTTGCGGCACCTGCCGCATGGGGCCGGACCCGAAAACCGCCGTTGTCGACCCGCGCCTGAGGGTGCATGGCTTGTCTGGCCTGCGTGTTGTCGATGCCTCGATCTTTCCTTCGGTGATCTCCGGCAATACCAATGCCCCCACCATCATGGCGGCGGCCAAGGCGGCGGACATGATTTTGGCCGATGCGGGATAGGACGCCCGCGTCTGGCCCTGCGCCTTAACGGACGCCGTCCGAACCCGGGCGCGTCGCGTCGATCCATTGCCGTACCCGCGCTTCCGGATCAGCATTGAGCGTGACATCCGTGACAACCGAAACGATATCCGCCCCGGCCGCGAAAGCTCCGGCTGCGCGTTCGACGGAGAAGCCGCCGATCGCCACAAGCGGAATATCGCCGATGCGTTTCTTCCAGGCCGTGATCTTTTCAAGGCCCTGCGGTGCCCAGCGCATGGCTTTGAGAATGGTCGGGTAAATCGGCCCAAGAGCAACATAATCCGGCGAGAACGACAGCGCCCGCGTCAGTTCGGCGTCGTCATGAGTGGATATGCCAATCTTGATGCCCGCCTTGCGAATGGCTCCGATATCTGCCGTATCGAGATCTTCCTGCCCGAGATGGATATAATCGCAGCCCAGATCGATAGCCTCGCGCCAGTAGTCGTTGACGACAAGCTGTGCGCCATACGTGCGGCAGAGGTCGCGCGCCTCGGCAATTTCCCGGCGCAACGTGGCCTCATCAAGATTTTTGGCACGTAGTTGCACCAGTCTGACGCCAAGCGGCAGCAGGCGGCGCAACCAGACCGAAGAGTCGACGATAAGATAGAAGGGATCAAGCATGATGGTCTCAGGTAAAAGCGCGTCCGATGACGGGGGTTGAGGGTGCGGCCATGTCCCGCGGTTCGATCATGTCGGCGCGGCGCGCGGCGCGTCCGGCCTCGATCGCCCGGGCGAAGGCGCCGGCCATCAGCACGGGGTTGCCCGATTTGGCCACGGCTGTATTGAGCAATATGCCGTCATAGCCCATTTCCATGGCCTGTGCGGCCTGTGAGGGCGCCCCCAGCCCGGCGTCGATAATGAGCGGAATTTCGGGGAAATGTGCCCGGAGCGAGCGCAGTCCGTAGGGGTTGTTCAGTCCGCGCCCCGAACCTATCGGCGCGCCCCAGGGCATCAGCACTTCGCATCCGGCCCGCAGCAATTTCTCCGCCACGACGAGATCTTCCGTCATGTATGGAAATACCGCAAAGCCATCTTCTGAGAGAATGCGCGCTGCTTCAACCAATCCGAAAACATCCGGCTGCAACGTATCTTCCTCGCCGATGACTTCCAGCTTGATCCAGTTGGTATCGAACACTTCCCGCGCCATCTGCGCGGTGGTGACGGCATCCTTTACAGTGTAGCATCCCGCCGTATTGGGGAGAATGCGCACGTTCTGCGCCTTGATCAGTGCCCAGAAATCGGCGCCGGCCCTGCCGCTGCCCATTTCGCGGCGCAACGAAACCGTAACGACTCCCGTGCCGCTGGCCTTGATACTGTCTGCCAGAATGGCGGGCGAGGGATATTGCGAAGTTCCCAGCATCAGGCGTGAAGGTAATTCAACACCGTATAACGAAAAAGGTTCATCCATATCAGCCGCCTTGTCTTGGTACGAGAATTTCGATTTTGTCGTCGGGGGCAAGTTGCGTGGCCGCCCGGTCTGCCGCCCGGACGAAAGCACCATTGCGAGCTGTTGCGACGGGCACTTCGCCAAAGTCCAGTCCCGCGACGAGCTCGGCCAGATTGGTGGCTGAGGTTTCCTGAATCTCGCCGTTGATCTCAAGCTTCATCACACACCTCGGGGAAATGGGCGCCGTCCAGAATAATCTTCGCGGCACGCTCTGCCATAGCCGGGGCCAGCAGAAAACCATGCCGGTAGAGTCCGTTGATGCAGAGCGTGCGCCCGCGCTGGCGCAGACGCGGCAGGTGATCGGCGAAAGCCGGACGCAGGTCCGCGCCCAGTTCGACGATTTCCGCTTCGCCAAAGGCCGGATGCAGGGCATAGGCGGCGTTGAGCAGTTCGCCGATGCCTCGCGCCGTGACGCGCCCGCGCTCGTTGTTTTCAACCATTGTCGCGCCAACCATGAAAATATGATCTTCGCGCGGCACGATATAAACCGGAATGCGCGGATGCAGCATGCGTACCGGCCGTGCAAGGCTAATTTCGGCGGTGCGCAACAGCAGCATCTCGCCCTTGACCGGGCGCAGGTCTGTCAGGATATCGCGGGCGGCCAGACCGCGGCAGTCGATTGTGAAATCCGCTTCGTCCGTCACATCGCCGGCTTCAGTGTTGAACCGGAACGCAACGCCCATCTGCGTCAGTTTTTTTGTCATTTTCGCCATGGTCTGGCGCGGGTCGAGATGCGATTCCTCTTTGAAGAACAAGGCCTGATCGAAGCGTCCGGCGAGGTCAGGTTCCAGAGCGTCGATTCTGCCGCCATCCACCCATTCAAAATGGTGCGTGCGGCGCGAGAAGCGCCGAAGATCCGGCAGGTCGCGCGGCTGGGCCACCACCAGCGAGCCGTTGACGGGCAGCGGGCCAAAATGTCTCTGCCAGAAGGCCATGGATTCGACGCCGAATGTTTCAACAAGAGGCTCTGCGCTTTCCAGTTCGCACCAGGGCGCCAGCATTCCGCCGGCGTAATGCGAGCAGCCCGAGCCGGCCGCGCCGCGCCGTTCGACAATTTCAACATCCGTACCGCGTTCGGCAAAGGCCAATGCGGCGCAAAGTCCGGCGACTCCGGCGCCCAAAATTCTGATCAGCATGGGAGCAGCGCCTTGTAGCGAGGTGCTCTGTTCCCTTGTGAGCGAGATTGTGCAGTCAATGTGAGCCCTTGTCTCAAATGCCCTTTGCAGGGCGCAATGCGGCCGCAAAAAAACCGGGGCAGGCTGGCCGCTTGATCCTGTCCCTCCGCTGGCATGACCCAGTTCAGGTTCAAGGGTCGTGGTTTCCCACCTCTCAGCCCTTTCAGGCTCCCCTCGGATAGGCTGAATATGGCGTTTGCCGCAGTAAATGGCAAGCTGGATAAGGCGCGTGCGCCGCGACCAATTGGCCCGGAGGGTTCATTCGTCCAGTCCGAGCTCTTTCAGCTGGAGCCGCAGACGCGTGAAGGCGAGGCGGATGCGGGATTTGACCGTACCAAGCGGCAGGCCGGTTTTTTCGGCGATCTGCGCGTGGGACATATCCTGATAGAATGCAAGATCGATCAGTTCGCGCTGATCCGGGTTTAAAGCCGAAAGGGCCTGCCGGGTGAGTTGCTCGCGCTGCCATGTGTCCAGCGCCTCGTGCGGCGTGGGGTCTTCGCTCTCCTGATCGAAGGCATAATCCTGCGGGTCGACAAATTCCATCCGGTTGCGGCGCAGGCCATCAATGCGCCGGTTGCGGGCGATGCGGTAGATCCAGGTCGCGACCGAGGATTTGGCCGGGTCGAACTGGTCGCTTTTCAGCCAGAGCGAACGCATCACATCCTGCGTGATTTCTTCGGCCATGCCCTGATCCGAGCCAAGCCGTTGCAGGTAGGAGATGAGGCGTGGCGCGAAATAGTCAAATAGACTTGTGAACGCCGCTTTGTCGCGACGTTCGGCAACCGCCAGAATTAAATCGTTTTGTTCACGCGCATTCATGGATGTTGGCAGCGAACCAATCTTTTGTGTTGAAGCGGGAAGCAACAACGTTGGGAATTCATGTTCCGGCCAGTTCCGGGCCAGCAGGGTAAATCTTTGATCAGTTCCGTCAGTCTGCGTCAACTGCCGCGGCCGACGGGCTGGCGTTGGCCCTGAAAAAGGTTTTAAAGGATAAATGGATGATTCTTCAAGCCTCGGTCTGAAATTTGTCTCAATTCACTGTTGATCCTTGGCTACAAGACGATAAACAATAAGCATCAAAATGACATAGGTTCGGCTCATGATTCGCATCACTTCCCTCGTACTTTCGGCCGGCTTGGTTTGTGTCGGCCTGACCTGTGTTCTTCCGGTATCCGCAATGGCGCAGCCGACAAAGGCTGAATTGCTCAAGAAGAAAAAACTCGAGGAAGCCAAAAAGGCGGAGGAAGCAAAGAAAGCCGCTGCGGCAAAGGCGGATAAGCCATTGCTCGTCGGAACTTACGGAGACTGGGGCGCCTATCAGTCCGTGACGGGCAAGACCAAGGTCTGTTATGCGTTGAGCCAGCCTAAGGACCGCCAGCCGGCCAATTTGCAGCGCAATCCCGCTTTCATGTTCATTTCCCGGCGGCCAAGCGCCGGCGTGAAGAACGAAATCTCGCTCGACATGGGCTTCCCCGTGAATGAAAAAGCCAAGGATGCCGTCGCCGAGGTTGGAACGGCGCATTACGCTCTGCTGCTCAAGGGCACTTATGCCTGGGTCAAGAATGTCGCTGAAGAAACCGTGATGCTGGACACCATGCGCAAGGGCTCGAAGCTCGTCGTGAAAGTGCCGTCGGAGAAGGGTCACGTCACGACAGACACCTATTCGCTGAACGGACTGGCGCAGGCCTGGGACAAAGTCCAGAAGGAATGCCCCTGAGCCGTTTCAGGGTGCCTGCTTAAGCAAGCAACTCGATCAGCGGCGGTATGAGAGGTTCGTCTGCGGGCGGCATGGCAAATTGCCGCAGCTCTCTTGCCAGAACCCATTTCAGAGCTTGTCCCTCGCGCGGACGAATGACGCCCTCCCAGCGGCGGCAGACATAGAGCGGCATAAGCAGGTGAAAATCCGAATAGGCATGACTGGCGAAGGTAAGGGGCGCGAGGCACGGCTCCTTGACGTCAATGCCCAGTTCTTCGTGCAATTCGCGGATCAGTGCCTGTTCAGGCCGTTCCGAAGCGTCGATCTTGCCGCCGGGAAACTCCCAAAGACCGGCAAGAGCCTTGCCCTCGGGCCTCTGGGCGATGAGAATGCGTTTGTCACTGTCAATCAGCGCGCAGGCTACGACGAGAAGAAGCTTCATTTGCCCGACAGCACGACATTGATAGGGTTCAATTCGGAATCTCCCGCTTTGACAGTCACAGTCTCATACATGGCATTGCCGTTCCAGGTCAGATTGTCACGATCGAACCAGGCATTCTGTGTCACCACGAAATAATCGCCGGGCGCGATATTGGCGAAGCTGAATTTGCCACGGTCGTCTGCCTTTGTCGAACGGGTATATTTTACATATTCAGGATCGGGCTGCGCCTGAAAGGCGACCCGGATCACGTCGACATAATTCGCGTTGCCATAAAGATCATAGATGCGCTTGCGGGCATAATCGGTTTGCGGCACGAGGGTAACTGTCTCGCCGGCACCGCGAACTGCCCAGCCTCTGGCATTTCGGCTCAGCGTGACACCTGTGATGATGGCCTTGCCGTCCTTGCGGATGAATGCTGCCTGTTCCGGATCGAATGCCGCATCGGCGGGGGGTGGAGCTGACGGTGTCGTTGGAAACTGGGTCATCTGGCAGGCTGAAACCAATGTTGCCAGTAAAATAAAGCCAACGACGCGCATTCATCACTCCCTCATGATCGGTAATCTCCGTTTATAGCAACATATTCCTTGGTCAGGTCGCAAGTCCAAATTTTGCTTTTACCTTGGCCTATACCAAGATCTACTTTCAAGACGATGTGATCGCCGCGCATATATTGTGAAACCTGCTGTTCATCATAGGAAGAATCACGCTCGCCCAGATGTGCGACACGTATTCCGCCAAAATAGATCGAAAGCCTGTCGCGCTCGGCTTTTTCGCCGGCCTTGCCCACGGCCATGACGACACGGCCCCAATTGGCGTCTTCGCCGGCAATGGCCGTCTTCACCAGCGGCGAATTGGCGATGGACAGGCCGATTTTCTTCGCGGCCTTGGCGGAAGCGGCGCCCTCAACCTGAATTTCGATGAATTTGCGGGCGCCTTCGCCATCCCGGACCACCTGATGCGCGAGATTGAGCAGCATTTTTCCCAATGCGCGCCTGAACCCTGCAAGGCGCGGGTCATTCGGGCTTTCAATGCGCGGGCAGCCGCGCTTTGCCGCAGCGCCCGTGGCAAAGAGCATCAATGTATCCGAGGTGGATGTGTCTGAATCAACGGTGATGGCGTTGAAGCTGGTCTGAACGCCTCTGGCCAGCAGCGCCTGCAGCGCGGGCGCGGCTATGGGCGCATCGGTAAAGACGAAGGACAGCATGGTGGCCATGTCGGGTGCGATCATGCCCGCGCCCTTGGCCATGCCGCTCAGAGTCACGCTCACGCCGTCTATTCTGGTCGTTGCGGTTGCCACCTTCGGGTATGTGTCGGTGGTCATGATCGCGCGCGCGGCCTCGATCATTGCGCCCGGAGCGGCGCTTGCGGCCAGCCTGTCCAGCAGGCCATCGAATTTGCTGGCGTCGAGCGGCTCGCCGATCACGCCCGTCGAGGCAAGGAAAATCTCGCTCTCGGGCGCGCCGGAGGTCCTGGCGGCAATTTTCGCGGTCAGCGCGACGCTCTCCACGCCCTTCTGGCCGGTGAAGGCATTGGCATTGCCGGAATTGACCACCAGAACGCGCGCCCTTCCGCCCGGCAGGTTCCTGCGGCACCAGTCCACCGGCGCCGAAGGGCATTTGGAGCGGGTGAATACACCGGCAACCTGCGTGCCTTCGTCCATGAGGGCGAGAAGCACGTCGGTTCGTCCCTTGTAGCGGATGCCGCCCTCGCCGGTTGCAAACCGCACGCCGTCTATTTCAGGCAGCGTGGGGTAGGATTTGGGAGCAAGAGGAGAGAGCGGGGCATCATGCGCCATGGTCGGTTCCGTTATTTTGCTGGGGTTGCAGCCTTGTCGCCGCCGTCAGCCGGCAGGGTTTTCAGAAGGTCAGCCGGGGTCGGCTGATCAAGACGTTCAATTTTGACACCGTCATGAAGCTTGGTGATCATTTCGGCCTGCGCCTTCTGGATCACGTAACGGCGGACCTGATCCTTGACGGCATCAAATTCGGGGAACGGATGCGGACGCTTTTCCTCGAGCTTGATGATATGCCATCCGAACTGAGTCTTGACGGGGTCGGAGACCTGTCCCGGCTCCAGCTTGAAGGCGGCATCCGCGAATTCGGGCACCATCTTGTCCTTGGTGAAGAAGCCGAGATCGCCGCCCTTGGCGCTCTTGTCGGTGGAGACCTCGTCCGCCACCTTGGCGAAATCCTCACCTTTTTTAATGCGGGCCAGCGCAGCCTTGGCCTCGTCTTCCGTCTTCACGAGAATGTGACGGGCATGCACTTCCATGACGCCCTTCTGGGCGGCGGCGGCTTCGTCATAGGTTTTCTTGAGGTTGGCGTCCGTGTCGGAAGCGGCGGCGACCTGGCTCATCTTGGTTTCCATCAGCGCCTTGTCCTTGAGATAGGCCAGACGCTTCTGATAATCGGCGCTGTCGGTGATCTTTTCCTTCTCGGCCTCGCGCGCAACGAGCTTGGTGTCGATAAGATATTCCATCACATAATTGTGCTTGGCCTGATCGTCGGCCTGCGGCGGCAGCGACGGGCCGAGGTCCTGCAACGCCATGTTGAAGTCCTCCTCGGTGATGGCGATGCCATCCACCTTGGCCAGAACCTTGGGTTCGGCATGGGCCAGCGTCAGGGATGTCATCAGGGCGGCAACCGCCAGCGAGCTTTTGATCAGTGAAGCGCTTGAAATAAGGGTGCGGAAATTCCGGGTCATAGTCAGGTCCTGTGTGATGCCGCGCCAAGCACGGCCATGAGCCGGTCTCGCGTGCGGCCTTATCGAATCGAAAAGCGGCAACATGTTGGAATTGGCGCGCACATTCGCCGAATCTTGTCGCGAAGACAAGACCAAATATGGCACCTTCATTGACAAGAGAGTGGCGCGATCTTATCTGTTCGGCGGCGTGGGGCGGCATCGTTCCCGCGCGCGGCCGGCTGTTGCACACATGGAACGGCCATGAGGAATGGGCGAATTGTCGATTGCCCGGAATGGGCTCCCCGCCTGTGGGGTGGAAGAGGTTTGAATGTTAGGTTCCGTCGCACGCAAATTATTTGGCACCGCGAATGATCGGCGGCTCAAATCCTACAAACCCAAAGTGGCGGCCATCAATGCTCTGGAACCGGAACTGGCAAAGCTGAGCGACGAGGCGCTCCGCGCCCGCACCGATGAGTTCCGCGCCCAGATCGCTGCCGGCAAAGGCCTCGACGACCTGCTGATTCCCGCATTCGCCACGGTGCGCGAGGCCGCCAAACGCGTGCTTGGCCAGAGACATTTCGATGTGCAGCTGATCGGCGGCATGGTGCTGCACGAAGGCTCCATCGCGGAAATGCGCACGGGTGAGGGCAAGACCCTTGTCGCTACGCTCGCCACCTATCTCAATGCGCTGCCCGGCAAGGGCGTGCATGTCGTCACCGTCAACGATTATCTTGCCCGCCGCGACTCCGAGTGGATGGGCCGTATCTACAAATTCCTCGGGCTTTCGGTCGGCATTATCGTGCATGGCCTCGATGACGAGGAGCGCCGCCAATCCTATGCCTGCGATATAACCTACGGCACGAACAACGAATTCGGCTTCGATTACCTGCGCGACAACATGAAATACGAGCTGTCGCAGATGTCGCAGCGCGGCCATAATTATGCGATCGTCGACGAGGTGGACTCGATCCTGATCGACGAAGCGCGCACGCCGCTGATCATTTCCGGCCCTTCAGACGACAAATCCGATCTCTACAACAGCATCAATGCTCTGATCCCCCAGCTTGTGCCGGGCGATTTTGAGCTCGATGAGAAGCAGCGTTCGGTGAGCCTGACCGAAGCCGGCAATGAGCATATTGAGGAACTGATGCGCGCCGCCGGCATCCTCAAGGAAGGCACGCTGTATGAATCGGCAAATTCGACGCTGGTTCATCATGTGCAGCAGGGCCTGCGCGCCCACACCCTGTTCAGCCGCGACAAAGATTATATCGTGCGCGACGGCGAGGTGGTGATCATCGACGAATTTTCCGGACGCATGATGCCGGGCCGCCGCTATTCGGAAGGCCTGCATCAGGCGCTTGAAGCCAAGGAGCATGTGCAGGTCCAGCCGGAGAACGTCACTCTGGCATCCATCACCTTCCAGAATTATTTCCGCCTCTATGGCAAGCTCTCGGGCATGACCGGCACTGCGGCCACCGAAGCCAATGAGTTTCACGAGATCTACAAGCTGGATGTCGTTGAAATTCCGACCAACGTGCCGGTGCAGCGTTATGACGACGATGATGAGGTTTACCGCACGGCCGAGGAGAAATACCGCGCCGTCGTGCGTGAGATCGAGGGGGCGCTCTCGCGCCAGCAGCCCGTTCTCGTGGGCACGGCCTCAATCGAGAAAAGCGAGCTGATCTCCGAAATGCTGAAAGCACGGGGCATTCCGCATCAGGTGCTCAATGCGCGCTATCACGAGCAGGAAGCGCAGATCGTGGCCGAGGCCGGTGTTCCGGGCGCGGTGACCATCGCCACCAATATGGCCGGTCGCGGCACCGATATCAAGCTTGGCGGCAATCTCGAGATGCGCATTGCCCAGATCACCGCCAGCATCGCCGAAGGGCCGGAGCGCGAAGCTGCCATTGCCGCGGCCACCCGCGAGATCGAGGAAAAGCGCGCGATCGTGCTTGCTGCCGAGGAAGTGATCGAACTGGAACCCGCCAAGGGCAATCGCCCGGCCAGAACGGTGAATCGTCCCGGCGGTCTGTATATCATCGGCACCGAGCGGCATGAATCGCGCCGTATCGACAACCAGTTGCGCGGCCGTTCCGGCCGTCAGGGCGACGCCGGACGTTCGAAATTCTTCCTTTCGCTCGAAGATGACCTTATGCGCATTTTTGGCTCGGATCGTATGGATTCGATGCTGCAGCGCCTTGGCCTCAAGCCTGACGAGGCCATTATCCACCCGTGGATCAACCGCGCTCTGGAAAAGGCCCAGCAGAAGGTAGAGGCGCGCAACTTCGATCAGCGCAAGAACGTGCTGAAATTCGACGATGTGATGAACGACCAGCGCAAGGTGGTGTTCGAACAGCGTCGCGAGATGATGGCGCAGGACTCGCTCGAGGACATTGTCACCGATATGCGCCATGCCGTCATCGACGATATTGTGACGCGCCATATCCCGCCGGATGCCTATGCCGAGGCCTGGGATGTCGAGGGCCTGCATGAGACCGTGTCCACGGCCCTCAACCTCGATCTGCCGGTCAAGGCCTGGGCGGCGGAAGAAGGCATTGCCGACGAGGAAATGAGCGACCGCATCACCAAAGCGGCCGACGAAGCCTATGCCGAGCGCACGCAGCGCAATACGCCGGATATCCAGCGCTATGTCGAGAAGCAGATCGTGCTGCAGGTTCTCGATCACCTCTGGCGCGACCATCTGGTGACGCTGGATCATCTGCGGCAGGTGATCGGCTGGCGCGGCTATGCCCAGCGCGACCCGCTGAATGAATATAAGTCGGAAGCCTTTGATCTGTTCGGCACATTGATCGTGAAGCTGCGCGAGACGGTGACAGCGCAACTGATGCGCGTCGAGGTACAATTCCAGCCTGCGCCGGCCGAACCGGTGCTCGGCCAGCCGCAGCACATCAATCCGCTGACCGGCGAGGATGAAGAACAGATCGCCGACATCAATTCGCGTATCGCGGCGGGAGAATTCGCCGCTGTGGCCGCCGGCCCGCGTGATCCGCTCAATCCGGAGACTTGGGGCAAGGTGGCCCGCAATGAGCTATGCCCCTGCGGTTCCGGCAAGAAATACAAGCACTGCCACGGCGTGCTGGCATGAAGCGAGGTTGAAATGGATAAGTTTACGAAGCTCACCGGCGTTGCCGCTCCGCTCAAGATCACCAATGTCGACACCGACATGATCATCCCGAAGCAATATCTCAAAACCATCAAGCGCACCGGCCTTGGCGCTGGTCTGTTTGCCGAGATGCGCTTTAACGAGGATGGCTCTGAAAATCCGGATTTCGTGCTCAACCAGCCCGCTTATCGCAAGGCGCAGATTCTGGTGGCGGAAGATAATTTCGGCTGCGGCTCCTCGCGCGAACATGCGCCCTGGGCTCTGCTTGATTTTGGCATCCGCTGCGTGATCTCGACCAGCTTTGCCGATATTTTCTATAATAATTGCTTCAAGAACGGCATCCTGCCGATTGTCGTTTCGAAGGAAGATCTGGCCAAGCTGATGGACGATGCTGAACGCGGCGCCAATGCCACGCTTACCATTGATCTGGAATCGCAGGAAATCCGCGGTCCGGACGGCGGCGTCGTCAAGTTTGATGTGGATGCGTTCCGCAAGCATTGCCTGCTCAACGGTCTCGACGACATCGGACTGACCATGGTCAAGGCCAAGTCCATCGACGCATTCGAGCAGAAGCTTGCTGCCGCGCGGCCCTGGGCCTGACATGATCGATGGTCCGCGCCTCGCCGCCAGATCGGGCACCGCGAAACAGCTTGTGGTGTTCCTGCATGGCTACGGGGCGGATGGCAACGACCTGATCGAATTGGGCCGTCAGTGGCAGGAATGGCTGCCCGATGCCGCCTTCGTCTCGCCGCATGCGCCGGACCGCGCGCCGATGGGCGGCGGACGGCAATGGTTTGAGCTGACCATGCGCGACCCGTCCGAGCGCTGGCGCGGTGTCACCTATGCCCGCCCGGCGCTTGACGCCTTTATTGACGGTGAACTGGCGCGCCTTGGCCTCGATGACGGCCAGATGGCGCTGGTCGGCTTTTCGCAGGGCACGATGATGGCGCTGCATGTGGGCTTGCGGCGCCGTCCGGCGGCCATTCTCGGCTATTCGGGTGTTCTTGTTGGTGCCGAGCATCTCAAGGCCGACCGTGCCGGGCTAGGAACGTCACCGCCGGTGCTTCTGGTGCATGGCAGCGACGACGATGTCATTCCCATGGACGCCCTGTTCCTGTCCGGGCAGCAGCTTGGCCAGAACGACGTGCCGGCGCAATGGCACCTCTCGCTCGGGCTGGGACATTCCATCGACAGCGCCGGCCTCACCCATGGCGGGCTTTTTCTGGCGCAGAGCTTCGGCCTGCCTGTTCTGAGATAGGTCATCATGCCGGATATTGCTGCTTTAATCAGTTCGGGTGCAGGCACATCCTGGCTTTACCTGCCTCTGGCGGTGCTGCTTGGCGCTTTGCACGGGCTGGAGCCTGGCCACTCTAAATCCATGATGGCGGCTTTCATCATCGCTGTGCGCGGAACGATCGCGCAGGCGGTTCTGCTGGGCCTGTGTGCGGCAGTTTCACATTCGCTTGTAGTGGCGGCCGTTGCGCTGACCGGACTCTATTTCGGGCCTGAACTGATCAATTCGCGCATCGAGCCTTATCTGCTGCTGATTTCCGGCGCTTTGATCTTCGCGCTGGCGTTCTGGACCATGTCGCGGGTTATGCCCGGGTCGCACGATCATCATCATGATCACGATGATCATCATCACCATGATCATGACGGGCACCACGGACATCACCATGATGACCACGACGAGGATGCCCATGCGGCGGCCCATGCGCGCGACATTGCCGCACGGTTTGGCGCGCGGACGGCAACATCAGGGCAGATCGCGGTGTTTGGCCTCTCGGCCGGCCTGCTGCCTTGTCCCGCCGCGATCACCGTTCTGCTGATCAGCCTGCAGCTCAAGGCCTTTGTGCTCGGGGCGGCCATGGTGGCGGCTTTCTCGCTGGGGCTGGCGCTGACGCTGGTTGGCGTTGGCGTGCTTGCGGCCTGGGGCCTGCGCCATGCCGAGAGCTATTTCTCTGGCCACGGACACTGGTTCAGGCGGCTGCCTTTGTTCTCCAGCCTGCTGATGATGGCCATCGGCCTCTTCATGATTGTTGAGGGCGTTCAGTCCTTCTGACGCGCCAGCGCCAGTTCCGCCGTTGCGCCGGCGCGCAGCATCGCCGCCTCTGTCGAGACTGTGGCGAAGGCATAGCCCATCTTGAGCAGCATCCGGGCATGCGGCCCGTCCAGCCCGAAGGCAGAGGCAAATTTGCCATGCGCACTGGCTCTGGCGCCGATATGGGCCAGAGCTTCCATCACCGCCTCGGACCGCGGGTTCAATGTGCCATTGGACAGCGTGATGGAGAGATCGGACGGGCCGATGAACACGCCGTCAATGCCCGGAACGGCCAGAATATCCTCGAGAGCCGCCAAGGCCTCGCGCGTTTCGATCATGGCGATGGCAAGCTGCTTCGCATTGGCCTCGGCAAGATAGGTCTGAGGTTCCGTGCCGGAAAATTCGACGCCGCGATAGGCGCCCCACGACCTGCGGCCCATCGGCGGGTATTTCATGAAATCGGCGAACATCTGGGCGTCGGCGCCCGAATTGATCATCGGCGCGACAACAGCCGCCGCCCCGGCATCAAGCGCGCGCGAGGCGCTCTGGAATTCGCCGACGGGAATGCGCACGATGGCTGGCTTTCCGGCGAGCGCAACAGCCGCTATGCCGCGTATGGCCGCCGCCATGTCGCAGGTGCCGTGTTGCATGTCGAAGAGGGCGGCATCAAAGCCCGCATGCACCAGCAATTCCGCATTGGCCGGATCAAGGCTGGTCGCCCAGGCCACCAGAAGCTGCCTGTGCTGGCGGATGGCGCCGGGCAATATATCGAGAATCGATGTCATCGGGATTGATCCAGAAAATGGTCGAGCGCGCGGCGCTCCTGCTTCGTGGGGCGGCCAGAACCGGCTTCGCGCGCGGCAGGCGCGGCTTCCCGCGGCGGCGGTGGCGGCGAGAGGTCCTCGAACAGCAGGCGGGCTTCTTCGAAAGGGCCGCGGCGCGTGCCGCATCCAAGTACTTTGAGCACACGCACCTGCCGCTCAAGAGCTATGGTGAGCACATCTGCCGGGCGGATCGCTCTGGAAGGCGAGTCTACGCGTTCGGAATTGACGCGGACATGGCCTTCAGCCACCAGTCTGGCGGCGAGAGACCGGGTTTTGACGACGCGGGCGAACCAGAGCCATTTATCGAGGCGTTGCTTGCCGGCTGCCGTTTGCGTCGTCATGCCGGGTCAGTCCTTCTTCCCTTCCATCGCGGCCTTCAGCGCCAGCAGCTTGGCGAAGGGCGAATCCGGATCAGGCTGCTTGTCGCGGCCCTTGGGCGCTTCGGTGGAGGCGAAGGGCGCGCCGCGCGGCCTGCCGCGCTCATCCTGCCCCTTGCCGCCGAAGGGCCGCTTGCCGTCATGCGGGCGCTTGCCCTCATTGGGACGTTTGCCTTCCTGCGGGCGGCCGCCGTCCTGACGGTTGTGCTCGCCTCTCTGGCCCTGCGGCGCGGCCTTGCCGAATTTCTCGAAGCGTCTGGCGCGCTGGCCGGGCTGCTGCTCGCCGCCCGCAGGCGCCTCTCCGGCTGGCGTGGCCGGGCGCTGCGGCTGGTGGCGGCGTTCCTGCCGGTGGTGATGGTCGCGGTGATGATGCACATGGCGCTGCATATGCCAGATTTCGACCAATACCGGCTCTGATGGCTCGGCGGCGGCCAGTTCCGGCTGTGGCGCGGCGATGATCTCTCCGGCTTCCATGTCGACGGGTTCGGGCTCATGAAGTGGCGCAGACGTCGCCTCGGCGAGGGCGGGCGTTGTTTCGGCTTCAGCCGCTGCGACTGGTTCCGGCGCGGTCACTTCCTGCGCAATCACGTCGGGCGCCGATGTTGCTTCGGCGGCTGTTTCGCCTGTTGCCGCATCCGGCGAAGCTGCTTCCTGTGCAGTATCCGGCGTCAGCGCCGCATCTTCCGCTGTCTTGGGCTCGCTCTGCACCGGCGTGGTCGGGGCCAGAGGCACCAGCGGCACTGAAATGGCCGGGCCGGGCCGTTTTGTGGCCGTATAGCCGAGCGAGCGCAGAATGGCGGCAAAATCATCGCC
The DNA here is from genome assembly GCF_056032725.1 of Methylocystis sp. sgz306128. Lineage (NCBI taxonomy): Bacteria > Pseudomonadati > Pseudomonadota > Alphaproteobacteria > Hyphomicrobiales > Methylocystaceae > Methylocystis > Methylocystis sp. sgz306128. Next base: position 27,970 of record NZ_JBVYWO010000005.1, read on the forward strand.
CGAGCATCCGGCCAGAGAAGTCATGCCCACGGTAACAATAAAACCGTCTTCGTCGGCGGCGCCGGGCGGCGGGTCTCCCGGCGTCGTGCCGGGCCGGTAATTGACAGCCGGGCGGATGAGATCGGCGAGGCGTTCGAGAATATCGACACGCACACAGCGTTCCCCGCAAAGGCGGAAGCCGGCGGCGCGGTAAAGACCCTTGGGCACATCCTTGTCGGCGGCGAAGGACGTGCGTCCAGATGCGGCCAGATGCGGCACTTCGACGAGACCTTTGATCTCAGACGAGCCGCCGTGCTTCAGCGCCCAGAGCTGCGCGGCAAGCGCGCGCGGCGCAGGCTTGATCAGGGCGGGCAGATAGATGTGATAGGCGCCAAAACGCACGCCGGCCTTGCGCAGAGCGCCGCGGCCTTCCTGATCCAGCGACTTCATGTCATTGGCGACCTTGGAGCGCTCCAGCACGCCGAGGTTCTCGGCGATCTGGAAGGCGATGCCGCGGGCAATGCCCTCCAGCCCTTCGCCGCTTTCCAGCGCGAACAGCGGCCCGAGCAGCTTTTTGAGGTGCTGGGCGAGCCAGAGATTGACGCGGTTCTGCGCCAGTTCCAGCGCGGCGCCGGAAAGCTGGTCGTCGGCGAGCAGGCGCAGATGAGGCTGCAGGATTTTCTCGCCCGGCATGAGCTTGGCGATGACCTCGCCGAGCCAGCGCAGGGTACCGTCGTTCGAGAGCACGAGCGATTCGTCCACGGCCTCGTTCAGCCTGGCGGCGCGCTTTTCAAGTTCGGCGCCAAGAATCTGATGTGCCGCGGCGTTGAGGGCCTTGGCCTCCTCGCCGGAGGCCTGCGGATCAGGCGTGAAGCGGAATCCTTCCAGGCGGCCCACGTGGTGGTCCTCGACCTTGACATCTCCGGTGGCGGTGATTTCCGCTGCAAGCATGGCATTCTCTCTCAATCGGCGCATGAGAAGGCTTGTCCGCCGGTCAACAAACCTTTGGGTCAAACGTTCATGCAATGCGTCTGATAAACGATCTTCAACCTGTCTGGCAACACCTTGCCAATATTCAGGATCAATAAGCCAATCTGGGCGATTGGCAATATAGGTCAGGCTGCGAACCTGCGCTATTCGTGCCGATAATGTATCTATGTCGCCATCGTTGCGGTCAAACTGCGTCAGATGGCGGCTGAACCAGTCGTCGGGGATGCGTCCGGCCCGGACAATAAACTGAAATATGGTCAGTGCCAGATCCGCGTGCGCGGCCGGAGAGACCTTGCGATAGTCCGGAATCTGGCAGGCGTCCCAAAGCCGCATCAGATCGGCGCGGGTCTTGACATTGCGCTGGATGGTTTCGTCATGTGCGGCAATGTCCAGCACGAGGATATCCTCGCCCACCGGCGCGCGGGTGAGGCCATATTCCTCGGGAATGACATCAAGGCTCGCCTGAAGATCCCTCAGGGATGAAAAATCAAGTTCGCTGTTGCGCCATTGCAGCGTCGTGACGGGATCGAAGCGGTGTTCGGTAAGCATCTCGACAATATCGTCGGTGAAGGGCAGACAACGCCCCGTGGTGCCGAAGGTGCCGTCCTTGATGTGCCGCCCGGCGCGTCCCGCGATCTGGCCCATTTCCGCCGGGGTCAGGCGGCGGCGCTGCCAGCCGTCGAATTTCTTGTCTGCGGCGAAAGCCACATGCTCGACATCGAGATTGAGCCCCATGCCAATGGCGTCGGTCGCGACAATATAATCGACGTCGCGGTTCTGGTAGAGTTCGACCTGCGCATTGCGCGTGCGCGGCGAGAGCGCGCCCAGAACGACGGCCACGCCGCCCTTCTGACGGCGCATCAGTTCGGCTATGGCGTAAACTTCCTCCGCCGAAAAGGCGACAATGGCGCTGCGCGGCGCAAGGCGGGTGAGCTTGCGGTCGCCGGCGAAGGCAAGATCGGACAAGCGCGGGCGCGAGACGATGGTGACGCCCGGCAGCAGGCGCTCCAGCACCGGCGCCATGGTGGCGGCGCCCAGCAGCATCGTCTCCTCGCGTCCCCGCATGTTGAGAATGCGGTTGGTGAAGGTGTGGCCGCGGTCAAGGTCTCCGGCAAGCTGAATTTCGTCGATGGCAACAAAGGCGACGGAAATGTCGCGGGGCATGGCCTCGATGGTGCTGATCCAGTAGCGCGGCTGCTTTGGCTTGATTTTTTCCTCGCCCGTGATGAGGGCGACGGCCTCCGGGCCGACCTTGGCCACAACCCTGTTGTAGACCTCGCGCGCCAGCAAGCGCAAAGGCAGGCCGATCATGCCGCTGGAATGCTCCAACATCCGCTCGATCGCAAGATGGGTCTTGCCGGTGTTGGTCGGCCCCAGAACCGCCAGCACATTCCTGGCCCGTTCGGAAACTTCAAGACTGCGGCGTGGCGTTTGTATGTTCATCTGCGGTTTGGCTTGGCGGCACGGGAAAGCCCCGGCGCTGGTGGACGTTACACGTTACAATGCTTTTGACAATTCCTTTGCCCGAAGCCCGACCTGATGCGGCCCGGAATGATACAGGACAGGCCCTGCAGATTCATCTTTCGAACGTTGCCGGAACGAAACGGGGGCGAATCGGTATTGTCGATCGAATCTGGTTTTGTTCCTACAGGATGAAGATGAGCATGGGCCATGTGCCTACCACATATTGTTTCAGCGCCGCAATTGTTTTCGAATCACCGTTCGCGGACGGTTTGTGGCCGATCCTGTGTCAAGCAGGAAGTTTTCGTGCTGCCTGTTAACCCTGCCGATCAGGAGGGAAACAGACCATGTCCGAATCGGCATTTCATCCATGTTCATGCTCTGTCTCGGGATCAAAGCGCCGATCTGAGGCAATTTTTTCTCATATCAATCTGGATTTTTCCGCAGGAGGAAAGTGTTTTTATGCCGGGCGGCTTCACAAATTAAGAATTTATCCCTGAATGGCACAGGCTAACGCGGCCCGGTGCGGCCCCTTGGCGCATGGATCAGGCGTTGCGCCGCGCCGGAAAAGTTAATGCGTGACGTTGAATTCGCTGGCCTCGACAACCGCCGTTCCCGTCATGGTCTTGAGCGAGATGCGCAAGGGTACGGCGACATGAAGCGCGCCGATGGGCGCCAGCCAGATGTCGATATCCTTGTTCTCTTCCATGAATTTGGTGGCCGGGCGGTTCGGCCTGTGGCCCGATACCGGGGTGTAGCGCACATGGCAGACAGCCACCGGACCAGAATAACCCTTCACCTTCACGGTTTTTGTCTCGGCGAAGGACAAAGTAATGTCGAACCTCGCGCCGCCATCGAAAACAGGCAGTTTATGGGCGCAGGCGCTTTCATTGATTGTATCGCCGGTAAAGGTCATGACCATCGCGCCGAGCGGATCGACAATATTCTGGACGTCGGTATCCTTGATCGGCACACGATCGGGAATTTCCTCGAAGGGCGGGTTGATTTCGAGGCCGCTGACCGCGCCGCCGCTCATTGCCATGCGTATGGTGCGCGTCATTTTCGAATTGGAGGCCGTGGTGGCGTAGGTGGCGGGCAGGATCCGCGCGCCGTCGATGCTGCCCGTAGCGGTGGCGACGCCCTTCGAACTCGACACGAGCGAGGCTATGCCAGTCACTTTCGCGCCGGCTTCAACCTTGTAGGATGTCGCGGTCACGGTTCCGTTGAAAAAAGCGGCTCCGATCGGCAATATCGACAGGCTTACGGCATATTTGATCTGGATCGTATCGGCGAATGTGGGAGAGAACGCCGCCGAGGCCAGCGAAAGGGCGGCTGCGAGCGGAATTCGTGCGGCGCGGAAATATCTGTGCAGGTGCATTGCGATTCGGGTTCACTGATAAATATTCATTGAATCAGGCATTTGCGATTCTGTCGAGGCGGCTGGGGCAAAATACCAGTGTCACATATAGGCAAAATTTCCGTAATGGCAATTTGACTCCGGCGGCGGGCAGGATTAAAAGACACCCGTTCTTATTGAACAATTATGCCGTGATCATGGCCTTCGGGTCAGGCGGCGCACGTCCGACAGCGATGGGTTGAAACCTGACGTTCTCGGGCGCGTTTTGTTTTGTGCGTATCTGTAACCCGCGCTGCCGGGTTTGCGGGTCGCGTGGTTTGAACCTGCCGCGCAGGCGAGAGGATGACACATGTTCGAGAGCCTCAGTTCCAAGCTCTCTTCGATTTTTGACACACTCACCCGGCGCGGCGCGCTGAGCGAGGAAGATGTCAATGTCGCCCTGCGCGAGGTGCGCCGCGCCCTGCTGGAGGCTGACGTCTCGCTTGATGTCGTGCGCGGCTTCACCGAAAAGGTGAAGGAACGGGCCATCGGCGCCAATGTCATTAAATCGGTGACGCCGGGCCAGATGGTGATCAAGATCGTCAACGACGTTCTTGTCGAAACGCTGGGTTCGGACGCCAGCCCGATCAATCTCGACGCCGCGCCGCCCGTGGCCATCATGATGGTGGGCTTGCAGGGCGCCGGCAAGACCACGACCACGGCCAAGATTGCCAAGCGTCTCTCCGAGCGCATGAAGCGCAAGGTGCTCATGGCCTCGCTCGACGTCAAGCGTCCGGCAGCGCAGGAACAACTGGCCGTTCTCGGACGTCAGGTCGGCATCGACACCTTGCCGATTATCGCCGGGCAGACACCGGTGCAGATCGCGAAGCGCGCTGAGGAAACCGCCCGCCTGCAGGGCTATGATGTGGTCATGCTCGATACGGCGGGCCGCACGCATATCGACGAGCCGCTCATGGCCGAAATGGCCGAGATCAAGGCCGCGAGCCGCCCGCATGAAATTCTGCTGGTCGCGGATGCGCTGACCGGTCAGGATGCCGTCAATCTCGCCCGCAATTTTCATGAGCGCGTTGGCATAACCGGAATTGTGCTCACCCGTGTCGATGGCGACGGGCGCGGCGGCGCGGCGCTCTCGATGCGCGCTGTCACCGGCCAGCCGATCAAGCTGATCGGTATCGGCGAAAAGGTCGACGATCTCGACGATTTCCATCCCGTGCGCATTGCCAACCGCATTCTGGGCATGGGCGACATTGTCAGCCTTGTGGAGAAGGCCGCCCAGACGATCGATGCCGAAAAGGCCATGCAGATCGCCGAGCGGATGAAAAAGGGCAAGTTCGACCTTGCCGATATGGCGGATCAGCTCGCGCAGGTGGAAAAAATGGGCGGGCTTGGCTCGCTGATGGGCATGTTGCCCGGCATGGGCAAGATGAAGGACCAGCTTGCGGGCAAGATCGACGACCGTATCATCAAGCGGCAGCGCGCGATCATCCTGTCCATGACGCCGAAGGAGCGGCGCAACCCCGATATTCTCAAGGCATCGCGCAAGAAGCGGATCGCCGCCGGTGCCGGCACGACTGTGGAAGAGGTCAACAAGCTTCTCAAGCAGCACCGCGCCACCGCCGACATGATGAAACAGATGGGTTCGGCCTCGGGCAAGGGGGCGCTTGGCAAGATGGCGTCCATGTTCGGCCTTGGCGGCGGAGCAGGCGGCATGATGCCCGGCGGCATGCCGTCGCCCGAGCAGATGGCGCAATTGCAGAAGCAGGTGCCGGGCCTGCCGAAATTGCCGGATGAGCCGCCGCCGGAACTCTTCGCCAAAGGCGCGCCCACATTGCCGAAACTGCCGGGTCTCGGCGGTCTTCCCGGTCTTGGCGGGTTTAATCCGTTCGGAAAGAAGAAGTGAATTCGTGCCTTGAACGCCAGGGTTCCCGTTCAAGGCCGCATGGTTCAGGGACTATCAAAGAAGGAAGTAAGCTATGTCGTTGAAAATTCGTCTCGCCCGCGGCGGCGCCAAGAAGCGTCCGTTCTACCGCATCATCGTTGCCGACTCGCGCATGCCGCGCGACGGCCGCTTCATCGAGCGTATCGGCACGTTCGATCCGCTGAAGAAGAAGGACGATGCGACCCGCCTCGTTCTCGATGTGGAAAAGGCCAAGGTCTGGATGGGCAAGGGCGCTCAGCCGACCGACCGCGTGCTGCGCCTGCTGGACAGCCTCGGTGTCGTCAGCCGCCCGGCTGGCAACAATCCCGAAAAGGCCAAGCCGAAGAAGAAGGCGCAGGAACGCGCTGCCGCCGCCGCTGCTGCTGCTGAAAAGGCCGCCGCCGCTGCCGAAGCACCGGCTGAATAATAAGTCTGCCGCTCTTCCTCATCCTTCGACAGGCTCTGTCCTTCGACAAGTTCAGGATGAGGCAAAATGTTGAGTCTTATCCGCCCCCGCCGAAGGGTGGGCGCTCATCATATCCCTCGCCCTGAGCAAGGGCGGGGGATATAGATCTTCTCCTCCTGCGTTGTCGAAGGGTGAGAAGAATTAACACCCCTCGATCGGGAGCTGCCGCCATGTCTGATCTGGTGCTCGTTGGCGTCTTTGGCGCAGCCCATGGGGTGCGCGGTGAAATTCGCCTGAAATCCTACACACAGGATCCCGCCGCCATCGGCGACTACGGCCCCGTGCAGACGAAGGACGGACGCATGTTCCGTCTTTCCGCGCTGCGTCATCTGAAAGACGACATGTTTGTCGCGCAGGTGGCCGGCATCAAGGACCGCGGCGCGGCGCAGGCGCTGACCAATCTCGAACTTTTCGTGCCGCGCGCGCAATTGCCGCCGCCGGACGAAGAAGAATTCTATTATTCCGATCTGATCGGCCTCAGGGCCGAGACCGGCGATGGCGATCTGATCGGCCATGTCCGCGCCCTGGAGAATTATGGCGCGGGGGATATTGTCGAAATAGCGCCGCCGGAGGGCGAGACGCTGCTTCTTCCGTTCACCAAGGCCGTCGTTCCGCTGGTCGATGTCGCCGGCGGGCGCATCGTGGTCAATCTGCCGGACCTGCTCGAGGGCGAGGCGGAATAGGCCATGGCTTTTGCCGCCACTGTTCTCACGCTGTATCCGGAGATGTTTCCCGGCCCGCTCGGCATGTCGCTGGCGGGCGACGGGCTGGCCCACGGCCTGTGGTCGCTGGAGGCGCGCAATATCCGCGATCATGGTCTTGGACGCCACCGCGCTGTCGACGACACACCGGCGGGCGGCGGCCCGGGCATGGTTTTGCGGGCGGATGTGCTGGCGGCTGGCCTCGATGCCCTGCCGCGCGACGAGCGCCCGCGCCTGCTCATGAGCCCGCGCGGACGGCCATTGCACCAGAGCGACGTGCGGCGCTGGAGTGCGGGGCCGGGGCTGGTTCTGGTATGCGGACGTTTTGAAGGCGTCGATGAGCGGGTGATTGGCGGGCGCGCCCTCGAAGAAGTATCCATCGGCGATTATGTGCTCTCCGGCGGCGAAATGGCGGCCTTTATCGTGCTGGACGCCTGTGTGCGGCTCATTCCCGGCATCATGGGCAAGGAGGCGTCCGGCCTTGAGGAAAGCCACGAGAGCGGTCTGCTCGAACATCCCCAGTACACGCGACCGCGCGAATGGGAGGGGCGCGCCATTCCCGATGTGCTGCTTTCGGGCGATCATGCGAAAATTGCGGCCTGGCGGCGCGCGCAGGCGGAGCGCCTGACGCAGGAGCGCCGTCCGGACATGGCGGCGAAATACGGCCTTCCGCCTCTCGACAAAGCCTGAACACTCGTGTAAGAGCAGCGCGCAACTGAAAACAAGCGTGCCGAAAACGCTGGCAGAGCCAAACGGAGTATGACAATGAACATTATTGAACAACTTGAAGCTGAACAGGCCGCAAAGCTGGCCGCAGTCCGCGAAACCCCCGATTTTCAGCCCGGCGACACCGTGATTGTCAATGTCAAGGTGAAGGAAGGCGAGCGTGTCCGCGTGCAGGCCTATGAAGGCGTGTGCATCGCCCGCAACGGCGGCGGCCTCAATGAAAGCTTCACCGTCCGCAAGATTTCCTATGGTGAAGGCGTCGAGCGCGTTTTCCCGGTCTTTTCGCCGATGATCGAGTCGATCAAGGTTGTGCGCCGTGGTGCCGTGCGCCGCGCCAAGCTCTATTACCTGCGCGACCGTCGCGGCAAATCGGCCCGTATCGCCGAGCGTACGGAGTCCGCCAGCGACAAGGCTGCCCGCATCGAAGCCAAGAAGGCAGCCAAGGCTGAAAAGTAAGGGTCTTTCCTCTTTTCTCGTTTCTTCGCGGCGCGTCCCCTCAAGGTCGCGCCGTTTGCATTTCAGGCGGCCAGAACAGGTGCGGCATGCAGATCAAGAAGGTCATTTTCGACACTGATCCGGGTATAGATGATGCGATGGCGCTGCTGTTTCTGCATCACGCGCCGCAGGTCGAACTGGTGGGCATAACCACAGTCATGGGCAATGCCGCAATCGGCATCACCACCCGCAATGCGTTGTATCTGAAGCAGAAATTCAATATTCCCGCGCCGGTGGCACAGGGGGCGGCATTGCCGCTGCTCGGCGTGTTTCATCCGGCGCCGGCCCATATTCACGGCGCTGACGGTCTTGGCGACATCGGCGTGCCGGAAATGACCGGCGTAATCGATCCGCGCCCGGCGCATCGGTTCATAATCGATCGGGTGCGGGCCAGCCCCAACGAGATTTCGCTTGTCGCGGTGGGCCGCATGACCAATCTGGCGCTGGCCTTGCGCGAGGCGCCGGATATTGCCGCGCTGGTTAAGGAGGTTGTCATCATGGGCGGGGCCTTCGGCCATCACGGCCATCTTGGCAATATCACCCCGGCCGCCGAGGCCAATATCCATGGCGACGTGCTGGCAGCGGACGAGATTTTCGCGGCGGACTGGCCGCTGACGGTCGTGGGCCTCGATGTCACCATGGAGACGGTGATGCGCCGTCCGCATCTTGAGGCGCTGCACCGGGATTGCGGCGAAACCGGCGCTTTCATCTGGGATATCACGCGGCTGTATGAGCGCTTCTATCATTCCTTCGGCGTCGAGGGCATCTGCGTGCATGATTCTTCCGCCGTGGGTTATCTGATCGCGCCGGAACTGTTCAGGACACGCACCGGCCCGATCCGCGTGGTGATGGACGGCATCGCCTATGGCCAGACCATCCAGAAATCCGATCTGCGGGCGCATGCGCCCTCGCCCTGGGACGGCAGGCCGTCGCATAAAATCTGCACCGATGTGCAGAGCGCGGCGCTTCTCGATCTCTATCGGGATACGATTATGGAAGGTGCCCGGGCCGCAGCGGTCTAGGCAGGCCTGTCTCCTTTGCTTGATCCGGCGCATGATCCGGGTTGAGACGGCTGCTTTACGTTGATGTGGTGAGGTGAAGAATGGCTCTGGAGTTGCGCCCCAATTGCGAATATTGCGACAAGGATCTGCCGCCTCATGCTCCTGAGGCGCGGATATGCACGTTTGAATGCACGTTCTGCGCGGATTGCGTCGAGACGCATCTGCACAATGTCTGCCCCAATTGCGGCGGTGGCTTTGCGCCGCGTCCCATCCGCCCGGCGACGGGATGGCGTGAAGGTCTGAGCGTCGCCAAACGTCCGCCTTCGACCCGGCGCGTGCACCTGTCCTATTCCAAAGCGGATATTGCCGCCTTCAGCATGAGGGTGCGGAATGTGCCGCCGGAGAGGCGCTGAGACGTTTCACTTGGAATTTATACCCGTCTCGATTATATGACGGTCAAACCGGGTTCACAGAGTTAGGTTGAAAATGACCAAAGCACGCACACTTTACGACAAGATCTGGGACGACCATGTCGTCGATACACAGGAAGACGGCACCTGCCTGCTCTATATCGACCGCCATCTCGTGCATGAAGTGACCAGTCCGCAGGCGTTCGAGGGCTTGCGCATGACAGGCCGCAAGGTGCGCGCGCCCTCGAAGACGCTGGCCGTGGTTGACCATAATGTGCCGACCACCGACCGTTCGAAAGGCATTTCCGACCCGGAAAGCCGCATACAGGTCGCTCAGCTCGCTGAAAATGCCCGCGAATTTGGCATCGAATATTATTCCGAGCTTGATCGCCGTCAGGGTGTCGTGCACATCATCGGCCCGGAGCAGGGGTTCACGCTGCCCGGCACCACCATTGTATGCGGCGACAGCCACACCTCCACGCATGGCGCTTTCGGCGCGCTGGCCCACGGCATCGGCACCTCGGAAGTGGAGCATGTGCTCGCCACCCAGACGCTGATTCAGGCCAAGGCCAAGAACATGCGCGTCACGGTGGACGGCGTGCTGCCGGAAGGCTGCACCGCCAAGGACATCGTGCTCGCCATCATCGGCAAGATCGGCACGGCGGGCGGTACCGGCCATGTCATTGAATATGCGGGCGAGGCGATCCGTGCCCTGTCTATGGAAGGCCGCATGACGGTCTGCAACATGTCGATTGAAGGCGGCGCGCGCGCCGGCCTCATCGCGCCCGATGAAAAGACTTTTGCCTACCTCAAGGATCGCCCGAAGGCGCCGAAGGGCGCAGCCTGGGATCAGGCGGTGCATTACTGGTCGCAGTTGCACACCGATGAAGGCGCGCATTTCGACAGCGAGATTCATCTCAATGCTGCCGATATTGCGCCCATCGTCACCTGGGGCACCAGCCCGCAGGACGTGGCCAGCATTGACGGCACTGTGCCGCGTGCGGAGGACGCTCAGGACGAGCAGAAGCGCGCCACCATCAAGCGCGCGCTTGATTACATGGGCCTCAAGGGCGGCGAGAAGATGACGGATATTGCCATCGACCGCGTGTTCATCGGCTCATGCACCAACGGACGCATCGAAGATCTGCGCGCCGCCGCCAAGGTGGTTGCGGGCAAGCATGTGGCTGCCAGCGTGAACGCCATGGTCGTGCCGGGCTCGGGCCTGGTGAAGGCGCAGGCCGAAGCCGAAGGACTGGACAAGATCTTCAAGGATGCCGGTTTTGAATGGCGCGAGCCGGGCTGCTCCATGTGTCTTGCCATGAACCCGGACAAGCTGGCGCCGCATGAGCGCTGTGCATCGACATCGAACCGCAATTTCGAGGGCCGTCAGGGCTTCAAGGGCCGCACGCACCTCGTCTCGCCCGCCATGGCGGCCGCGGCGGCCATTGCCGGCCATTTCGTGGATGTGCGCAAATTCTGATCCGGTATCGGATGAGACAACAAAAAACCCCGCCGGAGAGGCGGGGTTTTTTTTATGTGGTGAATATCAGTTGACGCTGGTGACAAGCCGGTGCGGCGGCACGGGCACATCCGCCGGCTGCGGCGAGGCTGGCTCGCTGACGGGGATATTCGATGCTGTCGTGTCATCCTGTCCGAACGGCAGCCATTTCTTGAAGAAGGACGACACTGTTCCGGCGCTGGCCGTCTGGGTTGGCTTGAAGCTGGCCGGCGTTGTCTCCGGGGCCTGCGTGAAGGACAGCAACCCGCCCGACGCGGGTGCGGGGCTTGCCGCTGCCGGAGCGGCGCTCGCCACTTTGGCGGCGGGCGCGCTGGCCTGCTGCACCGGAGCAGGGGCCTTGACCGGCTTGCCGTTGTTATCGAGCACGATTTCAGTCGGGCCTTCGGCGATGGCTTCGGGACGGCTCATCTCGGTGACGCGGTCACGGAATTCGGGATTTTGTCCGCCGTCCTGATAGACGAGTTCGATCGGCTTGACGCCGCTGGCGACAAGGCTGGCGACCTCGCGCTCATCCTTGGCGTCCTTGGCCGCGACTTCGGCAGCCAGCTGGTCATCCATTTTCAGGGGCGGGCAAGCGGCGACGGGATCAAGATGCCCGCCATTGGCCGCCTGCACATCGAAGACGTAGCGCTTGCCGCAGACACCCACCTGAGGTTCCCGCTTCGTGATTTCGAAATGGTCGGACCCTTCCTTCAGGTTACGCCAGAACGGCATGTTCGGGTCCAGCCGGTGCTTGGCCAGATTTTCCGCCGTCATATGGAACGGGAAGGATTCCATCTGGATGGCACGCTGGCCGCCGTGGAAGGCCTCGCGCGCGATGGCGTAGATCTCGCCCATCTGCTGGTTGGTCATGGAATAACAGCCCGCCGAGGAGCAGATGCCATGCACCATGATTGCCCCGCCCGAGCGCCCATAGGCGCGGTCATAGGCATTGGGGTAACCCACGTTGAACGAGAGATAATAGGCTGAGTTCGGATTCATCTGGCCGGGAGTGATCGTGTAGAAGCCCTCCGGAACCTGACGATCGCCCTCGCGCTTCTTGGGCCCGAGCTGGCCGGACCAGCGGCACATGGGGAAAGTCTTCAGGAAGACATAGGTGCCGTCCGGCTTCTGTTTCCAGATTTCGAGTTCCGCTTCTTTCTTGAAGGTGCGGATCAGGACGGGCGAATCGACGCTGACACCCTTTTCGTTCATCAGGGCCATGGTCTTGGCCGGGATTGGCTGGGTCGCCTTGGCGGACGGACTGAAGGTCGAGTCCTCGCAACCGGCGAGGCTCAGACCAATGGCGCTGACCGCTGCCACGAGAGCCAGCTGTCTCACCTTCGCGAAGTCTTGTCTCATGGCCAAATATTCATCCTTTTGAAATCAGCAGCGTCAATTCCGGACATATGGTTCAATTTAATGTGAAAACAATCATTAACCAAGAGCCTTGAGATGCCGTTTTTCAACCGATATGGTGAATGATCTCTTAATAAAAGCCAAGAAATATTCCTGGCTCAGACAATCTGACCCATTTTGAGAAACTTGTCGGCGCGCTGGGCGCGAATTTTGCCCTTCGGCACTTTGGCGAGATCGTCCAGCGCCTTGGCCAGCGCCTTGCCTGTCGCGGCGATGGCGGCGGCCGGATCGGCATGGGCGCCGCCTGTCGGCTCGGGAATGATGGTATCGATTATACCGAACTTCAGCAGGTCCTGAGCCGTGATCTTCATATTTGTGGCTGCGTCCTGCGCGCGGCCGGAATCGCGCCACAGGATCGAGGCGGACGCCTCGGGCGAAGCCACGGTATAGATGGAATGCTCCAGCATGAGCACCTGATTGCAGCTTGCGATCGCCACGGCACCGCCCGAGCCGCCCTCGCCGATCACAACCGCTATATTGGGCACATTGAGCGCCAGAGCGGCGTCTGTCGAGCGGGCGATGGCTTCGGCCTGTCCGCGCTCCTCGGCATCGATGCCGGGGAATGCGCCGGCCGTGTCCACCAGCGAAATGACGGGCAGGCGAAATCTCTCGGCCATTTCCATCAGACGGACGGCCTTGCGGTAACCTTCCGGGCGGGCCATGCCGAAATTGTGCCGCAGGCGCGATGCGGTGTCCGAGCCCTTCTCCTGACCGATGATCATCACCGATGCGCCGCGGAAACGGCCGATGCCGCCGATGATGGCCTCATCCTCGGCAAAATGCCGGTCGCCCGCCAGCGGCGTGAAATCCTCGATCAGGCCGCGCACGTAATCGGAAAAATGCGGGCGCTGCGGATGGCGCGCCACCTGCGTCTTCTGCCAGGGGGTCAGATTGGTGTAGAGATCGGCCAGCGCCTTGCTGGCCTTGGCCTGCAGGCGGGTGAGTTCCTCGCCGATGGCGACGCCATTGCCTGACATGGCGCGCAGTTCCTCGACCTTGGCTTCGAGTTCGGCAACGGGCTTTTCAAAGTCGAGATAGCTGCGCATTCAATGTTCACTTTTGCTTGTTCAAAGGTGCCGGAAACTGACGATTTCAGCTTTGCAAGTCAAGTTCCCTGCGTGAATTGTCATTTGTTCTTACCAGCATCCGCGCCATTATTCAAAGGATGAAGATCGCGCACCATGGCTTTCATCCGTTCGTCCAGCACGTGGGTGTAGATCTGCGTGGTGGAAATATCGGCATGACCGAGCAGTTCCTGCACGATGCGCAGGTCGGCGCCATTTTGCAGCAGATGGCTGGCAAAGGCGTGGCGCAGCACATGGGGCGAGAGGCGCGCGGGCGCTATGCCGGCACGCGCGCCGACATCCTTGAGGTCGCGGGCGAATGCCTGCCGGGTGATGTGGCCGGTATCGCTGTCGGCGGGAAAGAGCCATTTGCCCTTCTCCGGCGCTGGCTGAAGCAGCGCGCGCGCCGCGAGATAATCCTGCATGGCGGCGCGGGCCGGCTCTGAGAGCGGCACAAGGCGCTCGCGCCCGCCCTTGCCGGCGACTGTGAGATAATCGAGCCGCGTGCGCGCGGCAGAGGCGGGAAGGGCCACCAGTTCCGAGACGCGAAGGCCCGTGGCATAGAGAAGTTCGATGAGACAGATCAGTCTGGCGCGGCGCATCGCCGCAAAGGGGCTTTCCTTGTCTTTTGCGGCGGCGCGCGCGGACCGGAGAAGATGGTCCACTTCATCCATTGTCAGCACTTTGGGCAGAGGGCGGCCCTGACGCGGGCCATCGAGCACAAGGGCCGGGTCGTCGCTGCGCTGGTTCTCGGCATAGAGAAAACGATGGAACTGCCGCACGGCGGAGAGGCGCCGCGCCGCCGAGGACGGCTTGAAGCCGCGCGCGTTCAGATCGGCGAGATAGCTCTGAATGTCCTTCGTCGTGACATTCAGCGGATCGAACCCCTCGTCGGCGAGAAAATCGAGATAATCGGCAAGATCGCGTTCATAGGCCGCCAGAGTGTTGGCGCTGGCGCCCCGCTCGGCGGCGATCATCTCCAGAAAGGCCGCGGCGAGCCGCGCGGGCGTTTTCATTTGCCGGAATTGAGCTTTGAGGCGGGAACGACCTGCGTGATTTCATGTTGCTGCGGCACCACGAAGGTGACCAGCGCAAAGACGGCGCCATATCCAAGCCCGGCCAGCACGGCAATGGTCACAAGAAAGCGGATCAGGCTCGGCACGCGCGGTCTTTCCTTTAGGTCAAGCGTCGGTGGCCAATATGTGAGCGTGCCAGAAGGAAAATGCAAGCCGTCCGCCGCAGGCCGTTCTTTGGTGCGGTTTCCGGGCATTATTTCGCTTCGCCCCCTCAAATTTTGGCGAAACTGTGTTAAGCACGGGGCATGATACATTCTACTCACTCTTCTCACAGCGGGAGCGTGTCTTCCGATCTGAACAAATTTGTTCCCGATGCCCGGGCGCGGACGCTTGTTGTCGCGCTGGGCGACAAATCCATTGTGCTGGTGGGCATGATGGGCGCTGGCAAGACATCGGTCGGCAAGAGGCTGGCCGCGCGTCTGGGCCTTGAATTTGTCGATGCCGATGCTGAAATCGAAGCGGCGCATCGCATGACTGTTCCCGAAATCTTTGCGCGCCATGGCGAGCCCTATTTCCGCGAGGGCGAACGCAAGGTGGTGGCCCGTCTGCTTGAAAGCGGCCCGAAGGTGATCGCTACAGGCGGCGGCGCTTTCATCCAGCCGGCGACGCGCGCCCGAATCGGCGAAAAAGGCATTTCCATCTGGCTCCGGGCCGATTTTGATGTGCTGATGCGCCGGGTGCGCAAGAAGAGCAACCGCCCGCTGCTGCAGACGCCCGATCCGGAGGGCACGTTGATGCGCCTCATTGAGGAGCGCTATCCGGTCTATGCGCAGGCCGATCACGAGGTGCTGTCCAAGGACGGCCCGCATGAAATTGTCATCGAGAGCATCATGCGCGCGCTGGAGGCGCGGTTCGGGCTGGCCACGCACAAGGACACCGCCGACGTGTGCCTGAAGGTGGGGCTGGGCGCGCGCGCCTACGATATCTGGATCGGCGATCATGTGCTCGCCAGCGCGGGGGAGAGAATCGCGGCGCTCGCGCCAAAATCCAATTGCGCTATCGTCACCGATGCCAACGTCGCGCAGATTCACCTGCCCGCGCTGCAGGCAAGCCTTGAGGCGGCAGGCATCCGCTCCACGCCCGTCATCGTGCCGCCGGGCGAGAGTTCCAAATCCTATGCGCAGTTCGAGCGCGTCTGCGATGCGATCATTGCCGCCAAGCTGGAGCGGCGCGATATTGTCGTGGCGCTGGGCGGCGGCGTCGTCGGCGATCTGGCGGGTTTTGCCGCAGCTTCCGTGCGCCGCGGCATGCGCTTCGTACAGGTGCCGACATCGCTGCTCTCGCAGGTGGATTCGTCGGTCGGCGGCAAGACCGGAATCAATTCCCCGCATGGCAAGAATCTCATCGGCGCGTTCTACCAGCCCGCGCTGGTGCTGGCCGATACATCCTGCCTCGATACGCTGCCCATCCGCGAATTTCGTGCCGGTTATGCGGAAGTTGCCAAATATGGCCTGATCGACGATCCGGATTTCTTTTACTGGCTGGAGCATAACTGGCGCGAAGTTTTCGCCGGAGGCGCGGCCCGGCAGGAGGCCATCGCCCGCAGTTGCGCCGCCAAGGCTGCGGTCGTGGAGCGCGATGAATTTGAAACCGGCGACCGCGCCCTGCTCAACCTCGGCCACACATTCGGCCATGCTTTCGAACGCCTGACGCATTACGACAGCGCCAAGCTCGTGCATGGCGAGGGCGTGGCGATCGGCATGTGCTGCGCGTTCCGGTTTTCGGTGCGGCAGGGATTGTGCCCCGGGCAGGATGCCGGGCGCGTAGAGCAGCATCTGCGTCAGGTCGGCCTGCCGACACGGATCAGGGATATCGATCAGAACCTGAGCGCAGAAGCCATTCTTGATGCCATGTTCCAGGACAAGAAGGTGGAGCGCGGCGCGCTGACCTTCATTCTGGCGCGCGGCATCGGCCAGAGTTTCATCGCCAAAAATGTGCCGGCAGAGGATGTCCGCGCGTTTCTGGCTGAAGATCTTGCATTGGAGGGCCTTGCGCATGGCCGCTAACCTGTGGATCGATCTTGGCATCGTGCTGGTCAGCCTGCTGCTTTCGGCGTTTTTTGCCGGGGCGGAGACGGCGGTCACGGCATCTTCAAGGGCGCGGATGCATGCGCTCGAACTGAATGGCGACAAAAATGCCGCCATCGTCAACCGGCTGATGCTGTCGCGCGACCGCTTCATCGGCGCCATGCTGCTCGGCAACCAGATGGTCAATATCGGTGCGGCGGCGCTGACAACCAATGTGCTGGTGGGGCTTTTCGGCGAGCGCGGCGTATTTTACGCCACGGCGATCATCACCGCGCTGGTGGTGGTCTTTGCCGAAGTCATGCCCAAGACCATTGCCATCAATGCGCCGGACCGGATGTCCCTAATGCTGGCGCGGGGCATTGCGTTCTTCGTCGCTTTGTTCGGCCCGGTCCTGTTCGCCATCGAGGCGCTGGTCAGACTGGTTCTGCGCCCTTTTGGCATGGAACATGGCGAACATGAATTTTTGCTCTCCGGCCATGAGGAACTCAAGGGCGCGGTCGACCTGCTGCACCGGGAGGGCGGCGTCGAGCGCTCCGACCGCGACATGGTCGGCGGCCTGCTCGATCTCAAGGATCTTGAGGTTTCGGACGTGATGATCCACCGCACGAAGATGCGCACCATCAGCCTGCATCTGCCAGCGGAGGAGCTGGTGCGCGAAGTGCTGGCCTCGCCCTATACGCGGCTGCCGCTCTGGCGGGACAATCCCGACAATATTGTCGGCGTCATTCACGCCAAGGATCTGCTGCGTGCCTATGATTCGGCCAAGGGCGATGCGTCAAGGCTGAATATTGCCGATATCGCGCTCGATCCGTGGTTTGTGCCGGCAACGACCCGGCTGCAGGATCAGCTTCAGGCCTTTCTGAAACGTAAAACCCATTTTGCGCTTGTCGTCGATGAATATGGCGAGGTGATGGGCCTCGTGACGCTGGAGGATATTCTTGAGGAGATCGTCGGCGACATCAAGGACGAGCACGATCTTGCCGTGCAGGGCATGCGCCTGCAGCCGGACGGCTCGGTGAATGTCGATGGTTCGGTGCCGATCCGCGACCTCAACCGGGTGATGGACTGGGACCTCCCGGATGAGGAAGCCACCACGATCGCCGGCCTGGTGATCCATGCCGCGCGGGCCATTCCGGAGGTCGGGCAGATCTTCACATTTTATGGCTTTCGCATTCAGGTTCTGCGCAAAAACCGCAACCGAATCACGCTGCTGCGCATCTCCCGCGCCGGGCAGGATAATGGCAAGCCCTCATGATTGCGCGATGAACCGCGCAAAAACGGCCAATGTCTCATCCGAAACATAATGCTCTATGCCTTCCGCATCCGTCTCGGCAATGTCGGGGCTTACGCCGATCCTGATCAGGAAGGCCACGACAAGGCGATGGCGCATCCGCGCGCGCTCGGCCAGCGCCTGCCCTTCGGGGGTGAGAAAAATTCCGCGATAGGGCTTTGATGTCGCCAGACCCTCGCGTTTCATGCGCGCCACGGTCTTGATGGCGGTGGCATGGGAGACGCCGAGGCGGCGGGCGATGTCGGTGGCGCGCGCCTCGCCGGTATTGGCGGCCAGATCGGAAATCAGCTCGGCATAATCCTCAAGCAGGGCGGCGGCGCGCGCGTGGCGCGTCTTGCTGAAGCGCCCAGCCTGGACAATCTCTGTCGGCAGAGCGGATTTTGCCTTTCTTTCCGTCATAGCCCTTCATAGAAGTTTTTCGCCATTCCGCAAAGAGGCCTTGAATACCGGGCGCTTTTCACTAGATTGTAGCCAAGGCTACATTCTACATCCATGGCTTGATCAATGCGAAGGACGACATGGCTTCGATGAATCCGGGCAAGAGTTGGACGGAGCAGGTGGTTGCCCGCGGCCAGAGCGTGCTGGACGGCCAGCTGCGCGGCTGGCGGGCCGCCTTACCGTTTATCGGGCCGAGTCTTGTCGCGTCCGTCGCTTATGTCGACCCCGGCAATTTTGCCACGAATATCGAAGCGGGCGCGAGTTATGGCCTCATGCTGCTGTGGGTGGTGCTGCTGGCCAATGTCATGGCGATGCTGTTTCAGGCGGTCTCGGCGCGGATCGGCATCGTCACCGACAAGAGTCTCGCCACGCTCAGCCGCGATCATTTTCCGCGCCCCGTGGTCATCGCCATGTGGATATTTGCCGAAATCGGCGCCATGGCGACTGATCTGGCTGAATTTCTGGGCGGCGCTATTGGTCTGCAACTGCTGCTCGGCCTGCCGCTGCTGATCAGCCTTGTCGTCATGGGCATCGGCACTTTCGCGGCCCTTCTCATTCAGCAGCGGGGCTTTCGTCCGCTGGAAATTCTCATTGCCGGATTTGTCGGTCTTATCGGCCTTGCCTATCTCGCCGAACTGATGATTGCGCCGCCGGACTGGCTTGATTTTGCCAGATCCGCAGTGGTGCCGCGTCTGGCGGGCGGGCATAGCGTGACGCTGGCGGTCGGTATCATCGGCGCGACGGTGATGCCGCATGTGCTCTATCTGCATTCCAGCCTGATGGCCGGACGCATCCCCGTGCGCCATCATGCCGACCGGCATAAGCTGATCTCCTATTCCAACCGCGAGGTGGTGGCGGCGCTCGGGCTGGCGGGTCTGATCAACATGGCCATGCTGGCCATGGCGGCGCAGGCATTTCACGCCAATGCCGCCGGCGTGGCCGATATTGCCAGCGCCTACAAGACGCTGACGCCGCTGCTGGGCGCGGGCGCGGCGGCGCTGTTCATGACGGCCCTGCTCAGTTCGGGGTTCTCCAGCTCTGTCGTTGGCACCATGGCGGGGCAGGTGATCATGCAGGATTTCGTCGGGTTCTCCATACCGCTCTGGCTGCGCCGCATCATCACCATGGCGCCAAGCTTTGTCATTGTCGCTATGGGCTATGACGAGACGAGGGCGCTGGTCAACAGCCAGGTGGTGCTCAGCCTCGTTCTGCCGGTGCCGGTGATCAGCATGCTGATGATCGCGCGCAATCCGCGGATCATGGGTGCCTTTGCGCTGAGCCGCCGCTTTCTGGCGGCCGTTATCTCCGCCGCCATCATCGTTCTGGCGCTGAATTTTCTGCTGCTGGCGCAGACGATCGGCGCCTTGTGAGCTTCGATCTGCAAAAAAAGAATAGTTGAATTTTTTGCCGGATGCTACAAATGCGCCGGATCGAACAGCGGAGTTGAATGATGCGGCCCCTTCTTGACGTGCTTTTGCTGGTGCTTGACCTTTACATGGATGTCATCATCGGGGTTGCGATCCTGTCCTGGCTTGTGGCTTTCAATGTCATCAACCTGCATAATGATCTCGTCCGCTCGATCTGGAATGCGCTTAACGCCCTGACCGAACCGGTGTTGCGCCCCATCCGAAACATGCTGCCAAACATGGGCGGCCTCGATATCTCGCCCATCGTGGTCATGCTGCTGATCATACTCATCAAGCGGGAAATCATCACCTACGTCTATCCATACGTCTACTGATGTTCTGGCAGGCGGTTGCGGGTGGATATCGCCTGCGCATCCGGCTCAACCCGAAGAGTTCACGCGATGCGCTGGGCGCGCCCGAAGCCCTGAGCGATGGCACACAGGTGTTGCGCGCCTATGTGCGGGCGGTGCCGGCGGAGGGCAAGGCGAATGCAGCTCTGATCAAATTGCTTTCGGCAGCGCTTGGCGTGCCAAAATCGGCTCTGGAGCTGGAGACCGGCACAACTTCGCGCCTCAAATCGGTTTTCGTGCGCAGCGATGCGGATCTTGCGCCGCGCCTCATGCAGCTTGCGCGTGACTGAATTGCGCAAATGGTGAAAATTGTGAAGAAATCGCAATGAAATCCGCCTCGTTTTGTATTAAGGCCATGAAACCTTCTCGAACTTTGAGTCTTCGATAATGACAACAGATCAGCATCCGCAGTCCAAGGCCCATTCGGGTTATTATTTTGAGGATTTCGAGGTCGGACAGGTGTTTCGCCATGCGACGCCGCGCACCGTCACGCTGGGGGACATGGCGCTGTACAGCGCGCTTTACGGTTCGCGTTTTGCCATTCAGTCCTCGGATGTCTTCGCGCAGAAGGCGGGTTATCCGCGCAGCCCCGTCGATGACATGCTGGTGTTTCATATTGTTTTCGGCAAGACCGTGCCGGATATCTCGCTCAACGCGGTCGCCAATCTCGGCTATGCGGCCTGCCGCTTTCTTGCTCCGGTCTATCCCGGCGATACGCTGGGCGCCATATCGGAGATCATCGGCCTCAAGGAAAATTCCAGCCGCCAGACCGGCATTGTTTACGTGCGCAGTCAGGGCTTTAATCAGCGCGGAGTCATGGTGCTGGATTTTGTCCGCTGGGTCATGGTGCGCAAGCGCAATCCCGGCGCGCCTGCGCCCGATGAAGTTGTGCCGACGCTGCCGCGCGCGCTTGCCGCCGATACGCTCGGCGATGCCTGCCCGGCTTTCGACGCCCAGCATTACGATGTCGCGCTCGCCGGGTCGCCGTTCCGCTGGCGGCATTATTCGGTGGGCGAGAAAATCGACCATATCGACGGCGTCACCGTCGAGGAAGCCGAGCATCAGATGGCGACGCGTCTTTATCAGAACACCGCCAAAGTCCATTTCAATCAGTTCATCGAAGGGCAGGGCCGGTTCGGACGCCGCCTGATCTACGGCGGCCATGTGATTTCTCTGGCGCGCTCGATTACGTTCAACGGGCTGGGCAATGCCTTTCACATTGCCGGCATCAATGGCGGGCGGCATGTTGCGCCGCTCTTTGCCGGAAACACGGTTTTCGCATGGTCGGAAGTGCTGGATACGCGCGAACTGCCAGGGCGTGACGATGTCGGTGCGCTGCGCCTGCGCACAATTGCCACGCGGGACCGTCCCTGCGACGATTTTCCGTTCCGCGATGGCGAGAATTATCATGCCGCGGTGGTGCTCGACCTTGATTACTGGGTGGTGCTGCCGCGCTGACCGGGCCGCGCCATTGGTGAAAAAATACGCATGAAAATCCGTCAGGCGGCGCGGATGGGGTTTTCATGCGCGACATTTTGGTCTAACAGTCTGTGCAGAAATTGACAGGCTGATGTCAGGCGAACATGACGTGCGGGGCGCATTCAAGAGAATCGCGGCCCCTTTTTTGCGCGTGTCCGTCTGATCACTCGTAAGGACGAATCGCGCCATGCCGAAACGCACAGACATATCCACCATTCTCATCATCGGCGCCGGACCCATCATCATTGGTCAGGCCTGCGAATTTGACTATTCCGGCACACAGGCCTGCAAGGCTCTGCGCGCCGAGGGCTATCGCATCGTTCTGGTCAATTCCAACCCGGCCACGATCATGACCGATCCGGACATGGCGGACCGCACCTATGTCGAGCCGATCACCCCCGAAGTGGTGGCCAAGATCATCGAGAAAGAGCGCTATGCCGTTCCGGGCGGCTTTGCCCTGCTGCCCACCATGGGTGGCCAGACGGCGCTCAATTGCGCGCTTTCCCTACAGCGCATGGGTGTGCTGAAGAAATTCGACGTCGAGATGATCGGCGCGACAGCCGATGCCATCGACAAGGCCGAGGATCGCGAGCGCTTCCGGGAGGCCATGACCAAGATCGGCCTGTCCACACCGCGCTCGCATCAGGTCAAGACGCTGGCGCAGGCGCTGGAAATCATGGACGACATCGGCCTGCCCGCCATCATCCGTCCCAGCTTCACCATGGGCGGCACGGGCGGCGGCATCGCCTATAACAAGGCGGAATATATCGAAATTGTCGAGCGCGGCATCGACGCCTCGCCGACCAGCGAAGTGCTGATCGAGCAGAGCGTGCTGGGCTGGAAGGAATATGAGATGGAGGTTGTCCGCGACAAGGCGGATAATTGCATCATCGTCTGCTCCATCGAGAATATCGATCCGATGGGCGTGCACACCGGCGATTCCATCACCGTGGCCCCGGCTCTGACCCTGACCGACAAGGAATATCAGATCATGCGCAACGCCTCGCTGGCGGTTCTGCGTGAGATCGGCGTCGAGACGGGCGGCTCCAATGTGCAGTTCGCCGTTGATCCGGCCACCGGCAAGATGATCGTCATTGAAATGAACCCGCGTGTTTCGCGCTCTTCGGCGCTGGCCTCGAAGGCCACGGGCTTTCCCATCGCCAAGGTCGCGGCGAAGCTGGCCGTGGGCTATACGCTCGATGAGATCGCCAATGATATCACCGGCGGCGCGACCCCGGCCTCGTTCGAACCCACCATCGATTATGTGGTCACCAAGATTCCGCGCTTCGCCTTCGAGAAATTCCCTGGCGCCGAGCCGATCCTGACCACAGCCATGAAGTCGGTGGGCGAGGCCATGGCTATTGGCCGCACCTTCAATGAGAGCGTGCAGAAGGCGCTGCGCTCGCTGGAGACGGGCCTGAACGGCCTTGACGACATTGAGATCGAGGGACTCGGGCAGGGCAACGACCGCGCCGCCGTTCTCTCGGCGCTGGGCACGCCGACCCCGGACCGGCTGCTGCAGGTAGGGCAGGCGCTGCGCATGGGCCTTTCGGTGGCTGAAATTCACGAGGCGTGCAAGATCGATCCCTGGTTCATCGAGCGCCTTGCCGAGATTGTCGCGCTCGAGGCGCGCGTGAAGGCGCATGGTCTGCCTCAGGATGCCGACAATCTGCGCCTGCTCAAGGCCAATGGCTTTTCCGACATGCGGCTTGCTTCGCTCGCCGGCGTCGATGCAGCGGATGTGGCGGCGCTGCGCCGCGCGCTGGACGTGCATCCGGCCTACAAGCGCATAGACACCTGCGCGGCCGAATTTGCCTCGCCGACCGCCTATATGTATTCAACCTACGAGACGCCCTTCGCCGGTGCGCTGGCCAACGAGGCGCGCCCCTCCGGGCAGGAGAAGGTCGTCATTCTGGGCGGCGGGCCGAACCGCATCGGTCAGGGCATCGAATTCGATTATTGCTGCTGTCATGCCTGTTTCGCGCTGCATGATGCGGGCTATGAGACGATCATGGTCAACTGCAATCCGGAGACGGTCTCCACGGATTACGATACATCCGACCGGCTCTATTTTGAGCCGCTGACAGCCGAAGACGTGCTGGAAATTCTCGATCTCGAGCGCAAATCCGGTAAGCTGAAGGGTGTCATCGTGCAGTTTGGCGGCCAGACACCGCTGAAACTGGCCAATGCGCTGGAAAAAGCCGGTATCCCCATTCTTGGCACCACGCCGGACATGATCGACCTTGCCGAAGACCGCGACCGCTTCAAGCGTCTGCTCGACAAGCTCGGTCTCAAGCAGCCCAAGAACGGCATTGCCTATTCAGTCGAGCAATCGCGCCTGATTGCGGCCGATCTCGGCCTGCCGCTGGTCGTGCGTCCCTCTTATGTGCTGGGCGGACGGGCTATGGCCATCATCCGCGATCAGGCCTCGTTCGACGATTATCTGTTGGGCACCTTGCCCGGGCTGGTGCCGTCCGAGATCAAGGCGCGCTATCCCAATGACAAGACCGGCCAGATCAACACGGTGCTGGGCATCAATCCGCTGCTGTTCGACCGTTATCTCTCGGATGCCACGGAAGTCGACGTCGACGCCTTGAGCGACGGCAAGGATGTCTTTGTTGCGGGCATCATGGAGCATATCGAGGAAGCCGGCATACATTCCGGCGATTCGGCCTGCTCGCTGCCGCCGCGCAGCCTGACGGCGGACATGCTGGCCCGCCTTGAGGAACAGACGCGCAAACTGGCGCTGGCACTCAATGTCGTTGGCCTGATGAACGTGCAATATGCGCTCAAGGACAATGATATCTACGTGCTTGAGGTCAATCCGCGCGCCTCGCGCACCGTGCCGTTCGTCGCCAAGGTGATCGGCGTGCCGGTGGCCAAGATCGCCTCGCGCATTATGGCGGGAGAGAGCCTCCAGAGCTTCGGCCTCAAGCCGATCACGCTTAATCACGTCGGCGTCAAGGAAGCGGTGTTTCCTTTCGCGCGCTTCCCCGGCGTCGATACGGTGCTGGGGCCGGAGATGCGCTCCACCGGCGAGGTTATCGGCCTTGACCGCTCGTTCGAGGTGGCTTTCGCCAAGAGCCAGCTTGGCGCCGGCGCCAGCGTGCCGGTGCAGGGCACGGCCTTCGTCTCAGTGAAGGATGCAGACAAACCGCGGGTTCTTGAAACCATCCGCAGTCTTGCCGAACTGGGCTTTAATATTATCGCTACCGGCGGCACGTTGAAATTCTTGCAGGCGGCGGGCGTTCCTGCGCAGAAGATCAATAAGTTTTCTGAAGGGCGACCGCATATTGTCGATGCAATAAAGAACGGTGAAGTGCAACTGGTGTTCAATACAACGGATGGCGCGCAGGCGCTTGCAGATTCACGTTCGCTGCGCCGCGCTGCCCTCTTGCATAAAGTGCCATATTATACCACTTTAAGTGGCGCTGTGGCGGCGGCACAGGGGATCAAGGCCTATCATGGCGGCGATCTTGAAGTGCGCGCCCTGCAGGATTATTTCGTCTGAGGCTCCGGCTTCGGGTGAAGGGGCAATATCTGACTGGCGCAGACAAGATCATCTTTCTGCGCGGGTTTATTTTTGTTTGAAGCATGTGGCTTCAAGGAACACAGGTAGAGGACCATGGAACGTATTCCGATGACGGCTACGGGTTATGCAGCACTCGAGGCAGAATTGAAGATGCGCCAGCAGGAGGAGCGTCCGCGCATCATCCAGGCCATTGCCGAGGCGCGTTCGCATGGCGACCTTTCCGAAAATGCGGAATATCACGCGGCCAAAGAGTCCCAATCGCTCAACGAGGGCCGTATTGCAGAACTCGAGGACCAGCTGTCCCGCGCCGAGGTGATCGACGTCTCCAAGCTGTCGGGCAGCACCATCAAGTTCGGCGCCACCGTCACCCTGATCGACGAGGACACCGAAGCCGAAAAGAAATATCAGATCGTCGGCGAGGCCGAAGCCGATGTGAAGCAGGGCCGGGTCTCCATCACATCGCCGACAGCCCGCGCGCTGATCGGCAAGAAGGTCGGCGATCATATCGAGGTGACGACGCCCGGCGGCGGCAAGTCCTACGAGATTTTGAACGTCGCCTTTGTCTGAACTGGCTTGAACAAAATTCTGCTCTAATTTCGCCGTTTAATGGCGCAAATGGGGGTGTGTGATGAAAAGCAAGACAATTTTACGGCTGTTCGCGCTGCTCGCGGTTCTTTTCGCCGCGCCAATGGCGATGGCGGCGGACGCGCTCTCGCCGCAGGAAGCCGCGCAGATCAAATTCAGGGCGATTCAGGTCGATACGTCCCGATATGAAGATCAGGGCGCGGGCGGTTATGCCAGTATGGTGAAAGCCTCCGTGCTGGCACAGGCGCATCAGATTTTCGCCGATAAATATGACCCGCGCGATCCGAAGGGCGCTACGCTGATCATCCGCGTCGACAGCGTGATGTGGACCAACGGCGGCTCCTGGGGTTTTGGCGGCAATCACCATGGCAGCGCGTTCATGAACGTGCAGCCGAAGGATTACATGGAAGGCTCAGGCGTCATAACCCGCGGCGGCCATGTTCTGGTGGATCACCACATGCTGGCCTCGCTTGATTCCGAGGGCGGTTACGGACAAAGACGCACGGATCTGCTGTCCAACTATTATGTAGCCTGGCTGCGCAAGGAAATGGGTATGTAATATCCGCTTTTTCGCGCTTTTTAAGGTGGCGGTGCCTCTGGGCATCGCCTTTTTATTTGGCGGTGCGGGCCTCATCTGTGCTATAGGCCCGCTCAATCGAAGTTCAATCGAAAACCTTTCAGAAGACAGCGAGTTTGCTTGATGGCACGTCAGTTCATTTATCATATGCAAGGCCTCAACAAGACCTATCCCGGCGGGAAAAAGGTCCTGGAAAATATCCATCTCTCCTTTTATCCCGATGCAAAAATCGGCGTTCTCGGCGTCAACGGCTCGGGCAAGTCGACGCTGCTCAAAATCATGGCCGGGCTGGATACGGAATTTACCGGCGAGGGTTTTGTCGCGGAAGGCGCGCGCGTCGGCTACTTGCCTCAGGAGCCGCAGCTTGATTCCGCGCTCAACGTGCGTGAAAACGTCATGCTCGGCGTCAAGGAAAAGCAGGCCATTCTCGAGCGCTACAACGAACTGGCCATGAACTATTCCGACGAGACCGCGGATGAGATGACCCGGCTGCAGGACGAGATCGAGGCGCAGGGCCTCTGGGATCTCGACAGTCAGGTGGAACAGGCGATGGACGCGCTCGGCTGCCCGCCGGACGATTGGGAAGTGACCCGCCTTTCGGGCGGCGAGCGCCGCCGCGTGGCGCTGTGCAAGCTGCTGCTGGAAAAGCCGGACATGCTGCTGCTGGACGAGCCGACCAACCATCTCGACGCCGAAACCGTCAACTGGCTTGAAGGGCATCTGCGCAATTATCCCGGCGCGATCCTGATCGTCACCCATGACCGCTACTTCCTCGACAATGTGACGGGCTGGATTCTCGAACTCGACCGCGGCCGCGGCATTCCCTATGAGGGCAATTATTCCTCATGGCTGAGCCAGAAGCAGAAGCGTCTTGCACAGGAGGCTTCGGAGGATAAGTCCCGCCAGAAACAACTCGAGGCCGAATCGGAATGGATTTCCGCAAGCCCCAAGGCGCGGCAGGCCAAATCGAAGGCGCGTATTCAGCGCTATGAGGAACTGGTGCAGAAACAGGGTGAAAAGGCCCCGACCTCGGCCCAGATCATCATCCCGGTGGCGGAGCGCCTTGGCAATAATGTTATCGAATTCGATGGCCTCTCAAAGGCTTTCGGCGACAAGCTGCTGATCGACAACCTCTCGTTCAAGCTGCCTCCGGGTGGCATTGTCGGCGTCATCGGTCCGAACGGCGCGGGCAAGACCACGCTGTTCCGCATGATTACCGGGCAGGACAAGCCGGATAACGGCAAGATCGAGATCGGTCCGTCGGTCAAGCTTGGCTATGTCGATCAGTCCCGCGATGCGCTCGACGACAAGAAGACCGTCTGGGAAGAGATTTCCGGCGGCAATGATGTGATCTATCTGGGCAAGCGCGAGATCAATTCGCGCGGCTACTGCTCGGCGTTTAATTTCAAGGGCGGCGACCAGCAGAAGAAAGTGGGCATGCTTTCGGGCGGCGAGCGCAACCGCGTGCACCTTGCCAAGATGCTGAAGAGCGGCGCCAACGTGCTGCTGCTCGACGAGCCCACCAACGATCTTGATGTCGATACCTTGCGCGCGCTGGAAGAGGCCCTGCTCGATTTTGCCGGCTGCGCCGTCATCATCAGCCATGATCGCTTCTTCCTCGACCGCATCGCCACCCATATGCTCGCGTTTGAAGGCGACAGCCATGTGGAATGGTTCGAGGGCAATTTCGCCGATTACGAGGAAGACAAGAAGCGTCGCCTTGGAATCGATTCCGTGATCCCGCACCGGCTGAAATATAAGAAATTCAGCCGCTGAGGGCGCTCGGCATATGGGTTGCAGCCAAGAGCCCCGGGGATTGTCCCCGGGCACTGGCGGCCCCGAAAATCGCAGCATAGCGCGCCGAATTTTTGATTGTGGATGGCCGGATCAGGATCCGGCCATGACGCATCGCGCGCTTAAGCGGCCTTGGCAGCCTTCGGCTTGATCAGGCCGCGGTCCACCAGCACTTCGGCGATCTGCACTGCATTGAGCGCGGCGCCCTTGCGCAGATTGTCCGAGACGCACCAGAAATTGAGGCCGTTCTCCACCGTGGCGTCCTCGCGGATGCGCGAGATATAGGTTGCATCCTCGCCAGCCGCCTCGTGCGGGGTGATGTAGCCGCCCGGTTCGCGCTTGTCGATAACGAGGCAGCCCGGCGCGGCCCGCAGGATCTCGCGTGCTTCCTCGGCGCTGATCGGCTTTTCGAATTCGACATTCACGGATTCGGAATGGCTGATGAAGACCGGCACACGCACGCAGGTGGCGGTGAGCTTGATCTTCGGATCGAGGATCTTCTTGGTCTCGGCCAGCATCTTCCACTCTTCCTTGGTATAGCCGTCCTCCATGAAGACGTCGATCTGCGGAATGAGGTTGAAGGCGATGCGCTTGGGGAACTTCTTGTTCTCGAAGGAATCCGAGGTGAAGATTGCGCGGGTCTGCGAGAACAACTCGTCCATGCCGTCCTTGCCGGCGCCCGAAACGGACTGATAGGTTGAAACCACGACGCGCTTGATGATGGCGGCATCGTGCAGCGGCTTCAGCGCCACGACAAGCTGTGCTGTCGAGCAATTCGGGTTGGCGATGATATTCCGGCGCGAAAAGCCGGTGATGGCGTCGGCATTGACCTCAGGCACGATGAGGGGCACGTCGGAATCGTAGCGCCAGGCCGATGAATTGTCGATGACAACGCAGCCCTGCGCGCCGATGCGCGGCGAAAATTGCTTTGAGACTTCGCCGCCTGCGGACATCAGGCAGATGTCGACATTGGAAAAGTCGAATGTATCGAGCACCTTGCAGGTCAGGGTTTTGTCGCCGAAGGAGACTTCCGTGCCGTTGGAGCGCGAAGAGGCGAGCGGAATGACCTCGCTGACCGGAAATTGCCGCTCGGCCAGAATTGCGAGCATTTCACGACCGACATTGCCGGTTGCGCCCGCGATCGCAACCCGAAAACCTGACCCCTGACTTACCATGATTTGATCCTCTTATTGTCTCTCCCGGCCTGACGACACCTTCAAGCGGTGGGCCCCTTCCCCCGCCGAGAGAGAACCAGGGACGAGGACGAGCTTTAGCGTGCGACCCGTTTTGGGGTCGTTGATGGTTTGGCCGGTTTTTTCAAATCCGCAAAAAGCATCAGGCTATCGCATTTCAAGAGAACGCCTCTCCAAACACCTATTGGCAGGAAAAGTCAAGCCGTGACGCCGCGCAGATGACGTTGCGCTAACGAATCGTTCACCCTGTTCAGCTTCGCAACAGCTTTCGTAACCAATCTGTTAACAAATCGGATCAGATTGCTCGCATCGAGGTTTTATCCAGAGGCTCATGACATCCGTCTTTCTCCAGGAACAACGCCAATCGCCGCTGCCGCATGTACTGCTGGCGGTGCTGACGGCGTGCACGATCGCCGTTGTCGCCGTCATGGTGACGCGGCGCATGCAGCCTGCTGCAACCGCCCCGCAGGCTTCTGCGCCGCAAATTCCGGTCTGGGTGGCGCGGGACGGGCCGGAGGCTTTCGCTCTTGATGCCTCTGGTTATGGCTTTGGCGCGCCGAAATATCTGGCGCAATCGCTCATACCCGGCCAATCCTTGCGCGATACGCTGCTGTGGGGCGATGAGCGCCGGTTCCTGCGGCTGGTGATCCAACGCGGGGCGCCCGGCCATTTTTCCGATTTTTATCTGGAGATGGTGCGCCGCAGCGCCGATGCGGGGCTTGCTCTGGTCAAAGCCGGTGAGCCGGTGCCGGTACATACGCGGCTGGGCCGTGCCGAGGCGGCTGCTCTGGCGCTGGCCGGCGCCCCGGGATCATTGGCCTGCGAGGGTTTTCGCCTGCTCGATCACGGACCCGGGTTCAGGCTGGCCGGACTGATGTGCGGCATGGACAGCCAGATCTCGGCGCAGCAGGTGGCGTGCATGATCGATCGCATCGAACTGAAGGACATTTCCGATCCGGGCATGATCGATATATTCACCACGGCCGGGCAGGCCAGCGATTGCCCCGCCAGAGGCCCTGATCTGGGTGATTTCATGGCGCCGCTGCCGGTGGCGCCCGCGCCGGTCAGACCGGCGCGGATCAAGAAGCGTTAATCGGCGGGCCCGATCAGCCTTTGGCAAGTTCGGCGAGAATGGCGTCGCCCATTTCGCGCGTGCCGACAATGCTGGGCGCAGAGCCGCGGATGTCCGCAGTGCGCAGTCCCGCCGCCAGAACGGCGGCAATGGCGGCTTCCAGACGGTCGGCCTCCGCGCCAAGCCCGAATGAATAACGCAGCGCCATGGCGAAGGAGCCGATCATCGCGATGGGATTGGCAAGACCCTTGCCGGCAATGTCGGGCGCCGAGCCATGCACCGGCTCATAGAGCGCCTTGCGGCGTCCGTTTGCATCTGCCGCGCCCAGCGAGGCCGAGGGCAGCATGCCCAGTGAACCTGTCAGCATCGCGGCCACGTCCGAGAGCATGTCGCCGAACAGATTGTCGGTGACGATGACGTCGAACTGCTTGGGCGCGCGCACCAGCTGCATGCCGAGCGCGTCGGCCAACTGGTGTTCGAGAATGACATCTGCATATTCGCGCTTATGCAGTGCGGTGATGACCTCATTCCACAGCACGCCGGATTTCATCACATTGCGCTTTTCGGACGAGGTGACCTTATTCTTGCGCTTGCGCGCCAGTTCAAAGGCGACACGGCCGATGCGCTCAATTTCATAGGTGTCGTAAACCTGCGTGTCGATGCCGCGCTTCTGCCCGTTGCCCAGATCGATGATTTCCTTCGGCTCGCCGAAATAAACGCCGCCGGTGAGTTCGCGCACGATCATGATGTCGAGGCCCTCGACAAGCTCACGCTTGAGCGAGGAGGCGTCGGCGAGTGCCGGATAGCAGATGGCAGGGCGCAGATTGGCGAAAAGCTTGAGATCCTTGCGCAGGCGCAGCAGGCCGGCCTCCGGGCGTACATCATAAGGCACGCTGTCCCATTTCGGGCCGCCAACAGCTCCGAAGAGCACGGCATCGGCGCTTTGCGCCAGCGCCATGTCGCTCTCTGAGATGGCCTTGCCATGCGCATCATAGGCAGCGCCGCCGACAAGACCCTTCTCCATGTCGAAATGCACAAGTCCAGCCTTCGAGAACCAGGCCGCCACGCGCTCGACTTCGGCCATGACCTCGGGGCCGATTCCGTCGCCGGGCAGCAGCAATAATGTGTAATTTTTCATTGTCTCAATCCCTGATGAGCCTGCTCTGAATATCCATTTGTGCATAAGGGCGCGAGGGCAGGCTCGTCAACAGGAAACCCCGGCACAGGGCCGGGGTTTGGCGTTTTGCAGGCAGGAAGGCCGTTCAGTCGAACTGGTAGCCGAGATAGCGCTTGGAATCGATGGGATCGCAGCCAAGATGCTGGCGCAATTTCTTGCGCAGTTTGCTGATGTGGCTCTCAATGACATTTTCGTCGACTTCCTCGTCAAAAATGCCATAGACGGCATTGAAGATCTGGGATTTGTCGACGCGCCGGCCCCGGTTGGCGACGAGATATTCCAGAATGCGCCGCTCGCGCCGCGGCAGGGTGAGCACCTCGCCGTTGATGGTTGGGTCGTGCCCATCGAAGAATACTTTCATCGTGCCATAGGTGGCATAATCGCGCGTGGCTTCCGCACGCCGCCGGATCGCACCGACGCGCGCCATGATTTCCCGCACATGTACGGGCTTGCGCACGACATCGTCGACACCCGCCGCGAAGAGCTGAAGGGTTTGTTCCAGCGACTGGCTGTCGCTCATGGCGATGACCGGCGCATCGGAACGCTCGCGGATGATGCGCGGGATCAGCTCGCGCTCGCGGCAGTCGCCGAGCAGAAAGCCTTCGATCGCGTTGAGATCGGTGGAGGCGACGGAGCGAACCCAGTCGCGGAATTCGTCCGGGCAGAAGCCGGTAGCGGCGACGCCCTCACTGTTGAAGCCTGACGCGTAGCCGGCGGTGACCATTTCGCGGTGATCGACAATGACCAACATTGCTTTCCTCGAATCAGAATAGTGAACTGATGTATTGTTTATTCATATTCGAAGAGTCGTCAATTTTTGTTTATGAAATGAATCTCAATTTATTGATTTTATTACTGTATATTCAAAGTATAAATTGAAAAATACATCAAAAATTAATAAAATATTAACTAATAATACTATTTTAATACATTATTATATATTCTATACTTATATTATACTATGAATGATCTCTTCAATTAACGATTTTTGTGGCTTTGATTGGCAAGAATTGCGCGCGGCCGTTACGGCACGTTTTAAGCATTCCGGCTTATGTTGCTGTTTGGAATTGACGGAGAACCTAACGTCATTGCCCGCAGGCGAAGAAAAACTCGGTGAAAAAATTATTTACGGGCAATGGCTATATTAATAACCGGAGCTGCTTTTTCAGCAATTTCGGAGATTTACTTCAGATTATTTCAGGCAACACTTTTGATCTTCGGGTGTTTTGGTGCATTTCCGGTCTCCTGACCGGCTGAATTCTGGCTCATCTCTGCGCGGTCCAGATCAGGCTCGAGAAGCAGGCTCAGCTTGGCGATCATGTCGGCGCGCGAATCGCAGGGGCGGCTGGCAATGGCGAGGCGCAGTTCGCTGGCGGTTTTCATCGCCCTGGCGCGCATGTCGGTGGGAAGGTTGGCCCGGTTCAGCAGCAACTGAACCTCCAGCAGCCGCAGCCGCAGCACCGCGGGGCCGAAATCGGCTGCCGCAAGCCATTTTTCATCCAAGAGCATAGTCGTCATAATGGCGCCTCCTCTGACTAACCATGAGGCAGGCGGCTTTCGCGAGGCTGACCTTCGTTCTTTGCCCTGTTCCGGCTGCACAAGTCTCACGCAAGCCATTGTGTGTTTTCTCAGCTCATTCATTCTGGAGGAGAAAAGCGATGAGCTTGCTGGGCGTGTTGAATTCTGCTGTGTCGGGCATGACGGCGCAGAGCCAGAAACTCACCAATGTCGGCAGCAATATCACCAATTCCGATACGGTGGGCTACAAGCAGGCCTCAACCGAATTCGAAACCCTGCTTGGCGGCGCAGATCCCGGCGGCGCGGTGGCGGGCGGCGTGCTCACCTCGACACGAAACATGATTTCCGGTCAGGGAACGTTGATCACAACCAGTTCGGCCACCGACCTTGCAGTCAATGGTCAGGGCTTTTTTGTGGTCTCAAACGCGAATGATGACAGCTATCTGACGCGGGCGGGCTCGTTTTCCCGCAATTCGGACGGATATCTTGTCAATACCGCCGGCTTCAAGCTGATGGGCTACAGCCTTACATCCGGCACCACCACCGGCGCGCTCAACAGTCTGGCCGGACTGACCGCCATCAATATCGGACAGGCGGCCCTGACCGCCACGCCCACCACATCGGCAACCTTGTCCGCCAATCTGCCATCGAGCGCGTCCATTGTTCCGGCTGCTCTTTTGCCGTCGGTCAACGGCGCCTCCTCGACCTATACCGACAAAAGTTCGGTTATTGTCTATGACAATCTGGGCAGCCCGGTCACGCTCGATATCTATTCCACCAAGACTGCCGCCAACACATGGGAAATGTCGGTTTACAATCAGGCCGATGCGACAAGCGGCGGCTTTCCCTATTCGTCTTCTGCGCTGGCAAGCGTCACCTTGAATTTCAGTGCATCGAACGGTTCTCTCAGCAGTCCGGCATCGATTTCTGTTGCCGTGCCCGGCGGCGCGACGATGACGATGGATATATCCGGCATGACCCAGCTTGCCGCGGCTTATACGCCGATCAGCGCGGTGGCGAACGGCAACAGCCCGAGCGCATTCGATCATGTTTCGATCGGGCCGGACGGCACGCTCTCGACAGTTTATGCCGACGGTACCACGCTCTCCAATTACCGGATTCCGCTGGCTAATGTCGCCAGTCCTGATCTGATGACGCCCCTGTCCGGCAATCTTTTCCAGCCAAGTCTTGAATCGGGCGGCGTGATGGTCGGAACCGCCGGTCTGGCGGGGCTCGGCACAATCAAATCGGCGGCGCTGGAGCAGTCCACCGTCGATCTTGCCAGCGAACTCACCAATATGATCGTGGCGCAGCACGCCTATCAGGCCAATTCCAAAGTGTTCCAGACCGGCACCGACATGCTCGACATTCTCATGACGCTCAAGCAGAACTGAACGGGATTTCACCATGAGCCTGACAACGGCTTTTCAGATCGCGCAATCCGGGCTGGCCGTTACGGCGGCCCAGTCCGGCGTCGTGTCAGGCAATATCGCCGGCGTTAATGACCCAGATTATGTGCGCAGGGTTGCGAATGTCGTCACCGACGGTACAGGCATGGCCGTGGTGGGCTCAATCTCGCGCATGTCTGATTCAAGCCTGCTCGATAAATTATTGTCCACGACTGCCGCGTCGCGTGCCGCCAGCGCCCTTGCCGACGGCCTCGACCAACTGGCCACTTCGGTGGGAGACACGTCCAGCGGGCAATCGCCCGCCGCGCTGCTCGGCACCATGGCCAATGCCCTGCAAGGCTATATTTCGGCGCCTGACAATGCGGCACAGGGTCAGGAAGTTGTCAATGATGCCAAGGCTCTGGCCGGAGCGCTGAACGGGGCGGCAACTCTGGTGCAGTCGGTTCGCCAGTCGGCCGATAGCAGCATCGCGCTCGCCGTCACCAGCATCAATGCGGATCTCGCCAGATTCGAGCAGGTCAATACCGCCATCATCGCCGGGACAGCCAGTGGCGGAAATGTCAATGACGCCCTGAACACGCGCGACGCGCTGCTTAAGGACCTGTCGCAATATATGGGCATTTCAACATCGCAGCAGGCCAATGGCGGCATGGCCATATATACCGACAGCGGCGTTACGCTGTTTGAGACGCGTCCGCGCTCAGTCGTCTTCACGCCAACCTCGTCTCTGCCCGCAGGGTCGAGCGGCAATGCGGTGACTGTGGATGGCGTGCCTGTCACCGGCGCATCTTCAACAATGCCGCTCCGCTCCGGCTTGATCGCGGGGCTGGCGCAATTGCGCGACGCTATTGCCCCGACCTATCAGAGCCAGCTCGATTCGATCGCCAATGGCCTGATTTCAGCCTTTGCCGAAACCGATGCCAGCGGCGGCGGCCTGCCGGCGCAGGCGGGTCTGTTCAGCTGGAGCGGCGGGCCGTCGCTCCCCACATCCGCGACCGGGCTGGCCGCATCGCTCAAGGTCAGCGCCAGCGTTGATCCCACGCAGGGCGGCAGCGTGACATTGCTGCGCGATGGCGGCATCGCCGGCATCGCCTACAGCGCCAACAGCACGGGATTGGCCGGCTATACCGCGCATCTGCAGGCGCTGGCGGATGCGCTGTCCGCCAGCCAGAGCTTCAGCGCGGCCGGCCAGATCGGCACTTCAATGAATCTGGCAGGATATGCGGGGGCGTCGGCAGGCTGGATTGAGGCGCAGCGCCAATCGGCCAGCACGCAGACAACCTATCAGGCGACCTTGCAGACAAGCACGGCACAGGCGCTTTCCAATGCGAGCGGCGTCAATATCGATACGGAAATGACCAAGATGCTGTCGTTGGAAAATTCCTATCAGGCCTCTGCGAAGCTGCTTTCAACCATCAATGCCATGTTTGACAGCCTGATGCAGGTGACGCCATGAACGCCAATCTCATTTCCTCGTCGGCGCTGTATCTTTCGCTCGCCGAGCCGCTGCAAAGGATGCAGAAAAACCTGCAGCAGACACAGACTGAACTCACCACAGGCCGATCTGCCGATGTCGGCCTGAAGCTCGGCGCACAGGTGCAGCAATCGGTGGCTCTGCATGTCAGCGTCGATGCGCTGGAGTCGATGCAGGCGACGAATAATTTCGCCACCACGCGGCTGGCCACGACGCAGAATGTTCTCAGCAGCCTCATCGGCAATGCGCAGGCGCTTGTCGAGAATATCACCGGCGGCAGCAGCAACGGCGATGCGGGCGCATGGGCGACAACCGCTGCGGCGGATCTGCGCGACATGGCGGCGCGGCTCAACACCAGCATCAACGGCAGCTATATTTTTGGCGGAATCAATTCGGGCGCCGCGCCCCTGACCGATTATACGTCCTCGCCAACCTCGCCGGCCAAATCGGCGATGGATGCCAGTTTTCAGGCAGCTTTCGGCATGTCGCAGACCAGCGCTGCGGTCTCCTCCATCACGCCGGCACAGATGCAGGCCTATCTCGACGGCCCGTTTGCCGCGCTCAATCAGGGGGCGGGCTGGAGCAATTCGTCGCGCGCCTCCAGCACCGTGTTTCAGACACAGATCAGCCCGGGCGAGACGCGGCCCACCTCGGTCAGCGCCAATGAGACGGCCTTTCAGAAACTGGCCACGGCCTTCACCATGGTGGCGGAGCTTGGCAACGGCAATTATGCACAGGACACCCGGCAGGTTATCTCCAATTCCGCCATAAAATCTCTCGCGGGGGCGATCGGCAGTCTGCAGGCGCTGGCCGCTGGCGTCGGGGCGGTGCAGGGCGATGTATCCTCTGCGGATGAGCGGATGACGGCGCAGATCGATATTTTCAACACCCAGATCGGAAATCTCGAAAATGTCGATCCCTATGCGGCCCAGACACGGCTCAGCCAGCTCACCACGCAAATTCAGGCGGCCTACAGCCTCACGGCGCAGGTCGAGCAATTGTCGATCGTGAAATATCTGCCGTGAACGGCAAGGGTATCGCATCAGCAATCAGGGCGGAAAATTGAATGTATCAGCTTTCTTATGACGATGTGATGGGCGAATCCGGCGAGCGGGCGCGGGACAATGAATATCGCGCCTTTGAGCGGGCCATAGAGCTGCTGCGGCAGGCTGAGGACAGTGGCCGGGGGCATCCTTCCTGGAGCGAGGCGCTGGATTTTGTTGTCCAGCTCTGGAAAATTCTGCTCGAAGATCTGGTGCACCCCGATAATTCCCTGCCGGAACTGCTGCGCGCCCAGCTCATTTCCATCGGATTCTGGATGATCAGGGAGGCCGAGGCGGTACAGAAGGGCCGCTCCGACAATATTGCCGGCCTGATCGAAATTTGCGCCATCATCAAACAGGGGTTGAAATAAGCCGTGTCCATGAACATCACCCTCCGCGCGGGCGAAAAAATCTACATCAATGGCGCGGTGCTGCGCGCGGACCGCAAAGTGTCGCTCTCTCTGCTCAACGATGCGCATTTTCTGCTGGAGGCGCATGTCCTGCAGGCAGCCGATGCCACAACGCCCATGCGCCAGCTCTATTTTCTGCTGCAGCTGATGCTGATGGAGCCGGGCGGCGCACAGGAGGCCAAACGGTTGTTCGAGGTTTTTCATGGTCAGATTCTTCAGGTGCTGCGCGGCAGCGCGCTGGCTGACGGCCTTGAGGACGTCGGAATTCTTGTGCGCGAATCCCGCTATTTCGAAGCGCTCAAGGTTATCCGCGCGCTTTATCCGCTTGAGGCGCAGCTGCAGGCCGAAGCCGCGCAGGGTCCGGTCAAGGCCGCCTGAAACCGAAAGGATATCAACATGGTCACGCTGTCTTCCGCCACATCGGGCTCCACCGCCTCCGCACCGGCGAGCACTTCCTCATCGGGTTCAGTCGTCAGGCAGGCGACGGTGAACTACAATCAGTTTCTGCAATTGCTGGTGGCCGAGATGCGGAATCAGGATCCCACCAATCCGATGGATCCGACACAAACCGTCAGCCAGCTTGCATCCTTCTCTTCCGTTGAGCAGCAGGTCAGAACCAACAGGACGCTGGATAATCTGCTGAGCGGGCTCAACCTGCCCAATCCCGCGACGGGCGGAACCAGCAGCGCATGAACGAGAGCGACGCCCTCGATCTTGCCGAAAAAGCGCTCTGGGCCATTATTCTAGGGGCCGGCCCGGCCGTTACGGCCGCCATGCTGGTCGGTCTGGCAATAGCCCTGTTTCAGGCCCTCACCCAGATTCAGGAAATGACGCTGACCTTTGTGCCGAAAATTCTGATTGTGTTTTTTACGTTCGGTTTCAGCGCCTCGTTCATCGGCGCGCATCTGGCCGCGTTCACCAGCTTTGTCTACAGCCATATCGAGAAAGGCTTCTGAGCCGCAGTCCGCATCTGTCCATGTCAAGACCGGCGCAAGCTTGGCCCCGCACATTCGGGTGAATGAAGGGGAGTCAGGTGACAGAGGAGAGGCACGTTTCAGGCGACAAGATGGTGGCCGCCAGCAGCCGCGACATCGGCTTTGCCGCCGCGATTGCGGCGATCATTTCAGTGTTCTTTCTGCCGATACCGGCGGTTCTGATCGATCTCGGTCTGGCCTTTTCCATCGCGCTGTCGGTCGTTATTCTGATGGTGGCCCTGTGGATTCAGCGTCCGATTGAATTTTCAGCTTTTCCGGTTGTACTGCTGGTGGCGACGTTGCTGCGCCTGTCGCTCAATATTGCCACGACGCGCCTCATTCTCTCGCATGGGCCGGAAGGGGTGACGGCGGCAGGCTATATCATCGGTGGCTTTTCGCGCCTGCTGATGAGCGGTGATTTTGTTATCGGGCTGATTGTATTCGCCATTATCATCACCATTAATTTTCTGGTTATCACCAAGGGCGCGACCCGTATTGCCGAAGTGGGGGCGCGGTTCACGCTGGATTCCATTCCCGGCAAACAGATGGCCATTGACGCCGATCTCTCCGCCGGGATGATCGACGAGCGCGAGGCGCGCCAGCGCCGGCGCGAGCTTGAGGAAGAAAGCGCGTTTTTCGGCTCGATGGACGGCGCTTCCAAATTCGTGCGCGGCGATGCGATCGCCGGCATCATCATTCTTGCGGTGAATATATTCGGCGGCATGATCATCGGCGTAACGCGTCACAGCATGGCGCTGAGCGACGCCGCCGATGTCTTCACCAAATTATCGGTGGGCGACGGCCTTGTTTCGCAGATTCCGGCGCTGATCACGTCGCTGGCCGCCGGTCTGCTTGTCTCGAAGGGCGGCACCCGCGGCGCAGCGGAAAAGGCCGTCATCGACCAGCTGGTTTATTACCCGCGTGCGCTTTATGCCGCTGCCGCCTTGATGCTGATTTTTGCGCTGGTGCCGGGGCTGCCCTTCCTGCCCTTCGCCGTGCTGGCCGCCCTTCTGGGCTTTACCGCCTATCTCGTGCCGCTGCGCAAGGCCGAGGCGCAGGCGCAGGCGGAACAAGCGCAAAGCGCCGCCAGACAGGAGGCGCGGGCCGGCTCGCGCGAGGGTCTTGTCGAACATCTGCGTACGGCCGACATAGAATTGTGTCTGGGCAAGCAGCTTGCCCTCAATATTCTGCCGCGCCGAGCGGAAATTGCGGGCCGCATGACCAAGATGCGGCGCAAATTCGCCCGTTCCTATGGCTTCATCATTCCTGAAATTGCATTGACCGATTCTCTCAATCTTCCGGCCAAGACTTATGAAATCCGCATTCATGGCACGATGGTGGCGCGTCAGGAGATGCATATCGGCGAACTGATGGTGCTGATCGGCGACAGGCCAAAGCCCGATATAGTCGGCGACATGACGCGGGACCCGGCCTTCGGCATGCAGGCCATCTGGGTGGCTGCGGCGCTCAAGGGCGAATTGCGCCGCCTCGGTTTTGAGGGCGTCGACAATACGTCGGTGATCCTCACCCATCTGAGCGAGGTGATCCGGCAGAATCTGAGCCGGCTCTATTCCTACAAGGACCTGCGCACCATGGTCGACCAGTTGGAGCCTGAATATAAGCGGCTGGTCGATGATATCTGCCCGGCGCATATCTCCTATTCCGGCCTGCAGGCCGTCATCAAACTGCTGCTGGCCGAGCGGGTGTCGATCCGCAGCTTTCCGCTCATTCTCGAGGCCGTGGCTGAAATTGCGCCACATGTGCGCCGCGCCGAGCAGATTGTGGAGCATGTGCGTCTGCGCATGGCCGCGCAGATCTGCGGCGATCTGGCCGACGGTGGCGTGCTGAAGATTGTCCGCCTTGGCCCGCGCTGGGATCAGGTTTTCCGGCAGAGCCTGCGGCGCGATGCCAAGGGGGAGGTGGCGGAATTTGATCTGGAGCCGCGGCTTGTCGAGCAATTCAGTCAGGAAGCCTCTGCGCTTATCCGCCAGCGCATGGATATGGGCGACAGTTTCGTACTGGCGACGACGGCCGATGCCCGGCCCTTCGTGCGGATGATCATCGAGCGGCTGTTCCCGAATCTTGCGGTGCTGGCGCAGGTTGAAATCGCCCGCGGCATCGCCACGCAGGTTATCGGCTCCCTTTTATGAGCGATATGCTGCATGACGTGATCTTCCGCGGCTTTGCCATTTTCTGCCGTGTCGGCGCCTGTCTGATGCTGATGCCGGGCTTTTCCTCGCCCCGCATCGGCGTCATGGCGCGGCTGTTTCTGTGCCTTGCCGTTTCGCTGGCGCTTTATCCGCGCCTTGCGCCGATCATGGACCCGGCACTGGCGGGCCAGCCGGATTATCTGCGCTACCGGCTGCTGCTTTCCGAATGCGCCATCGGCGGCTTTATCGGCCTAAGCGGGCGATATTTCTTCTTCGGTCTTGAATCGGCACTGGTTCTGGGCGCGAATGCCATCGGCATGACCAATGCGTTCATTGCCCAGATCGCCGACGAGGAATTGGCGCCCGCCTTCGCATCGCTGGCCATGCTCTGCGCCACCATGCTGTTTTTCGCCAGCGATCAGCATCTTGAGGTCGTCAGGGCGCTGGTGCAATCCTATGATGCGATACCACCTTCCGGCGGATTTTCGCCGCGCTCCGCCCTCATGCAGGTTGTTGACGCGCTGGCGCAGGCTTTTGTGCTGGGACTGCGGATCGGCGCGCCGTTTTTCGTATATGGCATGGTGATCAACGTCATTTCCGGCCTGCTGAACCGGCTGGTTCCGAATATTCCGGTTTTCTTCATCATGACGCCGCTGATCATCGCGCTGGGGCTGTTTCTGGCCTATTTCGCGCTCGGCCCATCGCTGGCCCTGTTCAATCTGGGCTTTGCCCTCTGGCTGAAAGGGTAGGCATGGAACAGGGCAGACGTCTTGCCGCGATGAAGCGGATCATGAGCGTGCGGGAAAATCAGCATCTTCTGCAGCAATGGCGCGCGGCGCGGGCACAGCAGGAACTTGACCGCGCCGTGAGCCGTCTTGATGCTCTTGCACAGCTGATGATGCAGGAAGGCGCTGGCGGGGCAGATTACGCCTTCCTGCTGCGCCAGCAGGAGCGCCGCGGCCATGCGCGGGAAGCCGGCGCGTTGCTTGAAAAGTCCGCGGCGGAGGATCTCCTGCGGCAGATGTCGATGAAGCTGGAACAGGCGCGTCATGCGGTGCGCCGTCACGGTGCCCTGGCCGCAGCCGAGGCCGAATTGCGCGATTTTGACGCTCTGCTCGACGAGATGGCGCAAAGACATCCGGCAAGCTCCGATCCAGCTTGAATTCCTAAGTTTGTTTCAGAAAATGTGAGAGAGGACTCATCGGTGGCGATACAGCCCGTTTCGGACCTTGTGCTCGATGTTGCCAATGCCGCCGATCCGGTTCGCCGGCAGAGCGCGCTGGACCGGCTTGACCGGCTGGGCGCCGGGTTGGTGTCCGGCCCTGCTTTTTCGGATTTGCTTGACGCCGCGCCGGTCCCTGTTCTTCCGCTCAATCCCGGCGCGGCTCAGATGCACGCCGCGCTGGACAACATACGCGATCACCATCTGCCATCCGATGCCTCGCGCACCGGCACATTGCAGAAGTTCGAGGCTTTCGTCCTTGGCAATTTCATCGGTCTGATGCTGCCCAAGGAGTCGCAATCGGTTTACGGCTCGGGGCTGGCAGGAGAAATGTGGCAATCGCTCATGGCGCAGGATCTGGGGGAGGCTCTGGCCAGGCGGGGCGGTATCGGGATTGCCAGCCGTATTGCCAGCGCTTATCCGGTTGCCGTCGCCGCTCGGAAAGGGGGATGAGTCATGTCTGATCTTGACGGCGAACAGACGGGGGCGCCGGTTCCGCCTGTGCCTTGGGCCGTGCTCCAGCGGCTGGAGCAGGTCATCGACGAGGAAAACGAGGCCCTGGCCCGGCATGATGTCTCGCGCTGCGAAGAGTTCAACCAACGCAAGCGCCTTGCACTGCAGGAGCTCAGCCGGCTGATGGGCGGCCCGGCCATTGCACCCGGCCCCGGCTGGCAGGAGGCGGGCACCGCCTTGCGCGCCAAGCTGCGCCGCAACAGCCATCTGCTGCGTAATCATCTGCTCGCCGTGGCCGAAATTGCCGATATTCTGACGATCGGCCTGAATGAAGCTGAATCGGACGGCACATATACCGAGCTGCGCAAGGCCGGAGCGCCATGCTGAAAACGCTTCTGCTCGGCGTCTGGGTGAGTTTGGTCGTGGCTGGTTCCGCCATCGGCGTCGGCCTGTTTGCGATGCAGCCGGACAAACCGGCGCAGGTCGAGGCAAAGGCAACAGAATACCGCAAGATGAACGCCATCTCCGTTCCAAAAATTGCTGACGGGACCATGCAGGGCTATGTGGTTGCGCGTCTGGGCCTCACGCTTGACAGCGATCTGGCCAAACGTCAGCCGATTGCGCCGGAAATACTCATCGCGCAGGACGCATTCCGCATTCTCTATTCGGATGCCAGGCTGGATTTTCGCAATCTCAAGGCCTATGACATCGCCGGACTGACCAAGTCCCTGACGGAAAACGCCAATAGGCGGATGCAAGCCGAGGTTGTGCTCGGCGTTGCGGTTGAGGATCTCAATTATTTCACCAGTGCCGAGGTCAATAAATGAAACGGATGAGCGGGCATCAGCCGGCACATGGTGTATCGCGCGCGCCTGTGGCTGCACCGAGGCGTCGCGAGCGGGCGTCGTTGCGTCCGTTCTGGGCTGTGGCTGCGGCGCTAGTCCAGATGTCGGTTGCCGACCGCCTGATGACGATATCCGGCTTTGCGCTCGCCCTTGGCAGCAGCACTTTCGCCGTCACCATGATCGCGCGCAACGCCGATACGCCGCCCGTTGCCATGCGGCATTATGCCGATGCCTATGGGCCGCTCTACTGGAAGAAGCCGATCGAAATCGTCGCGCCGGAGCTTTCTCCCGATGCGCTCTCGGCGGCTCTTCTGTCAAAGGCGCGCAATATCGACATGACCCCGCTCGGTTCGGTTGCGGCAAAGGCGGAGCCTGAACCCAGCCTGCCGGGCTACAGTCTGGTCGCGGCCAGCAGCGATTCAGCCGTTCTGGAAGGGCCGGACGGTTTCGTGCAGGTTCGCGCCGGGGCGCAGCTTGCGCCGGGCTGCATCGTGCAGCAGATCGAACAGGAAAACGGGGTCTGGGTGGTTCGAACCAGCCAGGGTGCCATCAGCGGCCCGGGCTCGTGAAACAGCAATGTCCGGCACGTGAAAGTGCCGGACATATTGCTTGTCTGCCGATACTTACGCGACGCGATGGGCGGGGAACAGCGGCGCCGTATTCAGCTTGGGCGCGGGCTGACGCTGCGCGTTGATGGCAAGCTCGGCGATGCTGGCCGGGTCCTCGTAATTTGTCATTTCCTTGCGGGGCGGCGGGGCTGCAGCGGGCATTTTGTGGGCCTGCGCCTCGTTGATGGCGATAATGTCGTTGATTGTTTTGTCGATGGCGCGCAGAGCGCGGTAATCCGGATTGACCAGAAGGCGCTCGAAGACCTGATCCCTGATTTTTTGCAGGCCTTCCACAATCTCATTGTTCATCGGACACTCCGTCAGCTCAGTTTCCCCACCATCGCGCCGGGAACTTGCGTCAGGCTGAATTGCGCGAGGATCGCCGCGCCATCCTATCTGCTGGGACAAGCGCGCAACAGACTGGCGCAAGGATGGCGGGCACATTCTTTGGAT
Source organism: Methylocystis sp. sgz306128 (assembly GCF_056032725.1). NCBI lineage: Bacteria > Pseudomonadati > Pseudomonadota > Alphaproteobacteria > Hyphomicrobiales > Methylocystaceae > Methylocystis > Methylocystis sp. sgz306128. Next base: position 72,011 of record NZ_JBVYWO010000005.1, read on the forward strand.
GCCGGGGTGTTTTCCCGGTCAGAGCGGCAATGCCCTGCATGGGCGGCCGTTCAGTTCTGAGTTGTGGAGAAAGTCTGCCATGTCAGCGTTGCACAAAATCCGGTCGAGCCCGGATTTGGAAAATTTCAATATCCGTCCGCGTCAGCCCGCTGATACCGAGGCACTGTTCGCGCTTTTCAGCCAGCCGGGATGCCGGCAAGGCATGGTGACGGAACCGTTTCGCTCGGTTGAGGAAATCAGCGCATGGTTTGCGCTGATCGGCACGCATTATGATCTTGTCGCGACGCGGGCCGATCAGCCGATTGGTTACGCCGGCCTCAAGCCCCGGCGGGGCGGGCAACGCCATGTCGGCGCCCTCAGTCTTTATGTGCACGATGCCTTTCAGGGGCGCGGTATCGGCACTTTGCTGCTGGCCACCGCGCTGGCGACAGCGGATCAATGGCTCGGGTTGGATCGTATTGAACTGGTGGTTTTTTGCGACAACCGGCAAGCTATCACGCTTTACAGCCGGTTCGGATTTGAGGTCGAGGGCCGGCACCGCGCCTTCGCCACCCGGGACAGCGAGTTTGTCGATGCCTTCACCATGGCGCGCCTCGCCAGGGGAAGACAGGCGCAGGTGCGGCCCCGCGCGCATCGCTGCGGCAGGAAAAAGCCGGTCCGGATGTTGAGCTTGCCAGACGCCTACACAGCCGAGCCGCATGAAAATTGCGGATAATCTGCATACGCCAAATATTTATCTGCTTCCGACAGCCAATAATCCGAATTATTACTACGGTATATGTATTTTTTATAGATGATACAATTCAATATTTTCAATTTTGCAGTCTTCTGCGAAATTATAATACATAAAATTGCAACAATATTCTCAGAAAGAAACTGAAAAGAAAAGTTTTGTTAAGTATTTCCCTTATAAAGTGCAAATTAAGTATATAGCAACTATGAATTGTATCAATTCATATAATGAGAATGCGGATCAGTTGTGTTGCGGCGCGCGCCCCGAAGCCGGTGGCCCTTCCGGCTGACGACAGCTTCGGCAACGCGGTCTGTGTCCGGGTTGAAGCGGGCTGCTCATAATCAAAGCAGGAGTATTCATGACAGAAGACAGCATAAGTTCTGACGCCGGAGAGGGCGTGGCTTCTCTCGTTCCGGCTGGTGCCGCCGCAGCTTCTCCGCCGGATGCGGGCGCGGCCCCCGGTCCGGTCACAATCGAGCTGCGTGAAATCCTGAACATGAATGCCGCCTTGCCGATGGCGCGCCTGCTGTTTGAGCATCGCGGCAATGATGTGGTGCTCAATGCCTCGAAAGTTCGCCATCTTGGCGGGCAGATGCTGCAGATCATGCTCTGCGCCGCGCGCACGTGGGCAGGGGACGGACGTTCATTCTCTGTGAAGGACCATTCGGACCGCATGGTCGAAGATCTCAAATTATTCGGACTCGAACCCCGTGACCTCAGCTTTGTGGAGTCAGACTGATGAGTATGACCGTATTGACCGTAGATGATTCCCGAACCATGCGGGACATGCTCAAATTCGCTTTGGTGAATGGCGGTTACAATGTCGTCCAGGCAGTGGACGGCATGCATGGCCTCGAAGTTCTCGAGCAGGAAAGCCCCAAGGTTATCATCACCGATATCAACATGCCCAATCTCGATGGCTTCGGCTTCATCGAGCATGTGCGCCGCAATGACCGGTTCCGCTCCGTTCCCATAATCGTCCTGACCACTGAGACGGATGCCGAAAAGCGTAATCAGGCGCGTCAGGCCGGGGCAACGGGATGGGTGGTCAAGCCGTTTGATCCGGCCAAGCTGCTCGACATCATTCGCCGCGTTTCGCCCTAAACCCAGTTCGGAGACCCCCATTATGGACGCAATGGCTGCGATCAAAGAGACGTTCTTTCAGGAATGCGAGGAACAACTCGCCGAACTGGAGACGGGCCTGCTCGCCATCGAGCAGGGCGAAGCGCAACTGGAGACGGTGAACGCGATTTTTCGCGCTGTTCACTCCATCAAGGGCGGGGCGGGTGCTTTCCAGTTGCACAGGCTGGTGCGGTTTGCCCATTCGTTTGAAAGCACACTTGATCTCATGCGCTCGGAGCGGCTGGAGGCAACCGACATCGTTATGAAAACCATGATGCGGGCGGCTTACGTGCTGTCCGATCTGGTCAAGGCGGAGCGCCTTGGCGATTCCGTTGACGAGGAGCGCTGCGACGCGGTCGTCGCCGAACTGAATGCCATCAATACCGGCGCAGGGCTTGACGACGAGGAATCCGGCGGGGAGGAGGTGGACGATTTCCAGCCCATTGCCCTTTCCCTCGACATGTTCGGCCCCGACGCCGCGGAGGAAGAGCCCGCCGGGGATCGCTTCCGCATCACGTTCAAGCCCTTTGCCCGGCTCTATCACAACGGCAATGAGGCTGCCTTCCTGCTGCGCGAGCTCTCGCAGCTCGGCGCCATGACGGTTACATGCCATCGCGAAGATCTGCCTCTTCTGGGCGAACTTGATCCGGAAGGCGCCTATCTGCACTGGACGATCGTACTCGTGACTTTGAAGAGCGAGAATTCGATCCGAGAAGTATTTGAATTTGTTACCGGCGATTGCGAACTGACGGTCGAGAAAATAGAGACGCCGGTGGCGGCGGATACAGCCGCGCCCCACGAACCTGCTCCGCTTCAGGCGGAATCCAGCTCCGGGCCCGCCATATCGGCAGGTGGGCCTGCGCCATCGCAACCGGCGGCCAGATCGAGTGTAGAACACGTGCCTGAGCCGGCGGAAAAGCAGCGCGCGGAGGCATCGCCCGGCGATTCCTCGATAAATGCGACCATCCGCGTCGATCTTGATCGCGTTGACCGGCTGATCAATCTGGTCGGCGAGCTTGTGATCAATCAGGCGATGCTGTCACAACGGGTGATCGAGGGCGGCATGGCCCGCTCGTCCAATGTGCTGGCGGGCCTTGGCGCGCTTGAACAGCTGACGCGCGAAATTCAGGAAAGCGTCATGGCCATCCGCGCGCAGCCGGTCAAGCTGCTGTTCCAGCGCATGTCGCGCATCGTGCGTGAGGTGGCTGACGCGACAGGCAAGGCCGTACGCCTCAAAACAGAGGGGGATTCGACCGAGGTCGACCGCACCGTTATCGAACGGCTTGCCGACCCCCTGACCCATATGATCCGTAATGCCGTCGATCATGGTCTGGAAAAACTGGAGAAGCGGCTGGCGGCGAACAAGCCCGCTCAGGGCGAAGTGCGGCTTTCGGCCACGCACCGTTCAGGGCGTATCGTTATTGAAGTGGCCGATGACGGCGGCGGCATCGACCGGGCGCGCGTCAAGCAGATCGCGATCGACAAGGGTCTTATTCCGCCTGATTCCGCGCTCAGCGATTCGGAGATCGACAACCTCCTGTTTCTGCCGGGATTTTCCACCGCGGACACGGTCTCGGCCATTTCTGGGCGCGGCGTGGGCATGGATGTTGTCAAAAGGTCGATCCAGTCGCTCGGCGGCCGCATCTCTATTGTCTCGCAGCCCGGCAAGGGTACGACCTTCTCTCTCAGCCTGCCGCTGACGCTGGCCGTGCTCGACGGCATGGTGGTGAGCGTCGCCGACCAGACGCTGATCATCCCGCTTGCCGCCATTGTTGAGACCCTGCGTCCGAAGGCGAGCGATGTGCACCAACTGGGTGTCTATACGCAGGTTATGGCCGACCGCGGTGGTTTTGTGCCGCTCATCGATGTGGGCCGCGCGCTTGGATATCGTGCGGCGCCCTCGGACCCGCTCAATTCCGTGGCGCTGCTCGTGGAAACGGATTCCAGCACACGCAGTGCGCTGATGGTGGATGCGATTCAGGATCAGCGGCAGGTGGTGATCAAGAGCCTCGAAGCAAATTACCGCCATGTGCCGGGCATCGCCGCCGCCACCATTCTGGGCGATGGGCGCGTCGCGCTCATTCTGGACATCGATTCCTTCGTGGCGCACTCAAGCCAGAAGATTCCCCTCTTCGATAATTCTCTCGCAGCTACAGGTTAAGGCCCATGAGCAAGACTAACAGCAATGACACACATGCCGCCTCGGAGTTTCTCGCCTTTCGTATCGGCGTTCAGGAATTCTGCATCGACATCATGTCCGTGCGCGAAATTCGCGGCTGGAGCCCGGCAACAAGTCTTCCTCATGCCCCGCAATACATATGCGGCGTTATCAATCTTCGAGGTACTGTATTACCTATTGTGGATCTTGCAGACAGGCTTGGCCTGCCGCCTGCGGAACCCACCGCCCGCCATGTCATCATCGTGGTGCAGGTTGGCCGTCAGAGCATCGGCCTGCTGGTCGATGCCGTTTCCGACATATTGATGCAGACTGCAGATACGATTCAGCCAACGCCGGATGTGGCTTCTGGCGGGTTTGCCTCGTTTATTCAGGGTGTGCTGGCGACGGAAGGTCACATGATCAGTGTTATCGGCCTTGATGGCCTGATTCCTCAATCGCTTGGAGAGGTCGCATGAATATGTCCCTGCCGCAGGCATCCCGCTCTCCGGGCGGCTCCATTGTTGCCGGCGAATTCGAGATGACCAGCGTCGATTTTCAGAATATTGCCGATATGCTGTATCAGGATGCAGGTATAGAATTACCTCAATCCAAGGCCATGCTGGTTTATTCGCGCCTTGCCAAGCGCCTTCGGGAACTGCAGCTTGGCAGCTTTGCAGAATATTGTGCGCTGGCCGCCGGGCCCAATGGCGCGGAGGAGCGGCGCAAGATGCTCTCGGCGCTCACCACCAATGTGACGGCCTTTTTCCGCGAGAAGCATCATTTCGACCATCTGCGCGATCAGGTGTTGCCGGATCTGGTGCAGGCGGCGCAAAAGGGTGCGCGTGTGCGGATCTGGTCGGCGGGCTGCTCCACCGGGCAGGAGCCTTATTCCATTGCGCTGACCATCCTCGGTGTGGAGCCGCGCGCGGCGCAGCTTGATATACGCATTCTGGCGACAGACATTGACCCTCAGGTTCTCAAGACCGGTGCGACAGGCCATTATGACGCAGCCTCGGTTCAGACCATTCCGGCGGAGCTGCGCCGCTCGCATGTGCTGGCTCTTGCCGGGTCCGGAGGGCAGATGTTCCAGATGGGCGAGGACGCCCGCCGCCTCATTTCGTTCCGTGAGCTAAATCTCAACGGCGCCTGGCCGATGCAGGGTTCGTTCGACGTGATCTTCTGCCGGAACGTCGTGATCTATTTCTCGTCCCAGACCCAGCAGGTCATCTGGACGAAAATGGCGACGAAGATGAACCCCGTCAGCTGGCTCTATATCGGCCATTCCGAGCGTGTGAGCGGCCCGAGCGCCGGCCAGTTCGCCAGCGCGGGCATCACCACCTACAAATTCGGCGGAGGGGCTGCGCGATGACAGCGGTTAAAGTTCTTGTCGTTGACGATTCTCCGACCATGCGCGGCCTGATCAAGGCCAGGCTGAGCAGCGATCCCGGTATTCAGGTTGTGGGCGAAGCCTCCGATGCGTTTCAGGCGCGCGAGGCGATCAAGGCGCTCAATCCCGATGTGATGACGCTGGATATTGAAATGCCGAACATGGACGGGCTGGCCTTTCTCGAGAAAGTGATGCGGCTGCGTCCGTTTCCGGTGATCATGGTCTCGACGCTGACCCAGCGCGGCGCGGGAGCGACGATCAAGGCGCTGGAGATCGGCGCAGTCGATTACATCAGCAAGCCCTCGTCCGGCTCGCCAGACGCATTTGACGAACTGATCGGCAAGGTGAAGATGGCGGCGCGGGCCAAGGTCGGCGTGGCAGGCGGCGGGCAGGCGAACAGGCAATCGACGGCTGGCGCGCCGTTTCAACCGGACGGCAAGCTTGTCGCCATCGGCGCGTCCACCGGCGGTGTGGATGCGCTCATCGAAATCATCTCCCGTTATCCGGCTATGTGCCCGCCCACGGTGATCACCATCCACATGCCGGCGCTGTTCACCAAATCCTTCGCCAACCGGCTCAACAACCTGTGCGCCGCGCAGGTTTCCGAGGCGGTGGAAGGCGCAATTATCCGGCCGGGGCATGTCTATCTCGCCCCCGGCGGCATTGCGCATCTCGAGGTGGTGCAGGCAGACCAGCTCCGCTGCCGGCTTCGCCAGAGCGATCTGGTCAACGGGCACCGGCCCTCTGTCGATGTGCTGTTTTCTTCCGCAGCAGCGGCGCGCAGGGCCAATGCCGTGGGTGTCATCCTGACCGGCATGGGCAATGACGGCGCTGCCGGACTTCTGGCCATGCGGCAGGCAGGGGCGCGCACGTTGGGCCAGAACGAAGCCACATGCGTTGTCTATGGAATGCCCAAAGTGGCGTTCGAGCGCAATGCAGTCGAGAAGCAGCTGCCTCTTGGAAAAATTGCCGCGGAAATTCTCGCACTGACATCATCGTCGAATCGGAAGGGTTAGAGCCAATGTCGATCGCTCAGAATTTGCAGGTCATCGTCGTCGATGACACCTATGTCAGCCGAACGCTGATTGTTGATACGCTCGATCAGCTCGGCATCCGCAATGTCGCCATGGCCAAGGACGGCGCGGAAGCCCTCAAGGCGCTGATGGCAAAGCCGGTTCATCTGGTCATTTCGGATATGAACATGCCCGGCCTCGACGGGCTGGGGCTGCTCAAGGCCCTGCGGGAGCACAAGCCCACAAGCCGGATCGGCTTTATCCTCGTGACGGGCAGCGCCGACAAGACGCTGATAGACCGCGGCCGTCAGATCGGCCTGAACAATTACGTCAAGAAGCCGATCACCACGGCATCGTTGAAGACGGCGATTGAATCCGTCGTCGGGCGGCTCGCATGATTGCGGCGACATCAGCAGAGCAGCGTCTGCACATCGTCCAGGGGGAGTTCCGGGTCAGCCGCAATCCGCAGGTGGTTCTGTCCACGCTGCTTGGCTCCTGCGTCGCGGCCTGCGTGCGGGACCCTGTCGCGGGTGTCGGCGGCATGAACCACTTTCTGCTGCCCGGCGATGCCGACCGCAACTCTCAGGCCTATGCCGAACAATATGGCGTGCATCTGATGGAGCTTCTCATCAACGGGCTGATGCGCGAAGGCGCCAAACGCGAGCGGCTGGAAGCCAAACTGTTCGGTGGCGCGCGCATGATGCGCGGACTCTCCGATATCGGCCAGAAAAATGCCGAATTTGCCACCAAGTTCCTGCGCCATGAGGGCATTCAGGTGCTGAACAGCGATCTTGGAGGGGAGCGGGGCAGGCGCATCCTGTATTCTCCGGTGTCCGGGCGGGCGCGCCAGACCTATGTCGGTGTGGAGAGCGCCGAGCAGATGGAACCGCGCATCATCGCCCCCGCGCCGGCGCCTGCCGATGATTTTGAACTGTTCACACCAAATTTGCCGCCAGTAAGGAGAACATAGATATGACAGCCGCTCAAGCTGCCCGTCTGGAACCCGTCGATCAGGTGCTCAGCCGCACCAGTGACGAATTGCGGCTTATCCAGACCAATATCGTGCGTTTGCAGGATGCCGTCGGCGCTCTGGTCGAGCAAGGCGTGCGCACGCATATCGCCGATGTGCAGGAACTGCAATATCTGGATCATCTGGCGCAGGAAGTGGCTGCGGTCGCGGATTTTCTCGGTTCTCTCTCCGCCAATCTGCCCGGCAATGTCCTCGTCGACACAAATGAATCGGCACTTTCTCTGACTCTGGGACGGCTGGCCTCCCGCTTGCGCGGGCTTGAGAGCGCAGGGCATCATGATCTGCCGCCCGATGATTACGAGCTGTTTGGCTGAGGCAGGCCGCGCAGCTGATCGGCAAGCTCGCGGAAGGCGTCGTGGCTGGGCGGAGAGAAGGGCGACTGGCTCATGGCTGCATAAATGCGCGGCACCAGTTCAACGGCGCGGTCAAGGTCGGCATCCTGCCCCGGCTGGTAGCCGCCCATCAGCCGCAGGTCGCGCGTATCCTCGAAGCGGGCGATCAGCGCCTTGAGCTTGAGTATGAGTTCGCGTTCCTCCGGCGACCAGACCTGCTGCGCCAGACGCGAGATGGAACTGAGAATGTTCATGGCGGGATAGCGGCCCTGATCGGCAATGGCGCGCTCAAGCACGATATGGCCGTCGAGCGTGCCGCGAATGGCATCGGCAACCGGATCGTTATGATTGTCAGCGTCGATCAGCACAGCATAAATGCCGGTGATGCTGCCCTGTCCGTGCGCGCCCGGGCCGGAGCGCTCCAGCAGAAGCGGCAGATCGCTGAAGATGCTGGGCGGGTAGCCCCGCGCCACAGCAGGCTCGCCCGCCGCCATGGCCACATCGCGGGCGGCATGGGCAAAGCGCGTCACGGAATCGAGGATGAGCAGCACATTCTCGCCTCGGTTGCGGAAGAATTCGGCAATCGTCGTCGCTGTTTGCGGCGCAAGGCGGCGCATCATCGGGCTCTCGTCGCCGGTTGCGACCACGGTCACCGTATTGGCCCGGTTTTCGCCCAGCGCATCCTCGAGAAATTCGCGCACCTCGCGCCCGCGCTCGCCGATAAGGCCGATAACCACCGCATCAAAGCCCGCCGCCCGCGAGATCATGCTCAGGATGGTCGATTTGCCGACGCCGGAGCCGGCAAAGATGCCGAGGCGCTGGCCGGAGCAGATGGGCGTAAAACAATCGATCACCCGCACGCCGGTGATAATGCGCGCGCCAATGCGGTTGCGCCGCAGGGCATTGGGCGGGCCCGCGTGGACGCTGAAGCTCTCGGAGCCGGAAACCAGCGCCGGGCCGTCGTCGACCGGCTGGCCGAGAGCGTTGATGACGCGGCCTTTCCAGCTTGTGTGGGGACGCAGCGCCAGTCTGCCGAAATGCTGCACCAGCGTACCCAGCGCCAGCTCCCGCGGCGCATTGAAAAACTTCACCGTGACGCTGTGCGCGTCGATCCGCAGGATTTCGCCCAATATCGGCCCGTCACGTCCCGTAACCGCGACATAATCCCCGAGCGTGACATGGTTGGAAAGTCCGCCGATCCGGCAAGAACTGGCGGTGATCTCAAGTACGGGGCCGTGCAGGGTGACGGTTTTTTCTCCGCCCTCATAGCTTTCCACCAGCCGGGCAAGCCGCGCCAATGCAGCGCTCATGCGGTATTGCCCAGCGTCTTGATGGCATCGCTCATCGACTGGTCGGCGAGCTGCCCGGAACTGGAGACCTGCTCGAAGGCGCGGCTGATCTCGATCATTTTGGCCATTTCCAGAACGGGATTGATGTTGGCGCCCTCGACAAAGCCCTGCAGCACACCGTTTCCGGAGAAATCGACAATGGGGGTGGCCGGTTTGTCTGAGAGCACCGAGGACGTCTCGCCGCGCGTGAGCCGTGCGCCCGGATCAAGCGCGAACAGGCCGATCGCGCCAACCTGCGTCTTGCCCTGTACGATCATCCCGTCGCGCATGATGCTGGGCGCTCCGCCGGCCGGATCAAGCCGGATCGGCGCCAGGCCGGCATCGAGAACCGGGCGGCCGGTCAGGGTCTGCAATTCGCCCTCCGGGGATATCTGCATCCGGCCGTCATGGGTATAGGCGGTGCCTTGCGGCGTGCTGATGGCAAGCCAGCTGTTGCCGATGGGGGCAACATCGAGCGGATTATCGGTTTTGGTCATTTCTCCGCTGGCCTGCGAAATATATTCGCCGCGCGGCACCGTGTAGGACACGCCAAGGTCGGCGCCGCGTGAGACAAAGGCGGAAAAACTCTCGCCTTCGGCGCGGAATCCCGCCGTGTTCATATTGGCGAGATTATGCGCCACCGTCGCGAGGCGGCGTTCCAGCGCGATCTGGGCGGACAGGGAAACAGCGGAATTTATCTGCATTGCACATCGGCTCCGGGGCGCGGCCCATCGGGGCCGGGCGGACTGGACGAGGGATATGGGGCCAGTCTGGCGTGGCGAGCTTGCTCAGGGCTTGAGGCGCTCTGGCCAGCCCCGCGCAAGTCTCGCTGCCTAGACCTAGGCCTGCTCTTTCTGTGGAGACGCCAGTTGAATTTCGTTCTCGGTCTTATTGTGGCGCTTGCTTCCATGCTGGGCGGTTATGCCGCCATTGGCGGCAACCTCAGTGTGATCTGGCAACCTATGGAACTGGTCATCATCGGCGGTTGTTCGCTCGGCACGTTCATTGTTGCCAATTCGATGAGCACGATCAAGGACACGGGGCGCAGCTGTTTTGAGGCCATCGGCGGCAAGGGCGTCAAGCAGCAGGATTATCTCGATGTTCTGGGCGTGCTTTACGTGCTGATGCGCGATCTGCGCTCCAAGGGCCGGAACGAGATCGAGGGACATGTCGACAATCCCAAGGAATCCTCGATTTTTCAGAGCTTTCCCAAGGTTCTGGCCAATATGGAACTGACCTATTTCATCTGCGATTATTGCCGCCTGATGATCATCGGCAATGCCCGCACCCATGAGATCGAGGCGCTGATGGATGAGGAGATCCAGACGATCAAGCGCGACAAGCTCAAGCCCTATCAGGCGTTGACGGCGGTCTCGGACGGTCTGCCGGCGCTTGGCATCGTTGCGGCGGTGCTGGGCGTGGTGCATGCGCTGGGCGAACTCGACAAACCGCCCGAGCATCTCGGCCATCTGATTGCCGCGGCTCTGGTCGGAACGTTCTCCGGCATTTTCATGTCTTACGGCATCATCGGACCGCTGGCGCATTCCGTGAAGGTGATGCGCGAGAAGCGCTGTCGGCTCTATGTCATCGTCAAGCAGACTTTGCTCGCCTTCATGAACGGCGCGATGCCGCAGATCGCGCTGGAGCATGGCCGCAAAACCATCTCCGCCAATGACCGGCCCTCGATTGATCAGGTCGAGAGCGCGACGGTTTCCGCAGGAAACTGAGCCATGCGCCGTATTGGTCCATTGCCATGAGCGACCTTCCCGATACATCCCGCGAGATTGCCGAGGACAGTGCAAGCCGCCTGTTCGAGCCATCAATGCCGGCCGACCGCTGGCCGATGATCAAGGTGGTGTTTGAACGGCTTGCGCTCGATTGTTCGCAGGCCATGCGTCAGATCGCCTCCATCCCTACTTTCTTTGCTGTTCCGCATATCAGCATTGTCAGTCTGGATACGGTGCTGAGTAGCTGGAGCGATGATATTCTGGCAGGTGTCGTGCATGTGCCGGAGTGGGATCAGCCGGTTTATGTCGGGCTGGACAAGCCCCTCATCCATTCCTTTCTCGAGGTTGTGCTGGGCGCGCAATCCGTGACAACGGGGCTTTATTCCAGGCCTCTGACGGCGCTCAGCATCCGTGTAGCCGAAATCATGTATGAGCAGATCGCGCGTTCTCTGGCCGCCGCCTTCAGCGAATTTACCGCGATTGCCCCCAAATATCAGAAGATCGAGACCCGCCTTGATCTGATCGGCTCGGCGCAGCGGGTCATGCCGATGCTGGTGGCGGATGTCACCTTTCAGGCGCTGGGCGCGCAGGGACATATCTACATCGTCATTCCGCAGGCCGTGCTTCTGCCGCTGAAATCCGTGCTGACGCGGCGCGATGCAGCACCCTCCTTCGTCGATGCCAACTGGCAACAGAAAATCGAGCGCGAGATTCAGCGCACACTGGTCAGTGTGCGGGCCGTCATCGAGCGCCCCAACATGACCCTCGGCGAGATCGCCGGGCTCGATATCGGAACGGTTCTGCTGTTGCCCTCCACAACCAATCTGCGCGTCAAGCTGATCAGCAATGACCAGTCGCTCTTCTGGTGCGAACTGGGGCAGATCGACGGCGGATATACGGTGAAGATCGAGGAGAGCATCGACGAGCAGACCGAATTCATGAACGGCCTGATGGCCTGACCCTGTGTTGCTTTGATTGAGGAGACCGGCATGAACATTGAGGAAAACATGTTTGACGAGGACCCGCTCAAGCCGGCCGCCGCAACGCGCAGCACGGATGCCAGCCCCAATATCGAGGGGGTGATGCGCATTCCGGTGACGGTGCAGGTGGTGCTGGGAACGGCGGTCATGCCCGTGGCGAATTTGCTGCGCCTCGGGCGCGGCGCTGTTGTGCCGCTTGACCACCGGGTGGGCGAGCCTGTGGATGTGGTGGTCAATGGCCGGGTGATCGCGCGTGGCGAGGTCGTGGTCGTGGAGGAGGATTCTGCCCGCTTTGGTGTATCCCTGACTGAAATCATCGGCTCTTCGCCGGACGAACGCGATTAAAGACAGAGCAAAGCAGGTGACATGACTTCTCGCGTCAAGGTGGTTTCCGATGAAAAGTTCAGGCATCTGGGGGGAGCCGACAAAGCGGCGGCCCTGTTGCTTGCCATGGGGAAGCCGCTTGCGAGCCAGCTGATCAAACATTTCGATCCGGCCGAACTGCGCGATATTTCCCGCTCCGCAGCCAGTCTCGGGGCCTTGCCCGTGCATGTGCTCGAGGATCTTGTCGAAGAATTCGCCGGCCAGTTCTCCAGCGGCGTCGATCTGGAAGGAACGGTCGAGCAGGTTGAGCAGTTGCTGACGGGCGTGCTGCCGCCCGAGCAGATTTCTGAAATCATGTCTGAGGTTCTGGGCAGTTCGAACCAGTCGATCTGGCAGCGCGTTTCCGCCGTCTCGGAGACGGTACTCGCCGCCTATCTTGAAAAGGAGCATCCCCAGATCATCGCGCTCATCCTGTCGCGGCTGGCTCCGGCCTCTACCGCAGCGGTCATCGGCAGGCTGCCGCGCGACCTGCGCAATGAACTGGTGGGCCGCATGCTCAATCTGCGCCCGGTGATGGAGAGCGTGCTGCGGGTGCTCGAAAAGCGCCTGCATGAGGATTTGCTGTTGTCGCGTCCATCCAACGCCAGCCTCGATGCCGTGATCCGGCTTGCGGATATCCTGAATCGCATGAGCCGGCCCGACATGGAGGATGCCGTACGCACCATTGAGGCGGCTGATCCGGCCATGGCCATAGAATTGCGCAAGAGATTGTTCAGCTTCGAGGATATCGGCAAGCTCGGCGCCAAGGCGCGTGTGGCGCTGTTTGAAAAGATCGCGACAGAAACTGTCGTTATGGCGCTGCGCAAAGCCAACGAGGCCACAGCTGAGGCCGTGCTCTCCTCGCTTGCGGCGCGCGGACGGCGCATGGTCGAGGCGGAACTGGCGGCGGGCAGCGAGGCGCGTCCGGCGGAGATATTGAAGGCGCAGAGCGCCATTGCGCAGGTGGTGCTCGACATGCTGGCGCGCGGCGAGGTTGAATTATCCGAGGAAACTGCCGACGGCTGAAGCGGAGTAAGCCATGGCCGAGGCCGCGGACAAGGACAGCAAAACCGAACAGGCCAGCGAAAAGCGCATCAGGGATTCGCTCGACGAGGGCAATGTGCCCTTTTCGCGCGAGGCGGGCGTGCTGGCCAGTTTTGGCGGCTTGCTGATCGCGCTGATCTTTTTTCTGCCAAATGAGGGACCACGTTTTTTTCTGATGCTGGGGCGCCTGCTGGACGAGGCGGGCCGGATGGAGTTTCCCGGCGGTCCCGATGCGATGAGCCTGCTGGCTGCGCTCGGCTGGGAAATGCTGAGGCTGATTCTGCCGCTGCTCCTGCTGCTAATGCTGGGCGGCGTTCTGGCCAGCGCGCTTCAGAACCCGCCGCAGCTCATTCTCAAGCGCATCACGCCCGATCTGAGCCGCATCTCGCCGGTGGCGGGGTGGCGACGGCTGGCGAGTCTGGCCGGGCTGGTGGAATTCGGCAAGAATCTGTTCAAGCTTTTCAGCGCCGCTATGGTTGTGCTTATTGTGCTGCAGGCCCGGCGGAATGAATTCCTGCAGCTTTCGCAGCTTGATCTTCGCGCTGTTCCGGCCTTTCTGCAGCAGACCATGGTGCGGCAGCTGGCGCTGCTGTGTGCCATACTGGCGGTGCTGGTGGGCGCGGATCTGGTATGGGCGCGTCTGCGCTGGCGGGCCGACCTGCGCATGACGCGGCAGGAACTCAAGGACGAACTCAGGCAGCTGGAAGGCGATCCGATGGTGAAGGCGCGCCTGCGCTCGCTTGCTCAGGCGCGGGCGCGCAAGCGGATGCTTGCCGCCGTGCCGCGCGCTACGCTGGTTGTTGCCAATCCGACGCATTTTGCTGTGGCGCTCTATTACAAGAGCGAGGAGGGCGGCGCGCCCAAGGTGCTGGCCAAGGGGCAGGATCTTATCGCGCTGCGCATCCGCGCTGTTGCCGAGAAACACGGTGTTCCGGTCTTTGAGGACAAGGCGCTTGCGCGCTCGCTTTATGCGCAGGTTGAGGTGGATCAGATGATTCCGCCGGAATTCTATCGCGCCGTGGCGCGACTTATCACCTATCTCAACCGCAAGCGCGGCGCGCGGCGCACATCCTGATCGCTTCCTGCGTACAGGCCAGTTTCAGGCAAGTTTTTCCATTTATGGTTAATGCATTCTCAACAACAAGGGCTGATTTGTGATGACATCGGTTCTGGCGCTGGCTTCGCGTCATCTGGACTGGCTCGCTGTCCGTCAGGTGGTGGTTGCGCGCAATGTGGCCAATGCCAGCACGCCGGGCTTTACGGCGCAGGATGTGCAGCCCTTTTCGGCTCTGGCCGACGACGGCGCTGCCCGGCTCGATACGACGCATGCCGCGCATTTCACACTCGATCCGTCGAGAGAAACGGCAACGCGCGTCGTGGAGGGCAATTCGTGGGAAATCACCCATTCGGGAAATTCGGTGACCCTTGAGCAGGAAATGATCAAGGCGGGGGATATTCACCGGGCCTATGCACTGGACACAGCGATTTCGCGCGCGTTTCACCAGATGCTGAACATGGCCGCAAAATGAGGACAGACAGATGATCGATCCGCTTCAGGCCTCCCTGACCGTGGCCGGCTCCGGCTTGCAGGCGCAATCGGCCCGCATCCGCATCGTTTCGGAAAATATCGCCAATGCCCAATCGACCGGCCTGACGGCGGGCTCCGATCCCTATATGCGCAAGACCATCACCTTCGCTTCGGCGCTTGACCGCGCCAGCGGCGTGCCCAAAGTCGAAATCCGCGCCATCGGTTTCGACAACGCTGCATTCCCGGTGGTGCACGAGCCGGGAAATCCGGCGGCCGATGCAAACGGCGATGTCAAGATGCCGAATGTGAACATTCTGACCGAGATCGCCGATATGCGCGAAGCCAATCACGCTTATGAGGCGGATTTGCAGGTGGCGCAGCAATCACGCCAGCTCATATCCATGACCATCGACCTGCTGAGGACCATGCCATGATTTTTCCTGTCGCACCTGTTGTTTCTGCCCTATCCGCCGTCACCGGCGCGGGCGTTGCGCCGTCCGGCGCAAGCGCGGGTCTGTCCGGCGCTGGCGCTGAATTCTCCAGAATGATCTCGGATGCAGTTTCGGGACTGCACACTGCCGAATCAACGGCCATTTCCGGCATTGAGGGCCGCACAGGCGTACAGCAGACGGTGGATGCTGTGATGGATGCCCAGACCACCTTTCAGGTGGCGCTGTCCCTGCGCGACAAGGCCGTAAGCGCCTATCAGGAACTGGCGCGCATGGCGATCTGATGCCTTTTGAGAACATTGACATGAAGTGGAGCAGATTTGATGAGGGCCCTTTCCATAGCGGCGACAGGCATGAACGCGCAGCAGCTCAATCTGGAGGTGATTGCCAATAATCTTGCCAATATCAACACCACGAGCTTCAAGCGCACGCGGGCCGAATTCACGGATCTCATGTATCAGACCATGCGCCTTCAGGGCGTCTCCAGCCGGGGCAATGACGCCATCGTGCCGGAGGGCGCGCAGCTCGGGCTCGGTGTCCGGGCGGCGGCCATCCGCAAGCTCAATATTCAGGGCGAACTGGCGCAGACCGGCAATCAGCTTGATCTGGCGCTGAGCGGGCGCGGCTGGTTTCAGGTGACAGATCCCGCCGGCGAAACGGTTTATACCCGCGCCGGTGCGTTCAATACCAATGCGAAGGGCCAGTTGGTGACAATGGACGGCTATTCTGTATCTCCGTCGATTACCGTGCCAACAACAGCGACAAGCGTTTCGGTGAGTGAATCAGGTCTGGTGACGGCGGTTGTGCCGCCCGCGACCACGCCCGTGACGCTGGGCCAGCTGACTATTGCGACATTTGCCAATGACGCCGGGCTTGAGGCGCTGGGCAATAATCTGGTGCGTCCCACCGACGCCAGCGGTTCGGCCGTCGTCGGGGTGCCGGGCGATGCCGGATATGGCACGATCAAACAGGGTTTTCTCGAAAATTCAAATGTCGATCCGGTTTCGGAGATAACGACAATGATTGCAGCGCAGCGCGCCTACGAAATGAACTCCAAGGTGATTCAGGCTGCGGACCAGATGGCGCAGACGCTCACTCAGGCCATGCGGTAGGGTATCATGGGCGTGATGTTCCGCTGTCCGGTGTGGCTTGGATTATGGTACGGCGCAGGCCTGCTGGCCGCGCTGGCTGCGGCCTTGCCAGCCCTTGCCGCCGGGGATGGCGCGCGCCGTGCGCCTGTGCCCAATGCGGTCATCTATCCGGGGCAGATCCTGCAGGCGGATATGTTCACCGAGCGCGAATTCGAGGTCCTGCCCGCGGGTGCCATCGAGACACAGGCCGCGCTGATCGGACACGTGGCGCGCCGCACCCTGCTCACTGGCCAGCCGGTAACCCGCATCGCCATCGGCGAGGCCAATGTCATTGTCAACGGCCAGCGCGTGCAGGTCATCTACCGCGAGGGCGGGCTGACCATCGTGACCTATGCCACGGCGCTGCAATCCAGCGCGCCCGGCCAGCCGGTGAGCGTGCGCAACACCGATTCGGGCCGCACCATTTCGGGGATTGTGCAGCCAGACGGCACGGTGCTCGTGGGGCCGGGCTGATGCGGCGGCTGATTCTGGCGTTGTTGTTCGGGCTGGTGCATTTTTCGGTGCAGGCGGAGGTCCGCCTGAAGGATATTGTCTCGCTTCGCGGCGTGCGCGAAAACCAGCTTGTCGGTTACGGCCTTGTTGTCGGCCTGGCGGGAACGGGGGATTCGCTGCGCAACGCGCCGTTCACCGATCAGGCGATGCAATCCATGCTTGATCATGTCGGCGTCAATGTGCGCGGCGCGTCGCTGCGGGCGCGCAACGTCGCCGGTGTCATGGTGACGGCAGACCTGCCATCGGGTGCGGGCAGGGGCTCGCGCATCGATGTCTCGGTTTCGGCGATCGGCGATGCCGCTTCGCTGCTGGGCGGCACGCTGATCATGACACCGCTTCAGGGGCCGGATGGCGAGGTTCATGCCGTGGCGCAGGGGGCGCTTGCGGTTTCCGGCTTCGCCTCGCAGGGCAAGGCCGAAACCCTGACGCAAGGCGTGCCGACCGTCGGACGCATAGCCAACGGCGCCATGGTGGAAAAAGAAGTGCCCACTCAGTTTCAGGATGTGCACTCGCTGGTGCTCGATCTGAAAAATCCGGATTTCAAGACGGCTATCCGAATTGCCGATGCGATCAACCAGTATGCCGAGTCGCGCTACCACATGCAGAGCGCGCGCGAGAGCGATATTCATGCGGTCAATGTCCGTATTCCGCCCGGTGTCGGGCCGGTGCGGTATATGGCGGAAATCGGCGACCTGCCGGTTGTGCCGGATGTGCCGGCCCGTGTGGTGGTGGACGAGCGCACGGGAACCATCGTCATCGGGCAGGACGTGACCATTTCCACCGTCGCCGTCACCCATGGCAACCTCACCGTGCGCGTGACGGAACAGCCGAAGGTGTCGCAGCCCGGCGCGTTTTCTAGAGGCAAGACAGCCATTGTGCCCAATACGCAGGTCAGCGCCACGCAGGATGGCGGGCAACTGGCGATCCTGCACGGCGTCAATCTTCAGGATGTGGTGCGCGGGCTGAACGAGATCGGGCTCAAGCCGGTGGATATCATTGCCATCCTGCAGGCGATCAAATCCGCTGGGGCGTTGCAAGCCGATCTCGTGGTGCAATAGCGCCAGCCTCGCGCAAGATTTGGCCGACATGGTTAATTCATGGAAACGATTTGCGCCGGACGACGGCGCGCAGCCGCTCTGTTCCGGACTCCGATGCATTATCGACAAATATCAACCGCCGCTGTTCTTGCTTCTGGCCTGATGTTCGCCAGGCCGGGCTTCGCCAATGAGTCAGGTGCGCCAGCCTCGCCGCCGCAGCAGGCGGCGTCCGCCCCTGCGCCCGCGCCGCCGGCCGTAACGCAGGATGTAGCCAATTATTGCCGCAGCCTCGTTCCGGTCATGACGGACGCCAAGGCCAGAGCCGAGAAGGCCGAACTCAAGGCGCTGAGTGATGAGATCGCCGCCCGCATGGCGGCTCTGGAGGCCAAGCGCGCCGAAGTGGAGGACTGGGTCAGGCGGAGGGATGCGTTTCTGAAGCAGGCGGATACAGATAAGGTGCAGATCTATCAGAAAATGAAGCCGGATGCCGCTGCCGCGCAGCTTTCCGTCATGGACGAAGGCATGAGCGCGGCCATACTGGCAAATCTTCCGGCGAAAAGCGCCAGCCTCATTCTTGCCGAAATAGAACCGGCGCGCGCCGCGCAACTCGTGACGCTCATCGGCAGTACGGCCGCTTCCGGTCCGCGCCCATGAGATTGCGGATGTTTCTCGCCATTGTGCCGCTTCTTGCCGGGTGCAGCGAGTCGATGCGGGATTTTCATCGTGAACCCGGCATGTCGCCGGTGGGCAGCGGCATGGATATGGCGGGCGAACTGCCCGACCGGCTTGTGACGCCGCCGCCCCGTCATGGCCTGTCGCTCTGGGACGAGCGCAGCGCCAGCCTCTATAATGACGGGCGCGCGTCGCGGCCGGGCGATATTTTGACGATCAATATCGCCATCAACGATAAGGCGACGTTCGACAACACATCCACGCGCTCGCGCGAGGCCAAGGCCACCTCGGGCTGGAGCCTGAACCTGCCCGCAGCCATATCCGGCGACACCAGCCTGACATCGCAATCCTCGACCAATGGCACCGGGACTGTGAACCGCGCCGAAAAGATCCAGCTCTCGGTTGCCGCTGTCGTGACTCAGGTTCTGCCCAACGGCAATCTCGTCGTTTCCGGCTCGCAGGAAGTACGGGTCAATTTTGAGATGCGCGTGCTGCATGTGGCGGGCATTGTGCGCCCGAGCGATGTCGGCAAGGACAATATGATCTCCTACGACAAGATTGCCGAAGCGCGGATTTCCTATGGCGGGCGAGGACGCCTGACCGAAGTGCAGCAACCGTCAATCGGACAGGAGCTTTATGATCTTGTCTGGCCGTTCTAGGAGGCTGAATGGCTGAAGCCGGTGCATCAGGCGATAAGCCGCAGGCATCCGCCGCCGGACGCATGATCGGTCTGGCGGCGCTGACCCTGCTTGCGGCGGGGGCGGGTGGCGGCTCTGCCTATTATCTTGTCAAAAAGGCCATTGCGGCGAACCCGCCTGCAGCCGCCGCACCCGAAAAGGCGAGTGTGCCTGCAGCGGAGGCCGCGCCTGCGCCTTCCGCAGGCGGGGATGTCGTCAACGTGCCGGTTCCGGTCGTGCTGACCAATCTCGCCGATCCGCCCGGCGTATTCGTGCGGCTCGAGTCGGAGATCGTGCTGGATGCGAAGACGGCCAAGGGCTCCGCCGTCATGGCCGCTGAAATTTCCGGAGATTTCATGGCTTTCCTGCGCAGTCTTTCTGTCAGAAATCTCGAAGGGCCGAGCGCCTTCACCCAGCTCAAGGAAGACCTCACCGACAGGGCGCAAATTCGCTCCAAGGGGGCGGTGCGTGAAATCATTATCAAGGGGCTGGTGGTGAAATGAGAGCTGCTTCATGCATCATCTGTATTTTTCTTGGCGCCGTGTTCGTTCTGGCCATGGCGGCTTCGGCCCATGCCGAGGGCGCATCCGGCAATCTGCTGACCAACGCGCCCGCTTCGAGCCGCGCCATCGAACTGGCCGCGGCGATGACGCTCCTTTCGGTTGCGCCGGGCCTCATCGTGATGATGACCAGCTTCACGCGCTTTGTCATCGCCTTTTCCTTCCTGCGCTCAAGCATGGGTTTGCAGAGCACGCCGGCGAATCTGGTGCTGATCAGCCTGTCCATGTTCATGACCTTTTACGTCATGGCGCCGACATTCGATAAGGCCTGGATGAACGGCATAAAGCCGCTGCTCAATGCCGAAATCAGCGAAACGGAGGCCTATGCGCCCATTTCCGCGCCGTTTCGCGCCTTCATGCTGACGCAGGTGCGCCCGAAGGACCTTGCGCTCTTCGAAAACCTGAGCGGTTCCGCCCCATCCGCTTCCGGCAAGGACGGCGGGGCGGCGGATCCGGATATGCGCATGCTCATTCCGGCCTTCATGATTTCTGAATTGCGGCGGGGGTTTGAGATCGGCTTTCTTATTTCATTGCCGTTTCTGGTCATCGATATGATTGTGGCGACCGTCACCATGTCGATGGGCATGATGATGCTGCCGCCTTCGGTGATCGCTCTGCCGATCAAGGTTCTGTTTTTCGTTCTCATCGACGGATGGAATTTGCTGACGGGCAGCCTCATCCGCTCAGTTCTGTAATTTGTCAGTCTTGCCCGCAAAATTTTGCGGCGCGATAAGATTTCTTTAATTTTTACAACCTATAGTTGAAATACAAAGAGTTGATGGCCATTCCGAGTGGCGCAAAGGCATGATGCCGCCTCTTTGTTCCGGTGCAAGCCCGGTATGTCCTTAAGCAAATCTC
Organism: Methylocystis sp. sgz306128; assembly: GCF_056032725.1. Classification (NCBI taxonomy): domain Bacteria; kingdom Pseudomonadati; phylum Pseudomonadota; class Alphaproteobacteria; order Hyphomicrobiales; family Methylocystaceae; genus Methylocystis; species Methylocystis sp. sgz306128. The sequence goes on from NZ_JBVYWO010000005.1 coordinate 92,652, forward strand.
CAACATCAGGGACATTTACCATGAGCAGTCTGTTAACAAACGTTTCCGCCCTCACCGCCCTGCGGACGCTTTCCAATACGCAAAAGGATCTCCAGAAGATTCAGGGTGAGATTTCAACCGGTCTGAAAATCGGCAGCGCCTCCGATAATGCCGCGGTCTGGTCGACGTCCGAAGCCATGAAGTCGGACAATGGCGCCCTCGGCGCAGTGGGCAGCGCCTTGTCCTATGCCGGATCGATGCTGGACACGTTCACCGCCGCATTTCAGCAGGTGATCAGCGTCGTCAACAACATCAAGAACGACCTTGTCTCGGCGCAGACACCCGGCGCCGATCTGTCGAAAATCCAGACCGATATAGCTGCGCAGCAATCCGGCCTCAAGAGCATCACCTCGGGCGCCAATTTCAATGGCCAGAACTGGCTCTCCAATGCCGGCGCATTGTCGTCGGCCAGCATCACCTCGTCATATGATTCAACCAATGGCGTAGGCTCGCTGAGCGTCGATCTGACCAAGGTTCAGATGGTGGACACCAGCTCCACCTCTACTGCAAACGGCATCCTGTCGAAGAACGGCACCAATTATACCGGCGCCAGCATCCTGACGCTTGACGTGAGTTCGGCCACGTCCACCGATCTGCAGAACATGCTCAAGGATGTCGATGCCGGCCTGAAAAAGCTCGAAACCGGCGCGGCCAGCATCGGCGCGGCAAAAACCAACGTCACAACCCAGCAGTCGTTCATCACCAGCCTGCAGGACTCGCTGACCGCAGGTGTGGGCGCGCTTGTCGATGCCGATATGAATCAGGCCTCGACACGTCTGCAGGCCCTGCAGACGCAGCAGTCTCTTGGCGTGCAGTCGCTCTCCATCGCCAACCAGAATACCCAGATGATCCTGAAGCTGTTCCAGTAAACCTGGCGGCGGGGCAGAACCCGGCGAAGGCCGCGGCTCGCAGGAGTCGCGGCCTTTTGCAACGTCCACGCAAGGTTCGGCGGGCAGATTCAACTCTGGCAACCGTTGAATCGTGGATGAAATGGCTTTTCTGGTCCAGCTTGAAAAATTGAGACAAAGTCTGCTCGCGCTGGGGACGCGCCGGCTGCTTGCGCTCGCTCTTGTCGGTCTGGCCATATTTCTGTTCGTGGGCGGCGCGAGCTATTATCTCAGCCGTCCAAGCGAGGAAGTGCTCTATTCCGGCCTTGCCCGCGACGATGTCAGCCGGATCGGCGCCGCCCTGAAGGATGCCGGCATTGCGTTCAACGTCAGCGCCGACGGCACTGCTGTGATGAGCCGTTTCGGCGAGGCGGCGCGGGCGCGCATGCTGCTGGCGGAAAAGGGCCTGCCGCACGGCTCCAACACCGGCTATGAGCTTTTCGACAAGGTTGGCTCCCTCGGTCTGACATCGTTCATGCAGGATGTGACGCGCGTACGGGTGCTTGAGGGCGAGCTTGCCCGCTCCATCCAGTTCATCAACGGCGTTGACGCGGCGCGCGTGCATATTGTCATGACGGATGAAGGCTCGTTCCGCCACGCGCCGCGGCCGCCCTCCGCCTCCGTCATCATCCGCACGCGTTCGCCAAACCCTGGCGAGATCGGCGCCAGCATCAGGCATCTGGTTGCGGCGGCGGTGCCGGGCCTTGCAACCGACCAGATCACTGTGCTGAACACCGATGGTCATCTGCTGGCATCCGGCGCGGATGCAAGCGAAGGCACGGCCTCGGCCATGCTCAATCTGGAACACAGCGTCGCGCAGGATCTTCAGGACAAGATCACTCGCACGCTGGCGCCGTTTCTCGGGTTCCGGAATGTCGAGGTCAGCGTCGCCACGCGGGTCAATACCGACAAGCGGCAGATCAACGAAACAACCTACAATCCGGATGGGCGGGTGGAGCGGTCCTCCCGGGTCATCAAGGAAACGCAGACGGCACAGAATTCCAATGCGCAGGCATCGGCCAGCATCGATAAGAATCTTGTTCAGGAGAAGACCTCGCCGTCCGACGGCAAGCAATCGAATGAAGACAATCAGAAACGTGAGGAAATTACCAATTACGAAGTGTCCTCAAGGACAATATCGACCGTGAGCAATGGATTTGCCGTGCAGAATGTTTCTGTTGCGGTGCTGATCAACCGCGCGGCACTCGTCAAGGCGCTTGGCGACAATCCGACGCCCGAAGCCGTCGATAAGAGGCTCAATGAGCTTGAGCAGCTTGTCGTATCGGCGGCGGGCCTGCAGAAAGACCATGGAGACACGGTCAAGCTGACAGCCGTCGACTTTGCCGAGGCCGCGCAGGATCTGGCCCCCGTTGCCGGCCCGTCGATCGTTGAAATTCTGCTGCGCCAGTCAGGCATGTTCATCAATGCGCTGGCCTTCATTGCGGTGGCTTTCATTCTGATCCGCTTTGGCCTGCGTCCCGCGCTTAACGCGATCATGGCCAATGCGCCCGCCGCGGGCGAGGCCGAGATGACCGAGTTGCCGATGGCCGATGGCCTGCCGGCGCTCGCCGATCTTGGCGGCATGGACGGAATGCCTGATTTTTCTGTCAGCACGCCCGCTACATTCGAGAGCGAGGGCGAGCCCAATCTCATCGAAGACCTGATGCAGAGGCCCCGCCGCTCGCCGCAAAAGCGGCTTGAACAGCTCGTTCAATATGACGAAGAGCAGGCCGCGGCAATTCTGAAACAATGGATCCAGCGAGGGCAGGCCGCATGATCGAGCGCTCGATCGTTCATTATCTGGCCAATCATGACAGGCGCAGGGAGCAGGACTCGCCGCGTTCTGTCTGGCCGGGGCTCGCTCAGGAAGCCGGCTACATTGATGTTGGCGTTGCGCAGGCGGGGCTCCCGCTGGCCGATGAGGCCGAATTTGCGCATGACATGAGTCCTGATGCGCCCGCTGGTTCGGACGAAGATTTGAGTGGTGTCCACGTGCCGTCGCCTGATGAGCCGGCCGGACAGGAAGCTGCATCCGATTTGCCGGATGAAGATCAGAACCAGCAGGCGATGACCGCGGCACATATCGAGCAGGCGCGGCAGGACTGGGTGCAGACCGAGTCCGCGGCGTTGGCCCGGCAGCTTGCGGATGCTCTGGCCGGGCTTGAGACGCGCATATCCAACGCGGTTGCGGCAATATTGGCGCCGCTGGCCGATGTGGCCGTGCGCGAGCGGGCGCTGGATGGGCTGGCGCGGCGTATCAGGACTTTGCTCGCGGGGCAGAGCGGCAAGCTCCTTCATATATCCGGCCCGCGCGATCTGCTTGAGGCGATCCATGCCCGGGCAGGCGACGAGGTCGGCGCGATTGTGTTCGAGGCCGCCGACGCCAGCGTAGTTCGTGTGGTCGCCGGTGCACTGGTGATCGAACTCTCGCTGAAGGATTGGGAAGCGGAACTGAAAGCCATAATGCACGAGGCCGCACCATGAGCGATGAGCACGCCCACGAGATTTTCATTGTCCGGCACGGCCATGACGACCATGAGGACGGCCATCACGGCGGGGCCTGGAAGATCGCCTTTGCCGATTTCATGACGGCGATGATGGCGCTGTTTCTGGTGCTTTGGCTGATGAGCGCCAATGACAAGAACAAGGAAGCCATTGCGCATTATTTCAATCCCGTGAAGCTGCAGGAAATGTCGAAAAAGCAGCCTGGCCTCAGCGATGCGGATGAGACCCCGGCAAGCGCGTCCAAATCGGACGCGGGCACCGGCACCGGCCCGAAGCCGCATCCGCCGACAGAACAGAAAATAAGCGACAAGCCGCCGGGGCATGAGACGCCGCAGCAGGAAAAGCCTGAGGACTCAGCCGACCGGGCGACGACGCCGGACGGAGAGCCCCTGCCCAGATTTTCGCAGGCGGAGCTTTTCCGCGATCCCTTTGCCGTTCTTGACAAGATAGCCGCTCAGGCGCCCGCTCCGGAGAGCCCCGCGCCAAAAGCCGACGCCAGCCCGCAATCATCGCGCAGACCGCCGCCGGTTGCTTCTGCTGCTCTGTCCGGGCATGCGGCGCAGGGGGCCTTTGCCGATCCGTTCGCGCAGGTTGCGCCGGTGAAAGAGGTGAAGGAGGCCAAGCCGGCTGAACCGCCGTCCGCTGCCAGCCAGACGTCTGCGCCGGTTCAGGGCAGGTCTGGCGAAGCTGAAGCGCCTAAAGTTACGGCAAAGGCCGAACAGACCGGTCTTGTCGCCGCGATTCAGCAGATTGCGCAAAGTAGCGGCGGACATGTCGAGATCAAGCTGACGAGCGAGGGTGCGCTGATTTCAGTCACTGAAGGTGCTGACTTCCCGATGTTCGCCAGCGCTTCGGCGGAACCTCAGCCCCGGATGGTGCAACTGATGACCAGCGTCGGCGCCATTATCAAAAATGCAGGCAAGCCGGTGGTTGTGCGCGGATTTACCGATGCCCGCAATTTCCGGTCGAGCGGTTATGACAACTGGCGCTTATCCGCCGACCGGGCCAATATGGCGCGGCTGATGCTGCAACGCGGCGGCATGCCGGAAAAATGGGTGGAGCGCGTCGAGGGACGGGCCGACCGGCAATTGAAGGATTCTGCCCATCCGGATTCGGCGCAGAACCGCCGTATTGAAATCCTCATTCTCGATCAGAAGCCATAGGAGGGGCGGATGCGATTACCGGCCCTCCTGCTGTCCGGCTTTCTGTCTGCCTGCGAGGCCTATGCGGCGCAGGCGCCGCAGCAGCCGGAGCCTTTTGCACTGGTGCGCTCGCTTCAGGTGCTTCAGGACCGGATCGCGACAGGCGATCAGGCCATTCTTGAGGCAAGGCCGGATCTGATCCGCCGGATCGCCGTAAATTTCAGGACGGCGTCCGCCGCTGTCTGGCAGGATATGCGCAACAGGCGCGCGCTCGCTGCCTATCTGCTCAATGGCGGCGATCGCGCCAGTATTGAGGCCGTGCGCAATGCGGAAGGTCTGCCCGGCACGCCGGATGCGCTTCTCGAAGGCGCTCTGGCCTATGTCAGAGGCAATTTTGCCGATGCGGCGCGAGCATGGGCGGATGTCGATCCTTTCGCTCTTCCTGCATCGCTGGGCGCGCATGTCGCCTTCACCAAGGCGGCGCTGGCGCTGCGCGACGATCCGAAAAAGGCGATCGCGGCGCTCGATGTCGCCCGCCTGCTTTCGCCCGGCTCCCTGATGGAAGAAGCCGCGCTGCGGCGCGAGCTGGTCGTGCTGCGCCGCGAGGCGCTGGCGGACCGTTATCTGCTGCTGGCGTCGCAATATCTGCGCCGTTTTGGCCGGTCGCTCTACGCGGACGAGGTGCGGGGCGAGCTTGCGGCGGCGATGCCGCTTCTGTTGTATCAGCGCAGCAGTGACCAGCGCGTTTCGTCCATTCTCGATGAACTGCGGCGCGCAAGAGCTGCGCAGATCTATCTTGCGGCTGCCGGACTGGCAGTGACCCATGCCGATGCGGCCAGAGCCGAAGCCTGGGCGCGTATCGTGCAGGATATGCAGGGCATGGACGATCTGATCCGTGGCCGCGCCGCGCTCTATCTTGCCGCAGCCGCCGTCAACCGCATGGATTATGCCGCCGGGCATTCCTGGCTGAAACAGGCCGAACCGGCGCTATTGAGCGGAGCAGATGCGCAATTGCGGGGGGCCGTTGCCGCTGTTCTGGCGCTTGATCCGCCGCCCATCCTCGCCATGGCTGAACCCCGGACAGAGCAGGGCGTGGCTGCGCCGTCCACCAGCAATCAGGAGCCGCCGGACAAGCTGGTCGCGCAGGCACGCGGCCTTCTTGACGGCATTGACCGGCTTCTGCGTGAGAAACAGCCATGAGCATCATTGTCAGCGCAGGTTTGAGCACTCCGACTCAGGCTCCCGATATCCGGTCCGCCGCTGGCGCGCGCGCCGCTCCGGAAGACAAGCTTTTTGCCCGTGAACTCGATCATCAGCAAGCGGCGCAGCCGGACGAGATGCCACAGCCCGGGGCGGGGACGGCGACCAGCGATGCCTCGAAAAACCGCGACGCTCCGCGCTGGCCGGCCTTGCCGGAAAATCTGCCGGACGACGCCAATTCCGGGATGCCGGCGATGACAGCCTCCGGATCGGAACAGGTAATATCCACCTCTGCGCAGATGGCTGCTGGCAGGCTTCCGGCGCTGACGCCCGGGCAAACGGCTCCGGCGGCAGGCCTCGGGGCGCAATCAGACTCAGATGCGGCGGGCGCGATAGCCGCTTTGCCGGTTGATGTGCAGCCAGATACGGGCGAAAGCAGGGCAAAACCTGCCGGAACCGGCGCATCGCCGCAGACGCGAAAGGCCGGTACGGATGCGGAAATGACCGCGCCGCTAAGGAAACTCCCCCCGCCGATGCCGTCAGCCCTTCCGGGCAGAAGCGGTGTACGGCGGGACCTTTTGCGGTCCGCCGACGCACAGCCGGCTGCGACGCAGGCCGATGGGGGATTGACCGGAATTTTGGCCGGACCGGAGGCGGGTGCAGATCGTCCGCATGAAGCCGACGCGCCGAAGAAGGCCGATATTGCCGCCCCTGCGGACGTAAAGGCGGATGCCAGCGCCGTCATGCCGCCAGAACAGATACAGCCGGCGCTGCCGCAGGTTTTACTGGCGCAGGTGCTGCCACCACCCCCATTGTCCGGCGCGCCGTCCGGGCAGGCGTCGCAGAGCGGGCCTGTCACGCGCTCTTCAGCGGTCCGGGCACCCTCTGTACAGCCCGATACGGCCAGCGCACCGGATGGATTTTCGGGCATGACGCCGCCTTCGCCGCCCAATCTTTCGTTCGGCATTCGTGAGGCCATGGCTCCGCATATCGTGCCGGGCCATGCGCACGAGGCATCGGCACCGCCAGCGCATATGTCTCCAGCCATGCCTGAGACGCCTGACGAAAGCGCGGCGGCGCAGGCCGACAGCGGCTCCGCCGAGGCACCTGCCATGCCGCCGATCGGTGTTGAAGTTACGCAGGTTGCGACGCATTTCCCGCTTGCTGCCGAAGCGCCGTCAATTCAGGGCGGATCGGACGGCAGCTCGCGATCCAACGCGGCCAGCGCCGCGCCGCATGCAGGAAATGTTTCAGCGCCCGCTTCACCCGGTCTGAACCTCGACCTGCATCAGGCCGCCCTGCGCACATTGAATCTTGCGCTGACGGGCGAGGACATCGGCGCAATGTCGGTCCGGATGCGGCTGCGCGGCGATCAGCTCAATGTCGCGATCTCGTCCGATCACGCACAGACAGTTGCCGCGCTCCAGCGTGATCAGACAGGCCTGTCGCAGGCACTTGTGAGTTCCGGTTATCACCTCGATGCCCTGAGCGTGCAACTAACATCGCCCGCACCTAATGGCGGCGACCCGGGCCCCGGTTCGGGCGCGGGCGGGCGTCCGTCCGGTGACAATTCCGGCCAGACCTCGAGAGACCAGCCGCATGCAAGACAAAATCCGTCCTATGGCAGTTCCGCGCGCAGGGAGGCGCCCGCGCCGGGCCTTGCCCCACGCCGGCGCGATTTTATCTAGCGCCGTCGTCGTTCTGGCGCTGAGCTTTTGTGCAGGCCATGTACAGGGCGCGCCAGCGGGGCGCTGCGAGGCGGAAATGAACCGCGCGGCCCGGCTGCACCATGTGCCGCTGCCGGTTCTCTATGCCGTCGGCCTGACCGAAACAGGCAGGCGCGGCTGGCTTGATCCATTTGCCATGAACATTGAAGGCAAGGCCTATTTCGCGTCGGATTTTGCCAGCGCCGAGCGTGCTTTTCAGGCCGCCCGGCGGCGCGGCGCGAAGCTGATCGACATTGGCTGCATGCAGATCGATCATCATTATCATGCCGGGCATTTCCGTTCGCTGGCCGATATGTTCGACCCGCATCAGAATGTCGCTTATGCCGTCGGCCTGTTGCAGCAGCTTAAAGACAGATATGGCAACTGGACTCTGGCCGTGGCCTTCTATCATGCCGGGCCGGGTCGCACCGCCGAGCAGAAACGCTATGTCTGTTCTGTTATCGGCAATATGGTGGCGAGCGGTCTGGGCGCGTGGACGGCAACAGCCAGACAATTTTGCGCGCGCGGCGGCTGATGGCGGAACCGCGATAATCTTCGCGCCTCCTCTTTTCCGGCGGAGTCATGCGGCTTTCGGATATCCCTTCTCCGCTCAGCCGGAATGTGACGTGTCCGGAAGCGGATCGCGCCGGCACTGCCTGAAGAAGGCCTCAAACTGGGCGAGCGCATCGCCCGTGAGATCGAAGCCCGTAAGCTGACCGATGTTCACTTCGGCAGTAGGCTGGCCGAGACGCAGTTCGAGCGCGATGCTGCGCTCTGCATGATGCAGGATCAGATTGAGCGCGACGCGCGGCCTGCTGTCCCAGTCCAGTTCATAATCGGCCTGATCGGCAACAATCAATGTATCCGGCGCGAGATGGAGTTCGCTGGAGGAGGCGACAATGTCGCGGATATTGGCGATCTGTCCGTTCTCGATATGGGCGATGTATTGACCCGGCTCGACCAGCATCAGTTCGGCGATCACATCGCGCAATATGGCTCCGGCCATGGCCGAAACCGTTGCGCGCAGCTGGGGTGGCAGGCGCATGCTCATGTGAGCTCGCCGCCGGTGAGGCAGAAGCGCGCATGTGCATTCAGTTCGCGGGAAGGCTGGGGTTTCACAGGCATTGAGGCATCAGGCGGTTCGAGCGGCGGCGCGGGTGTCCGGGCTGCCTTTTCCAGCATTTATACAATAATATAAACAAACGGAATGCAATCGTCGCCAGATAATCTGGTAAACAGCGGCGGCCTGCGGAGGCAGCGTCAGAACAGCCTGCCGCCGTCGGGTACGCCGTGACCGGGACTGACCAGAACGACCTCGCCCGATTCATCGGGAAAGCCCAAAGTCAGAACCTCGGACATGAAAGGGCCGATCTGCCGCGGCGGAAAATTGACGACAGCCGCAATCTGCCGTCCGACGAGCGTCTCGGGCGTATAATGGCGGGTGATCTGCGCCGATGATTTTTTGAGGCCGATTTCGGGGCCGAAATCGATGAGCAGCCTGTAGGCAGGCTTGCGCGCCTGCGGAAAGGGCTCCGCCCTGACGATGGTGCCCACGCGGATATCGACTTTCTCAAAGTCGGAAAACTGGATGAGGCCGCTCATCGGATGACTTTGCCCATCAGATGTCCCGGCGGGCCTCACGCTCGTGCTTGCGCAGGCGCATCACGCCGCCCAGCAGATTGCAGAACGGCGAAGTCAGGCGCTGGAAGTCTTCGGCCCGCGCCACCATCCGGCCGCCGCGCTCCAGCAGGCGATCCAGCGCCGCCATGGTTCTGGCCATATCCTCGTCATCGTCCGTGAGCCAGGTTTCGAGCACCTGCGAAAAGCCGATCACGAGACCCTGCAGTTTCAATGTGCCTACCGGCCCTTCGCTGCTGATGCCTGCCGCTTCCAGCATGAAGCGGTGCGAATTGAGCGCAACCTGATTGAGCGCCATGGCCGCGGCAGGCGAGCGTCTCGCCCATTGCATGATATTGGACAAAGCGGCTTTGTAAGGGCGCAGCGCATCGAGACGGCGCATCAGAATATCGAACAGCCTGTCCTTCGGCGGTTCGCTGGCGAGGTCGGTGTCCAGCGATCTGAGCACGATCATGTCGATCTGCCGCGAAAAGGCGGCCAGAATTGCTCCCTTTGACGGAAATTGCTCACGAAATTCCGCCAGAGACAGGCCAGCTTTGGCGGCGACGTCACTGAGCGTGACTTCATCCCATGGGGTTTCGGCAACAAGTTCCATCAGAGCCGTGATGATGCGTTCGCGCGGATGGGTCATGGCAATCTCCTTGCGCCTTAATTTAGGCTTTTCAATGGGTTTGCCAAGGCGGACTTCATAATAAAGTCAGGCCCGTCCCCGCTCTGCCGGTCAGCCCGCCAATTCTCCGGCGCGCCGCTCCGCGGCGGCGATGGCTTCGCGCATCAGATGTTCGAGACCGTTCTCGCGCATCAGCACGCCGAGCGCAGCGGCGGTGGTGCCGCCCGGCGAGGTGACATTGACGCGCAACTGGCCGGGCGGCGTCTGCTGATCCTGAAACATCAGTTCGCCGGCCCCCTCGACTGTAGCGCGGGCAAGACGCGCGGCCAGATCAGGCGGCAGGCCGATGGCCTCGCCGGCTTTCGCCATGCATTCAGTCAGGTAGAAAACATAGGCCGGGCCGGAACCCGACAATGCGGTCACCATGTCGATCTGCGATTCGTCCTGCAGCCAGACGATCTGGCCTATGGCGCCGAGCAGAGTTTCCGCCAGTTGTTTCTGCGCGCCGGTGACGGCTTGCGTGGGATAAAGCCCGGTGATGCCACGCCCGACGGCAGCGGGCGTGTTGGGCATGGCGCGGATGAGCGCTCCGGCCTGCGGCAGGCGGGACTGGACATCGGCAATAGTCTTGCCAGCCATGACGGATATGACCAGCGCGCCCGCGCCGATCACGGGGGCGATGTCGGGTGCTGCGGCATCGAGCATCTGCGGCTTGATGGCCAGAACCACCGCATCGCTTGGCAATGGCTTTGCCGGATTGAGGCTGCAGCCATGCCCGGTGCAGAAAGCAATCATTTCCGCCGAAGGGTGCGGATCGATGACCTGTGTCCGTCGTGGATCGAGCCCGAGCCTGATCCAGCCGTGCAGCATAGCGCCGCCCATCTTGCCGGCGCCGACAAGCGTCAATGAAATATCCAGCATTCAGGCATTTCCCGAAGTTTCGAACATGGCGAGGTCCAGTGCCTCACGCGCTGTTTTACCGGCCCAGACGACATATTGAAAGGCCTGAAAATAGCGCTCGCAGGCCTCTATCGTCACCTTGATCAGAGCCTCGCATTGCTGGCCGCTTGGCTCCGAGCCGCCGGTGAGCAACAGCGAATGACGGAACATGATGACATTGTCCTTGAGCCAATAATCGAAATGGCCGATCCAGAGCTGCTCGTTGACCAGACTGATCAGTTCGCGCAATTCTCCGCGCCGCGCCTCCGGCCCTTTGAATTCGAAGGCCGAACTGACGTGCAGGGCTTCCATGTCTTCCAGCCAGGTGAAGGCAATGTCGTAGCGGCTGATGCGACCGTCCACCGAGATCGAGATCTCGTCCATTGCCGAACGTTCAAAAACCCAATCGTTCAGGGAGGCCATCTGTTCAACAATATCGACCGGATGCGTCGGCTTCCGGGGATCTGCGATATTCAAAGACATTCAAATCTACCTTGCACAGCTGTTTTGCGCATTTCACGGGGGTGAAACGTCGTGCCAAACGCATTGATACGGAAAACCCGGCGCGGATGAGCGCCAACTCAAAACAAATCACTTAATGTAAATTGGAGAGTCACGTATTTGCGGTGCGAGGTCTACAAGAGCGTCGTGCTGCCGAGGAAACTATCCACAGAATCAATCATTTTTACGCAGAAATTATGTCTGGCTGCGTCTCATCACTGTGATTGTGGCAATGCCATGCCGTTTTATTTGTCTGCGAGGCGCGATTCAAGCTCGGCAAGACGGGCGCTGAGGCGCTCATTTTCATCGCGCGCCCTGGCCGCCATTTCGCGCACGGCCTCAAATTCCTCGCGCGTCACAACGTCCATGGTTGAGAGCAGCCGCTCGGCCTGAGTCCGGAACAGGGTCTCGGCTTCGCGCTTGACACCTTCGGCCATGCCGGCCGCATCGGTGGCAAGGCGGGCCAGGTCGTCAAAAATACGTCCGCGGGTCTCGTTCATGCTTTTCTTCCTTTATCTTTCCTGTTCTCTATCATACCAGTGATTTGCTTCAATGGGAGATGCGGGCAAAAGTCGCAAGAATCCGCCTGCGTCATCGGTCGGTGGCGCAAACGGCTGCATCCGGCTTCGCTAATGGGGAAAAAATGCTGCAGGCGCTGATTTCATATCCCGCAATCAACCCGGTTTTCTTTTCCATTCCCTTTCCCGTCATCGGCCCTCTGCCGATCCGCTGGTATGCTTTGGCCTATATCGGCGGGCTGGTCTGCGGCTGGCTCTATGCGCGCTGGCTGGTGGTGCGCCCGCAATTCTGGGGCGATATCCGCCACCCCGACCTGACAAGCCTCGACGACCTGCTGTTTTACGCGGCGCTCGGGGTGATTCTGGGCGGGCGAATAGGCAATGTCCTGTTTTATTCGCCGGGCTATTATTTTTCCCATCCGCTGGAAATCTTCAAATTGTGGGAAGGCGGCATGGCCTTTCACGGCGGTCTCATCGGCGTCATCATCGGCGTGGTGCTGTTCGCGCGGCGCGAGAAGCTTTCGCCGCTGACCATGATGGATCTTTGCGCGGTGGTTGTGCCGATCGGCCTGTTTTTCGGACGTATCGCCAATTTCATCAAGCCGGAGCTCTGGGGCCGGCCGACAGACGTGCCCTGGGCCATGGTCTTTCCCGGTGTCGACGGGCAGCCGCGCCATCCCAGCCAGCTTTATGAAGCCGGGTTGGAAGGTATTTTAATCCTGTTCATTCTCTATGTCATGGTGCGCAGGGGCGGGTTCCAGCGTCCCGGCCTGCTGATGGGCTCATTCGGCATTCTATACGGGCTGGCGCGCATCATTTCGGAATTTTTCCGCGAGCCGGACCCGCAGCTCGAAGCGCTGGCTCATGGCCTCACTATGGGCATGGTTCTGTCTTTTCCGCTGATTGTGATCGGCGGGGCTTTTGTGTTACGGGCAATCAAGAGGGCGGGGGCGCGCATTTGACAGCTTTGGAACAGGAACTCATCCGCATCATCGGGCAGGAAGGGCCGATATCGCTGGAGCGATATATGGGGCTTGCGCTCGGTCATCCCGCATATGGCTATTACATGACGCGCGATCCGTTCGGACAGCGCGGAGATTTCATCACTGCGCCCGAGGTCAGCCAGATGTTTGGCGAGCTTCTGGGGCTTTGGTCGGCAGAATTATGGGCCCGGATGGGCTGTCCGTCGCGGGTTCTGCTGATCGAACTGGGGCCGGGGCGCGGCACGCTGATGGCCGATGCCCTTCGCGCGCTTCGTGCCGTGCCGGATTTTCTGCGCAGCGTCGAAGTGCATATGGTGGATACGAGCCCGGTGCTCAGGGAGCGTCAGAAAAAGACGCTGGAGCGCGCGGCCGTGCCCGTAACCTGGCATGAACGGCTCGATGATGTGCCGGAGGGGCCGTGCATCATCCTCGCCAATGAATTTTTCGACGCTTTGCCGGTCCGGCATTACGTACAGACGCAGCGCGGCTGGTGCGAGAGGCAGGTGGGGCTGGATGCGCAGGGGCGTCTGGCCTTTGGTGTTGCCGCCGATCCGGAGCCGACTTTGCAGATGGCCGCGCCCATCGGCGAAATTCTTGAAATCACGGCACAGAGCCAGTTTGTCATGCGTGAAATCGGCCAGCGGCTGAACCGGCAGGGCGGTGCGGCGCTGGTGATTGACTACGGCCACCTTGAGACGGGTTTCGGCGAGACGTTTCAAGCTCTTAAAGGGCATGAATATGTGCACCCGCTGGCCTATCCCGGCGAGGCGGATCTGACGGCCCATGTCGATTTTGCAGCTCTTGCGCGGGCCGCGCGCTCAGTTGGCGCTCAAGTTTTCGGGCCGGTGCAGCAGGGAGATTTTCTGATGGCGCTTGGCTTGGCCCAGCGTGCCGAGGCGCTGAAGCGGCGCGCCACCGAAGCGCAGGCGGCGGAGATCGATGCTGCACTGGAGCGTCTGAGCGGCAGCGCCCCGCAGAATATGGGGGTTTTGTTCAAGGTGATGGCTGTGGCCTCGCCGGGCCTCGCCGGCCTGCCCGGCTTCCCCGAGGACGAGCCATGATCGCGCTGCGCTCCGGCCTGCTTGCCGGCGAAGGACTCGTACACGGCTTCTTTACCCGTCAGGGCGGTGTCTCCGAGGGCATTTACGGCTCGCTCAACGGCGGTGTCGGCTCGCAGGATGCGCCCGCACATGTGCAGGAAAACCGCCGTCGCATGGCCGCTCATCTGGGTGTGCAGGCGCAGCATCTGCTTGTGCCTTATCAGGTGCATTCGGTGGACGTGATAGCGGTGGATGCGCCCTTTGCTGAGCGGCCGCGTGCCGATGGGCTTGTCACCCGCACGCGGGGGCTTGCGCTGGGCGCGACGGGGGCCGATTGCGGCATGATTCTGTTTGCCGATGCCGATGCCGGCGTGATTGGCGCGGCGCATTCGGGCTGGAAGGGCGCGCTTGACGACATTGTCGGGCAGGTTGTTGCCGCCATGGAAAATCTGGGGGCCAGACGCGCCCGCATCAGCGCAGCGCTGGGCCCCTGTATCCAGCAGGCGTCCTATGAGGTCGGCCCCGAGTTTCACGCGCGCTTTGTGAACCGCGACAGCAGCTTTGCCGGCTTTTTCCGGCCGTCGGAACGCGCCGGACATCATTATTTCGATCTGCCGGGCCTGATCGCGCTGCGGGCGGGGCAGGCCGGCATCGGCCGGTTTGAAAGCCTCGGCCTCGACACCTATTCCGAACCGGAACGGTTTTTCTCCTATCGCCGCAGCACACATAAAAACGAGCCGGATTATGGCCGGCTCGTCTCCGCGATTGCATTGGCCTAAACCGGCTTCAGGCGCTGGCGTCCTGCTTCGCGCTGGCCATCATGGCCACGAAGCGCTTGAACAGATAGTGGCTGTCCTGCGGGCCGGGCGAGGCTTCCGGATGGTGCTGCACCGAGAAGGCCGGGCGGTCGGTGAGCGATATGCCGCAATTGCTCCCGTCGAACAGCGAGCGGTGCGTTTCCTTCGCATTGGCGGGCAATGATGCCGGATCAACGGCAAAGCCATGGTTCATCGAGACGATTTCCACCTTGTTGGTGGTGAAATCCATCACCGGATGATTGGCGCCGTGATGCCCCTGATGCATTTTCACGGTCTTTCCGCCGACGGCCAGCGCCAGCATCTGGTGGCCGAGGCAGATGCCGAAGGTGGGGATGCGCTTGTCCAGCAGCGCGCGGATGGTGGGCACCGCATATCTGCCGGTCTCGGCCGGGTCTCCCGGGCCATTGGAGAGAAATACGCCATCGGGCTTGAGGGCGAGAATATCCGCGGCGCTTGTGGTGCTGGGCACCACGGTCACGCGGCACCCCTCATCGGCAAGAAGCCGCAGAATATTGCGCTTTGCGCCGAAATCGACCGCGACAACATGATATTTGCCGTCTTTGGCGTGGCCATAGCCCTTGTCGAGCGACCATGTGGTTTCATCCCAGGCGAGCTGGGTGCGGCTGGTGACGTCCGGCACAAGATCCATGCCCTCAAGGCCCGGCCATCCTGCAGCTTCGGCCTTCAGCCGCGGAATGTCGAATTTGCCGTCGGGATGATGGGCGATGACGGCGTTCGGCATGCCTTTCTCGCGGATCAGGGCGGTGAGCGCGCGCGTGTCGATGCCGGAGAGGCCGATGATGCCGCGTGCCTTCAGCCAGTCGTCGAGATGTCTGGCCGCGCGGTAATTCGACGGATTGGTCACGCCGGCATGAACGATGAGTCCGCGCGCGCCGGCGGCGGTTTTCATATCGATGGTCTCGATATCCTCGTCATTGGTGCCGACATTGCCGATATGCGGAAATGTGAAGGTGACGATCTGACCGGCATAGGAAGGGTCGGTCAGAATTTCCTCATAGCCGCTGATGGCGGTGTTGAAGCAGATTTCGCCGACAGCCTCGCCGGTGGCGCCGAAACCGAAGCCTTCGATCACGGTTCCGTCGTTCAGAACGATGCAGGCGGTGGGCACGCGCGGCGTCCACGGCGCAGGGCTGGCGGCAGCGGCCGCGGCACTTTGTGTGACTTTGTCTTGAACAGAGGTCATGGTCGTCCTAGAGATGTGCAGATTTGCCCCATGCTTTGAAGCAGCAACGGGCCCACGTCAAGTAAAAGAGGAAAAAGCCATGCGTGACAAATTGATGGAAAATCTGAAAGCGGCCATGAAAGCCGGCGACAAGGCGCGTATTTCCGCTGTGCGCATGATCCAGTCGGCGCTCAAGGATAAGGATATCGAGGCGCGGGGCCTCGGCAAGACCGTCACGCAGGACGATATCCTCGCCCTGTTGCAGAAGATGGTGAAAAGCCGGCAGGAATCTCTCGCCATATATGAAAAGGCCGGACGCGAGGATCTTGCCGCCGTCGAGCGTGGCGAAATCGCCGTCATCAGCGAGTTTCTTCCCCGCCAGATGTCTGAAGAAGAAGCGATTGCCGCCATCCGGGCCGAGATCGAGGCGCTTGGCGCGAGCGGCATGAAGGATATGGGCAAGGTCATCGCCGCGCTGAAGGGCAAATATGCCGGGAGCATGGATTTCGGCAAGGCCAGCGCGATCGTCAAGGCGCAACTGAGCTGAGCCTTGCCGCTGGGTGCCTGATTCGGGCAAGGCGGGGGCGGCGTGCGGCAGGCATTCGGGTGCCCGTGTCCGCATCCTGCCGGCGCCGGGCACGAAAAAAATTCCGGCAGCATGAGGAATAATGCGCCCCTGTCTGGACAATCGCTGAGAAGGGTGCGAAATAACGGGAAAATTTTGGCTGGATGATAGGCGCGAAATGGCGGCGGCGATGGGTCGCATTGTGCCCTTGTGTTTGCGCGTATTATAGCCAGAGTGGTTATCAGTGTGGAAATGACCACGCGGATTTTGGTCATGTATATTAGGGGGTTTTATTGGCTACCTCGACATCGGCAAATGTGGCGCATCAGCCAGCGGGGGGAGAGCCCTCGCGCAGAGATTTCCTTTATATTGCAACAGGCGCAGTCGGCGCAGTCGGTCTGGGATCGGTGGTCTGGCCGCTGATCAGCCAGATGAACCCGGATGCCTCGACGCTGGCGCTGGCGTCCTCGGAAGTGGACATTTCCGGCATAGCCGAAGGCCAGATCGTCACCATCAAGTGGCGCGGCAAGCCGGTTTTCATCCGTCACCGCACGCCGAAGGAAATTGAAGAAGCCCGCAACGTGGATATCAACACGCTGCCTGATCCGCAGTCGGACGAGTCTCGCGTCCAGAAGCCGGAATGGCTGATCCTGATCGGCGTCTGTACGCATCTTGGCTGCGTACCGCTCGGACATCAGGGTGAATATGAGGGTTGGTTCTGCCCTTGCCACGGCTCCGTCTATGATACTTCAGGCCGCATCCGCAAAGGACCTGCGCCGAAGAATCTGGAAGTGCCGGAATACACTTTCCTCACGCCGACAAAAGTTAAAATTGGTTAAGTGCCCCTGGCCCTACCTGAATTGCGAGACTTAACATGAGTGGACATTCGACCTACGTGCCCTCAACCGGCCTGACCCGCTGGCTTGACGCACGCTTGCCAATTATCCGCCTGCTGCATGATGCCGGTGTCAGTTACCCTGTGCCGCGCAATCTCAATTATTTCTGGACGTTCGGCGGCATTCTCACCTTCATGCTGGTGGCGCAGATCATTACCGGCGTCGTTCTGGTGATGCATTATACGCCTGAAGCCAGCGTGGCCTTCGGTTCTGTCGAGCATATCATGCGCGACGTGAACTACGGCTGGCTCCTGCGCTACCTGCACGCCAACGGCGCGTCCATGTTCTTTCTTGCCGTCTATATCCACATGTTCCGCGGTCTTTACTACGGATCATACAAGGCGCCGCGTGAAGTCCTCTGGATTCTCGGTGTCATCATCTTCCTGATGATGATGGCGACCGGTTTTATGGGCTATGTGCTGCCGTGGGGTCAGATGAGCTTCTGGGGTGCCACCGTCATCACCAATCTCTTCTCGGCCATTCCGTTGGTCGGAAGCAGCATCACAACCTGGCTGTGGGGCGGTTATTCGGTGGATAATCCGACGCTCAACCGGTTTTTCTCGCTGCATTATCTGCTGCCCTTCATGATTGCCGGTGTCGTTATCCTGCACATCTGGGCGCTGCATCATGTCGGCCAGAACAATCCTTCGGGCGTTGAGGTCAAGGATTACAAGAAGGACACGATCCCCTTCACGCCTTATGCCACGGTGAAGGACGGCTTCGCCATCGTCTGCTTCATGTTGTTCTATGCCTGGTTTGTCTTCTATGTGCCGAATTTCCTTGGCCATGCCGACAATTATATTCTGGCAAATCCGCTGCAGACCCCTGCGCATATCGTGCCGGAATGGTATTTCCTGCCGTTCTACGCCATCCTGCGCGCCATTCCCTCGAAGCTGGGCGGCGTCATCGCCATGTTCTCGGCCATTGCCGTGCTGGCCTTCCTGCCCTGGCTGGATACGTCCAAGGTCAAATCGGCAACCTTCCGCCCGGTTTACCGCGCCTTCTTCTGGATCTTCGTGATCGTGGGGCTGGGCCTTGGCTATCTGGGTTCGCAGCCGCCGTCGGACGGAACCGTGCTGGTCGCCCGTATCTTCACCACCTATTACTTCCTGCATTTCCTCGTGATTCTGCCGCTGCTGGGCCTGTTCGAAACGCCGCTGCCGCTGCCGGTCTCGATTGCGGATTCGGTTTTGGGTAAAAACGCCAACGCGCCGGCAAAAGCGTGAGGGGGCTTGAGGAAATGAAATCCATGTTGAAGTTGAAAACAACGTTCCTCGGACTGGCCTTCGGCCTTGCTGTGGCTGCTGCGCCTGCTCTGGCGCAGGAGCATCATTCCGTGGCGCCGGAGCGCCAGAGCTGGTCCTTCGCCGGCCCTTTCGGCACCTATGATCAGGCGCAGCTGCAGCGCGGCTATCAGGTCTACCGCGAAGTGTGCTCGAACTGCCATTCGATGAAATATGTCGCGTTCCGCAATCTTGCCGATCCGGGCGGGCCGGGCTTCACCGAGGCGCAGGTCAAGGCGCTGGCTGCAACCTTCAAGATCAAGGACGGCCCGAACGATTCGGGCGACATGTTCGAGCGTGAAGGACGCCCCTCGGATTATTTCCCGCCGGCTTTCCCGAACGAGCAGGCCGCCGCTGCCGCAAACAACGGCAAAGTGCCGCCGGATATGTCGGTTCTGGCCAAGGCCCGCACCTTCAAGCGCTATGATTATTTCCCGATGGACGTGCTTGCCGCCCTCTGGGACGTTGTCACGCAATATCAGGAACAGGGCCCTGACTATATCGTCGGTATCCTGAACGGCTATGAGGATGCTCCGAAGGGCTTCGCCCTGAATGGCGCCAATTACAACACGATCATGCCGGGACACCTGATCGCCATGCCCAAGCCGCTCAGCGACGGGCAGGTTGAATATACCGATGGCTCGCCCAAGACCGTCAAGCAATATTCGCTGGACGTCGCTGCGTTCCTGATGTGGGCGGCAGAGCCCAAGCTGGAGGAGCGCAAGCGCGACGGCTTCCGCACCATGGCGTTTCTGCTGGTCTTCGCCGGTCTGCTGTATTTCACCAAGAAGCGGATCTGGGCGGATGTCGCGCATTAAGGCTTGATACAGACATGAAATTGGCCTCACTCTTACCGGGTGGGGCCTTTTTTTTGGAGGGTGCATGACGAAGGCAAAGGTCGGGATCATCGGCGGTTCGGGTCTTTACGATTTTCCCGGTCTTGAGGATGCGCGCGAGGAGACGGTCCGCACACCTTGGGGAGAGCCATCCGACGTGCTCAAAACCGGACGTGTGGGCGCGGTTGAGGCCGTGTTTCTGCCCCGTCATGGCCGGGGCCACCGCTTCACGCCGTCGACGATCAACTATCGCGCCAATATTGCCGCCATGAAACAACTTGGCGTGACGGACATCATCTCCTTCTCCGCCTGCGGATCATTCCGAGAGGATTTGCCGCCGGGTCATTTTGTACTGGTCGATCAGTTCGTCGACCGCACGTTCCGGCGCGAGAGCAGCTTTTTTGGCGATGGCTGCGTGGCGCATGTGTCCATGGCAGAGCCGGTTGCGCCCCTGCTGCGCGAGCGCCTGTACCGGGCCGCGAATGCGGCTGGTGTGCCAGCGCATCCGGGCGGAACCTATCTGTGCATGGAAGGCCCGCAATTTTCGTCACGGGCGGAGTCGCTGCAATACCGGGCTTCTGGCATGGATGTCATCGGCATGACGACAGCCACCGAGGCCAAACTGGCGCGGGAGGCGGAGATTTCCTATGCCTGTGCCGCCATGGTGACCGATTATGATTGCTGGCATGAGAGCCATGCCCATGTCGACGTTGCCTCGGTCGTCGCCGTCATGAAGCGCAACAGCGGTGCGGCGCAGGCCATGCTGGACGCATTTCTGCGCGCCTTCCCAACCGAGCACGAGCCATGTCCCATCGGCTCCGATCGTGCACTCGATCACGCCATCATGACGGCGCCGTCGCACCGCTCACCCGTATTGCTGGAAAAATTGCGCGTCATAGCCGGACGCGTTCTCAACCCGTGAGGAACATTATGGATCTGAAGGACGCTATCCGCTCCATTCCCGATTATCCCAAGCCGGGCATCGTCTTTCGCGATATCACGACTTTGCTGGGAGATGCGCGTGCCTTCCGGCAGGCGATTGATGCGCTCGTGCAGCCATGGGCCGGCACAAAGATCGACAAAGTGGCGGGCATGGAAGCGCGGGGCTTCATTCTGGGCGGCGCGGTGGCGCATCAATTGTCGGCAGGCTTTGTGCCCATCCGCAAGAAAGGCAAGCTGCCGCATGCCACCGTGCGCATCGCCTATAGTCTCGAATATGGCCTCGATGAAATGGAAATGCATATGGATGCCGTGCGCCCTGGCGAGCGGGTTATTCTTGTCGACGACCTTATCGCAACGGGCGGCACGGCGGAGGGCGCCTGCAAGCTGCTCAAGCAGATCGGCGCCGATGTGGTTGCCGCCTGTTTCGTGATCGACCTGCCCGATCTGGGCGGCGCCGATAAGATCCGCAAGATGGGCGTACCGGTGCGCAGCCTGATCGAATTTTCCGGACATTGATCGCTACAGAGTGACAAACACCCGCGAGCGGAAGCGGAACACTTCCGCTCCGTCAGTATTGAATGCTTGATTCTGGCTTGTCACCAACCCCCAGCCGGGGCGCGATACCGCCCGCTTTTCCAGCACTGTGCTGGTGTAGCGCAGGGTTGTACCGGGCAGCAGGTTTGCGCGCCAGCGCATGGCCTCAAATCCGGGGGAGGGGCCGAATTGCGACGGCGGGAGCCGCTCCGGGTCGGTCAGTGCGGCGCTGCGCGCGCGGTGCCCGAGCATGGCGCGCATCCAGCCGCCAGCCATCAGCCAGGGGCTGATGTGTTGCGCGCCGGCTGCGTCATAGGCCTGATTGAAGGACTCCACTTCCGCTGCGCTGAAATGATGCACGCCCAGAAGGCAGGGTTCGCCCACCCGCATATGAGATAAACGCGCTGTATCGGCTTCATTGGCGGCAGGCGGCTCGGTTGCCGCATCGGGCAGAGTCAATGCCGGTGCGCCCCAATGCGAGATCTGGCTCATGATCAGCCCGTCCCCGCGCGTCGAGAGCCGGAGTTCGAGTGCAGCACGATCTTCATGTTCCATTTGCGCCGGAAGCAGATGCGCTTCTGCGAACAATTCGCGGTCCGGGCGCAGCGGGCTCAGCCAGCGCGTCTCCGGCACCTCACAGCAAACACATTCCAGTCCTCGCTGCTGCAACGCGCGGGAGACAAGTGCATGCTGCAGGGCACAGGTCTGCCAGCCGGAGGATGCAAGCCCCCTCAGCAGCGATGCCTGCGCCGCGGTTTCATCCATATGGAAGGGCTGCGGATCATAATCGCGGGCAAATCCGACAAGCGCCTCGCGTGAAAGAAACGTGCTCCCCAGCGCTAAAACTGCACCGGGCTCGCCGAACAACTGGCGCAACCGCAAGCCGGTCATATTCTGAAGGTCCAGAAGCGGTTGGCCAGAAAATTCCACATCAGGATCGTTCCCGTCGTGATGCTCTGCGCCAGAATATAGGGAATGCGCAAATAGCTCATCAGCAGCAGGCTCATCAGGAAGGTCAGGGTAAATCCCGTGCCGGCTACGGCAAAGAAGCGCCAGAACGCCTCGCTGTGACGCCGGTTGGACTGGCTGAACGTATGCCGTTTGTTGAGCAGATAGGATACGGTCATGCCGCCAAGAAAACCGATCAGCGTCGCGGGCACGGGGTTCCAGCCGAAATTTTCCCTCAGTCCGATCATCAGGCCGAAATGGACGAGCGTGGCTATGGCGCCGACCACCAGAAAGCTTGCGAATTGTTTTGAGAGCAGAATTCTGTACATGCCTATACCGGAATCCGGACGCTGACGCGCAATCCGCCGAGCGGGCTGTCGCCCAGGGTGATGTCGCCGCCATGCGCGCGGGCAATGTCGCGGGCTATGGCAAGGCCGAGGCCGGTGCCGCTCTCATCCTGATTGCGGGCCTCGTCCAGACGGAAGAAGGGCCGGAAGACAATTTCGCGTTGATCGGGCGCGATGCCGGGACCATCGTCGTCGATCATGATCGAGAGGAATCTGTCGTTACGCATGACCGAGAGGTCGATGTTCCTGCCATAGCGCTGGGCATTGCCCACGAGATTGGCAAGACAGCGCTTGAATGCGGCGGGGCGGAGCGTGACGGTCGTTTCGCCGGTTATGTTGATGCGGGTCTGGTGGCCGTTGCGTTCGGCATCTGATTTAAGTTCCTCGAGCAGGGCGCGAATATCGGTGGCTACCGGCGCTTCCCCGGTGTCGCCCTTTGCAAAGGCCAGATAGGCTTCCAGCATCATGCGCATTTCCTCGACATCGCGCTGCACGGCCTCAAGGTCTGGCGTCTGTTCCATCAGCGCCAGAGACAGCTTGAACCGCGTGAGAATGGTGCGCAGATCATGGCTGACGCCGTTGAGCATGGTGGTGCGCTGCTCGATGGCGCGGGCGATGCGGTTCTTCATCTCGATGAACGCTTTGCCTGCCTGCCGCACCTCGCGCGCGCCGCCCGGCTTGAACTCGAGATCGCGGCCCTTGCCAAAATCCTCGGCGGCATCGGCAAGGCGCAGGATCGGCCGGATCTGATTGCGCAGAAAGGCGATGGCCACGGCCAGCAGCACCAATGAGGTGCCAAGCATCCAGATGATGAAAATATGCGAATTGGAGACATAGGCGCTGTTTCGCGGCGCGATGATGCGCATCACATCCGGCCCGATCTTGATGCGTATCTCGATAAGGCGCGAGCGGCCGATCGTATCAAGCCAGAAGGGCCGCTTGATCTGCTGCGAGATTTCGCGCGAGAGCGCGTTGTCGAGCAGCGAGAAGAACGGCTTGGGCAGGGCTGGCGGCAGTTCCTCAGCGGTAAAGATCTGCACGTCCAGACCCCAGCGGTCTGCAGCCAGCTTTTGCAGCGCACGGAACTGACTGGGGCCGGGCGCCGCAACATAAAGATCGACGACAGCGCCAATATCCTGCGTCAGATTGGCCGAAAGACGCCGGGTCACCGACTGGTAGTGGCGCTCCATGAAGAAATAGGCCACCGCTGTCTGCAGCATCACCATCGGCACGATGACAATGATCAGCGAGCGGGCATAAAGCCCCTTGGGCATCATATTGCCGATGCGCCGCCAGATGCGAAACCAGTAGATACGGACGATCCGGCGAAATTCCTGAAGCGCCGGGGGCAGAGGCAGAGTGAGGTCCGGAATCCGCATTTAAGGATCGATAAGGATGCGATAGCCGACGCCCCGCACGGTTTGCAGGTAAAGCGGATTGGCCGGGTCATCCTCTATCTTCCTGCGCAGGCGGTTGATCTGCACGTCGATGCTGCGCTCGCTGCCGGATTCTCCCGGCGGGCCGAGGTCGTCGCGCGAGATCGTTTCCGATGGCTTTTCCAGCAAAGCGCCGAGAATTTCCTTCTCGCGGTCGGTGAGGTGGATAACTTCTTCGCCCCGGTGCAATTCGGCGCGGTCAAACAAAAAGGTGAACGGCCCGAAGCGCACGCTTGCGGCACTGCCCGAGACCAGCCGGGGACTGGAGCGGCGCAGCAGCGCCGCCACCCGCAGCACGAGTTCGCGCGGTTCGAACGGCTTGCCGATGTAATCGTCCGCGCCCGCCTCAAGCCCGCGCACGCGCGCCTCCGTTTCGCCGAGAGCCGAGAGCATCAGTATAGGCACGGCGGAATCGATGCGCAGGCGCGCGGCAAAGCTGAGGCCAGATTCGCCGGGCATCATCACGTCGAGAATGATCAGGTCAAAGGCGAATGTCTTGAGACAGGCCGTGGCCTCGACCACATGCTGGGCGGTGGTGACGCGATAACCCTGCTCCATGAGAAAGCGGGACAAGAGCGCGCGGATGCGGCTGTCGTCGTCCACCACGAGAATGTGGGGCGCGTCATCGGCAGGAAGCTGTGGTTTCTCTTTTGTCACGGTTCACCTGAAGCCGTCCGGCTTTCTCTCTAGATAATATTATCTTCGCGCCAAACAAGGCGCTCGGCCTTTTCTCTTTCCTCAGGATCGATCAAAGCCGTTAAGAATTTTATCGCATTGCCATGCGCTTGTGGCTCCAGCATGGCAAGCGCGCGAGAAAAGCGCTGGGTCTGCAGCCGCGCGAGGTCCATGGCGAGGCGCCGGCCCTCGGGCGTCGGATAAAGCAGGCGCTGACGCCGGTCGATTATGCCCGCCCGCACTTCGACATGTTTGGTGTCGACCAGCTCTTTCATCACCCGGTTGAGGCTCTGCTTGGTTATTTTCAAAATATCGAGCAGTTCCGCCACGGTGAGGCCCGGCTGACGCGAGACGAAATGCAGCACCCGGTGATGCGCCCGGCCAAATCTGAGGCTTTCCAGCAGGCGATCGGCATCGCCGACAAAATCCCGGTAGGCGAAGAAAAATAATTCGATCAGATCAAACATGGGCGCGGGTTCTCCCGGCGCGGATATCGCCGTCTGGATCTGTTTCGTATTATCTGAACCGGTCATGGTATTACGTCAGCACTATTGACATTGTTTGTGGCGTGATTAATCTCATATGAATACGTGTGCCTTAGGGCCGCCGTCAATCCAGAGACGCTTTTCGTTGAAAATAGCGGGGCTCGATCCGGCCAGAGGCGCATGATCGAACAGACTTTGCCCCATTGCGCGGCAGCTGTGTTTTGAGGAGTTGGATAAATGGCAGGCCTTTCTTTTGACCAACGTGACGGCTTCATCTGGATGGATGGAAAAATCGTTCCCTGGAAAGAGGCCAAGCTCCACGTATTGTCGCATGGTCTGCATTATGGATCCTGCGTGTTCGAGGGCGAGCGCGCCTATAATGGCAAGATTTTCAAATCGCGCGCGCATTCGGAGCGTTTCCGCAAATCGGCGCAGATCCTTGATTTTGAGATTCCCTATTCTGTCGAGCAGCTTGACGCAGCCAAGGCCGAAGTCGTGAAACTCAATGGTTCGCCCAATTGCTATGTGCGTCCGGTTGCCTGGCGCGGCAGCGAGATGATGGCGGTTGCGGCGCAGAATTCCACCA
This sequence comes from Methylocystis sp. sgz306128, assembly GCF_056032725.1. Lineage (NCBI taxonomy): Bacteria > Pseudomonadati > Pseudomonadota > Alphaproteobacteria > Hyphomicrobiales > Methylocystaceae > Methylocystis > Methylocystis sp. sgz306128. Next base: position 117,894 of record NZ_JBVYWO010000005.1, read on the forward strand.
TCCATGTGGCTATCTGCACATGGGAATGGCCGAGCATGTTCGATGTCGCCACCAAGATGAAGGGCATCCGGCTCGACATCGCCGATTATCGCCGTCCGGACCCGCAGACCGCCCCCTGCGACTCGAAAGCCGCCGGTCTTTACATGATCTGCACCATCTCCAAGCACCGGGCCGAGCGCAAGGGCTATGCCGATGCCATGATGCTGGACTGGCAGGGCCGCGTGGCTGAATGCACGGGCGCCAATATCCTGTTCACGCAGGGCGGCAAGGTGATCACGCCTATTGCCGATTGCTTCCTGAACGGCATCACCCGCCAGACCGTGATCGCGCTGGCGCGGGAAAACGGTATCGAGGTTGAAGAGCGCCGCATCATGCCGGAAGAACTGGCCGGCTTCGACGAATGCTTCATCTGCGGTACGGGCGCCGAAGTGACGCCGGTTTCCGAAATCGGTCCCTACAAGTTCACGCCCGGCGCAATTTCCCGCAAGCTGATCGACGTTTACACGGCGGCCGTGAACGGCTGAGCCTGATTCTGTTTCCGCTCATTCCCAGCGTTTCAGGCTTTGTTCGTCTGCATCTCTGGCGTCGACCCAGTCGCCGGAGGAGCCGTCCTTGCGATGTTCCTTTTTCCAGAAGGGCGCGCGGGACTTGAGATAATCCATGAGGAAGTCGGCGGCGGCGAACGCCTCGCCGCGATGGCCTGATGCCGCGATCACCAGGACAATCTGCTCGCCGGGTTGGATTTTGCCATAACGATGGATGATGGTCAGGCCTTGCAGTTTCCAGCGCTGCTGGGCCTGCGCCGCGAGGCGGGCAAGTTCCTCCTCGGCCATTCCGGGGTAATGTTCCAGTTCGAGGGCGCTGAGTTGCCCGCCTTCATCCCTGCACAGGCCAATGAAGCTCACCAGCGCGCCGACGTCCCGGCGTCCCTCGCAAAGCGCGCGCGCTTCGGCGGCAGCGTCAAAATCCTGTTCCTGAATCAATATTCTGGCCATGACGTCCTCAGCCGCCCGTCATGGGCGGAAAGAAAGCAATTTCCTTTGCTCCGGCGATTTTTGCATCATGCCTGACATGCTTGCGGTCGATGGCGGCGCGGATGAACGGGCCGCGCTCGAAGGCATAGGCATAGGTCTCGTCGCGCGCGGACAACCATTCAATGAGCGCGCCGACGGTTTCCACCGAGCCGGGAAGCTCCAGAATCTCTTCCGGCTTGCCGATCCGCTCACGCACCCACGCGAAATAGACGATTTTGACGCTCATTCCTCGACCACATGTTTGAAGCCTGCACGCAAATAATCATAACCTGTATATAGGGTGAGCAATGCGGCGGCCCAGAGCAGGATGTTGCCGATCTCCTCGGTATGGGTCAGCACGGGCTTTCCGGCCCAGCCGACGATGAGAAATCCCAGCGATACGATCTGCAGCGTCGTCTTGTATTTGGCGACGGTGGAAACCGGCACAGAGACCCGCAATTCGGCGAGATATTCGCGCAGGCCCGAGACGAGAATTTCACGGCACAGAATGACGATGGCGGCCCAGAGCGACCAGCTTCTGATGTCGCGGTTGGCCACAAGCATCAGCAGACAGCTTGCCACGAGCAGTTTATCGGCGATGGGATCAAGCATCCGGCCCAGCGACGATTGCTGCGACCAGGCTCTGGCCAGATAACCGTCGAAGAAATCCGTGATGCCCGCCAGCGTGAAAATGCCGAGCGCCGTCCAGCGCATCCAGAATTCGCCGGGCCAGTACATGCAGATGATCACCAGAGGCACGGCGACGACGCGGCCATAGGTCAGCAGATTAGGTAGTTTCAGGTGATTGAAGCTCTTCGAACGCATAGGGCAAAGGAACATGCGCCGCTTGCCGCCGTCAAGCCGCCGGAGACCAAGTTTTATCCCTGTTCGTTGAAAAAATTGAATACGAGCCGGGCGGTGGCTGCATTGATGCCGGGAATTTTTTCAAGATCAGCCAGAGCAGCGCGCGAAATGGCCTTTGCCGTGCCAAAAGCACTGAGCAGGGCGCGCTTGCGTTTGGGGCCGATCCCCTCGATTTCATCGAGCGGGTTCTTGGTGAAGTCCTTCTTGCGGCGGGCGCGATGGGTGCCGATGGCGAACCGGTGCGCCTCGTCCCGCAGCCGCTGAACGAAATAAAGCGCCGGGTCGCGCGGGGCAAGACGGAAGGGCGGCCTGCCCTCGACAAAGAACATCTCGCGTCCGGCATTGCGGTCTGGGCCCTTGGCGATGGAAGCCAGCGCCACGCCGCTGATGCCAAGCTCTTTCATGATGTCGCGCACGGCCTCGAACTGACCCTTGCCGCCGTCGATCAGAAGCAGATCGGGCCATTGCGGAAAGGTATCAGGATCGGCGACGGCGGGCGCCGCAGGCTCGCCCTTGTTTTCTTTGATAAGACGCTCGAAACGGCGCTTGAGCATGGTCCGCATCATGGCATAGTCGTCGCCGGGCTTTATGTCGGCGCTGTCCATATTGTAGGTGCGATAATGGGCTTTCATGAAGCCGTCAGGCCCGGCGACCACCATCGCGCCAATGGCGTTGGTACCCATGATGTGGCTGTTGTCGAAAATCTCAACCCGGCGCGGCGGCTTTTCGAGCCCGAATGTCTGTCCCAATGCAGCCAGCAGCTTGGTCTGCGCCGAAGTGTCCGCCAGCTTGCGGCCAAGCGCCTCGCGCGCATTGGTGAGCGCATGTTCGACAAGATCGCGTTTCTCGCCGCGCTGAGGCACGGCGATTTCAATCTTGCGGTCCATGCGCTCGCTCAGGGCATCGGCAAGCATCTCCCGGCATTCCACCTCATGGCTGAGCAGGATGAGTTCGGGCGCGGGCTTGTCCTCATAAAATTGCACCAGAAAGGCGCTGAGCACTTCCTCCGGCTCGAGGCTCTTGTCGGCGCGGGGGAAATAGGCGCGGTTTCCCCAGTTCTGGTAGGTGCGGAAGAAGAACACCTGAATGCAATTTTGCCCGGCCTCCTGCGTGATGGAGAAGACATCGGCCTCTTCGACGCTCTGCGGATTGATGCCTTGCGCGCCCTGAATATTGGAGAGCGCGGCAATACGGTCGCGCAGCTTGGCAGCCTTCTCGAATTCGAGATGTTCGGCATGGGCATGCATGTCGGCGGCAAGGCGCTCGCGCACGGCAATGCTCTTGCCGGAGAGAAAATCCCGGGTTTCCTGCACCAGTTCGGCATAGTCCTGCGGCGTTATCTCGCCGGTGCATGGCCCTGAACAGCGCTTGATTTGATAAAGCAGGCAGGGCCGCGTGCGGTTCTCGAAATAGGAATCGCTGCAGGTGCGCAGCAGAAAGGCGCGCTGCAGCGTGTTGAGCGTGCGTGTCACGGCCCCGGCATTGGCGAAGGGGCCGAAATAATCTCCCTTGCGGTTGCGCGCGCCGCGATGCTTGGTGAGCTGCGGCGCGGCGTGATCGCGCGTGAGCAGAATATAGGGAAAACTCTTGTCGTCGCGCATCAGCACGTTGAAGCGCGGCTTCAGTTGCTTGATGAGATTGGCTTCCAGCAGCAACGCTTCCGTTTCGGTGGCCGTGGTGACAAACACCATGGAGGCCGTCTGCGCGATCATCCGGGCGATGCGGTTCACGTGGCCGGCTGCACGTGTGTAGGATGCAACCCGCTTTTTGAGCGACTTCGCCTTGCCGACGTAGAGCACCTCGCCGCTGCTGTTCAGCATGCGATAAACGCCGGGCGAGAGCGGCAGGGTTTTCCAGAACTGATGAATGACCGCAGCGCCGCGCTTCACCGATTCCGGCGCGGCGGTTTCGTCGTCCAGTTCGAGTTCGAGCGAGGTGGCCTGCTCGTTCTCTTCCTCGAAGATTTCGTCAGGCGGGCTGTCCGGCAAGGTCTTGGGTCCTGTCATGGCTCTTATTTAAGGCGATTAAAGGTGAGCGCAACAGGTTCCGGCGATCAGAGATCCCGCTCAAAGCGCAGAGCCGTCATGCCATCCTCGTAAAAATCCTCATAAGTATCGAACTGGCGATAATGCCGGGAATAGAGCTTGATCGCCGGCTGGTTGTCGGCGCGCACCTCAAGCTGCATTTTGCTGCAGCCCCGTATGCGTGCGGCCTGCTCGCAAGCGGCAAGCAGGGCGGCGCCGGCGCGCTGGCCGTAAAATTCGGGCTGCACGGCAATGGAATAAAGCCGCGCGGTGCGCGAGCCCTTGCGAAAGGCGACAAGCGCATAGCCTGCAAAAGCGCCGTTCAGTTCGGCGACGATCATCGCCACGCGCGGGTTGCGGATATAGTCCCGGAGTGAGCGGCGCGAGAGCCGGTCGCCATCGAAAACCCGGTTTTCGAGAGATTCCAGCTGGTCGATGTCGCCGGGCAGGGCCGGGCGCAGTTGCAGATCTGCCGTCATGGTGCTGAACCTGCCGCCTGTGATGGGTGGGGCGGCAAAAACGCGTCGATCGCGGCCCAGCATTGCGCGCGGGTATTGTCCTGTTCCATCAGGACTTCATGTTCGGCCTGCGGCAGGGTGATCAATTTTCCGGCCTTGAGGCGATGGGCGAAGGCTTCCGTGGCGCGCAGGTCGACAACGCGGTCGCCGCCTGCGCCCAGAACCAGAATGGGTGTGACTGTGCGGCGCGGGAAATCCGGCTCCGCCAGTCTGGCAATGAGCCTGAAGGCGGCGTTGAGCCAACCTATCGTGCAATGGCCAAGACCAAGCTGCGGCGCCTGCGCCAGCGTCGCGGCATTGCGGGCATAGCGCGCCGCATCGCGCGTGAGCACATTGCCGGCGAAGGGTGCCGTATTGCTGGCTGTGCTGCCGCCGCCGGGCGCATATGCGCCGCCAAGGCCCAGTGCGTCGAGCGCGGCGATCAGCCAGCGGCTCAGTTTGGGATACCGGATGCCATAGATATCGATCATCGGCGCGGACAGCACCATGCGCGCGAAGGGCGCCTTGCCGCTGCCGGCCATGTCGAGCAGAATGCCGCCGCCCATGGAGTGGCCGAGGGCATAATGGGGCTCCGGGCAATCGGGCAGAAATTCACGCTCCATCGCTGCGACGTCCTGCCAGTACGCGTCGAATTCATCGATATGGCCCTTGCGCGGATTGGGCAGCAGGCGCTGCGATCCGCCTTGGCCGCGCCAATCAAAGGCCAGCACGCAAAAACCGCGCTCCAGAAATTCGCCGATCACCTCAAAATATTTCTCGATATATTCTGAACGCCCCTGACATATGACGATTGTGCCGCTGGCGGGGGCTTTTCGTGCCGGCCAGAGCGCCGCGCGCAGATGCAGGCCATCCGGCGTGACGACATCCCGCACGTCGGCGCCCGGCGGGCAGGGATTATCCGGCGTTCCGTAGAGTTGCATGCCTGAGCCTCCTGAATGCGATCTATAAGGCCGAATCACGTCATTTGAAATTCGAATTGCCTCTTGAAAGCCTAAAAATCAGCCCCCATCTCTTTTCCGCGCGGGCCATGTGGACGCGTCGGACATTGGTCTTCGCCCTATGGGAAGGCCCCGTCCGGGTAGTGATGCCGATCATCATTCATGTCGCTTCTTGGAGGATATGCTATGCGTTATGATTTTACCCCTCTTTATCGCTCAACCGTTGGCTTCGACCGTCTGTTCAGTCTGCTTGACCGCAGCGTCGGCAGCGATGTCGCGCCGACCTACCCGCCCTACAATATCGAGCGCAGCAGTGAAAACGCCTATCGCATCACACTTGCGGTGGCCGGGTTTGCGGCTGGCGAGCTTTCTATCGAAACGCGCGAGAATGCGCTGACGATCCGCGGCGCCAAGCAGGACAACGAAAATGAGAAAGCCGCTGCGAAGACCGAAATGCTCTATCAGGGCATTGCCGCGCGCAGCTTCGAGCGGATGTTCCAGCTTGCCGATCATGTGCAGGTAACCGGCGCGAGCCTTGAGAACGGCCTGCTGCATGTCGATCTCGTGCGGGAAATTCCCGAGGCCAAGAAGCCGCGGGCCATTCCGATCACAACCGGCGCCGGGGTAAAGACCATCGAGGCCTCGAAAGCCGCCTGATCCGGGAGCACGGCTCTCTCGCGCCCCTTGCCGTGAACCGGCAAAGCAATCCGGATTTTACCCCCGGGTTGCTTTGCCAACGGCGCACCGCATCGCGCCTCAGCCAGCGGCAATGCGCAGAAATTCCGCCACCTCGGCCGATGTGGTCGTGAAAGAACAGATCAGCCGGATGAAACTCTCGTCCTCTGCTGGGCGTTCGGCTGGCGGCAGCGCATGGGGCCGCCAGTCATAAAAAGCCGCGCCTGAGGCTTTCAGGCGTTCAGCCGTCGCGGCAGGCAGAATCACGAACAATTCATTGGCTTCACGCGGCCAGACGAGGCGGATGCCCTCTATGGCCGCAAGGCCATTGGCCAGCGTCTGCGCCATGGCATTGGCATGGGCGGCGAGTTCCAGCCAGTGGTCGCCTTCGAGATAGGCGGCCATCTGCGCGCCGAGCAGGCGGCCCTTTGACAATGTGTGGCCGGCCCTTTTGCGCAGATAGCCGAAATTTTCCGCCTGGGCGGGATTGAAGAAAACCACGGCTTCGCAGGCGAAGGCGCCATTCTTGCTCGCTCCCAGCGAAACCACGTCGATTCCGGCCTTCCAGCTCATTTGCGCCGGGGTCAGGCCCAGATGCAGGAGCGCGTTCGCAAAGCGCGCGCCGTCCATATGCACCGGAATCTGATGCTTGTGGGCCAGAGCGCTGAGTTCCGACAATTCATCGGCGGTATAGACAGTGCCGCTCTCGGTTGCCTGCGAGAGCGACAGGGCGGCGGGCTGCACATTATGCACCACGCCCCTCGGCAGGGCGGCGATGGCATCCTGCAGCGCGGCAGGAGTGATCTTGCCGTTTGTGCCGCCAATGCCGACAAGCTTTGCGCCATGCGTGAAAAATTCCGGTGCGCCGCATTCGTCTGAAACGATGTGGGATTGCTCGTGGCAAAAGATCGCACCCCAGGGCGGACTAAGGCTGCTCAAAGCCAGCGCATTGGCTGCCGTTCCGGTGCTGACCAGAAACACCTGGCACTCACGCTCGAAGAGCGCGGCGATCTGCTGTTCGGCGCGCTTGGTCCAGATATCCGTGCCATAGGCGCTGGCATTGCCCTGATTTGCGGCCACCAGCGCGGCCAGAACACGCTCGCTGGCAGGTGCGGTGTTGTCGCTTGCAAAATTCATGAGACCGTCCGATCCGTTGTCTTGTCCATCCGATCAAGGATAGGGCGGATCGGCCTGCGGATAAATGCTTTCATATTGCTAAATTTAAAGGCTTACCCCCGCTTGTCGAAGCTCATAAAATCTGTCAAATTGCGGCGCTCGTAAATGGGACAGCTATACTGACCATTATCGGGACTGAAAGGTGGAAATGGTTGTTGAAGCGGCTTTTCGCCGTTGAAAACACCAGATGGAGTTGAGAAATGACCAAGGTACGTGGAACTGGCCCTGAAGATCGTGGATTTGCCACCGCTGCGCGCGGAGCAGAGAAACGTCTTAAACGCCTGTCTTCCTCCACAACCCTTGCTTCCCTCGATCACGGAACCACTGACATGACGAATTTTTTTCACGCTGACGGCCTGCCGGATGCGCAGGGCCTTTACGACGCCCGCCATGAGCACGATGCCTGCGGCGTCGGTTTTGTTGCCCAGATGAGCAACCAGAAGTCGCATGATATTGTCGCCAAGGGTCTTGAGATCCTGCTCAACCTTGATCACCGCGGCGCTGTGGGCGCCGATGCCAAGGCAGGCGACGGCTGCGGCATGCTTATCCAGATTCCCGACCGCTTCCTGCGCGAGGAAATGAACCGCGCCGGCGTGACGCTGCCGCCGGCCGGTCAATATGCTGTGGGCGCGATCTTTTTGCCGCGCGATGCCGAGGGCCGCAAGATCGTCATTGATATTGTCGAGAAGACGGTTGCCGATGAGGGGCATCAGTTTCTTGGCTGGCGCGACGTGCCGGTGGATTCGTCCGGCCTTGGCGAGACGGTCAAGCCGACTGAGCCCGGCCATGCGCAATATTTCATCGCCAATGCCAAGCCCGAAATATCGCAGGATGAATTCGAGCGCCGGCTCTACATCACCCGCAAGGTGATCTCGGCGCGCGTCTATGCCCTCAGGGACAAGCGCACCCGCGAGTTTTACCCGGTGTCTTTGTCTTCGCGCACGCTGGTCTACAAGGGCATGCTGCTGGCGACGCAGCTTGGCGATTATTTCAAGGATCTGCGCGACCCGCGCCTCGAATCGGCGCTGGCTTTGGTGCATCAGCGTTTTTCGACCAATACGTTCCCGACATGGTCGCTCTCGCACCCCTATCGCATGGTGGCGCACAACGGCGAGATCAACACGCTGCGCGGCAATGTCAACTGGATGGCGGCGCGGCAGGCTTCCGTCGACAGCGAATTGTTCGGTGCGGATATTTCCAAGCTCTGGCCCATCTCCTACGAGGGCCAGTCGGATACAGCCTGCTTCGACAATGCGCTCGAATTCCTTGTGCAGGGCGGCTACAGCCTCGCCCATGCCATGATGATGCTCATTCCCGAAGCATGGGCCGGCAATCCGCTGATGGACAAGACGCGCCGCGATTTTTACGAATATCACGCCGCATTGATGGAGCCGTGGGACGGGCCGGCCGCCGTGGCCTTCACCGATGGCCGCCAGATCGGCGCCACGCTGGACCGCAACGGCCTGCGCCCCGCGCGCTATCTGGTCACCGATGACGGGCTTGTCGTCATGGCCTCGGAAATGGGCGTGCTGCCCATCCCGCAGGAGAAGATCATCACCAAGTGGCGTCTCCAGCCGGGCAAGATGCTGCTCGTCGATCTTGAACAGGGCCGCATCATCTCCGACGAGGAAATCAAGCGCACCCTTTCGAACGCTTCGCCCTATGGCCAGTGGCTGGAGCGCACGCAGATCGTGCTCGAAGACCTCAAGCCCGTCGCGCCGCGCGCGGCGCGCACGGATGTCTCGCTGCTCGATCGCCAGCAGGCCTTCGGTTACAGCCAGGAAGACCTGAAGATTCTGCTCGCCCCCATGGCGGTCACCGGGCAGGAGGCTGTCGGCTCCATGGGCACGGATACGCCGATTTCGGTGCTCTCCGACAAGGCGAAGCTGCTCTATACCTATTTCAAGCAGAATTTTGCGCAGGTGACCAACCCGCCGATCGATCCGATCCGCGAGGAACTGGTGATGAGCCTTGTCTCGTTCATCGGCCCGCGCCCGAACCTGTTTGACCTTGAGGGCAATTCGCGCCGCAAGCGGCTCGAAGTGCGCCAGCCCATTCTCACCAACGGCGATCTCGAAAAGATCCGCAACATCGGTCATGTCGAGGATACGTTCGACACCAAGACACTAGACATGACCTATCCGGTGGAAAAGGGCGCATCCGGCATGGCCGACGCTTTGGAGCGCCTGTGCGAGCGCGCCGAAGCTGCGGTGCATGGCGGCTACAACATCATCATCCTGTCGGACCGTATGGTCGGCCCCGACCGCATTCCCATACCGGCGCTGCTCGGCACGGCCGCCGTGCATCATCATCTCATCCGCAAGGGTCTGCGCACGTCTGTGGGCCTTGTGGTGGAGACGGGCGAAGCGCGCGAAGTGCACCATTTCTGCTGCCTCGCCGGCTATGGCGCGGAGGCGATCAACCCTTATCTTGCCTTCGAGACGCTGGATGCCATGCGCCCCGAACTCCCCGAGGAGGTTGATTCCTACGAGGTGGTCAAGCGGTTCATCAAGTCGGTGGACAAGGGCCTGCTGAAGGTCATGTCCAAGATGGGCATTTCGACTTATCAGTCCTATTGCGGCGCGCAGATTTTTGACGCTGTCGGCCTGCAGCAGTCCTTTGTCGACAAGTATTTCTTCGGCACCGCCACCACCATCGAGGGTGTTGCGCTGGCTGAAATCGCCGAAGAAACCGTCCGCCGCCACAAGGATGCCTTTGGCGACTCGCCGGTCTATCGCAATTCGCTGGAAGTGGGCGGCGAATATGCCTACCGCACCCGCGGCGAGGCCCATAACTGGACGCCGGATTCCGTGGCCCTGCTGCAGCATGCCGTGCGCGGCAACAGCCGGGACAAGTTCCGCGCCTATGCAAAGCTGCTGAATGAGCAGGACGAGAAGTTCCTCACCATCCGCGGGTTGTTCCGCATCCGCAATGCCGAGGAAGACGGGCGCAAGCCTGTTCCGCTCGATGAGGTTGAGCCGGCGGTCGAGATCGTCAAGCGTTTCGCCACCGGCGCCATGTCCTACGGGTCCATCTCCCGCGAGGCGCATACCACGCTCGCCATTGCCATGAACCGTATCGGCGCCAAGTCCAATACGGGCGAGGGCGGCGAGGAATCGGATCGCTATGTGCCGATGGCCAATGGCGATTCGATGCGCTCTGCGATCAAGCAGGTGGCTTCGGGCCGGTTTGGCGTCACGACGGAATATCTTGTCAATTCCGACATGATGCAGATCAAGATGGCGCAGGGCGCAAAGCCCGGCGAAGGCGGCCAGCTGCCCGGCCACAAGGTCGATGCCGTGATTGCCAAGGTGCGCCATTCGACGCAGGGGGTGGGTCTCATCTCGCCGCCGCCGCACCATGACATCTACTCGATCGAAGATCTGAAGCAGCTCATCTACGACCTGAAGAACGTCAATCCGGCGGCGCAGGCCTCGGTCAAGCTGGTGTCCGAAGTGGGCGTCGGCACGGTTGCCGCAGGCGTCTCCAAGTGCAAGGCGGATCACGTCACCATTTCTGGTTTTGAGGGCGGCACCGGCGCTTCGCCGCTGACCTCCATCAAGCATACCGGCAGCCCGTGGGAGATCGGCCTTGCCGAGACTCACCAGACGCTGGTGCTCAACAACCTGCGCTCGCGCATCACCGTTCAGGTGGACGGCGGCATCCGCACGGGCCGTGACGTTGTTATCGGCGCGTTACTGGGCGCGGACGAATTCGGTTGCGCCACCGCGCCGCTGATCGCTGCGGGCTGCGTGATGATGCGCAAGTGTCATCTCAACACCTGCCCGGTCGGGGTCGCCACGCAGGATCCCGTTCTGCGCAAGCGCTTTGTCGGCCAGCCGGAACATGTCATCAACTTCTTCTTCTTCGTCGCCGAGGAAGTCCGGGAACTGATGGCGGAAATGGGCTTCCGCACCTTCAATGAAATGGTCGGCCAGATGCAGATGCTCGACAAGAGCCGCGTTGTCGACCACTGGAAGGCCAAGGGGCTCGATTTCTCCAAGCTGTTCCACAAGCCGAAGGCATGGCCGGGCGCAACGCTCTTCCGCTCGCAGGAGCAGGATCACGAGCTTGATGCCGTGCTTGACCGTACGCTCATTGCCAAGGCCAGGGGCGCGCTCGAAAAGGGCACGCCGGTGATCATCGAGAGCCCGATCAACAACACCAACCGCACCGCAGGTGCGATGTTGTCGGGTGAGATTGCCAAGCGTTATGGCCACAAGGGGCTGCCCGACGACACGGTTCATGTGAAGTTCACCGGCACGGCGGGGCAGAGCTTTGGCGCATGGGCGGCGCATGGCGTGACGCTGGAACTGGAAGGCGAGGCCAACGATTATGTCGGCAAGGGCCTTTCGGGAGGCAAGCTCATCGTCTATCCGCCGAAGTCCGCCGCCAAGATCGTGCCGGAGGCGAGCATCATTGCGGGCAACACGCTGCTTTATGGCGCGATTGCCGGCGAGGCCTATTTCCGCGGTGTCGTGGGCGAGCGTTTTGCCGTGCGTAATTCAGGCGCGATTGCGGTTGTCGAAGGCACGGGCGATCACGGCTGCGAATATATGACCGGCGGCATTGTCGTGGTTATAGGACAGACGGGCCGCAATTTCGCGGCGGGCATGTCCGGCGGCATCGCCTATGTGCTGGACGAGGACGGCACGTTTGAAAAGCGCTGCAACCTCTCGATGGTCGAACTGGAGCCCGTGGCCGAGGAGGAAGAGCTCAATGAGCGCATCCACCATCACGGCGGCGATCTGGAGGGCCATGGCCGTGTCGACGTGATGTCGGACATGACGCGCTTCGACGGCGAGCGTCTGCATCAGCTCATCGCCAATCATGCCCGTTATACGGGATCGCAGCGCGCCAAGGATATTCTGGCGCATTGGGAGCAATATCTGCCCAAGTTCCGCAAGGTCATGCCGGTTGAATATCGCCGCGCCCTGCAGGAATTGTTGGCACAACAGAACGGCGAGCAGATGCTCGTGGCGGGAGAATAATCATGGGAAAGGTCACCGGCTTTCTGGAAATCGATCGGCGCGACCGGCGCTATGCCCCGGCTTCCGATCGCATCCGCCATTTCAAGGAATTTGTAATTCCGCTTTCGGAAGAAGCCACGAAGGATCAGGCGGCGCGCTGCATGAACTGCGGCATCCCCTATTGCCACAACGGCTGTCCGGTCAATAATCAGATTCCCGACTGGAATGATCTGGTTTATCTGGGAAATTGGGAAGAGGCTTCGCGCAATCTGCACTCGACCAATAATTTCCCGGAGTTCACGGGCCGTATCTGCCCGGCGCCCTGCGAGGCATCCTGCACGCTGAACCTGCCGGATACGCCTGTCACGATCAAGACCATCGAATGCGCTATTGTCGACCGCGCATGGGAGAACGGCTGGCTCAAGCCGGAACCCGCGGCAAACAAGACCGGCAAGAGGGTCGCCGTCGTCGGCTCCGGTCCGGCTGGCCTTGCCTGTGCCCAGCAACTGGCCCGCGCGGGCCATGAAGTGCATGTCTTCGAGAAGAACCAGAAGCCCGGCGGTTTGCTGCGCTACGGCATTCCGGATTTCAAGCTTGAGAAGAAGCTGATCGACCGCCGTCTGGCGCAGATGAGCGCCGAAGGCGTCATCTTCCATACCGGCGTCAATGTCGGTGTTGATTATCCGATTGAAAAGCTTCAGGCCGAATATGATGCCGTGGCTCTGGCCGGCGGTTCGGAAAAGCCGCGCGACCTGCCCGTGCCGGGCCGCGAACTCAATGGCGTGCATTTCGCCATGGAATTCCTGCCGCAGCAGAACCGCCGCGTCTCCAACGAGCCGGTAACGAGCAACATGCCGATTCTGGCCGGCGGCAAGCATGTCGTCGTCATCGGCGGCGGCGATACGGGTTCCGATTGCATCGGAACGTCGATCCGTCAGGGTGCGTTGTCCGTCACCCAGCTTGAAATCATGCCTGCACCGCCGGAAAAGGAAGACAAGCTGCTCACCTGGCCGAACTGGCCGCTGAAGATGCGCACGTCTTCCAGTCAGGAAGAGGGCGCTCAACGTGACTTCGCGGTCAATACCGTGCGGATCAACGGCGAAAATGGCGTGGTCACGTCCATTGACTGCGTGCGGCTGGATAGCAAGCTGCAGCCGATCGAGGGCACCGGTTTCCAGATCAAGGCCGATCTGATTTTGCTCGCCATGGGCTTCGTCGCGCCTGTCCACGAGGGGCTGCTCAACGGACTTGGCGTCAAGCTTGACGGGCGCGGCAATGTCGCGGCCGACGTGCGGACCTACAAGGCCAGCGTTGACAATGTGTTTGCCTGCGGTGACATGCGCCGTGGCCAATCGCTTGTGGTGTGGGCGATCCGCGAGGGCCGCCAGTGTGCACATGAGATCGACAGGCACCTGATGGGCGAGACGGTCCTGCCGCGCTGAGCCGCAAGCCAGTTGATGAAATTCAAGCCCGCGCGTGTCGCGGGCTTTTTCATGGATTGGGTGTATCTGCTGCCGGAGCCCACGAGAAATCGTCGGCGCGGCCGGGATGCGGGTCGAGGGTCGCCGGCGGCTGGATCCCGAGCGGCTTGCGGCTCCGGAGTGTCGGCACAAGTTCGCTGCCGGATGCGGAGGGCAGGGCCGTGAGCGAGATCACCGGGCCGGAAACAGGGCGTTCCACCTTGACGGGCGGCGGAATTTCTCCCGGCGCCGACTGGCCTTCGGGATTGTTGGCGGAAGGTGTCGGCGTCACGAGATCCTGCCGGGGCTGGTTTTCCTCAAACAGCCGCCGTATGTCCTTTTCAACCAGACTTGCCAGCTTGCGTGTGCCGGCCTTGGTAAAATGAATGCCGTCGCTGGTGCGCAGGCGCACGATCTGGCCGTTGAGATCCGGGCCGTTCTGGTCATAGTCGCCCTTTTCATTGGCGAAGAGATCCCAGATATCGATATATTCTGCGCCGCTCGCGCCAGCGGCATCGCGGTAGATTTCATTGAGCCGCGCCATGCGGTGCGCATAGTCCACATTGTGCATGATCGGCAGGCCGACCCAGATCAGTCTGACATGTTTGTCCTGAAACAGCTTGGCCTCGGCTTCCACGCGTGCGCGGTAGGAGTTGATCCATTCTTCCGAATCAACCGGGATAGTCACCTTGCCATCCTTGAGAAAAGGCTGGTGATCGTTTGAGCCGATCATGATCACGGCCACATCGGTTTTATCCGTGCCATTGAGCAGATCTGCGCTGGCTTGGCGCCAATCATAAAAATCATCGCGCACGAGGCCGGATGCATCGCGCGTGCGTTTGGTTACGAGTATTTCGGGCTTGTCGCTCAGTGCTTCGGTCAGGCCTTGCGCCAGCATGTCGCCGAGCGAATCCCCCAGCACCTGTACGAAAAAACTTGGCGGCACCGCGGGTCTGGCTGGTGTCTGCCTGTTGCCGGCGGCCAATGGAGCAAGCGGGCCGGCGCGCTTTTTTTTGGGCCTTGCAGGCTCTGCGGGGGCGGGCTTTGGCGGCTGCGGTGAAAAAATGCTGCGCAGCAGATCAAATATATTGCCGTTGGGCGGGCTCTGGGCCAATGCCGGGGCGAGGCCGCCAAGCAGAGCGGTCAAAATCAGAAAAAGGCGGATTTTATGGCGCAGCATGCCTCATCATAGCAGAGGGGCGCGTCCGTTGCATCTGTGGAAGCAGCCCTGACGCCGCCTATGGGCTGAGTTCGGCGGTCACGATCTGTTCGGGAGCAGATTGTTCAAGCCGCTGGTGCTCAATGGCCACCAGCAATGTCGAGCACAGCCCGATGATCAGGCCGAGGCGGGTGACCTGAAGCTGAAATTCCCTGACCCTCGAAATGCGGCGCTGGCGACGGGCCTTGAAGTCTTCGATTCCATCGGCTTTGAGATAGACCATGGGTGCGGTTCCCAGCATTCGATAAGGATGCACAAAAGTAGCTACAACTTTAATAATATATTATAGTTAATTATTTATTAAAAGTTGTAATCTGCATGTATATCCTGCCGTTGCTGGTCATGGTGTTTCAAGCGCCGAAGGGCAGAGTCCATGTTTCGGTGAGCGTGCGCGTGCCCGCGCGAAGGAAAGCGCGCAGGTCGGTGGATTGTCCCGGATCGACCTGAACATCTATGGCGGCGCGGAACCCCTCGATATGCGGATTGACCACCATGAATGAGCGCAGGATGCGGCCGTTTGTCGTGGTCGGCACCAGTTCCACGAGGTTGGCGTTGTTCAGGTAGAAGGCCAGATCGCCGCCGGCGAAATCGATGATGAAGCGCCGGGCGCCGAGCGGCACCGGATCGCCGGAGCCTTTGGCGTGGGGCTGCGTCTCGAATGTATGGAGCGCCTGCCCGCCCGGAGACAGGCGCGGATCGTCGAGCAATGCTGTGAGCCTGTAGCCGAAAACCACCGGCTTGCCCGGCTCAGCTGGAGCGCTTGGCACCCAGTTGGCGACGATATTGTCGTTCGTTTCGTCGGAGGTTGGCAGTTCGGTCAGTTCGATGCGGCCGTCGCCCCATTTTTCGCGCGGCTCCACCCAATAGGAAGGCCGCCGCTCATAAGCAAGATCAAGGTCCTGATAATGCTCGAAGGCGCGGTCGCGCTGCATGAGACCAAAGCCGCGGATATCCTTATCGACAAAAGCCGAGGTTTCCGAACGGTTTGGATTACGCAGCGGGCGCCATATCCATTCGCCCGTACCGGAATGCAGCAGCAGACCATCCGAATCATGCAATTGCGGGCGGTAATCGTCGGCGTTGCGCGGATCATTGACGCCGGTGAAGAACATGGAGGTCAGCGGCGCCAGCCCGATGTGAGTCAGGGAATGGCGCGGAAATAGATTGGCGGTGACGTCGATGAAGGATTCGAGGCCCGGATGCACATCGAACCGATAGGCGCCGGTCAGCGAAGGGCCGTCCAGCAGGGCATAGATCGTGGCGTGGTCGGCGCCGGGAGCCGGCGTCTCCAGCCAGAATTCGCGGAAGAACGGAAATTCTTCCGGGGCTGGGCCATTGTTCAGGGCGATGCCTCTTGCCGACAGGCCGTAATGCTGGCCGCGCCCGAGCAGGCGAAAATAGCTTGCGCCCAGAAAGGCGATCAGTTCGTCAAAGACGGTAGGCTGGTTGAGCGGGGCATGAAGCCGGAAGCCGGCAAAGCCCAGATCAACGGGGAAGGGCTGCGGAAATTTGTTATGGCCGTAATCAAACAGGCTCGCCGTATAGGGAATGGGCGCCGCAATGCCGTCCCGGATGAGATTGATCATCACCGGCTGCTTATACAGGTGTCCAAGATGGAACAATTGCAGCCTGAACGGGCTGTCCTTGGCGGCGAACAGTGATTTTTCCGGCCGGAAGCGGATATCGCGCCAGTCGTCATAACTCAGATTTTGCAGGGTGTCGGGCAGTTTTGCCGGCGAGGGATCGTAAGGCATGTTCGCCAGTTCACGGGCGCGCTTGATCACATCGTCGAAGCCGAAGGCCGCGTCGGGCACGCCGGGCGTTTGCGCGTGGAGCGGAATCACAGCGAACAGACTGGCGCTGGCGAGGGCGGTGAGGGCGGCGCGGCGGGTGAATTTGGTCATGAATTTCGTCTTGCTGGATAAAAGTGGCGAATTGAGGGTTCAGTAGCCTTAAATGGCCCGGCGGGCAAGGCAACCGGAGCCAAATCGTGACTCGGGATTTGACGCCGGATCCGGGCCAGATTCCAGCTCAAAATCTCCTGTCGGCGCGGCGCAGAAAATCTTTGTCTCGCGTATAAAAAACGCTTGCTTATGACAGCAAAATTCGTATTTATCGGCTTGCCCAATTTCGCACGTGCCTGTGGTCGTGTGTCGGTTGGTGGGGATCCGGACAAGAGGCCGGTCAACCACCTTCAAAAAGCCGGCAGCCGGAGGCGAACCGGCGAACTCCGCCAAACGGAGGACGCGACTTAAAGCAACGACGGACCGGGCTTTTTTGGTCTCTATTGCGCCTCCAAAGCGCGATAACCGAAGAGGCTTGTCTTTCTTGCCGGGCGTGCGGAGAGGTATTCCCCTCCAATCGATGGCTACGACCAGATGTATGATTTTCGAATCATGCAGCTGAACGCGTATCCAACGGCGCAGCATCTGACTGTGACTATCTGGTCTTGGCCGGGTATGCGCGGTCTTAGGTGGCAATTTGGTGTCTTTCGCGTTTCCAACGCGCGCAAGGACGGCTGACTTGTCTCCTGAAGAGTTCTAACTCCCACGCGAAAGCGTGGCCCTGGCTACAAAGGGGATGCCGCCATGACTGATCGTATTATGGATTTTCTGCGCGAGCGACGCGCGAACGGGCTGGATAACGGACCATGTGTCGTTGTCGACCTTGAGGTTGTACGCGACAATTACAATGCCTTCGCCAGGGCGTTGCCGGACACGCGCGTTTTCTATGCCGTAAAGGCCAATCCCGATCCGGCGGTGCTGGATCTGCTGGCGCGGCTCGGTTCCTGCTTCGATACCGCCTCGGTGGTCGAAATCCAGCAGGTGCTGGCCACTGGCGTTTCGCCCGACCGCCTGAGCTTTGGCAATACCATCAAGAAGGAGCGCGACATCGCCCGGGCCTTTGAACTTGGCGTGCGTCTCTTTGCCGTGGATTGCGAGGCCGAGGTGGAGAAGGTGGCGCGCGCCGCACCCGGATCGAAGGTTTTCTGCCGTATTTTGTGCAATGGCGACGGTGCTGAATGGCCGTTGTCGCGTAAGTTCGGCTGCGCGCCCGAAATGGCGCCGCGCGTGCTTGAGCTTGCGCACCGCTCCGGCCTGCAGGCTTATGGCATTTCCTTCCATGTCGGTTCGCAGCAGCGCAATCCGCGCATGTGGGATTCGGCGCTTGCATCCTCGGCCTCGATCTTCAAGGATCTGGCGGAGCGCGGCATCAATCTGCAGATGGTCAATCTGGGCGGCGGTTTCCCGACCAAATATCTCAAGAACGTGCCGGCCGTGAAGGCTTACGGGCAGGCGATCTTCCGTTCGCTGCGCAAGCATTTCGGCAACAATATTCCCGAGACGATCATTGAGCCAGGCCGCGGCATGGTTGGCAGCGCCGGCATCATCGAGGCGGAAGTCGTGCTCATCTCGAAGAAGGCCGACGACGACAAGGTGAAGTGGGTTTATCTCGATATCGGCAAGTTCAACGGGCTTGCCGAGACCATGGACGAGATGATCCGCTATCCTATCCGCACGGAATATGATGGCGATGCGCTGGAGCCTTGTGTTCTGGCCGGCCCGACCTGCGATTCGGTGGATGTGCTCTATGAAAAGGAGCCGTATCTGCTGCCCGTCAGTCTGGAGATCGGCGCGAAAGTGCTGATCGAGGGGACGGGCGCCTATACGACCACCTATTCGGCCGTTGAATTCAACGGTTTCCCGCCGCTCAAGTCCTATGTGATCTGAGCCGCGTCATTCCAGAGAGAGCCGGCAGCGGCTCTCAATCTTTTATCTTTCCCGAACGGCCATTTATGGTGCGAGGGTTGTCTTTGCCTGATGGAGGCTCTGATGACCACGATGAATTTTGCGCGCGCGGCCATTGCCCGCAGCTTGGATATTGCGGCCGAGCCGTCAACCTTGTCGCTGCGTCAGGAAACGCCGCGTGATTTCGTTGCGCGTGAAGCCTTGCTGGATGCCGCTTTCGGTCTCGGGCGTTTCGCCAAGACCTGCGAGCGTCTGCGAGAGGGGCGTCTGGCGGCGGCCGGGCTCAGCTTCATCGCGGAGGACAGCGGCATCATCGTCGGCACATTGCGCTTCTGGCATGTGGATGCCGGCGGCGTGCCTGCGCTCATGCTCGGCCCGCTCGCCGTATCGTCCAGCCATCGCAGTGTCGGCCTCGGCGCGACCATGATGCGGCTTGGCATGGCACGGGCAAAGGCCCTTGGTCATGAGGCTGTCATTCTTGTCGGCGATGCTCCCTATTATGAGCGGTTCGGCTTTCGCCGGGAATATGCAGAGCGGCTTGTGCTGCCCGGCCCCGTCGACGAGAAGCGGTTTCTTGCCTGTGAGCTTGCGCCGGGCGTTCTGGCCGGGGCCAGCGGCCTTGTCCGGGCAACGGGGCAGGTTGAGGGCGGCTGGCGCGTGGCAGCCTGAATCGCGCACGTGAATAGCGCAAAGCGGTTCGCCGTGGTTGACTCTTGCGGTCAATCATGGCTTTAACCCATTCAAATCAAATTGAATTCGGAGAAAATGATGCAGCATTGGCCAAAGCATGGGCATATTGACGGGGCGATTGTGATGATTGGTTTCGGGTCTATCGGCAAGGGAACTCTGCCGTTGATCGAACGTCATTTCACTTTTGATCGCGAGCGCCTGATCGTTATCGATCCGGACGACACCGACCGTCATATTCTGGATGCGGCGGGCATAAAGTTCCTGCATCTGGCCATCACCAAGGACAATTACCGCGAGGTTCTGCCGCCGCTGCTCACGGCTGGCAAGGGGCAGGGATTCTGCGTCAATCTTTCCGTCGATACCTCCTCGCTGGCGATCATGGAACTCGCGCGTGAAGTTGGCGCGCTGTATATCGATACCGTGGTCGAGCCATGGCCGGGATTTTATTTCGACAAGACGCTCGATACGTCGGCGCGCTCGAATTACGCGCTGCGCGAAAGCGTGCTCGAGGCGCGCCGCCGCAATCCGGGCGGAACGACGGCCGTGTCCTGCTGCGGCGCCAATCCGGGCATGGTTTCGTGGTTTGTCAAGCAGGCGCTGGTCGATCTTGCCAGCAAGCTTGGCGACGCCGGATCAGAGCCGAAGACCCGCGCCGAATGGGCCGCTCTCGCGCACCGTCTTGGTGTGAAGGGCATTCACATTGCCGAGCGCGACACGCAGCGCGCCAAAACGCCGAAGCCGCAGGGCGTGTTCGTCAATACCTGGTCGGTGGAAGGCTTTCTCTCAGAGGGTATGCAGCCGGCGGAGCTTGGCTGGGGCACGCATGAAAAGTGGATGCCGGACAATGCCGGAACCCACAAGAGCGGCTGCGGCGCGGCCATTTATCTCAACCAGCCGGGCGCGAACACGCGCGTTCGATCCTGGACGCCGACGGCGCAGGCGCAATATGGCTTTCTGGTCACGCATAACGAATCGATCTCGATCGCCGATTATCTGTCGGTGAAGGATGAGAGCGGCAAGGTCATTTATCGCCCCACCTGCCATTATGCCTATCACCCCTGCAATGATGCCGTATTGTCGCTGCATGAAATGTTCGGTCAGGCGGGCAGGATGCAGGATCAGCATCACATTCTCGGCGAGGCCGAAATTCTTGACGGCATCGACGAACTTGGCGTGCTGCTGTATGGCCACGGCAAAAACGCGTATTGGTTCGGCTCGCAGCTCTCCGTCGAGGAAACGCGCCGTATTGCGCCAAACCAGAATGCCACCGGTCTGCAGGTCACTTCCGCCGTGCTGGCTGGCATGGTCTGGGCGCTGGAAAATCCAAATGCCGGAATCGTGGAAGCCGATGAAATGGACTACCGCCGCTGCCTTGAGGTGCAGACGCCTTATCTTGGCCCGGTGATCGGCGCCTATACCGACTGGAACCCGCTGACAGATCGTCCCGGTTTCTTCCCTGAGGATATCGACGAGAGCGATCCCTGGCAGTTCCGCAACATTCTGGTGCGGTAAGGGGTTTTCGCAGGATTCCCTCTCCGGGGGGCATGCCCTTGCGAGGAGGCGAAGCCGACGCGGCAATCCATGAGGCACATGGATTGCTTCGCTTCGCCCGCAATGACGGTTGAGAGCTTTTGTCTCTCATCCTTTCTGCTCAGTGGAGTAGGGTGAGTATGACTCCAGTCCTGAACCTGCCTTAAACCGGCAGTGTCAGCAGGCCTGCCGCGCCGTCCCTTGTCCCGAAGGCGAGCCGCCGCCCGCCGCTGTCCCATGCGAGGGTGGTGACGGCATCCTTGCTGTCTTCCGGCATGGAACGCACCAGAATTTCCGAGCCGTCCTGCAGGCGGCACAGCACGATCCAGCCATCCTCATAGCCCGTGGCGATGATCAGCGCCTTCGGATGGAAGGCGCAGGCCGAGACGCGGGCCGAGCGCACGCCGCATTCGCGCGGCGACTGGCCCATGGGACCGCCCTTGGCCTGAAACGGCCATATGACACAGGCTTCCGCGCCGGATGTCGCCAGCCAGTTGCCGTCCGGCGACCAGGACAGCGAACGGGTCTTGGCCGGATAGCCGGTCATGCGCATGTTGGATTTGTCGGCGATGCGCCAGCCGTGCAGGGCATTCTCCTGCATCGAGGTTACTGCGAAGCGGCCGTCAGGCGAGAATGTGAGGTCGAGATGAGACCCTTTCCATTCGAGAAAATCCGGGACTGCGGCGGTATTGGGAAACCAGAGCGATACGCCGTTATAATGGGCGATGCCGAGACGGTAGCCCTTGGGCATGAAGGCGAGACCGCGCGGCGTCGAGGGCGCGCTCCAACTCCTGATCTCGCCGCGCGCGTCGCGGGCCCGGACGTCGCGCCCGGCATTCCAGGCCAGCACGCCGTCGTCGCGCACGGCGATCGTGTCGATCCATTTGCCGCCCTCATCGGCGATGAGCTGGCTTGTGCCGTCGCTGCTGGTGGCCAGCAGCTTGCCATCGTCGCCGCCGGTATAAAGCCGCGTGCCGTCGCTGGCGGCGCATAGAATGGCCGCATCCTTGTGGGCTGTTAAGATCTGCGGATTTTCTTTGGCCAGCACGATCCGGCCGTCGCTCAGGGCAAAGGCCGGCACGCCGCCGATGAACGTCGCGGCAATGACATGCTCGCCAGCTTCAACCGGCGCGACATTGGCGGTGAGCGATGAGGTTGGTGTTACAGCCGGCACGCTTCAAAGCCTTTGCGGATCAGGTCCTGCTTCAAATCCCGGCCGATAAACACCAGCTTGGAGCTGCGTTTTTCGTCCGCGCGCCAGTCGCGTTGCAGATCGCCGTCGAGGATCATATGCACGCCCTGAAAGACAAAGCGCTTCGGCTCGTTCCTGAAGGCGATGATGCCCTTGCAGCGCAGGATGTTCGGGCCTTCGGTCTGCACCAGATCGTTGATCCAGGGCATGAATTTATCCGGATCGACATCGCCGTCGTGTGTCAGCGCCACCGACTGCATGTCTTCGTCGTGATAATGCTTCAGACCGTGATGATGATCGTGGTCATGGTCATGATGGTGGTGATCATGATCGTGATCATGGTCGTCGGCATGGAGGAATTCGGGCTCGATTTCGAGAATGCGGTCGAGATCGAAAGCATTCTGCCCGAGTACCGCGTCAAGAGGCACAGCGCACTTTACGGTCTTATGCAGCTTGGCATAGGGGTTGATGGCGCGGATGCGGGCTTCGACTTCGCGCAATTCGCCCTCCGAGACAAGGTCGGTCTTGTTCAGGATGATGACATCGGCAAAAGCAATCTGGTTCTTGGCTTCCGGCGCGTCTTTGAGACGGGCGGAAAGCCATTTGGCGTCGGCGACGGTGACGACAGCGTCAAGGCGCGCCGCCTCGCCGACATCGGCATCGACAAAAAATGTCTGCGCCACGGGGGCCGGATCGGCAAGGCCGGTGGTCTCGACGATGATGGCGTCGAATTTGCCCTTGCGCTTCATCAGCCCTTCGATGATGCGGATGAGGTCGCCGCGGACGGTGCAGCATATGCAGCCGTTATTCATTTCAAAGACCTCTTCGTCGGCCCCGACGACGAGATCATTATCGATGCCGATTTCGCCGAATTCATTGACGATGACGGCAAAGCGCTGGCCATGTGGCTCGGTGAGGATCCGGTTGAGCAATGTGGTCTTGCCCGCACCCAGATAACCGGTGAGAACGGTGACAGGAATCTTGTCAGACATGCAAACTCCGCAAAAACTATTTGCCCCTATATGGGAGAGAAAGCGGGCTTTGTCATCTGTTCCTGTCTAAAAAGGGTGATATTGATAGGCCCAGGTCTCGGTGAGCACCTTGTCCCCGGCCTTGAGATAGAGCCTCAGTTCCACCGGTTCCGTGCCCTCGACGATGAGGTCGAACTGCGTACGCCAATGGCCCGGTACGTCATCCGGCACGGCTTCCGTCAGTTTGTAGGCGCCAAACGTGCCGCGCGATGTGCTGACGACCGCTTCGGGGATGATTCCGGCGGGAATATCCTTGAGCGGACCGCCGAGAAATTCAACGAGAAACTTGCGCACGCCTTTTGGCCGGGGCTGGCCGGGCTGGCCGCCGCGTCCAAGGCGCGTGGCCACCACGCGGCCCAGCGGCGAGGGAAACGGCTCGTCGGCCAACCAGTGAAGGCGGTAGGACAGATCATAGGCATCGCCCGCTTTTGCCGGCTTGCTGGGCACCCACATGGCAACGATATTGTCGTGGATTTCATCGTCCGTGGTCAGTTCCAGCAGTTGTACAGCGCCATCGCCCCAGCCGCGCGTCGGCTCCACCCATAATGAGGGGCGGCGCTCGTAGCGCACGCCATCCTGATAATGGTCGAAGACGCGGTCGCGCTGCAGCAGGCCGAAGCCTTTCGGATTCTGGTCGATGAAGGCTGAGGCCTGAATATGCGGCGGATTGTTCAGCGGCCGCCAGATGTGCTCGCCATTGCCTGTCCACATGGCGAGGCCGTCGGAATCATGCACTTCCGGCCGCCAGTCCTCGGCTTTGTCCTTCACGGTTTCGGAAAACCAGAACATCGAGGTCAGCGGCGCTATGCCGAACCGTGCCACATCTGCGCGCAGATGCACAGCGGCGCTGATGTCCATGATGACGCCCTTGCCCCGCTGCATGACAAAGCGATAGGCCCCGACGACGGAGGGGCCGTCCAGCAGCGCATAGAGCGTGACCGGCCCGTCGCCTTCCGGCGTTTCGATGTAGAACTGCGTGAAATCCGGGAATTCCTCAGATTTTCCGGCGACGGCGCTGTTGATGGCAATGCCTCTGGCCGAGAGACCATATTGGTACAATTCGCCGATGGCGCGGAAATAGGACGCGCCGAGAAACGCGACCCAGTCGTTCTTTTTCCAGTCTAGCTTGCCGTTGCGCGGTTCCTGATAGCGGAAGCCGGCAAAGCCGACATTGGCAGGCAGTTGCCGCGCCGGACTGTCGGCGGGCATATCGAAATAGGAAGGGTCATAGAGAATGGGCCGCGCTTCGCCTTTTGCAACGACATTCATGCCCACCGGCTTCTTGAAGAATTTGCCGAGGTGAAAGAAGGTGACGGGATATTCGCCCGGACCATCGGCAAAAAGGGCATGATCGGCGCGGTAGAATATTTTGCCGTGCGCCTCATAATCGATCTTGTCGAGAATGTCGGCGGCAACGACGGCAGGAGCCTGATAGGGCATGGCCGCCAGCGCCTTGACCTGTTCCTTCAGACTGTCAAAAGAGAATGGCCGGGCCGGGCCGAGATGCAGGCCGTTCAGGGTTTTCATGTCATCGGCTTCGGCCGCGGCTGCCGCGCCGATGGGATAGGACAGGCCAAGCGCGGCGAGAGCCTGCAGCAGCGCGCGCCGATCAATGGAAGATGGCATGGTGTCACCTCAAGCGGATGAATGAAAACCCGGAGGCGTTCCGGATCAGGTCTGTGCGGGAAGAGTTCAGGCGCGGATCGGCTCGACCTTGAGCGCGGCGCGCACAAACTTGAACACGCCAAAGCAGCCGATCAGCACGAAGAGCACCTCGACAATGCGGGAAATATCCTTGGGTAACTGGAACAGGCCGCCCAGCGCCCAGCCTGCGGCCCAGGACATGGCCAGCAATTCTGTGCCGAGCAGAATGCCGACGCTCACCACGGTCACGCAATTCTGCCAGTTGATCGATTTTTGCGCACTCTCGGTCAATGTCCGTTCCTCATCGCATTTTCTATGTTTGGATTATAGCAGGATTGCGCCGTAAACAAGGAATTTGTCGAATCCTCCGGCTGGACAAGACAGCCGCCAGTGATGAATATGCGGCAAAACGAGAGGAAACAGAATGTTGCATGTGACACCCGGCTTCTCCCGCATCGGCGAGGAAAATGCCTTCGCCGTCCTCGCCCGCGCCACCGAGCTCCAGCGTCAGGGCCGCGATATCATCAATCTTGGCATCGGCCAGCCGGATTTTGCCACGCCGGCGCATATTGTCGAAGCGGCGATCAAGGCCCTGCGCGACGGCCATCACGGCTATACGCCCGCAACCGGCATATTGCCGCTGCGCGAGGCGGTGAGCGCCGATCTCCACAAACGTTTCAATGTTGAGGTTTCGCCCGATCTCGTGATGATTGTGCCGGGCGGCAAGGTCACCATGTATATGGCCATTCTCATGTTCGGCGAGCCGGGCGCCGATATTCTCTATCCCGACCCCGGCTTCCCGATTTACCGTTCGATGATCGAATATACCGGCGCGCGCCCCATTCCCGTGCCTGTCCGCGAAGAGAACGGCTTTGCCTTCTCGGCGGAAGAAACACTGGCGCTGATCACGCCGCAGACGCGGCTCCTCATCCTGAATTCGCCCGCCAATCCGACGGGCGGCGTCACGCCGAAATCAGAGATCGACAAGCTCGTTGCCGGTCTGGCCCGGTTTCCGGATGTCGCCATCCTTTCGGATGAGATCTATGGCCAGATGACCTATGACAATGCCGTGCACCAGACCCTGCTCGCCTATCCCGAGATCCGCGACCGGTTGATCGTCCTCGATGGATGGTCGAAGACATATGCCATGACCGGCTGGCGCATGGGCTATTCGGTCTGGCCCAAGCCGCTCTACGACAACGCGCGCAAGCTGGCGGTCAATTCCTTCTCCTGCGTCAATGCCCCGGCGCAATGGGCGGGACTTGCCGCACTCACCGGCCCGCAGGATGCCGTTCACATGATGGTGGCCGAGTTCGACAAACGCCGCAAGGTGGTGGTGGAAGGGCTGAACAAGCTGCCGAATGTCGGATGCGCCACGCCCAAAGGCGCATTTTATGCCTTTCCGAACATCAGCCGCACCGGCTGGAAGGCCAAGAAGCTGGCCTCCGCACTGCTGGAAGAAGCAGGCGTCGCCACGATCGGCGGGCCGGATTTCGGCGTCTATGGCGAAGGCTATATCCGCCTGTCCTACGCCAATTCGACAGAGAATATCGTGAAAGCTCTGGCGCGGATGGATGAATTTCTGGCGAGCGCCAAGCCGGTTTGAAGGCCTGACCGCCTCTCCCCGCAAGTATCGGGACGCGCCAGGCGCGTCCCGGGATGACGGGGTAGGGCGATTCCCGCTAGCCCTTCAGCACGCTGGCGTCGCGCGCCAGCCGTTCAACCAGAGCATAATCTCCGGCAGCCAGCGCGCTGGCCGGGATCATCCATGAGCCGCCCACGCACACCACGTTTTTGAGCGCGAGATAGGTCTTGGCCTTCTCGGCATCGATCCCGCCCGTGGGGCAGAAGCGCAGTTCTCCCAGCGGCCCGCCGATGGAGGACAAGTATTTCGCGCCGCCGGCAGCTTCCGCCGGGAAGAATTTCAGCGCCGTGAAGCCGAGATCCATCAGGTTCATGGCTTCGGAGGCTGTGGCGATGCCCGGCAGGAACGGTATTGGCGAAGCGGCGGCTGCGCGGGCCAGCGCGGGCGACGTGCCGGGGCTGACCAGAAAGGCCGCGCCGATTTTGGCGCTGGCCTCGATCTGCTCGGGCCGGGTGATGGTGCCGACGCCGACAATCGCGCCCTGCACTTCGTTGATGATGGCCTTGATCGCATCCATGGCGGCGGGGGTGCGCAGGGTGATTTCGAGCACCGGCAGGCCGCCCGAGACAAGGGCGCGGGCCTGAGCAAGCCCATCCTCGACGCTGGAGACGGTCATCACCGGAATAACGGGCGCCCTGGCCATGACATTGAGCGTGGCTTGCGTGTGCTGGTAAAGGGTCATAACAACCTCGGCCTTCTGGAACTGAATTTGAGATATGAAACTTTTCCGTTTCCTAGCCTGTTCCGCTTGACGGGGCAACAGCCCAGACTGCACCCTGCGGCCTGCTTATGGACGAGGATCCTGTGAATGCGGACTGAGACGCGTGTGGTCGTGATCGGCGGCGGGGTTGTGGGCTGCTCCATTCTCTATCATCTGGCCAGAGCCGGATGGAGCGATGTGGTGCTCATTGAAAAGAGCGAGCTTACCTCCGGCTCCACATGGCATGCGGCGGGCGGCACGCATACGTTCAATGGCGATGCCAATGTTTCCCGCCTGCAGAAATACACGCTGGAGCTTTACCGTGAACTCGAAGAATTTTCCGGCCAGTCCTGCGGGCTGCATGCCAATGGCGGCCTGATGCTGGCGGCCAATCAAGGCGAGATGGATTTTCTCCATCTGATGAAATCACGCGCCCGCTACCTCGATATGGAAACCGAGCTCATTCCCGTTTCGGAGGCCAAGCGGCGCAATGTGCTGATCGAGGAAAAATATTTCACCGGCGCGCTGTGGCGTGCCGATGGCGGGCATTGCGATCCGGCCGGGACGACTCAGGCCTATGCCAAGTCGGCGCGGATGCTGGGTGCAGAAATCAACCGGTTCACCAGAGTGCTTTCGCTGGCGCAGCGCCCGGACGACAGCTGGGACGTGGTCACTGACAAAGGCGTGATCCACGCTGAACACGTGGTCAATGCCGCCGGGCTCTGGGCGCGCGAAATCGGCCACATGGTGGGGCTGGATCTGCCTGTTCTGGCGATGGAGCATCATTACATTGTCACTGAGGCGATTCCCGAACTTGAGGGGCTGGAGCGCGAGATCGTCAATACGACCGATTTTTCCGGCGAGATCTATGTGCGGCAGGAGGGCCGCGGCGCGCTGCTGGGCACCTATGAGCAGGCCTGCGTACCCTGGGCGCCGGACAAGACGCCCGATGACTTTTCCATGCAGCTTCTGCCCGATGATTTTGACCGGCTTGCCCCGGAACTGGAGGTCGGCTTTCAGCATTTTCCGGCTGTTGGCCGCGCCGGTATCAAAAAGGCGATCAACGGGCCGTTTACTTTCGCCCCGGATGGCAATCCGCTGGTCGGGCCGGTCAGGGGTCTGCGGAATTTCTGGGTGGCCTGCGCTGTGATGGCGGGCTTTTCGCAGGGCGGCGGCATCGGACTCGTTCTCTCACGCTGGATGAAGGACGGCGATCCCGGCGCCGATATCATGGCGATGGATGTATCGCGCTTCGGCGCTTATGCCACGCCAAAATATACGAAGGCACGAGTGATCGAGAATTACCGCCGCCGGTTCCGGCTGGCTTTCCCCAATGAGGAACTGACCGCCGCGCGGCCGGCACGCCAGACGGCGCTCTACACACGGCTTGATGCGGCCGGTGCGGTATTTGGCGCAAATTTTGGGCTCGAACACGCCTTGTGGTTTGCGCCCAATGGCGTTGCGCGGCGCGAAACCCCGACATACCGTCGTTCCGAGGCTTTTCAGCATGTCGGAGCCGAATGCAGGGCGGTGCGTGAGCGCGTTGGTCTTTATGAAACCTCCAATTATGGCAAATATGAAGTGACGGGTGCGGGTGCGCGGCGCTGGCTCGACCATCTGCTGGCCTGCAGGATTCCGCGGCCGGGCCGCATGGCCATCGCGCCGATGCTGAATGCGCGCGGCCGCATAGTCGGCGATCTGTCGGTTGCCTGTATCGGGGAGGATCGCTACCTGCTGATCGGCTCGGGTTTTGCCGAAGGCTATCACATGCGCTGGTTCATGGCGCAGCACCCGCCGCAGGATGTGTTTGTGCGCTCCGCTGCCTCGACGCTCAACGGACTGTCGCTCGCCGGCCCGCGGGCGCGCGATGTGCTGCAGAAGCTGGTGCGGCATGATATCGGCGCGCAAGCCTTCAGGCTATTCGATGTGCGCGAAATGGCGGTGGGGTCGGCTCCGGCGCTGGTTTCGCGTTCCGGTTTTACCGGCGAACTGGGCTATGAACTGTGGGTGACGCCGGATTACATCTGCGCGCTCTATGACGACATAATGCAGGCGGGGGCGGAATTCGGCATCCGCCTGTTTGGCGGACGGGCGCTCTCCTCCCTGCGGCTTGAAAAGAATTATGGTTCGTTCAACAAGGATTTCCGCCCCGACTATACGCCGTTTGAGGCGGGGCTTGACCGGTTTATTGATTTTTCCAAGAATTTCATGGGCAGGGAAGCGGTTCTGGCCGAGCGCGAAACGGGGCCGAAGAAGCGTTTCGTCACACTGAGTGTGGATGCGCCCCACGCTGATGTCATCGGCTACGAGACAATATTGCAGGACGGACGGGTCGTTGGCCATGTCACGTCTGGCGGATATGGCCATTGTGTGGGATCAAGCATTGCCATGGGCTATATTCCGGCTGAACTCGCGCAGGACGGGGCCAGTTTCATGATCGATATTCTGGGGCAGATGTGCCCCGCCAGACTGACCGCCGTACCGCTGCATGATCCGCAGGGCCTGAGGCTGCGGGCATGAGCGATCCTTTCAATCCGGAAGCGCCGCAGCCGCGTCGCCGCACGGGCGGACGGGGCGGGCGAGAGCGCGTGGCCGCGTCTGCGCCGCTGGGGCAGGTGCGCAATCCCTGGAAGCCGGTGGAGATCTTCACCGAAGAACAGATCGAGCAGATTCTGGCGGCAGCCTTTGCCGTGCTGCTGGATCACGGCATGGAAATCCGGTCCAGACAGGCGCAGGACATATATGACGCGCATGGCGCGCTTGTCGATTTTGAAACGGGCATCGTCAAATTGCCGCGTGAAGTGGTGACCGATTATCTGGGTTTCGCGCCCGAGACATTCACCCTTCGGGCGCGCAATGGCGCGCGCAATCTTGTTGTTGGCGGCAATGTGCTCAATTTCGGCCCCGTGGGGGGCGCGCCCAATGTTTCGGATCTCGCGCGCGGGCGGCGCTATGGCGACATGGCGGCCTTCGAGGAAATCATCCGGATCAACCATGCGCTGGGCGCGCTGCACTGGCAGGGCGGCGTGGTGGCGGAGCCGGTGGATGTGCCGGTGCCGGTGCGGCATCTGCGCATGAATATGGCGCATATCATCGGCAGCGATCAGGTCTGGCAGGCGCGCGGCGTCGGCGGGACTGCTGCAATGGATTCGCTGGCCATGAGCGCCATTGAGCACGGCTGTTCGCTGGAAGCGCTGGCCGGGGATCCGGCGCTGATGATCATCACCAATGTCAATTCGCCGCGCCGGGTCGATGAGGAAATTCTGGATTCGATCATGCTTATGGCCGCACACGGTCAATGCGTCTGCATCACGCCCTTCACACTGATGGGGGCCATGGCACCGATCACGCTTGCCGGCGCATTGGTGCAGCAGACAGCGGAGGCGCTGGCGATTATCACGCTGTGCCAGATGATCCGCCCCGGCGCGCCCTGCATCATGGGTGGGTTCACGTCGAATGTGGACATGCGTTCCGGCTCGCCGGCCTTCGGCACGCCGGAAAATGTTCATGCGACGCTTGGCGGCGCGCAGATCGCAAGAGCGCTCAAGCTGCCCTATCGCGCCAGCGCCGTGAATGCCTCGCCCGCGGTGGATGCGCAGTCAACCTACGAGACCGGCTTTTCGCTCTGGGCCGCGATCATGGCCCATGCCAATCTCATCACCCATGCGGCGGGCTGGCTGGAAGGCGGGCTGGTCAATTCCTACGAGAAAATCGTTGTGGATGCCGAGATGCTGCGCGGCTGGGCCGAAATGCTGAAGCCTGTGGCGTTCAATACGGATGATCTGGCGCTCGAAGCCATAGGCGCCGTGGCGCCGGGCGGGCATTTTTTCGGCTCGGCCCATACCATGGCCCGGTTCGAGACGGCATTCTATCGCCCGTTGCTTTCGGACTGGAGCAATTTTGAGAGCTGGCAGGAGCATGGCGCCAAAGATGCCACCACGCGGGCGCACGATATCTGGAAAAAGGCACTTGCCGAATATGAGCCTCCATCGCTGGATACCGGCGTCAGGGAGGCGCTGGCCGATTATGTGGCGCGGCGCACCCGCGAGCTGATGCCGTGATCGCCAATGCCCGCATGTATGGCGTGACGCCCGGAGTCGAGGCGCTTTGGCGTGGTTTGCTGGCGCATGTCTGCGCCGAAGCCGGCATGGCCATGGACTATCTGCCCTATCCGGCGCCGCAGCCGCTTGAGCCGCTCTGGCAGCGTCCCGACCTTGGCGCCGTGTTCATGTGCGGTTATCCGATCCGGCTGCGCATTGCCGATGTGCAGCCTCTGGCCGCGCCTGTGCCGCAAGCGGACTGGGCCGCGGGGTGTGCGGTCTACCGCACCGATTTCATTGTCCGCGCTGACAGCCCCTGCCGCACGCTCGCGGAGACATTTTCCGGCCATTTCGGCTGGACAGTGGCGCATTCGCATTCGGGTTTCAATGCGCCGCGTCATCATCTGCTGCGTTATCGCACAGCCGGGCGGCAACGGGTCTTTGCCCGGGTATCGGGCAATCTCATTACCGCGCGCGAAGTGCTGGACCGCGTTGCCGACGGCCGGCTTGATGTCGGGCCGCTCGATGCCTACTGGCATGATCTGATGCGGCGTCACCGGCCTGAACTTGTGCAGAATATCCGCATTATCGAGAGTACGGAATGCGCGCCCATGCCCTGTTTCGTGGCTGCAAAGGCGGTTTCCCCTACCGATGTTGCCCGCCTGAAGGCGGCCTTTGCGCAGGCCCACACGCAGAACTGGTTTTCCGCGCTCGCAGGGCCGCTCGGCATATCGGGCTTTGCCGGAGTTGATTTTTCAACCTATCAGCCAATGCAGGACTGGCAGGACGAAGCGCTGGCTGCAGGTTATGCCGAGCCGGGATGAGGGCGGCAACGGGGGTGTCGAAGCTTACGGCGCCCGTCCGAGCGGATGCACGGGCACATCATGCGTGCGCAGGAAATAGCGCCGGGCAATGTCGCCGTAGCCGTTGTAAAGCAGGCCGCCGTTCTCGCGCAGCAGGCGTTCGCGGTTCTTGCGGTACCAGGCAGGTATCTCATACCAGGGCATCATCGGTTCCTCATGATGCACAGAATGTAGGTTGTTGAATAAAAACAACCAGCCGAATATGCCGGCGTTCTCGACGATGGCCGTGCGCTCCTTGGTATTGGCGGCGGCGCGGTGTTCGGCGAAGGAGCGCAGCAGCATCAGCGATGTGCCGGGATAGACCATGCCGAAAACATAATAGACGAGATTGATCTTGCAGACGGCGATCAGCCAGAACAGCACAAGCGCGAGCGGCAGGACATGGCGCGCCCAGGCCGTGCGCGCCACATGCTTGCCCTTGCAGATGGCTCTGAATTCGCTGGCAAAAAACCGGGGCACGATCCAGAGCGGGCCGATAATGAGCCGCCCTGCCAGTGTATTCTGCGCCTTGACAAGCATACGCGCCGGCGCCGAGAGACGCGCCCAGTCCGAGTTTGTCCAGTAATAGGTTTCCGGATCGTCGAACGGGTCGGTCAGGCGTTCGTCGCGGTGATGGATGAGATGGCTGACCCGGTAGCTCTCGTAGGGCAGCCAGAGCGAGAGCGGGATGGAGGCCAGAGCCCGGTTGAACCCGCGCCAGATGGTGGGATGGCCATGCAGGATCTCGTGCTGCAGCGAGGTCTGCCAGGCAATGAGCCAGGCGCCGATGGGCGTCGTCACCCACCAGGGCAATGCATTGGCGTGGAAGGTGAGCAGTGCCCAGCCTGTGTAGATCAATGCAGCGAGTCCAAGAGTCGGCCATTCGATGCGCGCGCCGGAGGCCACGGCCTCTGGAGTGTCTTTCATCCCTTTTTCTGCCTGCATCGCGATATTTTTCTTGGAATTGCCCATAATGATCGATCAGTATCGGCAATATGCTAGGTTATTCGCCGTTTTGCGCAAAGCCGAATTGTCTTGTAGAAGAATGTTTCGACATATGAAATTTAGGTAGAATTCCGAATATGCGGCATGGACGGGATCATGACGGCTGAACGGCGCGGCCAGGCAACCATGGCGGATGTGGCGCGCCTTGCCGGAGTTTCGGCCATGACCGTTTCGCGCGCGCTCCGCTCGCAAAGCGCGATCGCGCCCGAGACGCGCGCACGCATTTTCGAGATCATAGAGCAGATCGGCTATGTGCCGGATATGACTGCAGGCGGGCTGTCCTCGCGCCGTTCCGGGTTTATCGCCGCGCTGGTGCCAACCATCAACAATTCCAATTTTGCCGATACGGCCCGCGGACTGACGGATGTACTCACGAGAGCGGGCCTGCAATTGCTGCTGGGCTACACCGATTATTCGCTGGAACGCGAGGAACTGCTGGTCGAATCCATGCTGCGCCGTCGTCCGGAGGGCATCATGCTGACCGGCGGCATTCACGCCGAGCGCACGCGGCGGCTTCTGAAGCGTGCGGCAATTCCTGTCATCGAGACATGGGACCTGCCTGCCGATCCGATCAATCACGTTGTCGGTTTCTCTAATGCTGCGGCGACCGAGGCGATGGTGCATCACCTTCATGCACGCGGCTACCGGCAGATCGCGTTCATCGGCGGCGCCAGCACCGAGGATACGCGCGGCTCCGACCGGCGGCTGGGCTATATGCGTGCCGTTGACCAGCTCGGCCTGCCGCAGGGCCGCATTGTCACCTATGGTCTGCCGCCCATCTCGATCGAACATGGCGGCGAGGCGCTGGCGCAGGTCATAGCCCGCTGGCCGCAGACTGATGCCGTTGTCTGCGTGTCGGATCTCTCCGCCTTCGGCGCGCTGAGCGAATGCCACAGGCGCGGCATCAAGGTGCCGGGCGAGATCGCCATAGCCGGCTTCGGCGATTTCGATCTCTCGCGCTGGTGCTGGCCGAAGATCACCACCGTCGCCATAGACAGCGCGCGCATCGGCCAGGCCGCCGGAGACCTGTTTGTGCGTGCGCTGCGCGGTAATGAGAGCGCCCTCCCGCCGCAGACAATCCGCTTCGATTTTTCGATCATCCAGCGCGAGACAAGCTGATCCGGCATTGCCGCGCAAATTTTGCGCATGACATGAGAACCTCTTGCCGACCGAGGAATTTCTCGCTAACGTTATCGATAACAAGAAGGGTAAGGCACGGCCTGCCCCAGACATTATCGTCGTTGCGGCCGCTCCGCGCGCACGAAAGGGGAGAAAAACTTGGCTTCGTCAATCCGCTCATCCGCTTTGGAGCCGACCGCCCGGGAACTGGCGCAGTTGAGCCCGGTCGAGCGCGTCAAGCGTCTGATCCCCGTTTACGGACTTGTTATTCTGGCCGTGGCGCTGGCGGCGCTGTTTTCCATTCTGCTGCCGACCACCTTCCCGACATTGCTAAACCTGCGTTCGATCATCTCGGACAAGGCCATTATTGCCATCCTGTCCCTCGCGGCCATGATCCCGATGGTGACCGGCAAGATCGATCTGACCATCGGTTATGGCATTGTGCTCTGGCATATTCTTGCCATATCGCTGCAGACCATGTTCGGCCTGCCCTGGCCGGTGGCGGTGCTGATTGTCATCCTGCTTGCCGCGCTGGTGGGGCTGATCAACGGGTTGCTGGTTGAGGTGGCGCAGATTGACTCGTTCATCGCCACGCTGGGTACCGGCACCATTCTTTACGCCATTGCCATGTGGCACTCGCAGGGACGGCAGGTGCTCGGCATCCTGCCCGATGGCTTTCTCAATCTGACGGCGAACGAATTCTGGGGCATTCCGCTGCCCATCACCGGCCTTTATCTGCTCATTCTCGCAACCATCATGTGGCTGGCCCTGGAATATCTGCCGATAGGCCGCTATTTTTACGCCATCGGCGCCAATCCGAAAGCGGCGAGCCTTAACGGCATTCCGGTGCGTTTTTACACCATGCTGGCGTTTATTGCTTCGGGCACATTGTCTGGCATTGCCGGGGTGCTTCTGGCCAGCAAGCTGCGCATCGGACAGGCGAGCGTCGGCCTCGAATTCCTGCTGCCGGCGCTGGTGGGCGCCTTTCTGGGGTCGACAACCATCAAGCCGGGGCGGGTCAATGTCTGGGGCACGCTGGTCGGCGTGACCATTCTGGCCATCGGCATTTCCGGTATTCAGCAATTTGGCGGCTCATTCTGGGTGGAGCCGATGTTCAACGGCTGCACGCTGCTGATCGCCATAGGTATTGCGGGCTACGCGCAGAGGAAGCGCGCGCCCGCAATGAAGAAAAAGCCCGCCGGGGAGAACCAGAGGCGGGATCAGGAGACAATCGGCAAGGATCAGCCTTAGCCGTTATAAAGGGAGGAACTCATGCTGAGACTGATGTTGCTGGGCGCGGCAAGCGCGCTTGTTCTGAGTGTCAGCGTGGCCAGCGCCGACGAATTCGTCGATATGGCCGCGAAAAAGGCCGCCGCCGCCGAGGCGCGCGCCGATAAATGGGACGGGCCGACCGCTGGCCCGAAGGCCGCCGCCGGAAAAAATATCGTATTTGTCGCCGGCGATCTGAAGAACGGCGGCATTCTGGGCGCCTCGGAGGGCGTGAAGGAAGCCGCTGCCGCCATCGGCTGGAAAGTGACCGTCATTGACGGGCAGGGCTCGGTTTCGGGGCGTACTGCCGCCATGGGTCAGGCGCTGACGCTGAAGCCCGACGGCATCGTTGTGGGCGGCTTCGACACCAAGGAACAGCAGGTTTCCTTCGATGCCGCAGCGAAGGCCGGCGTGCCGGTGGTCGGCTGGCATTCAGGCACCAAGCCGGGGCCGGAGCCCGAGGCGGGCATTTTCGCCAATGTCACCACTTCGCCGCAGGATGTCTCGGATACGGCCGCCTATGCCGCCATTGCCGACTCGAAGGGCAAGGCCGGCGTGGTGATCTTTACCGATTCGCAATATGAGATCGCCGTGTTCAAGGCCCGCGCCATGGAAGCCGTGATCAAGAAATGCGCCACCTGCAAGGTGCTTGAATTCGTCGATTCGCCGATTGCCGAAAGCTCGCAGCGCATGCCGCAGCTCACCACCACCCTGCTGCAGAAATATGGCGACGCCTGGACCTATTCGCTGGCGATCAACGATCTCTATTTCGATTTCATGGGTCCCTCGCTCTCTGCAGCCGGCAAGAAGGGTGACGGAACGCCGAAGGCCATATCCGCAGGCGACGGCTCCGAATCGGCCTATCAGCGCATCCGGGCCAAGCAATATCAGATGGCTACCGTGCCGGAGCCGCTCAATATGCAGGGCTGGCAGCTGGTGGACGAGCTGAACCGTGCTTTCGCCAAGCAGCCCTGGTCCGGCTATATTTCCGGCATTCATCTCGTGACGGCGCAAAATGTCGCCTATGACGGCGGCGCCAAGAATGTTTTTGATCCGGATAACGGCTACCGCGACCAGTATAAGAAAATCTGGGGCAAATGACACGCAAACATGCTCCGCCGGTTCAGGCGGAGCATGATGTTTAATATCGGCTGGCCCTCATTCCGCGCTATGCGCGGCCTGAGGGCCTTTTTTATGGCGATGTGGCCTCTCACGCCTTGCCATAGCCGCCGCCGGTGGGCGTGACGATGGTTATGGCTTCGCCTGCTTCCAGCACGGTCTGGGCGCAGCCGGGCAGTTCTTCGATATGGCCATCCTTGCGGCGTACGAGATTATGTCCAAGTTCTCCGCCCGCGCCGCCCTTGAGGCCAAATGTGGGTACGCGCCGGTGGCCGGAAAGAATGGCAAGATCCATTTTTTCGCGGAAGCGCACAGTGCGCGACGTGCCGTCCCCCGCATTCCATTTGCCCTTGCCGCCCGAACCGCGCCGGATATGAAAATCCTCCAGCACCACGGGGAAGCGATATTCCAGAATTTCCGGGTCGGTCAGGCGCGAATTGGTCATGTGGGTGTGCACGCCGGATGCACCGTTGAAGCCCTCTCCCGCCGGCGCGCCGGAACAGATGGTTTCGTAATATTGATATTTGTCGTTGCCGTAGGTGAGATTGTTCATGGTGCCCTGCGCGGCGGCTAAAGCGCCCAATGCGCCAAACAATGTGTCGGTGACGGCCTGCGAGGTCTCGACATTGCCCGCAACCACCGCAGCCGGATATTCCGGGCTGAGCAGTGAGCCTTTGGGCACGATGATGTGCAGCGGGCGCAGGCAGCCCGCATTCATCGGGATGTCGTCTTCCACCATCACGCGGAACACATAGAGCACAGCGGCGCGGGTGACGGGCTCGGGCGCGTTGAAATTGGTCGGCTGCT
The DNA here is from genome assembly GCF_056032725.1 of Methylocystis sp. sgz306128. Classification (NCBI taxonomy): domain Bacteria; kingdom Pseudomonadati; phylum Pseudomonadota; class Alphaproteobacteria; order Hyphomicrobiales; family Methylocystaceae; genus Methylocystis; species Methylocystis sp. sgz306128. Next base: position 155,133 of record NZ_JBVYWO010000005.1, read on the forward strand.
GCGGCGAGGTGCCGGTAAAATCGACGGTCGCCTCGCGCTTGCGCTTGTCGACAGTGATTTTCACCTTGATGAATGTGCCCTGATCCATCTCGTAGGAGAATTCGGAATCGCTCAGCTTTTCTATGACACGGGCGACGGATTCGGCGGCATTGTCCTGTACATGGCCCATATAGGCCTGCACCGTTTCAAGACCGAATTCGTGAATGATCTTGCGCAGTTCCTGCACGCCTTTCTCGTTGGCGGCGATCTGGGCCTTCAGATCGTTGATGTTCTGCACGACATTGCGCACGGGATATTGCGCGCCGAGCAGGAGGTTGCGCAGGGCCGTCTCCCGGAACTTGCCGCGATCCACCATCTTGAAATTGTCGATATAGACGCCCTCTTCGACAATATGCGTGGCCTTTGGCGACATGGAGCCGGGCGAGAGGCCGCCGACATCGGCGTGATGCCCGCGCGAGGCCACCCAGAACAGGATGTTCTTCTTGTGCTCGTCGAAAACGGGGGTGCAGACGGTGATATCCGGCAGATGTGTGCCGCCGTTATAGGGCGCATTGAGCGCGTAGACGTCGCCCGGTCTGATCCTGCCTGCATTCAGCCGGATGATCGTCTCCACCGAGCGGTCCATCGAGCCCAGATGCACCGGCATATGCGGTGCATTGGCCACCAGACGCCCTTCGGCATCGAATACTGCGCAGGAGAAATCCAGCCGCTCCTTGATGTTCACGGAATAGGCGGTGTTCTGCAGCGTCACGCCCATCTGCTCGGCGATCGACATGAACAGGTTGTTGAAAATCTCCAGCAGCACCGGATCGGCCCTCGTGCCGATGGCGGTGCGCTGGGCCAGCGCCTCGGTACGGGTGAGCACAACGTGATCCTTGGCGGTGACCTCGGCCTGCCAGCCCTTTTCGATCACGATGGTCTGGTGCGGTTCGATAAGGAGCGCCGGGCCCTTCATGGTCTGGCCCCGCTGCACATTGGCGCGCCGGTAGACCGCCGCCTCATGCCACTGCCCGGCGGAGAAAAACCGCGTCCGCGCATCGGCATTGGCGGGCGCCTGCGTCACGGCACCCTTGCGCTCGGCAAAGCGCGCGCCGCCGCCCACGGCTTCGACGGAGACGGCCTCCAGCATCATGGTCTTCGTGCGGTCCATGAAGCCGAAACGGGCCTTGTGCGCCTTCTCGAAGGCATGGCGCAGGCGCACCAGCGCGTCGCCGCCTTCGGGCATCGGCAGCACCAGCGCCGTATCGGTTCCGGCATAACGGATATGGGCGGAGACATGCACCTCGATATCCCGCGCGCCGACACCCTGTGCCGCCACCTCGTCGGCCGCCGCCGCGCCAAGCTGCATGCCGATATTGCGGATCGTATCCATCGCATTGACGTCGAGTTCCTCTTCCACGCCCTGGCTGCGGTGGGCGCGGATATCCGCAAGGCCCATGCCATAAGCCGACAGCAGCGAGGACAGCGGGTGAATGAGCACTGTCTTCATCGACAGTGCATCGGCCACAGCGCAGGCATGCTGTCCGCCCGCGCCGCCGAAACAATTGAGCGCATATTTGGTGACGTCATAGCCGCGCGCCACCGAAATTTTCTTGATGGCCTCGGCCATATTGGCCACGGCAATGCGGATGAAGCCGTCTGCCACTTCCTCTGGGCTGCGGCCGTCGCCGACATCGCGCGCCATCTGCGCGAAGGCGGCGCGCACGCTCTCCACATCCAGTGCTTCATTCTGCCGCGGGCCGAAGATTTTGGGGAAATAATCCGGCTGTAATTTGCCCACCATGACATTGGCGTCCGTCACCGCCAGCGGTCCGCCGCCGCGATAGCTTTTCGGGCCGGGCCGTGCGCCGGCAGAATCGGGGCCGACGCGAAAGCGCGCGCCGTCAAAATGCAGGATCGAGCCGCCGCCCGCCGCCACTGTGTGAATGAGCATCATCGGCGCGCGCATGCGCACGCCCGCCACTTCCGTCTCGAAGGCGCGTTCGTAGGCGCCGTCAAAATGCGCGACATCGGTCGATGTGCCGCCCATGTCGAAGCCGATGACCCGGTTGAAGCCTGCGCTCTTTCCGGTCTGGGCCATGGCCACCACGCCGCCCGCCGGGCCTGAGAGAATGGCGTCCTTGCCCTGAAACAGGCTGGCGGCGGTCAGGCCACCCGACGACATCATGAACATGAGCCGCGCGCCGGAGCGCCCGACATCCAGTTCCTCGGCGACCTGCGCCACATAGCGCGACAGGATGGGCGTGAGATAGGCATCCACCACCGTTGTGTCGCCGCGCCCCACCAGCTTGATCAGCGGCGAGACCTCATGCGAGACGGAAACCTGAGTAAAGCCCACTTCGCGCGCCACTTTTGCCGCCAGCTTTTCATGCGCGGGAAAGCGATAGGCATGCATGAAGACAATGGCGACGGCCACAAATCCGTCTGCCCGGGCCTTGACCAGCGCCGCGCGGATTTCCGCCTCATCGGGCGCGCGCTCGATGGTGCCGTCGGCCAGCACGCGCTCGCTGATTTCGGTTACGCCGGAATAAAGCTGCTCGGGCTTGATGATGTTCTTGGCGAAAATCTGCGGGCGCGCCTGATATCCAAGCTCCAGCGCGTCGCGAAAGCCTTTGGTGGTGACGAGCAGGGTTTTCTCGCCCTTGCGCTCCAGCAGCGCATTGGTGGCCACGGTTGTGCCCATCTTCACCGCGCCGATGCGACCGGCGGGAATGGCCTCACCCTTCGCAAGACCGAGAAGATCACGGATGCCCTGTACGGCAGCATCGCGATAGGCGGCCGGATTTTCGGAGAGCAGCTTGTGCGCGTGCAGATGCCCCGCCGGATCACGCCCGACAATATCCGTGAAAGTGCCGCCGCGGTCGATCCAGAAGTCCCAGAGCTGTGCGGCCTGTGCTGTCCTGCTGCGTGATCTTGCCATCTGATTTCTCCTTGCTGCCAACATCAACAATTTATCGACAATTTGTCAATAAGAAGATGGCGTTTTGGCTTGGTAAATAATTCGCCTTGCGCTAAACTTGCCTGAAAATGGAATCACCCATGTCTGATACACCGTCCACGTCCTCCCGCCTCGGCCCCATCGTGTCTTCAGCGCATCTGGCCACCGGCGCCCTGCCTGCGCTTTCCGAGTTTGAATTCGGACTGATGATGGCCGGTCATGCCTTCAACCGCTGGATGGTGCGCGCCATGGCGGCCAGCGGCGTCGCCGATCTTTCGGCGCTCGACATCATGGTGCTGCATTCGGTTAATCATCGCGGCCGCTCGAAGCGCCTTGCCGATATCTGCCTCGTCCTCAATATCGAGGATACGCATCTCGTGACCTATTCGCTGAAGAAGCTTTCGCAGCTTGGCCTTGTCAAATCGCAGAAGGCGGGCAAGGAAAAGGCCGTGGCCATCACGCCGCGGGGCGAATCCGTCTGTCTCAATTATCGCACCATCCGCGAGGATATTCTCATCGCCTCGGTGCGCGCGCTTGGCCTTGACGAGGCGGCGCTCTCGGACATGGCGGCGCGTTTGCGGCTCCTGTCCGGCACGTATGATCAGGCGGCCCGCGCTGCCGCGAGCCTTTGATGAATTACCGCCACGCTTTTCATGCGGGTAATTTTGCCGATGTGTTCAAGCATATCCTGCTGACGCGCATTCTGGCCTATCTCGTGCGCAAGCCCGCGCCGTTGTTTTATCTCGACACCCATGCCGGAACCGGCCTCTATGATCTGGCGTCGGATGCGGCGCAGCGTTCGCCCGAATGGCAGGGTGGCATTGCGCGTGTCGCGGGCTGGTCATGTCCGGACAAGCTCGCGCCGCTGCTGGCGCCCTATATTGAGGCGGCCATAGCCGGACAACAGCCGGATGCGCTGACATCATACGCCGGCTCGCCGCTTATTGCGCAGCGCTTGCTGCGGGCCGAAGACCGGCTCGTTCTGTGCGAATTACATCCGGAGGATGCAGAGGAGGCGCGGATACATCTGGGCCGCGACCGGCGCGTCCATATCCGCCAGGGCGACGGCTATGAAGCCCTGAACGCGCTCGTGCCGCCGAAAGAGCGGCGCGGCCTCGTGCTTATTGATCCGCCTTATGAAAAGCCCTCCGAATGGCATGATCTTGCGGCGGCGCTGAATCTGGCTCTGCGGAAATGGCCCACCGGCGTCTATGCGGTCTGGTATCCGATCAAGGATGGCCGGGAGGGCGAGATGCTGGCTGCTGCGCTGGACCCTGCGCGCATCCAGAATCTGCTCTGCCTCGAATTGCGCATCGCCGAGACAAACCGCGCTGGCAAGCATGACCGCAAGGGCCTTGCCGGAACCGGTATGCTGGTGATCAACCCGCCCTTTCCTATGGCGCAAGAAGCGCGGCTGATCCTGCCTGATCTTGCCCGGCTGCTGGCGCCCGGTCATCCTGAATGGCGTGTGGACTGGCTCCGGCAGAGCTGATCAGGCCCGGCGCGCCAACAGCAGCATGCCGCCGATGCCGGATAGCGCCGAGCCGATCAGCACGCCCGCCTTGGCGAGATCGGCCACCTGTTCCTGATCGTCGAAGGCCAGATGCGTGATGAACAGGCTCATGGTGAAGCCAATGCCGCAGAGCATGGCGACGCCGTAAAGCTGGCGCCAGTTCGCGCCCGCCGGCATATGCGCCGCGCCGAGCCTGACGGCGGCAAAGACACTGGCGAACACGCCCAGTTGCTTGCCCACGAACAAGCCAAGCCCCGCCCCAAGCGCTGCGCCGGAGAACAAGCCGCTGATGGCCAGCGCTATGCCGGCATTGGCGAAGCCGAACAGCGGCAGGATCAGCAGCGACACCAGCGGCGCGAGAGCGTGCTCCAGCCGCTGCAGCGGCGAGTGTCCCGACGAGCGCAGCGGCACGAATGCGGCGGTGAAGACGCCTGCCAGCGTCGGATGCAATCCCGAATGAAGGAAGCAGGCCCAGAGCAGCACAAAGCCGCCAAGATAGGGCCAGAGCGCCATGATATTGCGCCGGTTGAGCAGCCACAGAGCCAACATCACCAGCAGCCCGAGACACAGAGGCAGGATGTGAATCGCCGCAGTGTAAAATCCGGCGATGATCGCCACCGCGCCCAGATCATCGAGAATGGCCAGCGCCGTGAGAAACACGCGCAGGCTGGCCGGCACCCGCGGGCCAAGCACCGCGACGCAGCCCAATGCAAAGGCGATATCCGTGGCCGAGGGAATGGCCCAGCCGCGCCAGAGCGCCGGATCATGCCGGTTGATCGCAAGATAGATCAGGCTCGGCGCCGCCATGCCGCCCACTGCGCCAAAGAGCGGCAGGGTGCGGCTGCGCCAGCTGCTGAGCGCGCCGTCGACCCATTCCCGCTTGATCTCCAGTCCGACAAGCAGAAAGAACACCGCCATCAGGCCGTCGTTTATTGCGGGCTGAAAGCCGATGCCGCCATGTTCGGAAGTGAGAACCGAAAAATAGAGAGGCGCGTAACGCGAATTGGCGAGGCCAAGCGCCAGCACGCTGGCCAGAAGCAACAGCATATCGCCGGAGACCGCATTGGCGACAAAAACGGCGAAGCTGCGGAACGGTTTCAGCATGATCTCACGGCATTCCCAAATTCAGATAGAACCATGCCAAAAACCGGCCAGACAGAAGATTGATCTTTGGCGTAAATTGCCTGCAACTAGAAGCCAGATCGTAATGCTTTGCAAAGGTGAATTGCAATGAAGTCTCATGCGCAGGTAGTTGTCATCGGCGGTGGCGTGGTGGGCGCCAGTGTGCTCTATCATCTCACCAAGCTCGGATGGCGGGATGTGGTTCTGCTTGAGCGGGCGGAACTCACCGCCGGGTCCACCTGGCATGCGGCGGGCGGTGTCCATACCGTTAACGGCGATCCGAATGTCGCCAAGCTCCAGCAATATACCATCGAGCTTTACAAGGAAATCGAGGCTATTTCCGGCCAGAGCTGCGGCGCGCATATCACCGGCGGCATCATGCTTGCCGGCACGAAGGAGCGCGTCAACTGGCTGAAAATGGCGCAGGCGCGCGGCCGTTATCTTGGCATGCACCTTGAGATGATCTCCCTCGACGAGGCCTATGATCATTTCCCGCTGATGGATAAATCCAAGTTCATCGCCGCCATGTATGACCCCGTCGAGGGCCATGTCGACCCCTACGGCGTCACCCACGCCTATGCCAAGTCAGCGCAGATCGGCGGCGCCACCATCTACCGCCAGACGCAGGTCACCGATCTCACCCAGAATGAGGACGGCTCGTGGAATGTCATCACGGCGCAGGGCAATATCCATGCCGAGCACGTGGTCAATGCCGGCGGCCTGTGGGCGCGCGAGGTGGGCCGCATGGTGGGCATCGAGCTGCCCATTCTGGCCATGGAACACCAATATCTGATCACCGAGGATCTGCCGCAGCTGCAGGGCCGCAAGGAGCTTGTCCACTGTATCGACTTCGAGGGCGAGATCTACACAAGGCAGGAGCGCGGCGGGGTGCTGCTCGGCACCTATGAGCGCGCCGGCGTGCCCTGGTCGGAAAAGGAAACGCCGTGGGATTTCGGCCAGAACCTGCTGCCCAACGACCTTGAGCGCATTGCGCCCTCGCTGGAGGTGGGTTTCGATCATTTTCCGGCCATTGGCGAGGCGGGCATCAAGAAGGTCATCAACGGCCCGTTCACCTTTGCGCCGGACGGCAACCCGCTGATAGGCCCGGTGCGCGGATTGCGCAATTTCTGGGTGGCCTGCGGCGTCATGGCCGGGTTTTCGCAGGGCGGCGGCGTCGGCCTCGCCTTGTCCAACTGGATGGTGCATGGCGATCCGGGCTTCGATGTCTGGGGCATGGATGTCGCCCGCTATGGCTCATGGGCAACATTGGCCTATACTAACAAGAAGGTGCGCGAGAATTATTCCCGCCGCTTCTCGATCCGCTTTCCCAACGAGGAACTGCCCGCCGCGCGGCCCCTGCGCACCACGGGTGCCTATGACCTGCTCAAGGCCGAGAATGCGGTCTTCGGCGATTATTGCGGTCTTGAACATGCGCTCTGGTTCGCTCCCAAAGGCACGGACCCGGTCGAGGAGGTGACTTTCCGCCGCTCCAACGCCCACGAGCATGTCGCTGCCGAATGCCATGCCGTGCGCAATTCCGTCGGCCTGCTGGAAATTTCCAACTATGGCAAGTTTGAGGTCACCGGTCCCAATGCCAGCGTGTTTCTGAGCCATGTCATGGCCAACAAGCTGCCCGCTATCGGCAGGATGGTGCTTTCGCCCATGCTCAACGAACAGGGCAAGCTCATCGGCGATTTCACCATCGGGCGCCTTGCGGAAAATCATTATATCCTCATCGGCACCTATGCCGCCGAGATATTCTACATGCGCTGGTTTGAGCAGCATATGCCGGGGGAGGGCGTCGAGGTGCGTCCCTGTGCCATGGAGGTCAACGGCTTCTCGGTCGCCGGGCCAAAATCGCGCGCGCTCCTGCAGAACCTTGTGCGTGAAGACCTGTCCACCGCGGCATTTCCTTTCCTCAGCTTCAGGAAGATGGATGTCGGCATGATCCCGGCCTATGTCGGACGCGTCTCCTTCACCGGCGATCTGGGCTATGAGATCTGGGTGCATTGCGAATATCAGCGCGCGCTTTTTGAGCTGCTCAAGGACGCCGGCGAAGCTTTCGCCATCCGGCCCATCGGCGGACGGGCGCTCAATGCCCTGCGTCTGGAAAAGAGTTTCGGCACATGGGCGCGCGAATATCGTCCGATCTATGGCGCTTATGAGGCCGGGCTTGGCCGCTTCGTCGATCTGAACAAATATGCCTTTATCGGCAAAGAGGCCGCAGAAAAGGAAAAGGCGAATGGCGGGACGCTGCGCCTCGTCACCTTTGATATTGCCGCGACCGATGCCGATGCCATCGGCGACGAACCGATCTGGCATGACGGCAAGGTGGTTGGCTGGGTCACGTCCGGCGGCTACGGCCACAGCGTGCAAAAATCGCTGGCCATGGGCTATATCCCCCGCGAACTTGCCGGGGCAGACAGCGGGTTCGAGGTGGAGATCATCGGCGAACGCCGCCCGGCCCGGCTGCTCAAAGAGGCTGCCTTCGATCCCACCGGCGCAAAAATGCGCGCCTGAAGCCCGGCGGTTTGCAGTCGCCTGTCGTCCGCCGCCTGACGGGCGGCGGCGCTCACATCGGCAGGTCGAATTTTCTGGTGTCGATGTCGTCCACCGGCGGCAGTGACGGGGCTATCTGTTGCGGACGGACATAGGCCGTTTGCCGTTGCGGCGCATAATTGTCCGCGCCTATGGGTGCGGGCGGGCGCAAGAGATCGTCTATGGTTCTGGGACGCGGCGAATAGGCCTGATAAACCGGCGGCGCACCTATATTGATCGGGCCGGGACCCATCGCCACCTCGGAATTATGCGGCGCCGCATTGCGTACATTGAGTTCCGGCGCGGGCGGCAGATCGGGCGGGCCGGGCTCGTGGCCGGGAGGCAGCGGCTTGCAGATCGTGTGCATTGTTCCGTCGCGCATGAAAGAATGCCGGGCGAGATCGACGTGAATGTGGTTGTGATGATACGAATCGGCGCCGGGGGCCAGAACCGTGGTGAAATAGGAGCACGCACCGGCCTGCGCCTCATGCAGGAAGGCCTGTTTCTGGTCGTCGCGGCTGTTCCAGTCTTTCTCGACGTTGATCTCACGGCCTGAGGCGAGAACGAAACCGGCAATGTCTATGGCATTGCCGAAGGAATGTTCTGAGAGCGCTGCGCCATATTTATGGTCGATGGAGCGGCAGGAATAGGAGCCCATGGTCTTGATTTCGACAACAGGCTCGCCAAAACGCGCTTCGGCGCTGGGCTGCACGGAATTAAGTACCCATTGGTCCAGCGCGGGGATCATGGGGCAGGCGAGCGTGGCGTGGGTGTCGAGTGCGACAGTGCCACCCGCGAGTGCCGTGGTGCGGAACGGATGCACCATGCCGCAGATGCCCGGCCCGTCGATCGCGGTCATGGGTTCGGTATAGGCTGTCGGCTGCACCAGCTTTTGCGCGAGGCATGCTTCCTCGGCCTGCGTGCGCCACGCCGGACGCTGCGCACGTTCAAAAAGCGAGCACCCGGCCAGACTGATCAATGCCAGACCGAGTGCGAGATATGGTCTTACCCTACGCACCATACCATAAGGTTAGGTGGATTTATTTAAGATGCGGTTAAGCATAAGAAAACCGGAGGCGAGAGCGCTCACCAGCCGAAGAGAACCTGGCCCAGCAGCCGCCCCGGCACCAGCGTGAACAGTCCGGCGATGCAAAGCCCGGCAAAATTGCTCAGCATGATGTATTTATGCCGGGCGACATGGCCGCTGCGGATGGCCAGAAGGCCGAGCGGGATGGAGCATAATGTCACCAGCGAGAGCAGATGTATGGGGCTGAAATGCCCCGGAAACAGGCTTTGTATGCCGATGGAGGTTGCGGCTGTTGCCAGCATGAGCCCGCTCCAGATGCGGCCGCTCCATTTGTGCAGCGCGCTGCCCTTGCGCTGGACGGCGATCGAAATGCCCAGAACCAATGCGCCGATGGCCAGCATAAGATGCATTAGAACCACAGGGTTTGCGCTATAAAACGGGGTCACAGTCATTTGGTTTCCGTTGGTCTCGCGTTGCTGGTTCTGAAACCAGTTTTTAATTCCGGCACTGGCCAGCCCGATTTTTCAGATTCCAATACTAAGGAATTTCAAATCTCACAAATGAGATTATTCTCCAGCCGGAACCGTGTCAATTTCATCGCCCGTACCGCACCGGTTATTTCGGTGTGTATCACATTTTGAAATGTCGATATCTTCAATTGATGTTTGCGGGTTGACCGATAAACCTGACGATAAACGCCTTATAGGTACAGGCGCCGGCCGCAGGCCCGCCGTCCAAGGCAAGAGAGGATTTCATGGTACAGCCCGCGCCGCAGGTTGCGTCCGCAGCCAGAGTGACGATCACCGGAATCGAGATCAGCCAGCACCGGCTGCATTTCTCGCCGCCGTTTCACGCAAGCTGGGACACCAAGCCGCGCACCTTCTGGGACGCGACAATCGTGCGCGTCCATACCGATGCGGGCATCACGGGCATTGGTTCGGGCGATCTTATGGTGGGCTTTGCCGGCCATGAGGATCTGTTCATCGGGCAGGACGCGCTGGCGATAGAGCGCCACTGGCGTGTGATCAACAACATCAATTTCCATTATGGCCGCTGCTGGCCGCTTGATCTCGCGCTCTGGGATCTCGCGGGCAAGATCACCGGCCAGCCGTGCTGGCGCCTGCTGGGCGGCTTGTCGAATTCCATCCGCGCCTATGCGTCGTCCGGCACCCTGCGTGCGCCCGAAGCCCTCGCCGATGCTGCGGAGGCCTATCTGGCGCAGAATTTCACTGCGCTGAAGATCCGTTTTCACCGCGGCGACTGGCGCAAGGACATCCGCGCGCTCGAGGCGGTGCGGAAGCGTATCGGCGACAGGATGGACCTGATGGTCGATTGCAATCAGGGCTGGCGCATGACCTGGGATACCTATGCGCCATGGTCGCTCAAGGATGCTGTCAAGGTGGCGCGCGAACTGGAGAATCTCGGCGTGTTCTGGATGGAGGAGCCGCTCTACAGGGGCGACCGCGAGGGCATGAAGAAGCTGCGCACCATGACGGATGTGCGTATCGCCGGGGGCGAGATGACGCGCGAGCTTTATGAATTCCGCGATCTCATCACCGAGGGGGCGGTAGACATCGTTCAGCCGGATGTGGCGCTGGTGGGCGGCATCACCGGCTGCCGCCGCGTAGGCCTGATGGCGCAGGAGCATAATCTGATTTTCACGCCGCATACCTGGACGAATGGCATGGGCGTCACCGCCAATGCCCATCTCACGGCCGGCATGTCGGACGCGCCTTTTATCGAATATCCCTATGATCCGCCGGAGTGGGGCCTTGACCGGCGCGACTACATGATGGCCGAGCCCTTGAAAGTTGACGCGAATGGCATGATTGTTCTCTCGGATCGTCCCGGAATGGGGTACGATCTCAATGAAGATCTTCTGGCCAAGACTCGCATCGGATAGGGACAAAAATGGATCGCAAATGGCTGCCGTTGAATGCATTGCGCGCTTTTGAGGCTGCGGGGAACCTGCTGAGCTTCACTGCCGCCGCCAACAAGCTGACTGTGGCGCAGAGCGCGGTGAGCCGCCACGTGATCGTGCTGGAGCAGTTTCTCGGCGTGCCGCTGTTCGAGCGCAGGCCGCAGCAACTCATTCTCACCGATGCGGGCAAGCACCTTCTGCCGGTGGTCTCCAAGAGCTTCGATCGCATCGATCAGGCCCTGGGTGAGATCATCCGCGAGAAGGGTACGCCCAAGCGCGTGCTGAAAGTGTTTCTGCCGCCGACCTTCGCGCATCAGCTTGCCATTCCGCTGCTGCAGGATTTTCGCGCCGAGCACCCCGACATCACATTGGAAATTGCGTCCAAACCCTCAAATTCACCCGCCGATGGCGATCCGGATGTCGCGGTTGTCTACAGCCAGCCCGAAGTGAGCAATTCCATTCTCGACCTGTTGTGGATGGTGCGGCTGACCGTTCTGTGCACGCCGCAGGTTGCGGCAAGCTTCGATGGCACGGACATCACCACCTTCCTCACCCGAAACGACCTCCTGCACGTCAAGCTGGATCAGCGCCCGCGGCATGAGTTCTGGGAAATGTATATGCGCGGCCTCGGCCGGCCGGATATCCGCGTTGACCGCGGCCTCGTTTTCGATACGGCGCAGCTTGCGGTGCAATATGCCCTGACCGGCGGCGGGCTGGCGCTGGTGGACCCCATGCTGTTCAAGACGGAGATTGCCGAGGGCCGTCTGGTGCAGCCTTTCGATACATTGCTCGACGATGGTTATGGTTATTATCTGGCCACGCACCCGGAAGATCTGAATAATGAGGCTGTTTCTCTGTTCCGCTCATGGTTGATTCGCTGGTTTGGCGGATTTAATCTTGCTGAAGGAACGAATATTTCTGTAAAATAATTTTTTATATTTAATTCCAGCCAGAATTCATGAGCCGTACTCGACATGTACTGAAATTATAGATTATGGTCGCCGTGCTTCCCTATGGGAATATTTGCACGGGAGTTATCATGCGTACATTTGTTGTAGTCGGCCTGGCGTTCACAATGATCTGCGCCGCCGGACAGGCCGGCGCGCAGAGTGTGATGAAGCAATGCAGCGATGCCTATCAGGCCGCCAAAGCCGCGAATGGCCTCAACGGTGAGACATGGCCGCAATATTTCAGCCATTGCGCCACCGAAAAGAAAGCCGTCACGCCTGCAACACCTGCCGCGCAGGCGGTTCCGGCGGCACCAGCCGCCCCTGTTGCCGCCGCGGCCTCTGTTCCCGCTGCTTCCGTTCCTGCTGCTGCTCCGACGCCAGCGAAGGACAATACTGCGGCGCCAGACGGGACCGCCAAACAGGCGGAAGCCTCGGACAAGACTGATCAGGCTGCCCCGGCCGCTTCGCCCGCCAGATCCCGCCAGAAAGAATGCGGCAATGAATGGCGCGCCAACAAGGCGGCTCTCAAGGCGCAATATGGCTCCTGGCCGAAATATTGGAGCGCCTGCAACCTGCGCCTTAAATCCGGCGGCAAATAGCAGCGACGCTCCGCGTTCACAGGCCCAGATAGGCGCTGGCCGAAATCGCCACGCCGAGTGCGGTGAGGCCAAGCGCCATGTGCCAGGGCCAGCGTCTGCCGCGCGTGATGATGGCGATGGTCGCAACCGCAATGGCCACGTGAATAATGGTCACGCCGATCGTGAGAATATGGTGGCGATGTTCGTGCCCGTCCGCTTCGGCCAGCTTTTCGTCGCGCTGATGCTCGAGTTCCTCGGCCTTTTTGCGGATCTCGTTCTGATCGGTCTCGTTGCCGCGCGCGCTTTTGTCGAATGCGGCTGCATCGCCCGCGCCGCCGGCTTTTGCCTGCTGGCTGGCAATGTCATACAGGTTTTTCTTGATGCTTTTTGCCTGAAAGAAGGCCCATTGGTCGCTGGCCTGGCTTTGCCGCAGGACGGCGACATTCTTTTCGGAGATGGCCTTGCCGGACTCGATCGTCTCCAGCGAGCCGATTGTCGCCGCGATCACCGCCAGCACCGCAATGGTCATCGAGACCGTGGTCAGAAACGGATTGTCCTCATGGGCGGCATGCTGGGCATGTTCGGCATGTTCCAGATGTTCCTCGGTCTGGTTTTCCATTTTCGGCCTCATTAAAAATCAGTGCACCGATATCCTAGCCCGGGCAGGACCCGATTGCCAGCGCGGTGCTTTTCGTGTGCAATGCAATAACCATATGGCGCGACGAAGATTGCCGAATTTTAATTTGCGCTCCGTGTGTAATCGCCACTACACAGGGCGGCGCTCTGGAAACAAGAAGGTGGCCGGACTCCGGATTGACTGCATGATCAGAACCCTATTGCGATCCGGTGTTGTGCTGGTGCTTTTGCCTTTGGCCGGCTGCGTGGCCGAGGCCGACAAAACTGAGCTCGCTATTGCCGTTCCGGGGCAGTTCAGCGCTGCAAAGGGCGCGGCAGCCTCGGCGATGGATACTGATTGGAGCCGCGCGTTCGGCTCTGACGAACTGGCCCGCCTGAGTACTGAAGCTCTGGCCGGCAATTTCGACATCGCCACCGCAACGGCCAAGATCGAGCAGGCGCAGGCGCAGGCGGGCATCAGCGGCGCCGCGCTTTATCCGACGATTGACGCCAGTTCCGACGCCTCGCGCAGCATGACGCCGGGCACCGCCAAATCGAGAAACGGTCCGTTCACGCGGGTGGTCAGCAACAGTTTCGATCTGGGCCTCAACGCCAGTTACATGGTCGATTTCTGGGGCCGCAACCGCGCAACCGCGGCGGCGGCGCAGGCGGGCGTGACCGCCAGCCTCTATGACCGGGAAACGACGCGCCTTTCCACGCAGGCGGCTGTCGCCAACGCTTATTTTCAATATCTGGCCGCGCAGGACCGTCTGGCCATTGCGGCGCAAAATCTTGCGACGGCGGAACGTGTTCTCACCGTTATCAATGCGCGCATCACGGTCGGCACGGCCACGAAGCTCGATCAGCTCACGCAGGAATCGGTTGTGGCCAATGCCAAAGCCGCCGTGCCGCCGCTCGACATTTCTCTGGCGCAGGCGCGCATGACGCTGGCCGTTCTGCTGGGCAGGCCGCCGGAAAGCCTGACGATCCGCGGGGGGAGCCTTTCCCGCCTTCGCGATCCGAAGATCACGCCCGGCCTGCCGTCGCAGATATTGGTTCGCCGGCCCGATATTGCTGCAGCCGAGGCCCGCCTCGAGGCGCAGAAAGCCAATGTCGCCGCGGCGCGGGCGGCCTTCCTGCCCGCTGTGTCCCTGACCGGCAAAGCGGGGCTGGAGAGCATGACGCTGAAGAATCTCTTCCGCCCCGAGGCAGCGCTTGCATCGCTCGCCGCCGGGCTGACTCAGCCCATTTTCGATGGCGGCACGCTGCAGGGCGAACTTGCAGATGCGCGCGCGCAGCAGCAGCAACTGTTGCTCGCCTATCGCAAGAGCATCATTTCCGCCTTTTCGGATGTCGAGAATGCCCTTACGGCAATAGCGGCGCAGCGGCGGCATGAGATGTTGCAGGGCGAGGCGGTTGCCGCCGCGCAGCGCACCTATGACATCAACGAGAAGATTCTGCGCGAGGGATCGGTGGATGTGACCAGCGTCCTCAACGCCGAAACCAACCTGTTTCAGGCGCAGGACGCGCTTGTGCAAATTCGACTGGCGAAATTTTCGGCCTATATCAGCCTGATCGAGGCACTGGGCGGCGGCTGGACCATGCCGGACAAGGCAGGGGGGCTATGAAAAGGCTGATCATCATCGTTGTTCTGGCGCTGGCCGTTTTTTATGGCTACAGCGAGGTCACCGGCTATCGGCCCGCCTTTCTCGCGCGGCTCTGGCCAGTCGCGCCCGTGCAGAAAGATCCCAAACTGGCGCGCCGCGCCCTTGGCGACGAGGCCATTTCCGTGCTGGCCAGCCCGGTGCGGGTGGAAAATGTGCCGGTTACCGTCGATGCCATCGGCACCGCGCAGGCGCGTAACACCGTTGTCGTGCGTTCGCAGATAGACGGCAAGCTGATCGCGCTCAATTTCACGGAAGGGCAGGATGTTGCGGCGGGCGATCTGCTGGCGCGGCTTGATCCTGCTGCGGCGCAGGCGCAATATGATCAGGCTCAGGCGAAAAAGGCGCAGGATGAGGCTGTTCTCGCCAATGCCCGCATCGATCTTGAACGTTATTCAAAACTGGCCACCTCGCAATATACCTCGCGCCAGCAGGCCGATACGCAGGCGGCAGTCGTGACGCAGGACGAGGCCATCGTGCGGGCGGATGAAGCCGCTCTGGCCAGCGCAAAGGTGCAGCTCGATTACACCAGCATCCGCGCGCCCATCAGCGGGCGGGTGGGGCTGCGGGCGATTGACAACGGCAATATTCTTCATGCCTCCGACACCAATGGTCTGGTGACGATCACGGAGGTGCGGCCCATTGCCGTCATATTCAACCTGCCGCAAAAATATGTGCGGGCGGCGCTGTCTGCCTATTCACGCGGGCCGCTGCCGGTGAAAGTGCTGGATTCGGACAATGCCACGCCTCTTGATGAGGGGCATGTGACCGTCATCGACAATCAGGTCGATCAGACATCTGGAACGGTCAGGTTCAAGGCGGAATTTCCCAATGCGCAGTTGCAGATCTGGCCGGGCCAGTTCGTCAATGTGCGCATTGAGGTCGCCAATCTGCCCGATGCCATGGTGGTGCCTGCCGTTGCGGTGCAGCGCGGCCCCTCGGGCGCCTATCTCTACCGGATCAATGCAGATTCGACATTGGCGCAGGTGGCGGTCAAGGTTACGTATCAGGACGAGACGCGCGCCGTGGTCGAGGGCGATATAGCTGCAGGGCAGCAGGTTGTCATGTCAGGTTTCGCACGGCTTAAGGACGGCGCCAGGGTCAGCGTGTCCGACGGTAAGGCCGCGCCCGCGCCTGACGCCAAACCCGCCGATCCGGCGGCAAAGAAGAAGCCATGAGCGACGACGGGCGCGAAGGTCCGGCGCCGTCGGCGGGCAGCGTCTCGGCACCCTTCATCCTGCGCCCTGTCGCCACATCGCTGCTGGCGCTGGCAGTGCTGCTGTGCGGAGTGCTCGGCTATATGCGGCTGCCTGTCTCGGCCCTGCCGCAGATTGATTTTCCGACCATCGTGGTCACAACCCAATTGCCGGGGGCCAATCCTGATACGATCGCGCAACTCGTCACCGCGCCGCTGGAGCGCCAGTTCGGGCAGATCCCCTCGCTGGCCGCCATGTCGTCTCAGAGCACGTTCGGGCTGAGCCAGATCACGCTGCAATTCGACCTTGACCGCAATATTGATGCCGCGGCGCAGGATGTCCAATCGGCGATCAATGCCGCCAATTCCAACCTGCCGAAAAATCTGCCCTATCCACCAACCTATTCCAAGGTGAATACGGCGGACGCGCCCATTCTCATTCTTGCGCTCACATCGCGCAGTGTGTCCCTGCGTGCGCTGAGCGATATAGCTGACACGCTGATCGGCCCGCATCTCAGTCAGGTGAGCGGTGTCGGCCATGTCTCGATTGAGGGCAACATCCGCCCTGCGGTGCGCATCGACGCCGATCTCAATCGTCTGGCGGCCTATCAGATCAGTCTGGAGGATATGCGCAGTGCCATATCTGCGGCCAATGTTGCGGGCTCCAAGGGGGCTATCGACGGCGCCTTGCAGTCCTACACCATCGGCGCGAACGACCAGATCGGCGCGGCGGATGCCTATCGTCAGGTTGTGGTTGCGCATCGCAACGGCATCTCGGTGCATCTTGGCGATGTCGCCGCCATCTCGGACGGGCTGGAAAATACCCGCGTCGGCGGCTGGTATCAGAACGAACCGGCCATCGTGCTGAATGTGCAGCGCCAGCCGGGCGCCAATATCGTCCGCACCGTTTCCGCCGTTCTGGCGGAACTGCCGCGCCTGCAAAGCGCTATTCCCGCCGGAGCCGAACTCAGGATCGTGCATGACCGCACGAACACGATCCGCGCCTCGATTCACGATGTGCAGTTCACGCTGGTTCTGAGCGCGGCGCTGGTTGTGCTGGTTGTGCTGTTGTTTCTGCGGTCGCTGCGCGCCACGATCATCGCCGGCGTGGCGCTGCCGCTGTCGCTGATCGCCACCTTCGCACTGATGTATGTGGCGGGCTTCAGCCTCGACAATCTCTCGCTGATGGCGCTCACCATCGGCACGGGCTTCGTTGTCGACGATGCGATTGTCATGATCGAAAATGTCGTGCGCAATATCGAGGGCGGCAAGACGCCGTTGCAGGCGGCGCTCGACGGCGCGCGCGAAATTGGCTTCACTGTTATTTCGCTGACGGTTTCGCTGATTGCGGTGTTTATCCCGCTGCTGTTCATGACCGGGCTTGTCGGCCGGATGTTCCGCGAATTCGCGCTCACACTCACCATTGCCGTGGTGGTTTCGGCGGTAGTTTCGCTCACCCTGACGCCGATGATGTGCGCGCGCCTGCTCAAACCGTCGGCGGGAAGACGCCCGCACTGGCTGGCGCGTCAGGCCGAGCGGCCGCTGAACTGGATGAACGGAGCCTATGCCCGGAGTCTGGACTGGGCGCTGGCCCGCCGCGGGCTGATGGTGGGCGTGATGCTTGTCACCATGCTCGCCACCGGCCTTTCCTATGTCTACATGCCGAAGGGCTTTCTGCCGGAGCAGGATACCGGGCTGATCGAGCTGACATTGGAGGCCGCGCCGGATATTTCGTTCGCCCAGATGACTCTGGCGCAGGCGCAGGTGGCCGAAGCCGTGCGCAAAGACCCCGATGTCGCCGGTCTTACGGCGGTTGTGGGCGTCGGCACCACCAATGCCACCGGCAATGTGGTGCATATGGCGGTCAGCCTGAGGGACAGGGCGCTGCGCCGCGACAGCGCCGCTGTCATTGCCGCACGGCTTCAGGGCCTTGTTTCGGACATGCCGGGGCTGGCCCTGTTCGCCCAGCCTGTGCAGGATCTGCAGATTTCCACCCGCGTCACCCGCGCGCAATATCAGTATATCCTGTCCGGCTCGGATGGAGCGCAGGTGGCGCTCTGGGCGCGCAGGCTGGTGGCGCGGCTGCGGCAGGACCCGGTTCTGCGCAATGTTTCGAATGAATATGATTCAACCGGGCTGCGCGCGCAGGTCAGGATCGACCGCGACAAGGCCGGACGCTTCGGCATATCGATGCAGACCGTGGATGACACGCTGAACGACGCCTTCGGGCAGCGGCAGGTCTCGACCATCTATGCGCAGGCCAACCAATATCGCGTCATTCTTTCTGCCGCCGATGCGCAGAGCCGCGATGTCTCGGCCCTCTCGCATATCTATCTGCCGGGGGCCAATGGCGTGCAGGTGCCGCTGCAGTCCTTTGCCACGGTTGAACTGATCTCCGCGCCGCTTGTAGTGGCACATGAAGAACAGTTTCCGGCGGCGGCGCTCAGTTTCGATCTTGCGCCCGGCAAGTCGCTTGGCGCTGCGGTGCTGGCGATGGCGCAGGCGCAATCGGATATCGGCATGCCCGCGTCGGTCATCGGCAATTTCAGCGCCGATGCCGCAGAATTCCAGAATGCGCTGGCCGGTGAGCCCTGGCTCATTCTGGCGGCCATCGTCGCCATCTATCTGGTGCTCGGCATCCTGTACGAGAATTTCTTTCACCCTGTCACCATCCTGTCCACCCTGCCTTCCGCCGGCGTGGGAGCGTTGATCGCGCTGCAATTGCATGGCGACGATCTTTCGGTTGTGGCCCTGATCGGCATTCTTCTGCTCATGGGCATCGTCAAGAAAAATGCGATCATGATGATCGATTTCGCTCTGGAGGCCGAGCGGGGCGAGGGCCTCAGCCCCTATGAGGCGATCGTGCGCGCCTGCCATCTGCGATTCCGCCCCATCATGATGACGACCCTGGCGGCTTTGCTCGGCGCATTGCCTCTGGCTTTCGCGCATGGCACGGGCAGCGAATTGCGCATGCCGCTCGGCATTTCCATTGTTGGCGGTCTTGTTCTGAGCCAGATGCTCACACTGTATACGACGCCCGTCATCTATCTGCTGATTGAAGGCCTGCGCCGCAGGCCGTCGCGGCTGGCGCCGGCATCATGAATGCCTCGCGTCTCTTCATCCTGCGTCCCGTGGGGACGACGCTCATGGCGCTCGGCCTGTTTCTTGTCGGCATGGTGGCCTATGTCTTTTTGCCGGTCGCGAGCCTGCCTGCGCTTGATTTTCCGACCATTCGCATATCTGCCAGCCGTCCGGGCGCCGACCCGGCAACCATGGCAGCCAGTGTCGCCGCGCCGATAGAGCGCCGCCTCGCCACCATTTCGGGCGTGAGCGAACTCACTTCGGTCAATTCTCTCGGCAACAGCCAGATAACCATCCAGTTCGACACGAGCCGCGCCGTCGACTCGGCGGCGCAGGATGTACAGGCTGCGCTCAACGCCGCCGCCACCGACCTGCCGGGCGACCTGCCGGTTCTGCCGACCTTCCGCAAGGCCAATCCGGCAGCCATGCCGGTGCTGATCCTCGCCCTGACCTCCGATACGCTCGCGCCTTCGGCGATCTATGACATTGCCGATACGCTGCTGGTGCAGCGCATATCGCAATTGCCGGGGGTGGCGGATGTGGTTGTCAGCGGCTCGGAACAGCCGACGGTACGCGTGCAGGTGGACGGCGCGCGGCTGGCCGCGATGGGGCTGAGCTTCGATGCCGTGCGCGCGGCCATTGCCGCTGCCAATGCCCATGCGCCGATCGGCGCACTGGAAGGCGCGGCGCAGACCATCACGATCGGCGTGGACGACCAGCTCGTCAAGCCGGGCGATTATGCGGATATCGTCATCCGCACGAGCAATGGCCGGTCAATCCGGCTGGGCGATGTTGCCAAAGTGTCGCCCGGCGTGCGCAACCGGCGCTCAAGCGCGACCTATAATGGCAAGCCTGCCGTGATCCTGCAGGTGACCAAGCAGGCCAATGCCAATGTCATCGAAACGGTCGATGGCGTGAAGGCGCTGCTTCCGGCCCTGCGCCCTTTCCTGCCGGCAGGACTGGATATCTCCATTCTCAACGATCAGACGAAGGTGATCCGCAATTCCGTGCAGGAAGTTCAGAAAACTCTCGGTATGTCGATCATTCTGGTCATGCTGGTGGTGGCTTTGTTCATGCGCGGCGCAACCGCCGTCATTGCCGCCGGTGTCACCGTGCCGCTGACGCTGGCCGGAACGTTCGGCGCCATGTGGCTTGTCGGATTTACCGTGGATAATCTTTCGCTCATGGCGATCATTATTTCGGTAGGCTTTGTTGTCGACGATGCCATTGTCATGATGGAAAACCTGCACCGCAACATGGAAAAAGGCCTCAGGCCTTTGCAGGCGGCGCTGGCAGGCTCACGGCAGATCAGCTTCACCATTATTTCCATCAGCCTTTCATTGATTGCCGCCTTTGTACCTCTGCTGTTTGCCGGGGGGCTTGCGGGCAAGATCCTGCGGGAATTCTCGCTCACGCTGACCTTTGCGGTGCTGATTTCGACCTTTGTCTCGCTGTCTGTCACGCCGATGATCTGCGGCCATTTCATGAAGCTGGAGGAAGGGCCGCCGCATTGGCTGGGGCGTCAGGTGGAGCGGATACTTGCGGGAATGATCCGCTTTTACCGTGCCACGCTCTGGCCGGTGCTGCATCATCCCTGGCTGGCGGGGCTGGCCACAGTCGTCACCGTTAGCCTGACGGTCGGACTCATCATCGAGTCGCCGAAAAGCCTGTTCGCGCAGGATGATACCGGCCTGATCTTCGGCTCAACCGAGGCGGCTCCGGATGTCTCCTTCGCCGCCATGCTGGATCTGCAGAACAAGGCGGCGGCGATTATCCGTGCCGACCCGGCGATTGCATCCGTCGCTTCGTTTATCGGCAGTGCCGGTCCTTTGTCGAATGCCGTCAATCAGGGGCGGTTGTTCATCGGCGTCGATCCGCAGACGCTGAAGACGACCCGCTCGATCGATATCATCAACCGCCTGCGTCCAAAGCTGGCCCGGCTGGCTGGCATTCACGTCTATCTTTCGCCGTCCTTCAGCATCCGTGCGGGCGCGCGGCAGGGCAAATCGGTCTATCAGTTCACGCTCTGGGACCCCGATCTCAACGAGCTTGAGGCCGCAATTCCCCGCGTGCTGGCGCGGTTCGGCATGTTGCCCGGCCTTGTGGATCTGACCTCGGACCGTGATTCGGGCGGGCTGCAGGCAAATGTCGTCATTGACCGCGATATGGCGGCGCGCCTCGGCGTTTCCGTGCAGGATATCGACACGGCCCTGAACAATTCCTTTGCCCAGCGGCAGATATCGACCATTTACGGCGATCGCAATCAATATAGCGTCATTCTGGAACTTCCCTCGGATCGCCAGCGCGACCCGGCGGACATACCGGATATTTACCTGCCCTCAAGCTCGGGCAGGCAGGTGCCGCTGGCAGCGCTCGCGCATGTCGAACGCACCACCACGCCGCTGGCGGTCAATCATCAGGGCCCGTTTCCGGCGGTCACCTTTTCCTACGATCTGGCGCCGGGCTATAATCTCAATGACATGTCGAAGGCGATGGAAGCGGCCGTGGCGCAACTGCATCTGCCCGATAATCTGCATGCCGATCTCGCCGGCGATGCGCTGGCGTCGACGCAGGGCACATCCGGCACGGGCCTGCTGATCATCACGGCGCTGCTGGCGGTCTATATCATTCTTGGCGTGCTCTATGAGAGCCTGCTGCATCCGCTCACCATCCTGTCGACGCTGCCATCGGCGGGTCTGGGCGCGCTGATCGCGCTGCGCGTGGCCGGCATGGACCTCAGCCTTGTGGCGATGATCGGCATCATCATGCTGATCGGCATCGTCAAGAAGAACGGCATCATATTGGTTGATTTTGCCATTGCCGCGGAGCGCGGGCAGGGGCTGGCGCCCGCGGACGCCATTTTTGCGGCCTGCATGGAGCGTTTCCGGCCGATCCTGATGACGACAATGGCGGCGATGCTGGGAGCAGTGCCGCTGGCCATTTCCACAGGGCCGGGTTCTGCCCTGCGTCAGCCGCTCGGCGTCACCATCGTCGGCGGGCTGCTGCTCAGCCAGATATTGACGCTTTACACCACGCCGATCATCTATCTCGGTCTTGCCAATCTCTCGCGCTGGAATAAAACGCGCCGGAGCGGCGCACCCGCCGTCGCGGGCCTATAAATTACAGATCCGGTAACCGAGCGTTAACCTTAACCATGTCTTAAAGAGGGGGATGCGTGTTGCGGGCCTGTGCGGCTTTTTTGCAGCCTGCCTCAGATTTGCCGGATTGCTGACGCTGATGGCGTTGAAAATGTGTAAGATTTGAAGGATCAAATCATGAATGCTGCTGACGTAGCCACGACCGCAATGTCGCCCGTGACGGAAGTTTCCCTGATAGGCATGTTCTGGTCAGCGCATTTTGTCGTCAAGCTGGTGATGCTGGGCTTGCTGGGTGCCTCAGTCTGGTGCTGGGCCATCATCATCGATAAAACCATTATGTTCTCGAAAACCTCCAAGGCCATGGAGCGTTTCGAGGAAGTGTTCTGGTCTGGCCAGTCGCTGGAAGATCTTTACCGCGGCCTCTCCGTGCGCCCCACCATTGCCTCGGCCAGCCTGTTCGTGGCGGCCATGCGCGAATGGAAGCGCAGTTTCGAGACGGCAAGTTCCTCGTTCATGGGGTTGCAGGCGCGTATCGAGAAAGTGCTGGATGTGTCCATCCAGCGCGAGATCGAGCGGCTCGAGTCCAATCTTCTCGTTCTGGCGACGGTGGCCTCCACCGCGCCGTTCATCGGCCTGTTCGGCACCGTATGGGGCATCATGACGGCCTTCCGGTCGATTGCCGCATCCAAGAACACGTCGTTGGCCGTGGTGGCGCCGGGTATCGCCGAGGCGCTGTTTGCCACGGCTATCGGCCTGTTTGCCGCTATTCCGGCGCTGATCGCCTATAACAAGCTGCAGGGGCAGGTGGCCAAGACGCAGGCGCGTCTCGAAGTTTTCGCCGATGAATTTTCGGCGATTCTGTCGCGCCAGATCGATCAGCATTCGGCGGATCGCAAGGGCTGAAGGAGCACGATCATGGGAATGGCTGCAGCCAAGGGCGGTGCGAAGGGCGGACGGCGCAGACGCGGCGTGCCGCGCTATGGCGCCATGGCCGATATCAACATGACGCCGTTCATCGACGTGATGCTGGTTCTGCTCATCATCTTCATGGTGGCCGCGCCGCTTCTGGCCACAGGTGTGCCGATCGATGTGCCGCCGACCGCCGCAGGACCGATCAATGTCGATCAGAAGCCGATCACCATCTCGATAGATGAGAAGGGCGACATATATCTGCAGGATCAGCCTGTGCCCGCCGATCAGCTTGCCGACAAGCTGAAGGAACTGGCGAAGGCCGGGTTTGACGAGCGCATCTATGTGCGCGGCTCGAAGCAGGTCAATTACGGCCGCGTGGCGGAAGTCATGGCCACGGTCACCACTGCGGGTTTCAAGAAGGTCGCGCTCATCACGGAATCGCAGAACAAGTAAGCAAACGCCAGGGTCGCTTGAGTTTGAAATTGTCCTTGAAACAGCCAGGTCTTGCCATTTCGGTGTTCGTGCATGTCGCGGCACTGCTGGCGGCTTTGTTGTCTTTTTCCAACACGCCCAAGTTCGAGGATGCGCAGGAAGTTGTCTCGGTCGATATCATCTCCGATTCGCAGATGAACGATATCATGAAGGGTG
Source organism: Methylocystis sp. sgz306128 (assembly GCF_056032725.1). Lineage (NCBI taxonomy): Bacteria > Pseudomonadati > Pseudomonadota > Alphaproteobacteria > Hyphomicrobiales > Methylocystaceae > Methylocystis > Methylocystis sp. sgz306128. Next base: position 178,933 of record NZ_JBVYWO010000005.1, read on the forward strand.
ACAAGCAATCCAAGCTGGTCAAGCCGCAGCCAAAGCCCAAGGTCGACAAGCTGGCGGACAAGGAAACGCAGGCGCCTTTGCCGCCAACGCCGGACGCCAAGCGCGACGTGCCGCCGCCGCCGCCCGCTTTCAAACATAACGACAATCCCGGTCAGGACGAGACGCCGAAACCCGAGGCCGCCAAGCCGACGCCCCCGCCGCCAGAGCCTCCCAAGCCGCCGGAACCCCCGACCCCGCCTAAGCCGCCCGAACCGGTGAAGCCCGCGCCGGCCAAGGAAGAGCCGAAGCCGCCTGTGCCGCTGCCGCCGCCTGATGCCGAGATCACGCGTCCCGACACGCAGAAGCAGGATGTTGCCAAGCCCGAGCCGCCGAAGGAGCGTCCGCGTCCGCCGGTCAAGCCTGCCCAGAACGAATCCAAGCCGCCAATCAAGCTCGATGAGGTGGCCAAGCTTCTGGAACAGAAGAAACTCGATGAACTGGCCAAATCCGCGTCCAGGCCGAAATCGGGCGACGAAAAGGCACAGCGCAACCATAGTTTCAATGTGGCCGATATCAGCAAGCTGCTGAACAAGGATATTGCCGAAAGTCAGGGCTCATCCGGCAAGCAGATGAACGCCAATCCCTCGGCGGGAACGGCGACGGCCAATGCCGATCATATGTCGCCCAACCTTAAGGCGCAGCTCGACGGCTGGCTGATCGACAGATACCACAGCTGCTGGGACCTGCCGATCACGCTGCCCACGGGCCCGAAATATGTGCCTAAGGTTTCCGTCAGCCTCAATCCCGACGGGTCGCTCGCAAGCCCGCCGCAATTGCTCAATCCGCCCACGGACCCCACCTACAAGCCGCTGGCCGACAGCGCGCTGCGTGCGGTTGTCAGCTGCAATCCGCTGAAAATGCCGCCGCATTTCCTGCCCTATTATTCCGAATGGAAGAGCCGCGATATCGTTTTTGATCCGGAGGATCGCTGATGCGCGCGGCGGGTTGTAATATTTTTCATTTTATTCAAGAAACGGTGTGATTTATGTCGAGAAAGGCCCCTTTCATGATGAAACGTTCATCCTTCCTGGCCGGGATGGCAGCCTCCGTGGCCCTGCTTGTCAGTCCGCCGGTTATGGCGGCTTCCGAACTGGTGGTGCGCGGCGGCTCCAGCTTTCGCCCCGTGACCATCGCCATTACCAATTTTCAGGGCGAGGGCGACCTTGGCGCGCGCCTGACGCAGGTGATCACCAATAATTTTCAGCGCTCGGTGTTTCTGGCTCCGGTGGATGCCTCGGCCGCAGGCGCGGTGAACCCCGATGCAGCGCCAAACATGGCGGCCTTTCGCTCGGTCAATGCACAATATGTCGTGACAGGCCGCATAGCCCGGCAGGCCGATGGCCGGCTCAAGGCCGGTTTCCGGCTCTGGGAAGTCGGGTCGGGCTCGCAGGTTGCGGGTCAGGAATATTTTGCCGATGTCAATAACTGGCGCCGCGTGGCTCATATCATTTCCGATGCGATCTTTACCAAGGTCACCGGCGAGAAGGGCTTTTTTGACACGCGCATCGTCTTTGTCGACGAGACCGGCCCGGCCGAGAAGCGCATTAAACGCCTGGCCATCATGGATCAGGATGGCGCGGGCGTGCGTTATCTGACGAAGGGAACGGATATTGTGGTCACGCCGCGTTTCTCGCCCACGGCGCAGGAACTCACCTATACGTCGTTCGCGGAAGGCGAGCCGAAAGTTTTTCTTTACAATATCGAGACGGGCCAGCGCGAGGTTGTCGGCAATTTCCCCGGCATGACGTTCTCGCCGCGCTTCTCGCCCGACGGCCAGCGTATCGTGATGAGTCTGGCGCAGGGTGCTGCCTCGAATCTCTTCACCATGGATCTGCGCTCGCGCACGACAACCCGCCTCACCGACACAGCGGCCATCGACACGTCGCCGTCCTATTCGCCGGATGGATCGCAGGTGGTGTTTGAATCGGATCGCGGCGGCACACAGCAGATTTATGTCATGAGCGCCGCTGGCGGCGGCGCCCAGCGCATATCGTTCGGCGAAGGGCGCTATTCCACGCCGGTCTGGTCGCCGCGCGGCGATTACATCGCCTTCACGCGCCAGCGCAACGGTCTGTTTGCCATTGGCGTGATGAAGCCGGACGGCTCGGGCGAGCGAATCCTGACCGAAGGTTTCCATAACGAAGGGCCGACCTGGGCGCCCAACGGCCTTTTCCTGATGTTCTTCCGCGATCCGGGCGGCGCATCGGGGTCGAGAATCTACATGGTGGATATTTTTGGCCGCAGCGAATTTCAGGTACCGACCCCGGCTTACGCCTCTGATCCGACCTGGAGCCCGCTACTCAACTAAAGGCTGGCGGTTTTTGGCGCAGGCGCGCCAACGGCGGCTCTTTCATACTTCCGGCGCGCTTCGTTCTGCGGCGCGCCAGAGCTGTTCCGGCCCTTTACCTGCCGTTAACTATAGCCGAAGCTTTTCGCGGCTGAGTCAATAAAGCGGCAATGTTTATGGTTTCCGGAACCTTCTATTAACCTTGAACACAGTAACCATATCGCATGACAAGGCTTCACGCCGACCGGAAATGACAGGAGTACAGGAATGACAGTCTCGCAACTTGGCCGCAGTTTGCGCCTCATCACAATTTTCTGCGCCGGGCTGGCCCTGACCGCCTGCGCGAAGAATGCTTCGGACGATCTTCTGGGCGGCGGCGCCAATTCCCAGATGAACCGCATGGCGGCGACACCCGGCAGCGCACAGGATTTCACCGTCAATGTGGGCGACCGCGTGTTCTTCGAGTCGGATCAGTCTGACATCACGCCCACCGGCCAGGCCACTCTGGACAAGCAGTCGCGCTGGCTCACCCAGTATGGCTCATATAATTTCACGGTTGAAGGCCATGCCGACGAGCGCGGCACGCGCGAATATAACTTTGCGCTGGGTGCGCGCCGCGCCGAAGCCGTCAAGAATTACCTGATCTCGAAGGGCATTGCCGCTTCGCGCATCAAGACGGTCAGCTATGGCAAGGAACGCCCCGTTGCTACCTGCAACGACATTTCCTGCTGGTCGCAGAACCGCCGCGCCGTTACGGTGCTGGACGGCGCCAACGGCTGATCCGGAACATTCAGTGTTGTTTCTATCTGACCGGCGCCTCAGGGCGCCGGTTTGTATTGCAGCGCTATATTTACCATCTTATTTTAGTCTTACTCGTGCTACATGGTGAGCCAAACATACAAATCAGGATGTGATAGATGAAAATGCGCGGTGTTGCTGTGATTGGTCTTGGGCTGATGCTGCTGGCGGGGCCGGTTTACGGGCAAGACCTGCTGCCGCCGGGCGCTGTGCAATCTGGCGAACAGGATCCGAACGCGCCTGCTCTCGCACCTGATGAACCAAATCTCGTATTGCGGGTGCAGCGGCTGGAAAGCAGCCTGCGCACGCTCAACGGCCAGATCGAAGAATTGCAGTTCCAGAACAAGCAGTTGCAGGAAGCACTCCGCAGGCTGCAGGAAGCCGGGCAGCCCGGCGCGGGCGCGCAGGCCAATGTGCCGGGCGCTGCAACCAACCGTGCCGCGGCCGATCTGCCTCCTCCCGCGGGCGCTGCGCCGCTCAAGGAGGGCGATGCGTTCAACCCCGCAGCCCAGCCCAACGCGCCGGGCGTGCCGCGTCCGCTTGGCATAGGTCCGCAGCCGGGGCTCGGTATTCCAAAGGATGCGTCCGCGCCGATGCGATTGTCCAGTTCCGCGCCGCTGACAACCCCGGAAGGTACGGTTATCGCGGATAATGCCGCCGTCAATCCGCGCGAGGAATTCGATATCGCCCTGACTTTCCTGAAACAGGCTCAATATGCCGATGCCGAAAAAGCCTTCCGCGATTTTCTCACCAAGCACCCTAAGGACAAGCTCGCGCCTGACGCCACCTATTATCTCGGTGACACGTTCTTTGAACGCAAACGTCACCGTGAGGCAGCGGAGCAATATCTCAAGGTCTCGACCGATTATCCCGCTTCCGCCCATGCGCCGGAGGCCATGTTCCGGCTTGGCATCTCGCTTGCCGGACTGGACGCCCGCGAGCAGGCCTGTGCCACTTTTCAGGAGATCGGCCATAAATATCCCAATGCTTCAGTCGTACTGAAGCGCGGCGTCGAGCGTGAAATTGCCAAGAACAAATGCTGAGGCCACGCCGCTTGGCGAAGCCGAGGCCGCCGGTATTCTTGCGCCGCTGACCGGGCAGACCCTGCTGCTGGCGGTTTCCGGCGGCCCGGACTCGATCGCCATGATGGGCATGGCGGCGCTTTGGCGGACATTGGCCGGCGGCGGTGCACGGCTTTATGCGGCAACCATCGATCATGGTCTACGCGCGCAATCGCGGGCGGAAGCCGAGGCTGTGGGCCTGTTCGCGGCGCACCTTGGAATCGACCACGATATTCTGGACTGGACAGGGCCAAAGCCTGCCACCGGCATTCAGGAGGCGGCGCGCGCGGCGCGCTACCGGCTGCTGGTCGAGCGCGCTCAGGCGCTGGGTGCCTGCTTGCTGACTGCGCATACAGCCGATGATCAGGCCGAGACAATTCTGCTGCGCCTTGCGTGCGGCTCCGGCCCGGCAGGCATGACCGGAATGAAGCCTGAGCGCCTTCGTGACGGCATCCGGCATATCCGCCCGCTGCTCGGCATTGCCAAGGCGCGTCTTGTCGCCACCTGCGCGGCGCGTGGCTGGCCGTTCGTCACTGATCCGTCCAATGCCGATCCGCGCTTTGCCCGCGCGCGGGTGCGCCGCATCATGCCGGTTCTGGCCGCGGAAGGGCTGTCGCAGGAGCGGCTGGTGCGGCTGGGCAAAAGGCTGGATAAACTCGAAGATCTGGTCGCGTCGCGGCTGGATGATGCCTGGGCGCGGGCGCTTGTCACGCTCGGCCCCGCTCTTGCCGCCTTTGATCTGGCGCGATTGCGCGGCGAACCGCTCATCGTCATTGAGCGTTTGCTGCAAAGAACGCTGGACCATCTGCATCCGGGGGCGCCCCAGCGGCTGGAGCGGATCGAATCTTGTGCAGAGGAACTGATGCTGGCGCAGGCGGGGGGAGTGGCCTTTCGACGCAGTCTTGGTCAGGCTGTGGTCAGCCTTGACCGGAGCGCGCATCTGAAAATCGTTCCCGCACCCCCGCGAAGGCGCGGACGCAGTGCCGCCGAAAGGCCTGGCACGCCATAATCCGGCCTTGGAAACCTGCCAGAAGACGGTGATTTTGCTGTCGAACCGGCGTCTTTTTTGCCTTACACTTGGCAAATGCGGCAAGGACGCCTAAATAGAAGATTGGTTTTGGCCTCGCTATACAGGCGATGTCCGGAAACCGGGAAACAAGTTGCAGGTTTTTCATGAACCCGACCATTCGGAACTTTGCCCTTTGGGTGGTGATCGCTGTCCTTTTGATGGCATTGTTCACAGTGTTTCAGAACAGCGGCCAGCATTCTTCGGCCCAGGAAATCACCTATAGCCAGCTTCTGTCGGAAGTGGACCGCGGTTCTATCCGCGATGTCACCATCTCCGGGCAGGATATTGTCGGCCATTATCAGGACGGGCGCTCCTTCAGCACGGTTGCGCCGCCGCAGGTCAGCGGCCTGACAGACCATCTCTACGCCAAGAACGTGTCGATTTCCGCCAAGGCGCCGACAGAGGGCAATTCCTGGCTGGTCTATCTGCTGGGTAACGCGCTGCCGATACTGGCTCTGATCGGCTTCTGGCTGTTCATGTCGCGGCAGATGCAGGGCGGCGGCACCAAGGCCATGGGCTTTGGCAAGTCCAAGGCCAAATTGCTGACGGAGGCGCATGGCCGCGTCACGTTCGAGGATGTCGCGGGCATCGACGAGGCCAAGGAAGACCTGCAGGAAATCGTTGAATTCCTGCGTGATCCGCACAAGTTCCAGCGTCTGGGCGGGCGTATTCCGCGCGGCGTGCTGCTTGTCGGCCCGCCCGGCACAGGTAAGACGCTCACCGCGCGTGCGGTGGCGGGCGAGGCCAATGTGCCGTTCTTCACCATCTCAGGCTCTGATTTTGTTGAAATGTTCGTGGGTGTCGGCGCCAGCCGTGTGCGCGACATGTTCGAGCAGGCCAAGAAGAACGCGCCCTGCATTATCTTCATCGACGAAATCGACGCCGTGGGCCGTCACCGCGGTGCAGGTCTTGGCGGCGGCAATGACGAGCGCGAGCAGACGCTGAACCAGCTCCTCGTCGAGATGGATGGTTTCGAGCAGAATGAGGGCATCATCATCATCGCCGCAACCAACCGTGCCGATGTGCTTGACCCTGCGCTGCTGCGCCCGGGCCGTTTCGACCGGCAGATTCACGTGCCCAACCCCGATGTGCTGGGCCGCGAGAAGATCCTGCGCGTTCACGCGCGCAAGGTGCCGCTGGCGCCCGATGTCAATCTCAAGGTTCTGGCCAGAGGCACGCCGGGATTTTCCGGCGCGGATCTGATGAATCTCGTCAACGAGGGCGCGCTTCTGGCGGCGCGGCGCAACAAGCGCGTCGTCACCATGGCCGAATTCGAGGATGCGAAGGACAAGGTGATGATGGGCGCGGAACGCAAGTCCGCGGTGCGCACCGCCGAGACCAACAAGCTCGTGGCCTATCACGAGGCCGGCCACGCGATTGTCGGGCTGCATGTGCCCAAAATCGACCCGCTGCACAAGGTCACCATCATTCCGCGCGGCGCGGCTGGCGGCCTGACCATGATGCTGCCGGAGGAAGACCGCCTCGGCTACACGATCCAGTATTGCACCTCCAACATCGCCATGACTTTCGGCGGACGCGAGGCCGAGCTGCTGATTTTCGGGCCGGATATGGTCTCGAACGGCGCTGCCGGCGATATTCAGCAGGCAACCCGCATGGCGCGGGCCATGGTCACGCAATGGGGCATGTCCGAAAAGCTCGGGCGCGTGCGCTATGCCGCCAACAATCAGGAAGTGTTCCTCGGGCATTCTGTCTCGCAGAGTCAGAACATGTCGGAGGAGACGGCCAATCTGATCGACTCGGAAGTGCGCCGGCTGATCGAGGATGGCGAGCAGACCGCCCGCCATATTCTCAAGGAGCATGAAAACGAGCTGCATATGCTGGCGAATGCCCTGCTTGAATATGAAACGCTCACCGGCGACGAGGTGCGTGATCTTCTGGCCGGGAAGCCGATCGTGCGCGACAATGACGAGGGTCCGTCCAGCGGCGTGCGTTCCTCGCCGGTGCCGACCTCCGGCTCGGGGCGTCCGGCTTCCGACAGCGGCCTCGAACCGCAGCCGTCAGCCTGATGGCGCGGCCGCTTGTTCTCATCACGGGCGGCTCCCGCGGGATCGGGGCCGCCTGTTCCATTGCCGCTGCGAAAGCCGGCTATGACGTTGCCGTCAATTATAACAGCGATGCAGCAGCCGCGCTGCGCGTGGTGGAGCGATGCCGCGAACTGGGCGCCTCCGCCGAGTCCTTTCAGGCCGATATCGGCCGGGAGGAGGATATAAGGCAGCTTTTCGCCGATATTGCCGCGCGCACGCGCCCCATTACCCATCTTGTCAACAATGCCGGGATCACAGGCCGGATTGCGCCGCTCGATGAAACGGACAGCGCGGTCATACGCGCGGTGATCGATGTCAATGTGACGGGCGCAATTCTGGTGGCGCAGCAGGCGGTGCGGCAGATCAGGGCCAATGGCGGCGGCGCCATCGTCAATATTTCCTCGGCAGCCACCACTATTGGCTCCCCGGGCGAATATGTCTGGTATGCCGCCTCGAAAGGCGCGATCAATTCCTTCACCATCGGCCATGCACGGGAACTGGCGACGCAGAATATCCGCGTCAATGCGGTGGAGCCGGGGCTGACCGAGACAGATATTCACGCCAGCGGCGGCAAGCCGGACCGGGCGCAGCGGCTGAGCAACATGATTCCGATGCAGCGCCCCGGCCTGCCCGAGGAAATCGCCGAGGCGGTGCTTTTCCTGCTTTCCGATGCCGCAAGCTATATCACCGGATCGATCCTGCGGGTGAGCGGCGGGCGGTAATATTCCCTGTTTTCAGGTTCAAAGCTTGCCTTTTGCGCGCTTTTCCTCTATTGCACCGCTCGCGTCCCTTCAGACACCCCTGGAGGCGAGGACGTTGTTAAAAAAGGATGAGCACTATGGCCGAGTACAAGCAACTCGCGGCCACGGCGCGCACCGGGACCGGCAAGGGGGCCGCCCGCAGCGCACGTCGTGATGGTCGCATTCCAGCAGTGATTTATGGCGGCGGCGAAGCCGCAGAGCCGATCACGCTCGATTACCGCACTCTCAACAACCTGATCTATGCAGGGCACTTCCTGACCACGATTTTCGAAATCGACGTCGATGGCAAGAAGCAGCGCGTTATTCCGCGCGATTACCAGCTTGATCCGGTGCGCGACACCGCGCAGCATATCGATTTCTTCCGCCTCAAGCCCGGCGCTTCGATCCGCGTCGATGTGCCCGTGCATTTCCTGCATCAGGATATCTGCCCCGGCCTCAAGAAGGGCGGTTCGCTCAATATTGTCGCCCATGCCATCAACATGCGCGTGCCGGCTGACAATATTCCCGGCGCGATCGAGGTTGATCTCTCGACCTCCGATTTCAACGATTCGATCCATCTGTCGTCGCTGAAGCTGCCGGAAGGCTGCAAGCCGACCTCGGCTGAAAAGGACTTCACGGTCGCCACCATTGTGCCGCCCGTCGCTGTTGCCGAAACTCCGGCTGCTGCTGCCGCCGAAAAGGGCAAGAAGAAGTAAATTCTTCTTGCAGTTTCAAGATTTTCGCCCGCATTTTGCGGGCGAATTTGTTTTGGGCAGAGGGTTCAGATGCTTCTTTTTGTTGGTCTTGGCAATCCCGGTCCGCAATATCGCCATAACCGGCATAATATCGGCTTTCTCATGATGGAGGCGATAGCCCGGGCGTCGGGCTTTCCGCCGTTCCGCGCCAAATATCATGGCGAGATCAGCGAGGGTATGGTTGCGGGCGAGCGCGTGATGCTGCTCAAGCCGCTCACCTTCATGAACGAGAGCGGGCGCTGCGTGGCCGAGGCCATGCGTTTTCTCAAGGTGCCGCTGCAGAATGTCGTGGTCTTTCACGATGAACTTGATCTCGAGGACGGCAAATTGCGGGTCAAGCTCGGTGGCGGCAATGCCGGCCACAATGGCCTGCGCTCCATTTCGGCGTTGTGCGGCAATGAATATCGCCGGGTGCGTCTGGGCATCGGGCATCCGGGCGACAAAAGTCTGGTTCATCATCATGTCCTGAGCGACTTCAAGCCGGATGAGCGCGTGTGGGTGAACAGGCTATGCGCTGCCATTAATGCGCATCTGCCGCTGCTGGTGAAGGGCGAGGACATGACCTTTGCCAGCAAAGTGGCGCTCGATATGGGCAAGCCCTAAAATTTCGGTCGCAAATGGGCCGATTTACGGCTAGGACACTGGCTCAATTCCGCTGTTTAACAACTGGATCATCTCATGGGTTTCAAATGTGGCATTGTCGGCCTGCCGAATGTCGGTAAATCGACACTTTTCAACGCGCTCACGCAGACGGCCGCCGCTCAGGCCGCCAATTATCCGTTCTGCACCATTGAGCCGAACGTCGGCGATGTCGCCGTGCCTGACCCGCGTCTCGAAGAACTGGTGAAAATTGCCCATTCCAAGGAAATCATCCCGACGCGCCTGACCTTTGTCGATATTGCCGGTCTGGTGCGGGGCGCCTCGAAGGGCGAGGGGCTTGGCAATCAGTTTCTTGCCAATATCCGCGAATGCGACGCCATAGCTCATGTGGTGCGATGCTTTGAGGATGGCGACATTACCCATGTCGAAGGCAAGATCGCGCCGATCAACGATATCGACATCATCGAGACCGAGTTGATGCTCGCCGATCTGGAAAGCCTCGAAAAGCGCCTTCCTGCGCTGGAAAAGCGCGCCAAGGGCGGCGACAAGGAAGCCAAGGAGACGCTCGAACTCGTCAACCGCTGTCTCGTGCTGCTGCGCGAGGGCAAGCCGGCGCGTCTGGCCGCCCCGCCGCCAGAGGACCGTGACGCCCGCAAGTCCTTTGCAAGCCTTGGCCTGCTTTCCTCGAAGCCGGTGCTCTATGTCTGCAATGTCGAGGAAGCGTCCGCCGACAAGGGTAATAGCTTTTCCGAGACCGTGAAGGCGCGCGCTGCCGAAGAGGGCGCTGTCGCCGTTGTTGTCTCAGCCAAGATCGAAAGCGAGATCGCCGTGCTGCCGCCGGAGGATCAGCGCGACTATCTCGATGCTGTCGGCCTTGCCGAGCCCGGCCTCAACCGTTGTATCCGCGCGGGCTACAACCTGCTGCATCTCATCACCTATTTTACCGTAGGCCCGAAGGAAGCGCGCGCCTGGACCATCGAAAAAGGCACCAAGGGGCCGGCGGCTGCCGGCGTCATTCACAGCGATTTCGAAAAAGGCTATATCCGCGCCGAAACCATCTCTTATGAGGATTACATCCAGTACAAGGGCGAGGCTGGCGCGCGCGAGGCGGGCAAGTTCCGCCTCGAAGGTAAGGATTACGTCGTGCAGGACGGCGACGTGCTGCATTTCCGCTTTGCCAACTGATCCAGCGTTGCGCCGCTTCCCATCCTTTAGCAAGCCCTGGATGAGGGGGAGCGGATAAAGCTTTGCTCCCTCACCCGAGGATAAAACGTGTTCCCCTCACCCTGAGCTTGTCGAAGTGCAAGGGGGCCAGCCTCATCTGAACAGGTCTTCCTTTTCCATGCCTTTGTACAGCGAGGCCACCTGTTCGCCATAGCCATTGTAGATGAGCGTGGGGCGGCGCTCGTCGCTGCCAAGCAGGTTTTCCGTCGCCTGACTCCAGCGCGGATGCGGCACCGCCGGATTGACATTGGCCCAGAAGCCATATTCCGAACTTTGCAGCTTTTCCCAAAGCCCTACAGGCCGTTCGGCGACGAAGCTGATCCTGACGATGGATTTGATCGATTTGAAGCCATATTTCCAGGGCACCGCAAGGCGCAGGGGCGCGCCATGTACCTTGGCAAGCGGATGGCCATAGGCGCCGGTCGCCATGAAGGCGAGATCGTTGGTCGCCTCGGCCAGTGTCAGTCCCTCGATATAGGGCCAGGGGTAGAACGGCACTTTCTGCCCCGGCGCCATTTTCGGATTGAGGAAGGTCTCGAAGCGGATGTATTTTGCCTCTGCCTTGGGCTTTGCGGCGTTTACCAAAGCCTTCAGGGGAAAGCCTGTCCAGGGAATCGTCATTGACCAGGCCTCGACGCAGCGATGACGATACAGGCGTTCCTCAAGCGGCATGGATTTGATCAGGTCGTCGATTGCCCATTCCTTCGGCGTCTCCACCAGACCGTCGATTTTCACGCTCCAGGGCCGGATGATCAGCTTGTCGGCATTGAGCTTCTTGTCGGTGCTGTATTCATAGAAATTATTGTAGGAGGCGTTCTGCGCCTCCGGCGTCAGGGGCCGGTCGAGCGTGTAGGCATCGTTGTGCTTGGCAGGATAGAGCGCGGCGCTCGGGTCGGTATCCGCCCGCGCTGTACCGGGCAGAAATCCCGCGCCGAGGGCTGCCGCGCCCGAAGCGAGCAATGTGCGGCGGTTCAGAAAAACCTGTTCCGGCGTGATTTCACTGGCCGGAAGGTCCCAGCATTTTTTCGATCTGATCAACATGGCATTTCTCTCCTTGCCATGAAGATACGCGCGAAAAAGCCTTTGGCCTCATCACAATATCGAGAATTTTTCGTGAGTACCTGTCCGAAGCGCCTTTGAGCAGCGCCTGTTTTGACAAGATCGTGCCTCGACAGGCTCATGCTTCGGCAGGCTCACCATGAGGAGAAGGAAGGGCGCAGGCCACAAACACGCCTCACCCTGAGCCTGTCGAACCTCATCCTGAGCTTGTCGAACGGTCGACAAGCTCAGGATGAAGGCTTCAGCTCAGGCTGGCAGTGAAACGCTGGATTTTTTCGCAGGCTTCTTCAAGCAGCTTGTTGGATGTGGCGTAGGAAATGCGGAAATTGGGGCCGAGGCCGAAGGCCGAACCATGCACCACCGCAACACCTTCCGCTTCCAGCAGTTCGGTGACGAAGTCCTCGTCGCTGGCGATCACCTTGCCCGACGGCGCTTTCTTGCCGATGGCCTCCGCACAGGACGGGTAGACATAGAATGCGCCTTCCGGCGTCGGGCATTTCAGGTGGCGCGCCTGATTGAGCATGGACACAACGAGGTTGCGCCGTTCCTCGAAGGCCTTGCGGAACACGGGCAGATGCGCCTGGGTGCCGTTCAGCGCCTCGACAGAGGCCCATTGCGCGATGGTGCATGCGCCGGAGGTCTGCTGGCCCTGCACCATGTCCATGGCCTTGATCAGCATTTCCGGCCCTGCCGCATAGCCGATGCGCCAGCCGGTCATGGCATAGGCCTTCGACACGCCGTTCATGGTGAGCGTGCGGTTGATGAGGCCGGGCTCCACCTGCGCCGCGGTGGTGTAGGTGAAATCGCCATAAATCAGATGCTCGTACATGTCGTCGGTCAGCACCCAGACATGCGGATGGCGCATCAGCACGTCGGTAATGGCCTTGAGTTCGTCGCGCGTATAGGCGGCGCCAGACGGGTTCGACGGCGAATTGAGCACGATCCACTTCGTGCGCGGCGTGATGGCAGCCTCGAGATCGGCGGCCTGCAGCTTGAAATTATGCGCCATGGTCGTATTGACGAATTTTGGCGTGCCGCCGCACAGCAAAACCATGTCCGGATAGGACACCCAGTATGGCGCGGGGATGATGACCTCATCGCCGGGGTTCAGCGTGGTGAGGAAAGCATTGTAAAGGATCTGCTTACCGCCGGTGCCGACGATGGTCTGCGTCGCCTTGTAGTCGAGCCCGTTCTCGCGCTTGAACTTGGCTGCAATGGCCTCGCGCAGCGGCATGATGCCGGAGACGGGCGGATATTTGGTCTCGCCGCGGCGGATGGCGTCTATTGCGGCAGCCTTGATATTGTCCGGCGTATCGAAATCCGGCTCGCCGACGGACAGGCTGATCACATCCCGGCCCTGAGCTTTCAGATCGCGTGCCTTTTGCGTCACGGCGATTGTGGCGGACGGCTTCACGCGAGAGAGGGCATCGGCAAGAAACGCCATATTCGGTCTCCAAAGTTGCTTGAATGGACGCGACCATAGTTTTGCCTGAGCGCGGCTGCAACAAGAATTCACGCGCGCAGGGCCGGATTTTTGATTTTTCGGCTGGAGCGCAATCGGATAACTCGCTGCATTTTCCTGAAAGCCCTTATCTTTTTCACGCAATTGTTATTGTGCAGGCTGACAAGCACGGGCTAAAGGCCCTATATAAATTCAGAACCAGCATCCGCGTGATGTGAGAATTCTTGAAATAGGGATGGATTCGTTCATGCTTGATCCGAATGTCGAGACGCAGCGCCAGAGCCCGGCCGCGCGTCATGACCATGCACCCGCCGTTCTGGCCGCCTCGGAAGTGGCGGGGCCGGACATTTCCCATTTTCATCTGGCCAATGGCCTTGAGGTTGTGGTGATCCCCGACCGGCGTGCGCCCATTGTCACGCATATGGTCTGGTACCGCAACGGCTCTGCCGATGATCCGGTGGGCAAATCCGGCATTGCACATTTCCTTGAGCATCTCATGTTCAAAGGTACGGAAAAATATCCGCAGAGCGCGTTCTCCGATCTCGTCTCCGAACTGGGCGGGCAGGAGAATGCCTTCACCTCCAACGATTTCACCGCCTATTTCCAGCGCATCGCCAAGGAGCATCTGGCCAGAATGATGGAGATGGAGGCGGATCGCATGAGCAATCTTGTGCTCACCGACGAGGTTGTCGCGCCTGAGCGGGATGTCGTGCTCGAAGAGCGGCGGATGCGTACGGATTCCGACCCTGCGGCTGAACTGAGCGAATCCGTGCAGGCGGCCCTGTTCGTGCATCATCCCTATGGCACGCCGGTCATCGGCTGGGGGCACGAAATCGAAGGCCTGAACCGGCAGGATGCACTTGATTATTACCAGCGCTTCTACACGCCGGAAAATGCGGTGCTCATCGTCGCGGGGGATGTTGAAGCTGGCGAGGTGCGCCGTCTGGCCGAATCCACCTATGGGCAGATCCCTGCGCGCGGCGCGCCGCCGCGCCGCCAGCGCGCCAAGGAGCCAGCCTCCCGGGCGCACCGGCTCGTCACGCTGAATGATGAAAAGGTGGAGCAGCCGTCGCATCAGCGCGTCTATCTGGTGCCGTCCTATGCGACCGGCGCCCGCCATGAGGGCGAGGCGCTGGAGGTTCTGGCCCATGTGCTGGGCGGCGGACAAACGAGCCTGCTTTACCGCAGCCTCGTGATGGAGCGCAAACTGGCGGTCGCTGCAGGCGCCTATTATTGGGGGCAGGCGCTCGATGATTCCCGCTTCTTCCTTTACGGGATGCCAGCGGAGGGCGTTACGCTGGAGCAGCTTGACGCCGCTATGGACGAGGAGATCGCCCGTCTGGCCGAACATGGCATCGACGAGGGCGATCTTGCCCGCGCCAAGACGCGTCTCGTCGCCGATGCCATCTATTCGCAGGACAACCAGACCGAGCTTGCGCGCTGGTATGGTATTTCGCTCACCACAGGCCAGAGCGTCGAGGATATCCGCGCCTGGCCCGAGCGGATCGAGGCGCTGAGCGCCGCCGATGTCACGGCCGCGGCCGTCAAATGGCTTGATCGCCGCAAATCCGTGACCGGCTTTCTTCTGCCGGCTGCCTGAACTTTAAATTGGTGAGTGGAATGGGTGAAACGCAAAGAAAGTCTCGCAGCGGATCTGTCCAGCAGGGCGTTACGCCGGGGGGGATAAAATTCTGGCTGGTGGAGGATTACGCGGTTCCGCTGATTGCCATGGAATTCGCCGTAACCGGCGGCGCGGGGCAGGACCCCGAGGGCAAGGCAGGCGCCGCCACCATGCTGGCCGGGCTTCTGGATGAGGGGGCTGGCCCTTATGATTCAGAAGCTTTTCACGAAGAACTCGATAATTACGCCATAGAAATGTCCTTTGGCGCGGATTACGATCATTTTTCCGGACGTATGCGCTCGCTCAAGAAGCATATCGGCCCGGCCTTCGAGCTTCTGGCTCTGGCGCTGAATGAGGCGCGTCTCGACGAGGAGCCGGTTGAGCGGGTGCGTGCGCAAATTCTCGCCGGAATCAAGCGCGATGCGCATGATCCGCATGAAATGGCAAGCGAAACCTGGCGGCAGCTGGCCTTTCCCGGCCATGCCTACAGCCGTTCGACGCATGGCACGCTCGAATCCGTGGCCGGACTGGCGCGCGCCGATCTCGTGGCTCTGCGCCAGAGCTGTTTTGCGCGCGACGAACTCTATATCGCGGTTGTCGGCGCCATCGATGCCGGAACATTGAGCGGGCATCTCGACCGGGTGTTCGGGGCATGGCCCCTTGCTGGCGCAAGGCGCGCCGTCCCCGCGATCGATATTCAGAATCTTGGCCAGCGCAAGATCATTGATCTCGATATTCCGCAGGCGACGATCCAGTTCGGACTGCCGGGCATTGCCCGCCATGATCCGGACTATATGGCCGGCTTTGTCGTCAACCACATTTTTGGCGGCGGCAGCTTTTCGGCGCGCCTGTTCAAGGAAGTGCGGGAAAAGCGCGGCCTTGCCTATTCGGTGCATTCCAGCCTCGCGACATTCGACCATTCGGCGCTGTTCATGGGCAGCACCTCCACCAAGAACGAGCGCGCCTTCGAGAGCCTTGCCGTTATTGAAGAGGAAATCGCCAAAATGGCAGCGGAAGGCCCGACCGAGGAAGAACTGGTCGCTGCCCGCAAATATCTCACCGGCTCATATGCGCTGCGCTTCGACACATCGACCAAGATCGCCAGCCAGCTGACGCATCTTCAGGTCGAGCATTTTACCCCGGCCTATCTCGATGAGCGCAACGCCATGATTGAAGCGATCGATCTGGATCAGGCGCGGCGGGTTGCGCGCCGGCTCTTTGCCGACAAGAAACTGCTGGTTGCCATTGTCGGCAAGCCGGAAGGGGCCTGATGCGGGTTCGGCGGCTCGATCCTGTCCTTATTGACCGTATCGCCGCCGGCGAAGTGGTGGAGCGGCCCGCCTCTGTCGTCAAGGAGCTTGTCGAAAATGCGCTCGATGCCGGCGCACGCTCGATCGATGTGACGCTGGCGGGCGGCGGGCTGGATCTGATCCGCGTTGTCGACGACGGCAAGGGCATGGATGCCGAGGATCTCGCTCTCGCTGTTGAGCGTCATGCGACCTCGAAAATCCCTGATGCCGATCTGAGTAATATCGTCACGCTCGGATTTCGCGGCGAGGCGCTGCCGTCCATCGGCTCAGTCGCGCAGCTTGATATTGTCACGCGACCGAAGAGCGGTGACATGGGTTTTGCCATCCGGGTCGATATGGGCGCCAGAAGCGAGGTGCGTCCGGCTTCCGGCACATTTGGCACGCGTATCGAGGTGCGTGCGCTTTTTGCTGCCGTGCCTGCGCGGCGCAAGTTTCTCAAAAGCGAACGGGCCGAGAGCCTTGCCGCTGTCGATGTGCTCAAGCGGCTCGCCATGGCGCATCTCGATGTGCGCTTCGCGCTTGGCGGAGACGGGTTCTCGGGATTCACCTATGCGCCATGCGGCGGCGAACAGGGGCTGATCCAGCGTCTTGGCCAGATTCTCGGCCCTGAGTTCCGGGATAATGCGCTGGCGGTCGATGCCGCGCGCGACGACCTGAGCCTGACCGGCTTTGCCGGCCTGCCGACGTTTCACCGCGCCAATGCGCAGGCGCAATATCTTTTCGTCAATGGGCGGCCCGTGCGCGATAAATTGCTCAACGGCGCTGTGCGTGCGGCCTATGCCGATTATCTGCCCTCCGACAGGCACCCGTCTCTGGTGTTGTTTCTGCAGTGCGCGCCGCATTTCGTCGATGTCAACGTGCATCCGGCCAAGGCGGAAGTGCGCTTTCGCGATGGCGGCATGGTGCGCGGCCTGATCATCGGCGCGCTGCGCGAGGCGCTTGCCGGCGCATTGCACCGGGCCAGCAGCACGGGCGGCAGCCGGACGCTTGAGGTGATGTCGCGCTCAGTCCGTGCGCCGGGTTTCACACCCGCACGGCCGCTGGACTGGGACTGGCGCGCCTCGCCCGCCGCGCCGCCGGGGCTTGATCGCGGCTTCGAGGCGCCGCCGCAGGCCGGGTTCCTGCATGTGCCGTCCAGCGACATGCGCGCCGACCAGCACCAGCCGGAGCAGGAGATGCTGCCGCTGGGTGCGCCCAAGGCGCAGGTGCACGACACCTATCTCATTGCCCAGACGCGGGACGGCATTGTCATTATCGATCAGCATGCCGCCCATGAGCGGCTGGTTTATGAACGGCTGAAGGCCGAGCGGGCCAGCGGCGCAATAGCGCGGCAGATTCTGCTCATTCCGGTGATCGTCGATATGCCGGTCGATGAAGCGCAGCTTCTGATGGATCACGCGCAGATGCTGGCCGGGCTGGGGCTTGTCGTCGAGGCCTTCGGGCCCGGCGCGATAGCGGTGAGCGAGGTGCCGGCACAGATCGCCAATGGCGCGCTGGAGCCGCTTATCCGCGATCTGGCGCAGACACTGGGCGAGGATGGCGCCCTGAAGCTGGAAAGGCGGCTTGACCACGTGCTGGCAACCATGGCCTGCCATCATTCCGTGCGGGCGGGGCGGCGGATGCGGCCCGAGGAAATGAGCGCGCTGCTGCGCGAAATGGAGCGCACCCCCGGGTCAGGGCAGTGCAACCATGGCCGCCCCACCTATGTCGAACTGAAGCTCGCCGATATCGAGCGGCTGTTCGGGCGCTCCTGAGCAAAAAAAAGGGCTGGACATAAATGTCCAGCCCGACCTGCGGTGAGGGGAACCCGCAGATAATTCAATGCAGCATAAAACTCTGGGAGGAGCGGCCGATGAATTAAATTCGGGCGGAGTATCGTCTGAGGGAAGCTGTTACACAATCGCTGAAATGTCAGTGCAGACATGCGTATAGCGCAAACCAAACGGCGTTGCAGACGTTCAGTAATGCCAGCGCTGGGCTTTCGACACCAGAAAATCACGAAAAACCTGCACACGGGCCACGTTTTTCATCTCTTCCGGATAGACCAGATAGCAATCCAGCTCCGGCATGTCGGTTTGCGGCAGCAGGCGCACGAGCCCTGAATCAGGCGGGATGATGTAATCCGGGAGCACTGCGATGCCGATGCCTTTTTCGACAGCGAAGCGGATGGCGGTGATGCTGTTGACCGTCATCGCGGGCTGGCGCGGATTGCGGTGGTCGCGTCCGACATAAAGCAGCGAGTTGATGTTGTTCAGAAACACCGCGTCCATCGTGTTGAAGCTGATGATCCGGTGCTTTTCGAGGTCGGCAATCGAGCGCGGCTGGTCATGCTTCTTCAGGTAGTCCGTCGAGGCATAGGCGTGAAAATGCATGGTGAACAGCTTGCGCTGGATGAGATCGGTCTGTGTTGGCGCGCGCATGCGCAGCGCGACATCGGCCTCGCGCATCGAGAGATCGAGCTCGTCGTCGGCAAAGATGAGATGCAGCCGTATATCGGGATAGAGTTCAAGAAACTCGCCGACGCGCGGCGTCAACCAGTTGTTGCCGATGCCGAGCGTGGTGGTGACCCGCAGGTCTCCGTGCGGCTTGGCGCGGCTGTCGTTGAGGCGGATGCGCGCGCTGTCCAGCTGCTGCACCACGTCTTTCACGGTGCGCGAAAGCAGTTCGCCCTGTTCCGTCAGGATGAGGCCGCGCGCATGGCGGTGAAACAGCGGCACCTGAAGTTCGTGTTCAAGCGCGCTGACCTGACGGCTCACCGCTGACTGGCTGAGGCCGAGCGATTCTCCGGCATGAGTGAAGGAGCCGGCATCGGCTGCGGCCTGAAATATCCGCAGCTTGTCCCAGTCAAATGTCCGCTCGCCCGCCATTACGTTCCGCCCTTTTGCATCAGCAAATCATTGTTTGCGACAAAAGTCTATGGTTCTAGGCTTTTTGCGCGGCCAGGAAGCGCTCGGCTTCCAGCGCCGCCATACAGCCCATGCCGGCTGCCGTCACGGCCTGACGGTAGATATCGTCGGCAACATCCCCTGCAGCGAAAACGCCGGGCAGGTTGGTGGCGGTGGAATCGGGCGCGGTGCGGATATAGCCATTCGGCTTGAGATCGATCTGCCCGGCAAACAGTTCCGAGGCCGGCGCATGGCCGATGGCGACGAATACGCCGTCGACCTTCAGCTCGCTGGTGGCGCCGCTCTGCAGGTTCTTGAGGCGGACGTGGGTCACGCCAAGCGGATCATGCACACCGCAGACCTCCTCAAGCGCCGTATTCCACACCACTTCGACATTTGGCGTTCTGAACAACCGGTCCTGCAGGATTTTCTCGGCCTTGAAGGCGTCCCGGCGGTGGATCAGCGTCACCTTTCGGGCAAGATGGCTCAGATAGAGCGCTTCTTCGACCGCGGAATTGCCGCCGCCGACCACAAGCACATCTTTGCCGCGATAAAAGAAGCCGTCGCAGGTGGCGCAGGCGGACACGCCATAGCCCTTGAATTTTTCCTCGGACGGCATGTCGAGCCATTTGGCCTTGGCGCCGGTGGCGATGATCAGCGCGTCGCAGGTGTAGACGGTGCCATTATCGCCGGTCAGGGTGAAGGGGCGGCGCGAGAGATCGGCGCTGACGATATGATCGGAGATCATGCGCGTGCCGACATGCTCGGCCTGGGCTTTCATCTGTTCCATCAGCCATGGGCCCTGAATCGGGTCCTTGAATCCGGGGTAATTCTCAACGTCGGTGGTGATCATCAGCTGGCCGCCGGGCTCGAAACCCGCGACCATGACCGGCTCCAGCATGGCCCGGGCGGCATAAATGGCGGCCGTGTAGCCGGCGGGGCCGGAACCGACGATAAGAACTTTTGCATGAATGGAACTGGCCATGAAAACCTCGAACAACAACCGCGGACAGCGCGGCACCTGCAGCTTTTCAGATTTGTGCCGAACCAGCGTGAATAAACTCCGGCTCGGGCCGGATGCAGCTCTGCGGGCTGGATCAGCGGCAGGAAATGCCCGCAACGGATCGGTTCAAACCTGAAATACCCGAGCAGCTGTTATAGGAACGCGTTTCCCGCGCTGCAAGGCGGCGCGGGCGAATCATTGTGAATTGCCTATCAATTTTATCGATTTTTCCGGTCAGGCGGCTGAGGCCGTTTCAATCGAGGCTCTGGTGATGAGATTTTCGATGGTGAGATCGGCGCCCTTCAGCTCGGCGACGATGGCGCCATGTGAGAAGACAAGTGCGCGGTGGCACAGGCGCGAGACCTCTTCAAAATCGGTCGACACCACGATGATTCCGAGGCCGCTGTCGAGCGCGCCGTCCAGCAGGCGGTAAATCTCGGCCTTGGCGCCCACATCGACGCCGGCGGTCGGGTCTTCGGCAATAAGCAGTTTTCCGCCGATCTCAAGCCAGCGGCCGACAACCACCTTCTGCTGATTGCCGCCCGACAAAGCCTCGATAGGCAATTCCGGCGCGTTTGGCTTCAGGCCGACCCGTTCGCCGATGGCGCCTGCCGCCTGTCTCTCGTTCGATGCGCCGCGCCATTTCAGGAAGGAACGGCCGAAGGCAGCAGGGTTGAGAAAGGTGTTCTCGCGGATATTAAGCCCCTGCGCGGTAGATTCCTCCACGCGCTCGCGGGCGATGAGGCCGATGCCGGCCTTCATGGCGCTGCGTGGCGAGGACAGATCTGGCCGGGTTCCTGCCAGTTCCACTTCACCGTGAAATGGGGCAAGGCCGAAAAGCGCGCGCCCGACTCTCTCCTGCCCTGCGCCGCGCAGGCCGACGAGGCCGACGATCTCGCCATGATGAACCGTGAAACTGACAGGCCTTGCGCCTTCGGTTGTCAGGTCGCGCGCCTGAAGCAAGGCTTTGCCCGGCTGGCGCGGCTTGCCGGCATAGCGCTCCAGCGCCTTGCCGACGATCAGTGTGACGAGCGCTTCGGGTGTCGTTTCCCTGACAGCGCTTTCGCCCACCAGCGCGCCGTCGCGCAGCACGGCGACGCGGTCCGCTATCTCAAAAACCTCGTCGAGCCGATGCGACACATAGATCATCGCGACGCCGCGCGCTTTGAGCGGTCGCAGTGCATCGAACATGCGGTGCACCTCGTCGGCGGGCAATGAAGCGCTGGGCTCGTCCAGCACGATGACGTCTGCCTCCACCGCCAGCGCGCGGGCAATGGCGACGAGCGACTTCTCGGTGCGCGAGAGATCCTGTACCCGCGTGTCGGGATCAATGTCGCAGCCGATCTGCGCCAGCGCCCGCGCTGCATTGGCCTTGGCTGATTTCCAGTCGATGAGCGCGCCGCGCGCCGGAAAGCCGATGGCGAGCGCCATATTCTCGGCAATGCTCATCCATTCGATAAGACCGAGGTCCTGATGTATGAAGGTCACCGGCTGGGGCTGGCCGAAACGCGGTGCACGATATTGAAACGGGGCGCCGTGATAGAGAATATTGCCCGAGTCAGGCTGGTGAATGCCCGCCAATGTCTTGATCAGCGTGGATTTTCCCGCGCCATTCTCGCCAAGCAGCGCGAGAATTTCGCCGCGATGCAGGTTGAGGCTGACACCCTTGAGCGCCTGTGTGCCGCCAAAGCTCTTGACGATGCGGTCGAAGCAAATCACCACATCATCGGTCCGCGCGCCGCCAGCCTCGCTCATCGTCTCGTCTCCCCGATATCTTGTTATCGATATCATAGGCGCAAAGCCGCCTTTCAGGCAATGGCTGCGTCGCCGCCTTCATCGCTGGATACGCAGCGCGAGCATGAACAGGTTGTCGTGATAGCGCGCGGCCGGGTTGGTGCTGGTCTGGTTGGTGTAGGTGTAGCTGCCCTTGAGCACCAATTCGCGGCTGAGCGCATAATTGGCCCCAAGCTGGCCGATCCAGATCCGGTCATCCTGACACTGGCAGGTGTAATGATTAAATTGGTAGGCGGCATTAGCCGTGAGAGTGAGGTTGCGCAGCAGCGCATGTTCGATGCCGCCCGAAAGCCGCGAATCAATGAGAGCCGACGCGTCGGCCAGACTGGTTTCATCAACGCTGGTGCTGCCGTTGAGCCGGATTTTGGTCAGGGGCGTGACGTCCCAGACCAGTTTGGCTTCGGCAACGGGGCGGGTAATGTCGGGCAGGCGGGCGTCGCGATAGTCCCGGTGCTGCACGCCGGCATCGATCTCCGCATTGATGAGGCTGGTGATGCGGTAGCTTGTGCCCAGCACCACCCGCTCACCCGATGAAGAACGGGCATAGCCCGAGACATCGAGCCCGTGATCGTAAACACGGGTGTCAATGCCGGCCTCGACGAACGGCATGATTTCCGGCGTGATCTCCACTCCGGCACGGCTGCGCAGTTCATACTGGCTGAAATTGCTCTGCTCCAGCGCCAGGCTGGTGCCGTCGGCGAGGGGCGCGGCCTCGAAGGTTGTGCGATCCACCGCGCCGCGTAGCGAAAGCACTGTTGCGCCCAGATGTTCGGTTATGCCCGCAGCGGCTCCGTATTCATAGACGCCTGAGGGGCGCAAAACCGGCGAAGCGGAATTTTCAGTCTGGTCGTAGCGCCGCCGGTCATATTTCGCATAGGCTTCGAGATTGATGCCGGTGCTGTGCGACAGATTTATCGTATCGCGCAGCGCGATATTGAAATCCGGGTTATTAAGGGCGGAGGCTCCGGGATAGTCGGTATAGCCGGCCTTCAATGTGCCGGAAAAGTCGTTGATGGCGGTTGTGGCGCTCAGCGTTCCGCCAATTTCCTGACGCAGGAAGGCCCGGCCCTTGCCCTCGGGCTGGCGGGCCGGATTGGACTCATAGCCGACAGCGCTTTCGGAATAGGGAAAGAGCCGCAGGGCACCAATGGCGATGCCGGTCGGTGCATAGGCATCGGGCGGCGGCTTGTGGCTGGCGGCGCGCGCCGCTGCCCGCAGCGCCGCCTGCTGCGTTCCCGATCCGACGTCGGGCAACTGCCGGTGGGCGGGATCGATCATGCCGGGCAGACCGGGCGATGGCGGAACTGTTGCCGATGTGGCGGCGGAACCCGGATATCCCGCATCGCCGTTCTCATCAAGAGCGGGGCGCAGGCCATCCGCATTCATCTGCGCAAGGGCAGGCGTGCAGACGTGAAGCGGCAATACCGCACCGAGGCAGAGCATCAGGAAGTGGGGCCTTTGCAAGGAACGGCGCACGTTTGCCTGTCTATCCAGCCGGTATCGAAAGTAATCCGGTTCCATGTTTAAATATTTATGGTTAATGCTTGGTTATCTGCCCGGTTGAAGGGAGAGTCGAAATCCGCTCCGAACAATGCTAGAAGCTGCGCATGACCGAGCAGAATCACACAGCCGTCCTTTCGGCACTCCACTCCTTGCGCACCGAGCGCGCCGGCATCGAAGCGATGGAGGCGGCGCTGGCCAGCACATCCGATCCGCGTCTTGCCGACAGCTTCAGCAAGGCGGTGGCCGCGCTGGCTGCGCTCAAGGGCCGGGTGATCGTCACCGGCATGGGCAAATCCGGTCATATCGGCCGCAAGCTGGCCGCAACCTTCGCCTCCACCGGCACGCCGGCGTTTTTTGTCCATCCGGCCGAAGCCAGCCACGGCGACATGGGCATGATTCAGGAAGGCGACGCGATTCTGGCGTTGTCCTGGTCAGGCGAGACAGCGGAACTGGCCGATATCATTACATTTTCGCGCAGGTTCAAGATTTTGCTGATCGCCTTCACCTCGCGGCCGGAGGGGACGCTGGCGCGCGAGGCGGACATTCCGCTGGTGCTGCCGCGCGCGGAGGAGGCCTGTCCGAACGGTCTTGCGCCCACCACCTCGACAACCATGCAACTTGTGATCGGCGATGCGCTGGCCGTTGCCCTGTTGCGCGCGCGCGGGTTCACGGCGCGGGATTTCAAGGTGTTTCACCCCGGCGGCAAGCTTGGCGCGCAATTGGTGCTGGTGCGCGACATCATGCATAAGGGCGAGGACATGCCGCTCATGCAGGTCGGCGCGAGCATGGCGGACGCCGTGGTGCGCATGACGCAGAAGCGGCTGGGCTGTGTGCTGATCTCCGATGCTGCGGGTACTCTGCGCGGCATTGTCACCGATGGCGACCTGCGCCGCAATGTCAACCGCGCCGACCTGCTGACAACGCCGGTCGATGCGCTGATGAGCGGCCGGCCATTGACCGTAACCGGCGATATGCTGGCGGCGGAGGCGCTGCAGATGCTGGAAAGCCGCAAGGTTTCCGTTCTGGCGGTTGTCGATGCCCAAAACCGGCCCGTCGGCGTGGTTCACATGCATGACCTGCTGCGTCAGGGCGTAGCGTAGTTCCAATGCGGCCTGAATCTGGCGCGCGTCATTTGACTTCATCGTCATTCGCGCCTTCTCTTTGTCGCAATTGATCCTGAAAGTCATCGGGGGCGGGGTGCGGGCCATGGAGCGGTTCTTGCGGTTTTTTTGTGCGGTAATCTTGTGCCTGTGCGCTCCGGCGGCGCTGGCGCATCCGCATGTCTGGGTCAAGGTGCATACCGAGGTGCTGTTCGATCCGCAGGGTGCGGTCACGGGTCTGCGCCATGTCTGGACCTTCGATGAAATGTATTCCGCCTTCAAAATTCAGGGGCTGGGCACGGCAGGCAAGCCGCCGACAGCCGAACAGCTCGCGCCGCTGGCGCAGAGCGATCTTTCCGCGCTGGCCGATTACCATTATTTCACCGTGGTTATGCTTAACGGCAAGAAGGTTGAATTCGGCACGCCGCAAAATCCGCGGCTCGATGTCGGCGCCGACAAGACGGTGACCATGACCTTCGATCTGCCTCTGGCTGCGCCTGTCGCACCGCGCCCGGCGCTGACGCTGCAGGTTTATGACCCGGAATTTTATGTTGAGTTTGATTTTGCCAAGGATAATCCGGTGACGTTCGATCACGCCCCGGCAGGCTGCTCCAACAGCGCCATCAAGCCTAAGCCCTTGTCCTCGGACGAAACCAGGCAATTGTCGGAAGCCTTTTTCGCCAATCTGTCGCCGGGGGCCAATTTCGGCATGAAACTGGCCACGCGCATGATCATCGCCTGCCCATGACCCATCCTATCCATGAGGCCTGAATGCAGAAACATCCGTTGAAGATTGCCTCGGCCCTGATATTTCTGCCTTCCGCCGCATGGGCCGGAAATCCGTTCAGTGTCGGCATCAGCGAGGGCGGCGCGCCGTCCAATGGTTTTTTTCGCTGGATCATCGAGCAGCAGCTTTATTTCGAGCAAGGCCTCATCCGGGGCATACATGCCGTCGTCTCCAGTCCTTCCGCAGGGCTGACGCTGGCGCTTCTGAGCTTTGTCTATGGCGTGTTTCATGCGGCAGGTCCGGGCCACGGCAAGGCTGTGCTCGCTTCTTATATGATTGCCAATGAACAGGCGTTGCGCCGTGGCCTTGTGCTCTCGCTCATCGCTGCCGTGCTGCAGGGCTTTGTCGCCATCGCGCTGGTCGGCGTGCTGGCGCTGGTGCTGCATGTGACGGCCCAGACCATGAAGGGCGCGGCGCATGAGGTGGAACTGGCGAGCTTCGCCCTGATCGCGCTGCTTGGCGGCTGGCTGACGCTGCGCAAGGGGCGGGCCTTTCTGGCACTCTTCTCGCGCAGCGGCGCCCACGCGCATGGGCACGGCCATAATCACGGCCATGGTCACGCCCACGCCGCTCACGATCATCATGCGCATGGTCATGATGATCACCGCCATGGCGATCACAGCCATGACGATCACAGCCACGACGACCATGGCCTTGAATCTGGCCATGTGCACGACGAACATTGCGGCCATTATCACGCGCCCTCACCCCGGACGCTGGGCGCAGGCTTTTCGTGGAAAAGCGCGATTATGACTGTGCTTGCTGCTGGTTCCCGGCCATGTTCCGGGGCTATACTCGTGCTCGTCTTTGCACTGGCGCAGGGCATATTCTGGGCCGGAATACTGGCGACGCTGGCCATGTCGCTCGGCACGGCCATAACAACAGGCTCTCTGGCGGCTGTAGCCGTGCTCGGCAAGACAATCGCTGTGCGTCTGGCCGGATATGACAATGCGCGCACGGAATTTGTTGTCCGCGGCCTTGAATGTCTGGCTGCGGTCTTTGTTCTTGTGGTTGGTCTCGGTCTTTTTTTCGGTCTCATGTCGGAGATTTAGGCAATGATACTTGTCGGGATGCTGGATTCTCCGTTTGTGCGCCGCGTGGCCATTGAACTGAAGATCAACCGCATCGCTTTTGAACATCGTTCCATTTCGGTGTTTCGGCAGATGGATGAATTCGCGCGGATCAATCCGCTGCTCAAGGCGCCGAGCCTCATATGCGACGATGGCGAGGTTCTGTCGGATTCGTCGCTGATACTGGATTACATCTGGAATGTGGTTGCGCCCGGCAGGGGGCTGATGCCAGCAGGGCCGGCGCGCCAGCACGCATTGCGGCTTGTCGGTCTGGGCCTTGTGGCCGCTGAGAAGGCCGTCCAGTTTCAATATGAGTGCAAGAGGCCTGAGGAGTTCCGCTACCAGCCCTGGCTGGAGCGCGTCACCCGGCAGATGCATGACGCCTTCGCGCTGCTTGAGCCGGAAGTTGCCCGGGCCGCGCCCTGGTTGTTTGGCGAGCGCATAAGTCAGGCCGACATCAGCATTGCCACCGCATGGAAGTTTCAGGACTTCGCGCTCAAGGATGTTGTCCGTGCCGGGCAATATCCGCATCTTGAGGCATTCTCGGCCCGTGCCGAGGCGCTGCCCGAGTTTATGGCCACGCCGCTGGAGTGAGCCGCTTTTGATGCGCTGCGTTTTTTATTGGCAAAATAGCGCCTTGCCTCTAGTCAAGGCCGTGAAAAAGGTGTAGGCACACGGCTCAATTTGGCTGACCTTCGTCGTCGGCCGCATGGAGATTATTATGGCAGTTCCAAAGCGAAAGACATCCCCTTCGCGTCGCGGCATGCGCCGCTCGGCTGATGCGCTGAAGGCCCCGACCTATGTTGAGGACAAGGACTCCGGCGAATTGCGCCGTCCGCATCACGTCGACCTGAAGACCGGCATGTATCGTGGCCGTCAGGTGCTCAAGGTCAAGACCACCGAAGCTTAAATCGGGTGAGTTCTGTACTTCAAGGCCGGCGCATTGCCGGCCTTTTTGTTTGGTCGGGCAGTCTCAGGCGCGCGTGGCGACAAGCGCGCCGCCGACAATCGCCAGACAGGCAAAGCCAAGCGCCCAGCTGGCGCTGGCATAGCCCGTGAGCACCAGAATGAGCGTTGAAAGCACGGGCGCGGCATAGGACGCCACGCCAAGAAAGCGGATATCGCCGTTTTTGACGCCATAATCCCACGTGAAAAATGCCAGCCCGACCGGCCCCAGTCCAAGCGCGGCAATGGCGAGGGCCTGCGACAGGCTTTGCGGCCAGACGCTCGTCTCGAACAGGCCGTGGCACAGAGCGGCAAGAAGCGCGGTGGCCAGGCAAAAGCCCGTGACCGCCATGCTTGGCACGCCCCGGAGCGTCCGCGACAATACCGAATAGCTGGACCAGACAAAGGCGCAGGCCAGCGCAAGGCCATATCCGGGCAGATAGCGTGTTTTCAGTGCAAAGCCCTCGCCTCGCGCAAGTTGGGCGCCCGTCATCAGCACGAAAACGCCGATAAGGCCCAGAAATGCTCCGGCGACATGTTTCGTGCGCAACCTCTCGCCGGGCAGCAGAGCCGAGAAGAGCACGATCAGCAGCGGCCACAGATAGGCAATCAGCCCGGCTTCGGCGGGCGGCGCCAGACGCAGGGCCGAAAAATACAGCGCATGATAGCCGAAGAGTCCGAAAATGCCGATTGCCCAGACCTTCGGCGGCTGGCGGAGCGCAGCCAGTTCGCCGCGCAACAGCGCGAGCGCCAGCCCCGCGAGGCCGGAAATGGCGAAGGTCATGGCGGCCAGTTCAAACGGCGGGATGGCGCCCGTGGCGGCTGTGAACAGCGCCAGACAAGACCAGAGCAGAATGGCGATGCAGCCGATGAGGGTGGGCGCGGTGAGACTCATGATATTATAGCTTTGTTTTGCTGCTCACCCGCGCCGCGCAAGCGCCGCTCTCCCCTTCATCCTTCGGCAAGCCCGGGACGAGGGGGAAAGCGGACGCGCTGAAAAATCCCCCGGTCAGATTCAGCTCATCAGCTGGCCGCCGTTGGCCGAGAGGGTTGAGCCGGTGATGAAGCCTGCGTCATCGGAGGCAAGGAACACCACGCAGCGGGCGATCTCTTCCGGCTCGCCGAGGCGGCCCACCGGAATATGGGGCAGGATGGCCTTTTCAATCACGGCCGGATCGATGGCCTTCACCATATCCGTAGCAATATAGCCCGGACAGATGGCATTGACAGTGATGCCGGCGCGCGCGCCTTCCTGAGCCAGCGCCTTGACGAAGCCGATGTCGCCCGCCTTGGCCGCGGAATAATTCACCTGTCCCATCTGGCCCTTCTGTCCGTTGATCGAGGATATGCAGATCACGCGGCCAAATTTGCGGGCGCGCATGCCTTCCCAGACCGGGCGGGTCATGTTGAACAGAGAATTGAGATTGGTGTTGATCACCGCATACCATTGCTCAGGCGTCATTTTGTGGAACATGCCGTCCTTGGTGATCCCGGCATTGTTGACAAGCACATCGATCGGGCCGAGGTCCTTTTCAACCTGCGCCAGACCGGCAGCGCAGGCCTCATAGTTCGAGACGTCCCATTTATAGACCTGTACGCCGGTTTCCGCCTTGAAGGCGGCTGCGGCCTCATCATTGCCATGATAGGTGGCGGCGACTTTGTAGCCTGCCGCTTTCAGGGCCTTGGAAATGGCTGCGCCAATACCGCGCGTACCCCCGGTAACAATTGCAACTCGGCTCATTTTAAGCTCCTTATGGCTTCCTTGGGGGCGCGGTCTGCTGCCGCGCGCCCCTTCGTGGATTTTTTAGCGTTCAACCGTAAGGGCGATGCCCATGCCGCCGCCGATGCACAAGGTGGCGAGCGCCTTCTTGGCGTCGCGGCGCTGCATTTCATGCAGCAAGGTCACCAGAATGCGCGCGCCCGAGGCGCCGATCGGGTGGCCGATGGCTATGGCGCCGCCATTGACATTGACGATGGCCGGATCCCAGCCCATGTCCTTGTTCACGGCGATAGCCTGCGCGGCAAAGGCCTCGTTGGCTTCGACGAGGTCGAGATCCTTGACCTTCCAGCCGGACTTTTCCAGCGCCCGGCGCGAGGCCGGGATCGGGCCGGAGCCCATGACTGCCGGATCAACGCCCGCCGTCGCCCATGAGACAATGCGTGCCAGCGGCGTGAGGCCGCGCTTTCTGGCCTGTTCGGCGGTCATGACAACCAGCGCGGCCGCGCCGTCGTTGATGCCGGAGGCATTGCCGGCCGTCACCGTGCCGTCCTTGGAGAATGCAGGCCGGAGCTTGGCCAGTGCTTCGAGCGTGGTGCCGGGGCGGATGAACTCATCCTGATCGACGATAATGTCGCCCTTACGGCTCGACACGGTGAAGGGCACGATCTCGTCCCGGAACTTTCCGGCCTTCTGGGCGGCTTCCGCCTTGTTCTGCGAAGCGGTGGCGAAACGGTCCTGCTCGTCGCGGCTGATCTGCCATTTTGCCGCCACGTTCTCGGCAGTCGTGCCCATGTGATAACCATGGAAGGCATCGAACAGGCCGTCACGCAGCATGGTGTCGACGAATTTGAGGTCGCCCATCTTGGTGCCATTGCGCAAATGCGCCGAATGCTGCGACATGGACATGGATTCGATGCCGCCTGCGACCACGATATCGGCATCGCCATTGGCGATCTGCTGCATGCCCAGCGCCACGGCGCGCAGGCCCGAGCCGCACAACTGGTTGATGCCGAAAGCGGTTTTTTCCTGCGGTACTCCAGCCTTCATGGCGGCCTGACGCGCCGGGTTCTGGCCTTGTCCGGCCGAGAGGATCTGTCCCATGATCACTTCATCGACCTCGCCGGCCTCGATTTTGGCGCGGGCCAGTGCGGCAGTGATGGCTGCAGCGCCCAGATCATGGGCGGGCGTATTGGCGAAAGCGCCGTTGAACGAACCTACGGCGGTACGGGCAGCGCCAACAATAACTATTTCCTTGGACATCAGTCTCTCCTGAATGTTCGCCGGGGGCCAACCGGCATCAGATCCGACGGGACGGCGGGTTTAAACGGTCGATTGCCCTGCTCGTCACATTGGCTGTCGATCGTGTCGTGGTCAAGACTACCAAAGGGGGCAATAGTTCAAAATGTGGATTGCACCTTCGTCGCAGAGTTGAAACACCGTCTCCCGTGGCAATGTGATTTTGCGTCGCAAAAGGCATATGTTGACGCAGTGCGTCAATTATATAGAAATGGATGCACGTTTTGCGTAAGGATCAGGCGATGACAACCGAGAAGCCCCCCATCACAATAAAGAAATATGCCAACCGGCGTCTGTATAACACCGGAACCAGCGCCTATGTCACGCTTGAGGATCTGGCGCAGATGGTCAAGGTGGGCGAGGATTTTCAGGTTTTCGATGCCAAGACCGGAGAGGATATCACGCGCTCCGTTCTGGCGCAGATCATTTTCGAACAGGAAGCCAAGGACGGCCAGAGCATGCTGCCAGTGACATTCCTGCGCCAGCTCATACGTTTCTATGGCGATTCCATGCAGATGCTGGTGCCGAGCTACCTCGAGTTCTCTCTCGGGCGTCTGGCCAGCGAGCAGCAGAAGTTCCGGGATCAGATGAGCCAGACATTTGGCGTGCCCAATTTCGGAGTCAAAGCCATGACGCCGGAGGCTTTTGGCCCCATTGATGAAATGGCGCGTAAAAACATGGCCATGTTCTCGCAGGCGCTGAATATGTTCAATCCGTTCGGCAGCCTTGTCGCAAATGGCCAGCCTCCGGCTCAGGCGAGTTCTCCCGAACAGCCGCAGGCCGCAGGCGGCGCCGACGAACTCAGCCAGCTCAAGGCGCAGATGGCCGAAATGGCGGCTAAGCTTGAACGCCTGACGAAATAGCCGGTATCTGGCGCGCCGCAAGGTCCGTGCCGGTTTCAGGCGAGGTGGCCCTGCCGAAATAATAACCTTGCAGGTAATGCACCCCCCAGCCCGCCAGAAGGCGGGCGGTTTCTTCATCCTCGACCCATTCGGCCACGATGGGCACGCCGAGATATTTTGTCAGATCGACGAGAGCATGGACGAAGGTGCGGTCGTCTGCGGATTGCAGCATGTTTTTGACAAATGCGCCGTCGATCTTGATGAAATCGAAATTCAGGTGCCGCAGCCCGCGGAACGATGTGTGGCCTGAGCCAAAATCGTCCATGGCGACGCTGACGCCGATGGATTTCATTTCCTCGATGGCGCGCTGGGTGGATTCAAGATTGCCGATGGCGAGGGTCTCGGTAATTTCCACGATCAATTGCCTGGCAAGATGCGGTGTATCGGCAAGCGCCGATTTGAGACGCAGCGGCCATGCCGGATCGTGGGCGGTGGCGGCTGAGATGTTGAAGGCGAGGCGCGTGCCGGGATTGCGCTTCAGGTGTTCGACGGCCAGTTCGAGAATTGCCTGATCCAAAGTCTGGATCAGCCCCACCTGTTCGGCGAGCGGCAGGAATTTCTCCGGCAGCATGATCTGGCCGTCGGGTCGCTGGATGCGCACGAGCGCCTCGAAAAAGGCGATTTTTCCGGTTGCGGCATGAACCACCGGCTGAAACGCCAGCCTGACCTGATTGTGCTCTATGGCGTGGCTGATGTCCCGGGTGATCTGTGCCATGAGCAGGCGGGATTCCTGCCGCACCAGACTTTCCGAATAGGCCTTGAATTTCTGGCTGATATTGGCGCGGGTGAATTCGAGCGCTTCCTCGGCATTTTGCAGAATGGCGCGAGCGTTGCGTCCGTTGCGCGGCGCAACCGCGCCGCCGATACGAAGACATGTTTGGACCGGCCCAGCCGAAGTGCTCACCGGCTGGTGATTCAGCGCGTCGAGAAAGCGATGAGCGGCGATGATCATCTGTTCGCTGTCGCAGTTTTCGAGGACGAAACCGAATTTGTTGCCGGTGTAGCGGGCAATCAGATCCGAATCGCGCATCGTCGTCTTCAGTTGCCGTGCCGTGCCGGTAATGACTTCCTCGCCGATGCCATAGCCATAGGCGCGGTTTATGACCGCGAGATTGTCGATGGCGGCGAGAAGCACCGAAACGGGCTTCTGCTCGCGCAGGCTGCTCGCAAGCGTGGTTTCAAGGTGCTTGAACATGAAATTGCGGCTGTACGTGCCTGTGAGCAGGTCAAGCTGCGATTCCTGCAGGCTGAGAAGATGTTTCTGGTAGGATTCGGTTACTTCACGGATGACGCCGCGCGCCAGCCCCGGCTTGCCATCCGGCCCTGCGAACCAGATTCCGATATCCTCGACCCAGATCGTGCGCCCATCCTCTCCCATAATGGCATAATGCGTCTGGAAATCGACACCCTTGCCAAGATCCTGCCGGGTTGATGAGAAAATTATGTCATAGCGGGAGGATTTATTGTCGGGGCGCAGCAGGGCGGCAAAATCCAGCCCTGTCGATGTGCGGGCCGCCTGCGGCACAATTTCGGCGATATTGTCCGACCAGTTCAGCGCGTCTGTGGTGATGTTCCAAGCATATGACGCGCCTCTGATCGCCTGAAGTATTGCGTGACCATCCGGCGGACTGAACCGCTTGTCCGGATCGGCCGGCTGCGGGTTCATCATATCCTTTATGTCTATGCTCGTTAAAATTTTTGCTGATTGCCCATATTCAGGCTGGCTGCGACCGGCAATAACCTCGCTTATGCTTTTCTTTAGGATGGGTCTTGAACGTATATCTGTTGTTTTCAAGCTCACGATACTATCCTGAATTGCATTATACGCCGTATATGTGCGTTGTGTCTGCAATATTATTATCAGAATAGCTGTTAATACTCTGTTGCTTACCTGTACGTCACGGTTTCACGGCGTCCAGCCGGCGGGGGCAAGTTCGAAATGGGCAAATGAAAACCCCGGCGCGACCGTACAGCCAACCAGCGTCCATGCGCCAAGCGTGCGTGCCGACTGCCAGGCCATTGGCGGGACAACAGCTTGCGGGCGCTCGCCTTCGGGCAGATTGGCGCCAAGTCTGTGCGAGACCGTCTGGCTATTGTCGGCGACGGAAAGAAGCAGCGGCGCCCCGGCGTAATAGTGCCAGACTTCCGCCGAGTCTATGCGGTGCCAGGCGGAAATCTGCCCCGCGCGCAGCAGGAAATAGATAAGCGTGGATGCAGGGCGTACGCCCTGCGGGCCGGAGCTGTCGCAAAACGTCTGACGGTAATAGCCGCCCTCGGGGTGAGGCTCAAGCCGCAGGCAGGCGATGATTTCTTCCGCTGTGAGCTCCCGCGTCATGGTCAGCCGCGGTTCTTGCGTTCGCGCAATTCCGCGAAGACGGCGGCAGGGTCGGACCCGGCCATATTGACCGCTGCCTGAACGGCTGGTTCGTCGGCGCGCAGGAACGGATTTGTGACCAGTTCAAGAGCGATGGTGGTGGGCAATGTGGCTTTGCCCTCCTGGCGCATATCCTCGACCTCGGCAAAGCGGGCTTTCAACTGGCTGTTTCCCGGCTCTATTCCAACCGCGAATTTTGCATTGCCCAGCGTATATTCGTGGCCGCAATAGACCTGCGTTTCTCCCGGCAGGGCGGCCAGTTTCATCAGCGAGTTCCACATCACCGCCATAGGCGTCTCGAACACGCGCCCGCACCCCATGGCAAACAGCGTATCGCCGGCAAAAAGAAGGTTTTCCTCTTCAAAATGATAGCAGATATGTCCGGCGGTATGTCCCGGCGTTTCGATGATCCGCGCCATGCTCTGACCGATCCGGATGTCGTCGCCTTCCTTCAGACGGATGTCGATCGGCCCCGTCACCGCGGCAATGCGTTCAGCCTCAGCGGCGGGTGCCGCCACTTTCAGGCCGGGGCGGCTCTGGCGCAAGGGCGCAACGCCCTGCACATGGTCGGCATGATGGTGGGTCAGCCAGATGGCGTCGAGGCTCCAGCCCTTTTGCTTCAGTGCGGCCTCTATGGCATCGGCCTCCGGGGCGTCTATGCTGATGGTGGTGTTGCTGACAGCGTCATGCAGCAGGACGCCGAAATTGTCGCTCAGGCAATTGAACTGAAAAACATGAAGTGTCATGGCTATCCCGTATCTGGCTGAAAATGCAGCTCATGAAAATAATGCCGCCGCATGGATCATGCAGCGGCATTTTGATTAAACATTCCGATGTCGGGCCGCGCTCAGGCGGCTTCGATCATGTCCGGATCGCTCTCGCTGTCAGCATCGAGTTCGAGATCGCTGTCCGCATCAAGCTCCGCCTCGGCCTTGGACGGGCGGCGCGGGCCTTTCTGCAACTGGGTTTCGATCAGCTTGCTGGCTTCGAGATCGAGCAGTTTCTGTACGGCGGCAATCTCGCGGGCCATGCGGTCGAGCGCGGCTTCGTAGAGCTGGCGCTCGGAATAGGATTGCTCCGGCTGCACATCGCTGCGGTAAAGATCGCGCACCACCTCAGCGATGGCCACGAGATCGCCTGAATTGATCTTGGCTTCATATTCCTGCGCGCGGCGCGACCACATGGTGCGCTTGACGCGGGCGCGGCCCGACAGCGTGTTCATGGCGCGCTTGACGACATCGGCCTCGGCCAGCTTGCGCATGCCGACGCTGGCGACCTTGGGGGTGGGCACCTTGAGCGTCATCTTGTCCTTGGCGAAGGTGATGACGAAAAGCTCAAGCTTGAAGCCGGCCACTTCCTGTTCTTCGATTGCGACAATCTGACCGACGCCATGGGCCGGATAAACAACGAATTCATTGACCTTGAAACCTGCGCGCTGGCTGGCGGGCTTTGCCGGAGATTTTGCGGCCGGTGCTGCGGCTGGCGCAGCCCGGGACGAGGTGAGCTGCGGCGAACCGGCCGGAGCGCTGGAGCCTGCGGCGAGCTTGGGCTTTTGTGTTGTTGTTGCCATGGTTGCAGAAGTCTTTCCTGTCACGATTGTCCCGTCCATTATTCTAGAAGGCCAATATCTGAGCACTCGCCATTTGCGGCCGCGACACGCGCGCGTCCCAAATCGGGCGAAAATGAAAATCAATTACCAGTCTGGGCGACACCTTGATCTTGTCATTCTCTCTCATGCCTTTTCAGGCACCCATAAATCCGAGAATGCCCAGCATTCCGGTCGCCAAAAAGAACCTGCCGCGCGCGCCTCTGTGAAAAGAAGCCGCAACTTGCCAAGTCCGGGTCACATATTCACGTCATGCCGAGCCAATGAACCGCCTGATGACCGTCAAAAAATCTTGCTCCCTCAAGATGCTTAAAAATCGCATGAGAAAGCAAAAATCACTTCAGGCTGGGATCATTTTCGCAAACGCATGTCTGCTGAAAGTTGACGCAGAGAAACGTTTAACACAGTTTTATGAAAAAATCAAAGGAAAGCAGTCAAATGGCACAGTCCAGCTGCCATGCGTCCGCGGCATGGTTAACCAGCCGCGGCATCAGCATGTTCAGTCGCCTTTTCCGGGCTCGGGCGAGAAATAGGCCTCGAGCTTGCCGGGCTTGCCGTCAAATTCCTTTGCATCGGCAGGCGGATCGCGCTTGACGGTGATATTCGGCCAGACCTTTGCATAATCCGCGTTCAGCTTGAGCCAGGAATCGAGCCCCGGCTCGGTATCCGGTTTGATGGCTTCCGCCGGGCATTCAGGCTCGCACACGCCGCAATCGATGCATTCATCCGGGTGGATGACCAGCATGTTTTCACCTTCGTAAAAACAATCCACCGGGCACACCTCGACGCAATCCATATATTTGCACTTGATGCAATTATCGAGGACGACATAGGTCATAACGGTCTCCTTCGCCCGATCAATGCAAGGTTGAGGGGCAAGCTGCTTTAACAGCGGTGTGCTAAAGGCTTTAAAGCCGATATGCAAGAACTTGGTTGTCGCAGGCAGCGCTTTTCATGCCAAAAAGGCGCTTTGCTACAGAGGCAAGGCTCCGCCGTTCTTGATTTCCTCCATGACGGCGTAGGTATGTGTGGCGCGCACACCCGGCAAAGTCAGAATCACTTCGCCGAGAAAGCGGCGGTAATGAGCCATGTCCGGCACGCGCGTCTTGATGAGATAATCGAAGCCGCCGGCGACAAGATGGCATTCGAGAACTTCGGGTGCGCGGCGCACGGCGGCATCAAAACGCTCGAAAACGTCGGATGTGGTGCGATCCAGCGTCAGTTCAATGAAGACGAGCAGCGAAAGGCCAAGCTTGATCGGGTCGAGCTTGGCGCCGTAACCCGTAATGTAGCCCTCCCGCGTCAGGCGTTTCACGCGTTCCGTCGTCGCTGTGGGCGAGAGGCCGACGCGGTCGGCCAGTTCGACCGTGGCGATGCGGCCGTCGATCTGAAGAACACTCAGAATCTTTCGGTCCAGACGATCCAGATCCTGCGCGACCGGCATTGGCGCTTGCGATTGTTGATTAGTGACCGACACTAAAAATTCTCCTATTTTAGTGAAACCCACTATCTTATAGCATAATCTTCCTATGGTTCGTCTATAAAAATTCGAATATTGTGCATAAATTCACAATGGAGGGGCGGTCGATGGCACAGATGGGCTCAAACGGACAAATCATCCGGTTCCGGGCGGAATATGCCCCTGCGGATGAGGTTATCGCGGCGGCCCTGATGTCGCAAGTGCAGTTTCCGGCTGCGATCGAAGCACGGATCGATGCAGAAGCCACGCGGCTGATCGAGGCGATCCGCGCCCCGAAAAGCGGGCTTGGCGGCATCGAGGATTTTCTGCGCGAATATTCTCTCTCCACCAAGGAGGGGCTGGCGCTGATGGTGCTGGCCGAGGCCCTGCTGCGGGTGCCGGATGGCGGAACGGCAGATCAGCTCATCGAGGACAAGCTTTCGCAGGCGGACTGGAGCCAGCACGAGGCGCGCTCCGACGCAATGCTGGTGACGGCTTCGAGCTGGGCTCTGGGCCTGACGGCGCGTGTGATCCAGCCGGGCGAGACGCCGGAGGGCATTCTGGGCGGCCTTGCCAAGCGCCTCGGACTGCCCGCCGTGCGCGCGGCTACGCGGCAGGCGATGCGCCTCATGGGGTCGCATTTCGTCCTTGGCCAGAATATCGGCGAGGCACTTAAGCGGGCAGCCTCGAAGGAGGGCAAGCTCTACCGCTACTCGTTCGATATGCTGGGCGAGGGCGCGCGCACCGCCGCCGATGCCCGCCGCTATTACGAATCTTATGCAAAGGCGATTGAGGCTATCGGCGCGAGTGCCGGCAACAGGCCGCTGCCGGATCGTCCCGGCATTTCGGTGAAGCTCTCGGCGCTGCATCCGCGCTATGAAGCGGTGAGCCGGGAGCGCGTGATGGCGGAACTCGTGCCGCTGGTCATCGAGCTTGCGGCTCTGGCCAAATCGCATGATCTCAATTTCACCATTGATGCCGAGGAAGCCGACCGGCTCGAACTTTCCCTCGATGTCATCGCCGCCGTGGCGCGCGATGAGCGCCTCGCAGGATGGGACGGCTTTGGCCTTGCCATACAGGCCTACCAGAAGCGCGCAACCCATGTGATCGACTTCATTTCCGCGCTGGCAGCCGAACTTGACCGCAAATTCATGGTGCGTCTGGTGAAGGGCGCTTATTGGGACACGGAAATCAAGCGGGCGCAGGAGCGCGGCCTTGCCGATTATCCGGTTTTTTCCCGCAAGGCGATGACCGATCTCAACTATCTTGTCTGCGCGCGCAAGATGCTGCTGGCCCGCCCGCGCATCTATCCGCAGTTTGCCACGCATAACGCGCTGTCCGTCGCCACGATTCTGGAAATGGCGGGCGGGCCGGAAGGTTTCGAGTTCCAGCGCCTGCATGGCATGGGCGAGGATCTGTATCGTGCATTGTTGGCTTCACATCCCGGTATTGCCTGCCGCACCTATGCGCCGGTCGGCGAGCATGAGGATCTGCTGGCCTATCTGGTGCGCCGCTTGCTTGAAAATGGCGCCAATTCCAGTTTTGTCTCGGTTGCGGCAGACCCTAATGTACCGATCCGGGATCTTTTGAAGCGTCCGCAGGACATTGTCGGTTCGGCGGCTCAGGCGCGCAATGCGCATATTCCGATGCCCGCCCAGCTCTATGGCGCAGCGCGGCGCAATTCGGCCGGTGTCGAATTTGGCGATGAAGCCGCGCTTGCAGACCTGCTGGCCGAAGTGCATGCCGCTATCGTGCCGGATGCCGCAGCCAGCCTTATCGATGGACGCAAGGCCGGGGGCGAGATGCGCGCCCTGCGCTCGCCCATAGACGGACTGGCCTTTGGCTCCGTGCGCGAGGCGCAGTCCGATCTTGTCGCGGCAGCCATGGCCGCGGCCAGAGCGGGGTTCAGGTCCTGGGCAGCGACGCCAGTGGCAGACCGCGCCGCCGCGCTGGATCGCGCTGCCAGCCAGCTGGAGGCGCAGCGTGGCCTGTTTCTGAAACTGCTTCAGGTCGAGGCGGGCAAGACGCTGGACGATGCCGTGGCCGAATTGCGCGAGGCTGTCGATTTCTGCCGCTATTATGCGGCGCAGGCGCGTCAGGGCTTTGGCGAGGCCGAAGTCATGCCGGGGCCGACCGGCGAGACCAACCGGCTCGTTCATCGCGGGCGTGGTGTCTTTGTCTGCATAAGTCCGTGGAATTTCCCGCTGGCGATCTTTCTCGGACAGGTCAGCGCGGCGCTGGTTGCCGGCAACAGCGTCGTTGCCAAACCGGCTGAACAGACGCCGATGATTGCGATGAAAGCCGTCGAACTGCTGCATGCCAGCGGCGTGCCGGTCAGCGCGCTGCAGCTTGTCGTCGGCGGCAGGGGCGTCGGCGGCGCATTGGTGGCGCACAAGGATGTCGGCGGTGTGGCGTTTACCGGCTCCACCGCCACCGCATGGGCGATCAACCGCGCGCTGGCGGCAAAGGATGGGCCGATCGTACCGCTGATCGCGGAAACGGGCGGCATGAACGCGATGATCGTCGATGCCACGGCTCTGCCGGAGCAGGTGGCCGATGATGTGGTGCTTTCGGCTTTTCGCTCGGCCGGGCAGCGCTGCTCGGCGCTGCGCCTGCTCTGCGTGCAGGAGGATGTCGCCGACAAGATGATCGAGATGATCGCGGGCGCGGCCCGCGAACTGAAGATTGGCGATCCGCGCGAAATCAGTACGCATATCGGGCCGGTCATTGACCAGACGGCGCTGGACCGCCTCACTGCGCATGTAGCCGATATCCGCACAAGGGCGCGGGAAATCCGCATAGGCGAAGCGCCCGCGTCAGGCGGCACATTCCTTGCGCCGCATATTTTCGAGCTGAAGGCCGTCTCGGACCTCAAGGCCGAAATCTTCGGGCCGATCCTGCATGTCGTGCGGTTCAGGGCAGGGCAGCTCGATGCCGTCTGCGATGCGATTGAGGCGACCGGCTACGGACTGACGCTGGGCGTGCATTCGCGGATTGACGCCACGATCGAGCGTGTGGTGGCAAGGCTTGGCGTCGGCAATGTTTATGTCAACCGCAACATGATCGGCGCCGTGGTCGGCACCCAGCCTTTCGGCGGTTCCGGCCTCTCAGGCACAGGCCCGAAGGCTGGCGGGCCGAATTATCTGAAGCGCTTTGCCTCCGAACAGGTTGTGTCGGTCAATGTGGCGGCGGCGGGCGGCAATGCCTGCCTCATGACTTTGGCGGAGTGAGCGGCGGCTGGACGAAGCGGCTGCGCGACAGCTTTGCGCCGGGAACGGCGGCGGTGCCAAGGTGGGGCACCGCCACGCGCGCCGGCTTGCGGTTGAGGATTGGCCGGTAAAGCTGCTTGCTGGCCTCAACCACATGAACGCCTGCAAATGGCAGGGACAGGCTGCGGCCGATCTTCTCGAACATGCGCGCCGAGCGCAGCAGAATGTGCCGCTCGAACGGCGGCAGGTAGAGCGCCTCGCTCCAGTGCACCGGCGAAAACAGCGCCTCGCGCAGCAGATTGCGCAACTGGCCGCGTGAGAACGGCTGGCCCTGACCGAAGGGCGTGCCTTCGGAACGCGCCCAGAGCCCGGAACGGCTCGGCGCGATGACGAGCATGCGCCCGCCCGGCGTCAGGATGCGCCAGATCTCATCCAGAAGGCTGCCGGGATGATCCGCCATTTCGAGACTGTGCACGAGCAGCACGCGGTCTATGGAGGAATCAGGCAGGGGCAGGGCATCCGGGTCGACCAGCGCGGTCGAGGAAAGTCCTTCCGGCCAGTTCACCACGCCTTGCGCTGCTGACATGAAGGCGAGCGTACGCAGTGCCTGCGGCCGCAGACCTTCAAGATAGGGCGGCGCATAGCCAAGGCCAAGCACGCTGAGGCCGACGCAGGACGACCAGCGGCTCTGGATTGTTTCTGAAAGAATCAGCCGTGCGCTTCGTCCAAGGGCTGTGTCGTAGAAGCTGCCCAGATCAACGATATCAAATGCCATGGCGTCAGTATGGCAGTTTCCGCCCGAGCGTCAATTTCCGGTCTCGACAAAGCCGACGAAGGGCAGTTGCCGGTAGGAATGCGCCACATCCATGCCATAGCCGACAACAAAGAGATCAGGGCACTGGAAGCCGACATATTCGGCCTCGACCTGAACAGCGCGGTGGCCCGGCTTTTCAAGCAGCACGCACAGGCGCACGCTTTTTGCGCCTCTGGCGATCAGCAGATCCTTGGCGAAGGCAAGGGTGCGTCCCGATTCGAGGATATCGTCGACAAGCAGCACGTCGCGGCCCTGAACCGGCGAGTCAATATCTTTCAGGATATTGGGACGCCCGGTGGAGACGGTGCCGGTGCCATAGGATGAAATGTGGATGAATTCGGCCTGCGGCTCCATGCCGATATTATGCATGGCGCGCAAGAGATCCGCCGCAAACATGAACGAGCCTTTGAGCACCGCGATCACCAGAAGATCCTGCATCTGTGCATCCTTGATCTGCCGGGCCATTGCGTCGATGCGCGCGGCGATTTCCGGCGCGCTGATCAGTTCCTTCACATTTCTTTCCCTGCTCATGTTCTGGTTCACTCCGGCGGACAATCCGGCCTGTCTAGCGCAGAACGGCGCGTCATGCATCGATAAAATGCGTTATCCTCACCGGTTGATTGGGCCGGCAACCGACAAGCGCGAAACAATTTTGCCCCATTGGCCTGTCAATATGGTTAAGCTGCGGTTAAGCATTTTATGGCGAATGTAGCGGGCGAAAAGGATGGGCAAAGCCTGATGGACGTGGTGCGTTTTGAAAATGTCGGCTTGCGCTATGGCCTTGGGCCAGAGGTGCTGCGCGACATCAGTTTTGGCATCGCGCCGCGCAGTTTCCAGTTTCTCACCGGACCCTCGGGCGCGGGCAAGACCACGCTGATGCGCCTGATGCTGCTGTCGCTCAAACCGACCCGCGGCCTCGTGACCCTGTTCGGACAGGACGCCAACCAGCTTGACAAACACATGATCACCGCCATGCGGCGGCGGATCGGCGTCGTGTTTCAGGATTTCCGCCTGCTCGATCATCTTTCCACTTACGAGAATGTCGCTCTGCCGCTGCGCGTGCAGGGGCGTGACGAGAGTTCCTATCGCGCCGAAGTGACGGAACTGCTGCATTGGGTGGGGCTGGGCGAGCGCATTCACGCCTTTCCGCCTGTGCTCTCGGGCGGAGAAAAGCAGCGCGCCGCCATAGCCCGGGCGCTTATCGTGCGG
Source organism: Methylocystis sp. sgz306128 (assembly GCF_056032725.1). Taxonomy (NCBI): domain Bacteria; kingdom Pseudomonadati; phylum Pseudomonadota; class Alphaproteobacteria; order Hyphomicrobiales; family Methylocystaceae; genus Methylocystis; species Methylocystis sp. sgz306128. The sequence goes on from NZ_JBVYWO010000005.1 coordinate 220,679, forward strand.
CCCGAGCTGCTTCTGGCGGATGAGCCGACCGGCAATGTCGATCCCTCGCTGGCGCGGCGGCTGCTGCGGCTTTTCGTCGAATTGCAGAAATCGGGTACGGCAGTCGTGATCGCGACCCATGATCTGGGGCTGATGGATATGTTCGAGGGCGCGCACCGGCTGGTGCTGGGCGACGGGCGGATGCACATCTATGAATGAAACTCATCTTGCCGAAGCAGAAAACTGGGAGCCGATGCCGCTGGTGCCGGGCGCCTCCATCGCCGGACGCGCTCTGGTGATTGTCATTGCCATCATGACCTTTCTTGCGGCGCTCACTGCCGGGGGTGCCATATTGGTTTCTCGTGCCTCGCAGGACTGGCGCGGCACCGTCTCGCGCGAAATGACCATTCAGGTGCGCCAGATTGCCGGACATGATGTTGACGCCGCTGCCGCAAGGGCCGGCGAAATTGCCAGACACATCCCCGGCATTGCCGAAGTAAAGGTCTATACAAAAGCCGAATCCGAGCAACTGCTGGAGCCCTGGCTCGGCGCGGGGCTTGATCTGAGCCAGTTGCCGGTGCCGCGCCTTGTGGTGCTGCGCCTTTCGCGTGACGGCGTGCGCCCGGATGTCGATGCCTTGCGCAAGGCGCTGGTCAGCGAAGTTCCGGGTTCCAGCCTTGACGATCATGCCATGTGGCTGGACAGGCTGGTGGTGATGGCCAATTCAGTGGTTATTGTCGCGCTGCTGATCTTTGCGCTTGTCGTGGTGGCCATGGTGCTGGCCGTGGCCTTTGCCACGCGCGGCGCAATGGCCGGCAACCGCGAGATCATCGATGTGCTGCATATGGTCGGGGCGGCGGACTCGTTCATCGCCGATCAGTTTCAGCGTCATTTCATATTGCTTGGCCTCAAGGGCGGTCTGATGGGCTCTGTTGCCGGGGCTCTTGCCTTTCTGGGCGCTGGCGCACTGGCATCGCTGTGGGTGGCCACGCCGGGCGGCGATCAGGTGCGTTCGCTTTTCGGTTCGTTTTCGCTGGGGCTGCCGGGCTATGGGGCTGTGCTGATGATCGGTCTTGCGCTGGCCCTTGTGACGGGGCTGATGTCGCGGCTAGTCGTGTTCCGGCACCTGCACGGCCTGAGCTAGGCGGAGAGCGTCATGCTGAAGCAAATGATCCGTCGGCTGATCTGGGCAATCGTGCTGCTGTCAGCGGCGGCGTTCGCGGCCGGGTTCATCGGCTTCATGCGTGCCACCCGCGAGTTCGAGAGCATGGCGCTGCAGCGTTTTGCCGTAACCGATGGCGTGGTGGTGTTCACGGGCGGTCAGGACAGAGTGAGTGAAGGCATTAATGTGCTGGCCAGCGGGCGCGCCAAAAGGTTGCTGATTTCGGGCATGAACCCGAATACGTCCAGCGCCGATCTCGCCCATGAACTGGCTAAATTCCGCAATTTCAGCGAGTGCTGCATCGATCTGGGCTATGAGGCGCAGAACACTATCGGCAATGCCGAAGAAACACGCAACTGGATGCGGGCGCATCATTTTGTTTCGCTGACAGTTGTCACATCCTCCTATCACATGCTGCGGGCGCTGGCTGAATTGCAGCATGCGCTGCCCGGCACCGAGCTTGTGCCGCATGTGGTGATGGATGTGGCGCGCGGCCGGGGGGAGCCCGTCTCGGCCGATAATCTGCGGCTGTATTTTGTGGAATATGTCAAATATTTGGTTGCTCATCTGCGATTCATGCTTGTGCCGGCGGAGGGATTGTCGTCCAACGGAGCAAGCAGGGCCGTGTTTCTCGCTCCCGGGGGAGGAGCAGACTGTGCCTTGCCGCATGATGCCTTCTGCCGGCAGGACTTTGCATGATAATCGTCCGTTCAATTCTGTTTAACATTGCCTTTTATCTCAATCTTTTCGCGCTGCTCATTCTCGGTTTGCCGGGTCTGCTGCGGGGCCGTGCCAGCGCCATCGGTCAGGCGCGGCGCTGGGGCGTCTCGTCCATCTGGCTCATGGAGAAAATCTGCGGCATCCATGTCGAGTTCCGCGGTCTTGAACATCTGCCTGCAGGTGCCTGCATCGTGGCGTCAAAACATCAGTCGGCCTTCGAGACCTTCGCCCTGATGACCCACTGCCCCGATTTCAGCTATGCGCTGAAGAAGGAACTTCAGCATCTGCCTCTGTTCGGCTGGTATATCCGCGCCGCGCAGCAGATCGTGGTGGACCGGCAGAAGGGCGGCTCCGTGATGCCGCAACTGCAGCGTGCGGCGGCGCAGGCTTTCTCCGAGGGACGCCAGCTCATCATTTTCCCGGAAGGGACGCGCCGTCCCGTCGGCGCGCCGCCTGCCTACAAATATGGCGTGGCGCAGATTTACGGCGCGAGCAACGTGCCCTGCGTGCCTGTGGCGCTCAATGCCGGCCTGTTCTGGCCGCGGCGCTCGTTCCTGCGCCGGCCCGGCAAGCTGGTCGTCGAATTCCTGCCGGCCATCGCACCGGGCATGGAGCGGCGCGCCTTTTTTGCGACCTTGCAGGACCGTATCGAATCGGCCACCGACAGGCTGGTGGAGGAGGCCATCAAGGCCGATCCGAGCCTCGCCAGGGTGCGGCGACGCATGTCCGGCAAGGCGGGGGCTTAGACAGCGGCGCGGAACAGGGCAGCTTGACGATCTGGCATTTTTGTTCTAGTTTTGTTCCATACAACAGAATCAGATGGATGGTCGCGATGCTCTATGCCGCAAGTATGTCCCGGGCTTTTCCGCCATGTCCGCGTGCCGCGTCCAGCCTGAGTCTCAGCGCGCTCACGGATGGTCTGGCGCGCAGTTTTCAGGCCTGGCGCGGGCATTCGGGCCGGCGCTACGTCTGTTCGGTCTTTCCGGCCGGCGACGCCAGCGCCATGGACACGCTGCAAGCCTATGCCCATGCGGTTGTTCTGGCTGTGCGGCGCGACGAGGCCGGTTCTGCCTGTCTGGTTGCTGCCGGCGACAGCGGCGCCCTGCCAGAGCTTTTCTGGCTCGGCGGCGCGATGACACAGATCGCCCGCGAGAACATATCCGAATTTCATATTCATCTGATGGCCGAGACACAGGCCGCACGCGAGGCCGTGATCGCGGATCTTGTGGCCGCACAGCAAAATTGACGCATTCCGGCGCGGGCGGCTTTTGTGCCTATTCCGCCATGCGGCGCACCAGCCATTCGAGCGTGTGGTCGCGGATATCCATCTGGACGAGGTGCTCATATGTGGCACGCACATAATCCGGGTTGGCGCCGGATTGGCCCACCCCGTGCCGCACCAGCCGCAACTGATCCTCCGGCGGCAGGCGGCCGGCATATTGCGGATGAGCGCGGTCGGCGACATAGGCCAGCGCGCTGATGGCGCGGCCATCGGACAGGCGGGCCTTTAGCCGCGTTTCCCGATAGACCATGGTCACCTGTTCGCGCGCCCGCAGATAGGCCACCACGTCGCCATGTTCTGCCGCTGCCACCTCATAGGCCAGTCCGCGGCATAAGCCGCCCCTGTCCAGCCCGAGCACAAGGCCCGGCGCCTCGCGTGTGCCGCGGTGGAAATGAGAATAGATGCAGAGAGAGCGATGATAGCCATGTATCGTCGCCGGATGCGCCGATAAAAAGGCAAAACCGGGGTTCCATATGAGGGAACCATAGGCAAAGACCCAGAGCGAGCCGGTTTCACGCGTGTCGGAGGCTGACGCCATGAGGGTTCCGTTCACTAAAAAGCCGCAAATTTTGCATTTCAATTCATTGTGACGCAAGTTTGGTCACGTTGCCGCGCTTCTATGGCAGGGGCAGGCCGCGCTTGCAAGAGCGTTGCGCGTCGAGAACGGACAGGGAATGGAGGCGTTTGTGACAGGCAGAAAGCGGAGCCGGAAGTATCTGGGAGCGGCTCTTGTCCTTGTTCTGGGATGTGCTGGGCTCTGGGCGGGCGGCTGGTACTTCTTTGCCGGACAGATCGAAGGGCAGGGCCGGGAATTGCTGCACCGCGAGGCGGCGTGGGGCCGTGACTGGCAATGCGCGCCGCTGCAGCGCCGGGGGTTTCCCTTCGCCATCCGGTATGAATGTCAGATGCCGGTGATGCATTCCGAACTTGGCGCGACCGGGCGTCTTGCCGGTCTGAGCGCGCATTGGGGTTTCGATGCGCCCCTCCATGTGAATATCGAGGCGAAGGCGCCGCTGGATCTCACACTGCCGGACAAGACGACGGCGCATATGAACTGGCAATCGGCGCAGGCGCTGGTGCGCTTCACGCTTGGCGGCCTTTATGCGCAGATTCATCTTGGCGCGCCGCAACTGGAGCTCGGCGGCTCCGGTTCATCCGAACACAGCGCCACTGCGATTTCGATTGATGCAGGGCCGGTGTCCTCGTCCGCGCCGCTGCCGTTCAGCTTCCGGGCCGAGGGCGTCCGCAGTCCGCTTGTCGCCGACATTCTGCGCGATCCGGCACCGCTCGACCTCACCTGCCAGGCGGAAATCGTCAATCCGCAGGCGCTGCAGGGCGGCAATCTTCCGGCCCAGCTGGAGCGCTGGCGCATCGGCGGCGGCGCCCTGACCATCCGCACCTGCCACGGCATGGCCGGGGACCTCAATGTCGACACGAGCGGCTCGCTGACGCTGGATGATCAGCACCGGCTCGATGGCATGCTGCAACTGCATCTGCGCGGCGCGGGCCATTTGCTCGAACAATATGGTCTGGGGCCGCAATCAGGTCTGGTCGGCGGGCTGCTCGGCAGCTTTTTCAAGAATTCGTCGCAGGGCGTGAGCCTGCCACTGCACCTGAGCGGCGGCAAGGTGATGCTTGGCCCTGTCCGCCTGCCGTTTGAACTGCTTCCGCTTTATTGAGACTCGCCGCTGCGCCGTCCGAAATCCGGAGCCGCCGTTTCCTGCCCCACCGCGATGATGGAGCGCCGGATGTCACGCGTGTGGCTGAACAGGGTGAAGAGTCCTTCGCCATCGCCATAGCGGATCATCCGTTGCAGCGCGGTCAGATCTTCCGTGAATCGGCCCAGCATTTCCAGCACGGCTTCCTTGTTGTTGAGAAACACGTCGCGCCACATGGTGGGATCAGAGGCGGCGATGCGGGTGAAGTCGCGGAAGCCGCCCGCCGAGAATTTGATCACTTCCGACTGGGTGATCTCCTCGAGATGCGCCGCCGTGCCAACGATATTATAGGCGATGAGATGCGGAATATGGCTCGTGATCGCCAGCACCTGATCGTGGTGCGCGGGGGTCATCAATTCCACATTTGACCCGCAGGCCTTCCAGAAGGCCACTGTCTTTTCGATTGCAGCCTCGTCTGTGCCGGGTGGCGGGGTAAGAATGGACCAGCGTCCGATGAACAGGCTGGCGAAACCGGCGTCCGGGCCGGAATATTCGGTTCCGGCCACAGGATGAGCCGGCACAAAATGCACGCCCTGCGGCAGGTGCGGCGCGACAGCCGCAACGACCGAACTCTTGACCGATCCGACATCGGATACGATCGCGCCCGGCTTGAGATGCAGGCCCATATCCATGGCCACAGCGGCATTGGCGCCGACCGGAACACAAAGAATGACAAAATCCGAATCGGTGACTGCCGCTGCAAGATCCGGTGCGACCATATCCGCCAGACCGAGTTCGGCTGCGCGCTGGCGCACCTGCGGGTTTTGATCGTAGCAGACAAGCCTGCCCGCGAGATTCGCCTCGCGGATGGCGCGGGCCAGCGAAGAGCCGATCAGGCCCACGCCGATGATGCAGATCTGCCCGAACAGCGGGCTTTGCAGCCGCTGCAATCTTGCTTCACTCATGAGCTTTGCCCTGCATGAATTGCGTCAGCACCTCAATAACCCGTTCGTTGGCCTCTGCGCTGCCAATCGTCAGGCGCAGGCAATCGGGCAGGCCATAGGAGCTGACGGCGCGCATGATCACGCCCTGCGCCGCGCAGAAGGCATCGGCCTCGGCGGCTGTATGCCCCGGCGCATGACCGAAATGCAGCAGGATGAAATTGCCCACCGATGGCGTTACCCTGATCCCGAGTGCCTCTATAGCCTTGGTCAGGCGCGGCAGCCATATTTCATTATGGGTGATGGCGCCTGCGACATGTGCCTGATCTTCAAGCGCCGCGACCCCGGCGGCAATGGCCGGTGTGCTGAGGTTGAACGGCCCGCGGATGCGGTTAATGGCGTCGCAGATATGCTCCGGCGCATAGCACCAGCCGATGCGCAGCGCCGCAAGCCCGTAGATTTTGGAGAAAGTGCGGGTCATCACGACATTCTCGCACTGGCTGACAAGCTCGATCCCGGCGGAATAATCGTTGCGGCGCACATATTCGGCATAGGCGGCATCCAGCACGAGCACCACATGCGGCGGCAGGTTCGCGTGCAGGCGTCTGACCTCCTCGAACGGTATGTAGGTGCCGGTCGGGTTGTTCGGATTGGCCAGAAAGACGATTTTTGTGCGGGGGGTCACCTTGGCCAGAATGTTGTCGACATCGGCCGTCAGGTTTTTCTCCTCCGCCACGACGGGCGTGCCGCCCGCCGCGAGAATGGCGATCTTGTACACCAGAAAGCCATGAGTGGTGAATATGCCTTCATCGCCCGGTCCGACATAAGCGCTGGTGAGCAGCGAAAGCACCTCGTCCGATCCGGCGCCGCAGACAATGCGCCTGGACTCCAATCCGTACAGACGGGCAATCGCCTCGCGCAGAGCCGTGGCCGAGCCGTCGGGATAAAGCTCGAGATGGCTGCCGGCTGCCTGATAGGCTTCCACTGCCTTCGGCGAAGGACCGAGCGGTGTCTCGTTCGAGGACAGCTTGTAGATCTTGCCGGCGAATTTGGCAGCGCTTTTGCCCGGCACATAAGCGTCGATTCTGGCAATGGACTCGCGTGGAACGGGACGCGTAACAGATGAGGACACGTGATGAACTCCGTTATTCAGGCTTAGGCCCGAAGGCATAGCGCAAGGCATGGCTGCCGACTTCGGCAATGCGCGCTTCAGCAGCGCCAAGATTGGTGAAAAGATCCTGCAGCCGCTGCAGATCAAGGGTGCCGGGCACGGCGATGAGGAGGCTCAGGCCATGGTCCTGCGGCGCATTGCCGATGATTTCGCCCTCGATTGCGCCCAGTGCGGCGGGAATGGCCTCCCGCCATCGCTCCAGCCCCACGGCAAACAGCAGCGTATCGCGCGCGGCAGCTTCATTGAGCGGCTTGCTGAGCAGAAATACGGGCATTCCCGCCGGATGGTCCGGCCGCTCGACAAAGGGCAGGCGCGCAATGATTTTAGGCGCCTGCGGTCCGGTGAGGCTTGTCCACCAGGCCCCGGCCGAAGTGTGGCCCTCAACCCGGATCATGCCAAGATCGCCCTGCGCAGCGGCCACCGAATCAATCACGCCCTGCGCGCCGTTATGAGCGACGAACGGAACTGTAAATCCGAAATGGAACCGCACGGAGTCACGCATGCTGGCATCTCCGCCCATCACATCGGCATGCACGGAATAATGCGCCTGCACATAGGTGAAGGTTGAGATAATGATGCGCCAGATGCTTTCGACCGTGTCGACGGGCAGGCGGCCCTCATGGCGCTGGACAAGGGCGCGCATCATGGCGGCCTCCCGGCCGGGACGGAAGGCGGAGCCGCCGCCCTGCCGCGCCTTGACGGCAATGAGCCTGTCGATGATGGTGCCGCGCTCGATCAGCAGTTTGTGCATGGCCGCGTCGATGCGGTCGATGTCGACGCGCAGGTCGGCCAAGGTCTCTACAGGTTGGCTTGCAGGCGGTGGAAACTCAGTCATGGCGCGAATGGTCTTTCTTTCCGGCGCTTCGTTCATAGCGGGCGCGGCGTGAGATTGCAAAGATTTCGCGGCGATTTTTTGCTGTTTTGGTTCTATTATCCGCGCGTTGTCCGGCAGCGGACACCTTGACGAAACCATAGGACATATTCTAATTATCAAACGATGTGTTCGGCATACAGAACGAAATTGGTTCAGGCTTGGTATGAACAACAAGATTCAACGTCCCGCCGCTGTCCGCGAGGCTGACGCCCCGCAGAGCCTGAAGGTGGAATTTCCGCCCGACAAGCCGCTGAAGCTCGATTCAGGCCGCGAAATCGCGCCCCTGACGCTGGCTTACCAGACCTATGGCACGCTGAATGCCGATAAATCCAACGCGATCCTGATCTGCCATGCGCTGACCGGAGACCAGCATGTCGCCAACATCAATCCGGTTACGGGAAAGCCGGGCTGGTGGGAGATCATGGTCGGGCCGGGCAGGCCTATCGATACAAATCTCTATTTTGTCATATGCTCCAATGTGATCGGCGGCTGTATGGGCTCTACCGGACCGGCCTCGACCAATCCGGCGACGGGCCGGGCTTATGGTCTTGACCTGCCGGTGCTCACCATCCGCGATATGGTGCGGGCGCAGGCCATGCTGATCGACCATCTGGGCATCGGACAGCTTTTCTGTGTCGCCGGCGGCTCAATGGGCGGAATGCAGGTGCTGCAATGGGCTGCCTCTTACCCTGAGCGGGTGTTCAGCGCCCTGCCGGTGGCCACTGCAGCGCGGCATTCGTCGCAGAACATTGCCTTTCACGAGGTTGGGAGGCAGGCTGTCATGGCCGATCCGGACTGGCGCAACGGGCGCTATCTTGATGAGGACGTCGCGCCGGTCAAGGGTCTTGCCGTGGCGCGCATGGCGGCGCATATCACTTATCTGTCGGACGAGGCGCTGCACCGGAAATTCGGCCGCGAATTGCAGAACCGCTCCGAGCGCACCTTCTCCTTCGATGCCGATTTCAAGATCGAGAATTATCTGCGGTATCAGGGCGCCAGCTTTGTCGACCGGTTTGACGCCAACTCTTATCTTTATGTGACGCGCGCCTGCGATTATTTCGATCTCGCCGGCGATTATGGCGGCTCTCTGGCTGCGGCTTTCAAGGGCACGAAGACGCGGTTCTGCGTCGTCTCCTTCAGCACCGACTGGCTTTATCCCACTTCGGCCTCGCGGACCATCGTCCATGCGCTCAATGCCGCCGGAGCTTCTGTTTCCTTCGTCGAGATCGAATCCGATAAGGGGCATGACGCCTTCCTGCTCGACGAGCCGGATTTTATTGGAACCACGCATGGCTTTCTTGCTGCCGCCGCGCGGGCGAGATTCGGAACGGGGACAAAAGCATGACAGAACCCGAACCCTGGAACCGTCTGGCGCGGGATGCGGCGCGCGTAGATTTTCTCATCGTCGCCGGAATGGTGGCGCAGGGCGCGCGCGTCCTTGATGTCGGCTGCGGCAATGGCGCGCTGCTGGAACTCTTGACCAACACGCGCGGCGTGGATGCGCGTGGCATCGAGCTTTCTCAACGCGGCGTCAACGAGGCTGTGAGCCGGGGACTCTCCGTGGTGCAGGGCAATGCCGATACGGATCTGGCCTATTATCCGGATAATTCGTTCGATTATGTCATTCTCTCGCAGACGCTGCAGGCGACGCTGCGCCCGAAGCACGTTTTGCAGGACATGCTGCGCATCGGCAAATATGCCATTGTTTCCTTCCCCAATTTCGGACATTGGCGGATACGCAGCCAGATCATGTTCAGGGGACAGATGCCGGTAACCGAAAATCTGAGCTATTCGTGGTACGACACCCCGAATATCCATTTTTGCACCATACAGGATTTCGTTAATCTGACCCGGGAGATCGGAGCGCGGATCGAGCGTGCCGTGGCGCTGGACAGATTCGGCAAGCCCATGATGGTGAATGCGCCCTGGTGGCTGTGGAACCTGTTCGGCGAGCAGGCGGTGTTCATGCTGAGCCGGGACTGAACAGGTTCGCAGCGCAATAAAAAAGCCCGCATGAAGCGGGCTTTTTTGCAAAATGTCGGTGTGTCAGACCGCCTGCAGAACCGTGCGCAGTTCCTGCAACTGGGCAATGCGCATGTCGGCGGCGTCGCGCTCTTCGTTGGTGGTCAGGGCCTCGCGCCGGGTCTGAGCATTCAGAATTTCCTGATCGATCTGGGCGGTGGTGATGTCCTGGATAGCCGAGGCCCGCTCGGCCAGAATTGTCAGGCCCTTGGCATTGACGTCGGCAAAACCGCCGATGACCACCATGCGGCGGCCGCGGCCAGCGGATTCCTCAACGAAGACCAGCCCCGCCTTGAGGCTGGACATGAACGGAGCATGACCGGCCAGGACGGTGAATTCACCCTCCAGCCCCGGAACCACCACCTGGGCAACATCACCCGAAAAGAGCACCTTTTCGGGCGAAACAAGTTCAAAGTGAAACGGCATCATTCGTCGATGCTCCTTGCAAGCTTGACGTTAGGCCGCCTGAGCGGACAATTTCGCAGCCTTTTCCATGGCTTCTTCGATGGTGCCGACCATGTAGAAGGCGGCTTCCGGCAGGTGGTCGTACTTGCCTTCCACGAGGCCCTTGAAGCCCTTGATCGTGTCGGCCAGCGGCACGAGCTTGCCCGGCGAACCGGTGAACACTTCAGCCACATGGAACGGCTGGCTGAGGAAGCGCTCGATCTTACGGGCGCGGGCGACCGCAATCTTGTCTTCTTCGGAAAGCTCGTCCATGCCGAGAATGGCGATAATGTCCTGCAGGGCCTTGTAGCGCTGAAGCACCTGCTGCACCGAACGGGCGACGCTGTAGTGCTCCTCGCCGACAACCAGCGGGCTCAGCATGCGCGAGGTCGAATCGAGCGGGTCCACTGCCGGGTAAATGCCCTTTTCAGCAATCGAACGCGACAACACGGTGGTTGCGTCCAGATGGGCGAACGACGTGGCCGGGGCCGGGTCGGTCAGGTCGTCGGCCGGAACGTAAATCGCCTGCACCGAAGTGATCGAGCCCTTCTGCGTGGTGGTGATGCGTTCCTGCAGCGCGCCCATGTCGGTGGCCAAAGTCGGCTGATAACCCACGGCGGACGGAATGCGGCCCAGCAGAGCCGACACTTCCGAGCCAGCCTGCGTGAAACGGAAAATGTTGTCGACGAAGAACAGCACGTCCTGACCCTTGTCGCGGAAATCCTCGGCGACGGTCAGGCCGGTCAGGGCGACGCGGGCGCGTGCTCCCGGCGGCTCGTTCATCTGGCCGTAAACAAGCGCACATTTGGAGCCGGCAGCAGAACCGCCATGTTCCTTGGGGTTCTTGTTGACGTTGGATTCGATCATTTCGTGGTAGAGGTCGTTGCCCTCGCGGGTACGCTCGCCCACACCGGCGAAAACCGAATAACCGCCGTGCGCCTTGGCGACGTTGTTGATCAGTTCCATGATCAGAACGGTCTTGCCGACGCCGGCGCCGCCGAACAGGCCGATCTTGCCGCCCTTGGCGTAAGGCGCCAGAAGATCGACGACCTTGATGCCTGTTTCGAGAATCTGAGCTTCCGTTGCCTGCTCAGCATAGCTTGGTGCAGGCTGATGGATGGCGCGGCGGCCCTTGGTGCTGATCTCGCCGCATTCGTCGACGGGAACGCCAATCACGTTCATGATGCGGCCGAGGGTTTCCTCACCAACCGGCACCATGATCGGCGCGCCCGTATCCGTGACCGGCTGGCCACGCACGAGACCTTCTGACGTGTCCATGGCGATGCAGCGCACGGAGGATTCGCCCAGATGCTGCGCCACTTCGAGAACGAGGCGGTTGCCGCCGTTGTCGGTTTCAAGCGCATTCAGAATTTGCGGCAGGTGACCGTCGAACTTCACGTCGACAACGGCGCCGATGACCTGGGTGATGTGACCAATGCGGGTTGCTGGAGCGGCAGTGTTTGCCATGTTAAATCCTCACTTTACAAGACGTCAGAGCGCTTCGGCGCCCGAGATGATTTCAATCAGTTCCTTGGTGATCATGGCCTGACGCGAGCGGTTGTATTTCTGCGTCTGCTTCTTGATCATTTCGCCGGCATTGCGTGTGGCATTGTCCATCGCGCTCATGCGCGCGCCCTGTTCGGACGCGGCGTTCTCGAGCAGCGCACGGAAGACCTGGACCGAAATATTGCGCGGCAGCAATGTCGCCAGAATTTCGTCCTGCTCGGGCTCGTATTCATAGGTGGCGCTGGCGCCGTTCTTCGGGGCTGCGGCCGGAATATCCGCCGGAATCAGCTGCAGCGCGGTCGGCAGCTGCGAGATCACCGATTTGAACTTCGAGTAGAACAGGGTGCAGACATCGAATTCACCGGCTTCGAACCGGCTGATGATGTTCTTGCCGATCGGTTCGGCATTGTCATAGCTGAGCTGCTTGACATTGCGCAGTTCAATCACCTCGACGATGTTCTTGTCGAACAGCCGGCGCAGGATGTCATATCCTTTTTTGCCGACGCAGATGATTTTCACGGTCTTGCCCTGTGCGATCAGAGCATTGGCCTTGTCGCGGGCAAGACGTGCGATCGAGGAATTGAAGGCGCCGCACAGGCCGCGTTCAGCGGTGCAGACCACCAGAAGATGTGTCTCCTGCTTACCGGTGCCGGAGAGCAGACGCGGCCCGTTGCCGGACACGCCTGCTGCTATATTGGCCAGAACCGCGTCCATGCGCTCGGCATAAGGACGCGCTGCCTCGGCGGCCATCTGTGCACGACGCAACTTTGCCGCCGCAACCATCTGCATGGCCTTGGTGATCTTTTGCGTCGCTTTCACCGAAGCGATGCGGTTTCGTAAGTCCTTTAACGACGGCATGGGCTGTCCGGGATCTTGAGATTAGGAAAATGACTTGGCGTAGGCGTCCACGGCTGCCTTGAGGGCGGCGGCAGTTGCGTCCGAGAGATCCTTCGAGCTGCGGATGGCCTCCAGAATTTCCGGATGGGCGGTGCGCAGCGTCGAAAGCAGACCGTCCTCGAAAGCCTTGACCCGATTGAGCGGCAGCTTGTCCAGATAACCGTTCACGCCGGTATAGATCGAGCAGACCTGCTCTTCCATCTTCAGCGGCTGGAACTGGGCCTGCTTGAGCAGTTCGGTCAGGCGCGAGCCGCGGTTCAGCAGGGCCTGTGTCGATGCATCGAGATCCGAGCCGAACTGCGCGAATGCGGCCATTTCACGATACTGGGCAAGCTCACCCTTGATGCGGCCGGCGACTTTCTTCATCGCCTTGGTCTGAGCGGCCGAACCGACGCGGGACACCGAGAGACCGACGTTCACGGCCGGGCGGATACCCTGATAGAACAGATCCGTTTCAAGGAAGATCTGGCCGTCGGTGATCGAGATCACGTTGGTCGGAATATAGGCCGACACGTCGTTGGCCTGGGTTTCGATCACGGGCAGGGCGGTCAGCGAGCCCAGACCGCTAGCCTCGTTCAGCTTTGCGGCACGCTCCAGCAGACGGCTGTGGAGATAGAAGACGTCGCCCGGATAGGCTTCGCGTCCCGGCGGACGGCGCAGGAGCAGCGACATCTGGCGGTAAGCAACGGCCTGCTTCGAGAGATCGTCATAAACGATCAGGGCGTGCATGCCGTTGTCGCGGAAATATTCACCCATGGCGCAGCCGGCGAAGGGTGCGAGGAACTGCATGGGCGCCGGGTCGGAGGCGGTGGCGGCGACGACGATCGAATATTCGAGGGCGCCATTTTCTTCCAGCACCTTGACGAACTGAGCGACGGTCGAGCGCTTCTGGCCGATAGCCACATAGACGCAGTAAAGCTTGGCGGATTCGTCGCTGCCCTGGTTGATCGACTTCTGGTTGAGGATCGCGTCGAGAGCAACAGCGGTCTTGCCGGTCTGGCGGTCGCCGATGATCAGCTCGCGCTGGCCGCGGCCAACGGGGATCAGGGCGTCAATCGCCTTCAGGCCGGTGGCCATCGGCTCATGCACGGACTTGCGCGGAATGATGCCGGGGGCCTTGACGTCCACGCGCGAACGCTTGGAGGCTTTGATCGGGCCCTTGCCGTCAATCGGATTGCCCAGAGCGTCAACGACACGGCCGAGAAGTTCCTTGCCGACCGGAACGTCGACGATGTCGCCGGTGCGCTTCACGGTCTGGCCTTCCGCGATGTCGCGGTCGGAACCGAAGATCACGACGCCGACATTGTCGGATTCGAGGTTGAGGGCCATGCCGCGAATGCCGTTTGCAAATTCGACCATTTCGCCGGCCTGAACCTTGTCAAGGCCATAAACACGGGCAATACCGTCACCGACGGAGAGAACCTGCCCAACTTCGGAAACCTGGGCCTCAGAGCCAAAGTTCTGGATCTGGGTCTTGAGAATTGCGGAAATTTCTGCGGCGCGGATGTCCATCAGCCGACCTCTTTCATGAGCGAACGAATTGAGTTGAGTTTGGTTTTGAGCGAAGCGTCCAGCATGCGCGAACCCAGTTTAACAACCAGGCCGCCAATGATGGCTGGATCGACTTCCACATTCACGTCGACTGATGCGCCGCCGGAAACGTTCTTGAGGGCATCACGCAGAGATGCCAGATGAGTATCATTGATCGGGTGAGCAACCGTCACCTGCGCGCGGACAATTCCCTTGCTCGCGTCAAGCATCTTGTTATAGCCGGCTATCATGTTGCGGATGGCAAACAGACGGCGCTTGGCGGTAACAAGCCGGATGAAATTTGCGGCAATGCCTGAAATGCCTGCCTTCGAGAGAATGGCATCGAGCGCGCGCAGCTGGTCTTCGGTGGTGATGACAGGGCTGCGCACCATCATGGCGAGGTCTTCGCTGCCGGCAACCATCCAGTCGAAATTATTGAGCTGCGCCGCAACTTCCTCGGTGACGCCCTGCTCTTTCGCCAGATCAAACAAAGCCAGAGCATAGCGCCCAGCCATTCCGGATATGATCGTTTCTGTCGTCACGAAACGCCTTTCATGGGTCATCGCGTTCAAAAAGCCGCTTTGGCGGATCCTGAGCGCGAGGCTATGGATAAAATGATTTTGCCCCGCAAGCGAGGTGCTTGCAAATTTGGCCGTTGCCTAACACAAGGGCAGTGACGGCGCAACCCTTGTCACCATTTTTTGCTGGCCTTTCAGTGCAGTCTTTCGGTGTAAATCACACAAAACCTGTCCGGGGCGGCGCGTTTGGCCCGGTCTCCGGTTCAGCGCGCCAGCCACCATATGCCGCCATTGAGACAGATGGCGAATGCCACCCATGCAGCATAAGGCGCCAGACAAGCCGCGGCTATTTTATCGAGCCGCCAGAATCGTCTGATGGTGACGAGAATCATCGCCTCCAGCGGCAGAATGATCACCAGTCCGAGCAAAGGGCTGTGCGCCGCGAAAAAGCCGAACGACCACAGCGCATTCAGAAATAGCTGGATGAAGAAGACCCGGATGGCTTTTTCGCGCTCCGGTCCCTGCGCCGCCAGGCTGAGGATGCGATAGATGGCGATCATCATCAGCAGGTAAAGCAGAGTCCAGGCCGGGCCGAAGACAGCGTTGGGCGGCGTGAAGGCCGGTTTGGCGAGATGCGCGTACCAGGTCGGAATATTCGGAATCGTCGCCAGATTTCCGAGCACACCGGCGGCGACAACCGGCAAAATTGAAAGCGCGGCATAAGTCAGGCGGCCAGATTTCGCAGAGGCTTCAGTCATGTTGCTCCTTATATACGGCATCATATACGGCATCACCGATGCTGGCGGCGCGCACCCTGACACGCGCAAATCCGGTGGGTCTTACGTCTTTTGCCGCCGACGCTGGCATGACCTGACCGATAGCGCATTTATCCGTATAAAGATAGCAACTCCCCGCCGGGGTGCTTGCGCACATGACCTGGGCCGGGGCAGGCTGGCGGTGTTAACGGATCTGCGCCTGCATTTCCGCGTTGGGCGCCTTCGAGATGATATCGTCTATGCGCTGCTCACTCTGCTTGAATGCCGTCAGAACCTTGCCGCTCAGTTCACGCGTTCTTGGCAGGCGTATGCCGAGGGGGTCGACAAAGCGGCCATTGATCATCACTTCATAGTGCAGATGCGCGCCGGTCACATTGCCGGTCGTGCCGACATAACCGACGATCTGACCTTGCTTGACATGGGCGCCTTCGGAAATGCCGCGGCCAAAACCGGACATGTGGTTATATGTCGTCTCATAGCCGCCCTGATGTTCAATTTCCACGCGCCGTCCATAGCCCGATGTCCATCCGGCTTTGACGATCACGCCATTTCCTGCGGCGAAAATAGGCGTGCCCGTCGGCGCGGCCCAGTCGACACCGGTATGCAGGCGCATGTATCCGAAGATCGGGTGACGCCGCATCCCGAAGCCCGAGCGCTCGACGCCAAAGGCGATAGGTTTGCGAATCAGGAATTTGCGGCTCGATTTGCCTTTTTCATCATAATAGTCGACGGAATTGTCATCGGGCGACTGAAAGCGGTAAAATCTGTATGTTTCATTGTGCGCGGTTATCGAAGCATAGAGTAATTCTGGCTTGCCCTCGTTCTCCTCGCCGCCGGTATACAGCGCTTCAAATGAATCGCCGGCAGCCGCCGCCTTCTGAAAATCGACCGAATTGGAAAAGATGACGGTCATGTCGTCGATGATCGGCTTGGGCATTTCCTGTTTGAGCGCCGTCTCGTAAAGCGCGTTGTACAGACGGATGCCACCCGAATCTGTATCCTCATCCGCAGTCTGATCCTGCGGCGGACCTTCCGCCGGCGATGGAGCCTGCTCGATATGAACAGGCATGAACTGCCCCGCGTCAGCCCGTGCAAATTCCGATTCGAGTGTCTCGTCGGTATAGATGGACACGCGCGCCAGATTGAGCATCGCCGCGTCGCCCTTGATATCGGCGAAGAGCAGTTTCACGCGTTGACCTTCATGCACAATTGTGCCGCCGCGCTTCGAGACGGCGGCCATGACGGCGTTTATGTCGCCGGAATCGGCCTTGTTGGCGCGCAGGATGTCCTCGAGCGTTTCGCCCTTGTGAACGATGGCAAGACGTTCCTCCATCTGCGATACGTTCGGCTGCGTGTCCTGTCTGGGCAGAGTTGTCACATTTTCCGGCACCCATTGCACCTTGATCGAGGAAAATGCGGTGTCGCTGATGCCGCCCGGCGCGGTGGCGTCCAGTCCGGGCGCGGACAGGCCGTTCGGATTGAGCGCGGCATCGGCCCGGCTGGTGTGCATGAGCAGAAGTTGCGGCGGAATATTGAAGGCGGCCTTGGCACCGTCAGCGGCGTTGCGCAATTGCTCGGTGACCTGTGCGCGCGCTTCGTCCAGCGACAATTGCGCGTTGGAGGCGAAGCTTTCGCTCCCGCTCAGATCGCGTGTTGCCAGCGATACTTCTGCCGCATCGATGATCGGCGCCTGATCCTGTTGCGAATCAAGTGTGTCCTTGGTGCCGGTGAGAAGGCGCAGGGGGTCGAATTTTGGCACGTCCTCGGCAAATACCGTGGGCGTCAGTGTCAATGGCGTCGATACTTTGGTGAACATGCGCGGCATCAGCACTTCCTTGTCGCCGATCTTTACGGGGATGGTCACCCGGTAAGATTGTTTGGCGGCGACAATATCGACAGGACGCACCAGCCTGTCGCCCTTGCGGATCTCTTTCTTTCCGGCAACGGGCTGCTCGCGGTGGATAGACGGCACCAGAACCGGCATTTCGGCAAAATGCGCCTGGCGGTCGAGCGAGGTATAAACGGCTGCGCCAATCAGGGCCGCGCCGAATAATCCCGCAATCACCGTCCCCGAAAGCCATCGCAGCGAAATCCTGTGCCAGTCCTCCGGCGAATGCGGAACGCTGCCGCTTTCCATGGGCGGTTCGGATCCGACAATGCTGGCCAGTGTCTGGTAATTATTTGGGGTCAGTGCCGTCATGCGCGCGCAATATATCCGGTTCTTGCCAGGAGCAACAGCCTCGATTCAGATCGTACATAAAGTTCCGGCCGGGTGATGGACGCGATTTTCATGTTCCATCCCATCAAGGCCGCTGCAATGTGGCATGATCGTCAAAATCGGCAAAAGCGTGGCAAACAGCGCGGGTTTGTCGCCTTTTGCATGAGTTGCCGCGGTTGTTTCCTTTTATTTGTTGTTTTTCAATGCCTTGTAATTTTCTTGATTATTTTGTTCAAGATTGATTGACAAAGAGTTGTGTGTTTTGTAGGAGTGTTTTCACGAACGGCGCACCGCTGTGCAGAGCAGCGGAGGGTGTAGTTTTGTTCCTATTGGATTGACTTTCTGCTTTTATGGCTGGGGTTAGTTTGAGCTGGGCGCGGGATGTGCTTGGCGGTTTTTGCGTCTTTGGATGCGGGCTGCGGGTGGTTTTGTGTCTGGGGTTGCTTTGTTATGTTGATTGGGATCGGGCTTTTCGGCTTTGATTTCGGGCATGGCGGGGTGTCTGGGCGGTCTGGATTTTTTTTGCGGAACGGCGAAAAAAGTTGATTGACAGCCTGGCGGAATTGAGGGATAGAGCGCGGCGCAATTTTTGGAGCGGTGCTCTGGAAATGGTCTGAGCGGGCGGGAACGCCTGATGTGTCTTGATGGCGAGAGTCATTTTGAGGCGCTGTTGTTTGACAAGTATATCGGAAGAAAGAGAAACGTAGGCGGCGGGGTTCTTGCGGCCTGACCTTTATGGGTCAGGTATGAAGAATACTGGCTGTCACGTATCTCAAGTTCATCGTGTTCATATTTATATGGACAGATGTGCTTGGGTCTCGTCAGCGGTTAGTTTGGTTTTTAGGAGCCGGACTGACCGAGATTAGTAGAGTGACCAAGCCGGGTTGATATTCTCATTTAACTTGAGAGTTTGATCCTGGCTCAGAACGAA